>JBJEWF010000047.1:0-4445 GCA_051884915.1 Kiritimatiellia bacterium
GAAGACGACCTCCTTGCCCACGAGCGCCGCCGGATCGGGATAGGTGCCGCGGATGCCGCTGAAGATCGTCCGGCGCCCGAGCGCGCCCGCATCCAGCTCGAATTTCAGCAGTTTGGCGCTTTTCGGCACGACCTCGCAGGCGAGAACCCGGCCGACGCGCAGATCCAGCTTCTCGAAATCGGAGAACGCGATCTCGGCCTTCGGCGCCGGCTGCGCCGCGTCGGCCGCGGCGGGAGCGGGACTGCGGGTCCTGTCCTTGTTCTTGGACGCGCGGCTGTCGTGCGCGACTTCGCCCGAGTCGGCCGGCCGGGCCTTGGCCTTCTCGACCATCGCCTCGACCTGCTTCGCGTCGATGCGCGTCGCCAGATATTCGTAGGCGCCGATCGTAGCGTTCTCGACGTCCTTCGCGGCGTCGTCCCACGAATAGGCCGCCTCGCCGAAGAGCGCCGCCACCTTGTCGGCGTACGCGGGCAGGATCGGCTTCAGGTAGATGGCGAGGAGGCGGAAGACGTTCAGCACGTTCGTGAGCGTCGTCCGCGTGGTTTCGGCCTCCGCCGGATCCTTGACCGTCTTCCACGGCGCGCGCGCGTCGAAATACTCGTTCGCCGCGTCGGCGATGCGCGCGATTTCGACGGGGACCTGCGAGAACCGGCGCGCCTCGTAGTGCGCGGCAATCGCCGCGGCGCGGCTGCGGGCGAGGTCCAGCAGTTTGCGGCCGTCCCCGTCGACGGTCCCCAGCCGGCCGGCCAGATGCCGGTTGAGCATCTGCGCGCCGCGCGACGCCAGATTCGTGATCTTGCCCACGAGATCGCCGTTCACGCGCTGGACGAAATCCTGCAGGTTGAGGTCCATGTCGTCCGTCGTGCCGCCCAGCTTGCACGCGTAGTAGTAGCGCAGCGCCATCGCCGGCAGATGGTCGAGATAGGTGCGGGCGTTGATGAACGTGCCCTTCGACTTCGACATCTTCTCGCCGTTGACCGTCAGGAAGCCATGGACGAAGATCTTGTCCGGCTGCGCGTAGCCCGCCGCGTGCAGCATGCCCGGCCAGAAGAGGCAGTGGAACCGGATGATGTCCTTGCCGATGAAATGGTAGCGTTCGGTCTTCGGGTTCTGCCAGTAGTCGTCGAAATCCCGGCCGTTCGCCGCGCACCAGTTCCGCAGCGAGGCCAGATAGCCGATCGGCGCGTCCACCCACACGTAGAAATATTTGCCGGGGTGGCCCGGAATCTGGAAGCCGAAATACGGCGCCGCGCGCGAGATGCACCAGCCGCGCAACGGCTCGTCGAACCACTCAAGCAGCTTGTTGGAGACGTCGCTCGTCGTGTGCTCCGGAATCCAGCCGCGCAGAAACTCGCGGCTCGGCTCCAGTTCGAAATAGAGATGCTCCGCGTCCTTCACGACCGGCGTGCCGCCGCAGGTCGTGCACGCGGGCCGCCCCAGCTCTTCCGCCGCGTACGTGCCGCCGCACTTGTCGCAGCTGTCGCCATACTGGTTCTCGGCCCCGCACTTCGGGCAGGTCCCCTTCACGTAGCGATCCGGCAGAAACATCCTGCACCGCTCGCAGTAGAGCTGCGGCGTTGTGCGCGTCGTCACCGCGCCGCTTGTCTCCATCGCGGCGAAGAACTGCTCGGAAAGGACCCGGTTCTCGGGCGAGTTGGTCGAATGGTAGTTGTCGAAGGCGATTTCGAAATCGGTGAAGTCCTTGAGGTGCGCCGCATGGCTGCGGGCGATCAGCTGTTCGGGCGAAATGCCCTCCTTGCCGGCGCGAATCATGATCGGCGTGCCATGGGTGTCGTCGGCGCAGACGTAGACGCACTCGTTGCCGCGCATCTTCTGGAAGCGCACCCAGAAGTCGGTCTGGATGTATTCGACCAGATGGCCCAGGTGGATCTCCCCGTTGGCGTACGGGAGCGCGGACGTGACGACGATGCGGCGATTCTCTGACATGCGAACTCTTCTCCTTCAAAAAAACGGCGGACATTTTACCATAACGGACGGCGCATGGCGAATCATCCGCGAATTGCCGCCGAGAGGACGTCGACCCAGGCGGCCAGGCGTTCGGGCGTGTCGCACTCGGCCAGCAGGCGCAGATAGGGCTCCGTGTTCGACTGGCGCACGGAAATCCACCCCGGCGCGTACTCGATCCGATACCCGTCGATGCCGGTCCGGCCCGTCTCGGGGGCAAGGGTCTTCGCGGCGGCCAGCACGCGCGCGATTGCCGCCGGCTTGTCCGCGACCTTGAAATTGAGTTCGCCCGAATTCGCGTATTTGCGCGCAATCGGGGCCATCAGGGCGGAAACCGTCCGCCCCGCGGCTTTCGCCCGCGCGAAGGCGCCGAGAATCCGCAACGCGGCCAGCTCGCCCGAGTCGCAGTGGCAGAAATCGCGGAAATAGTAGTGTCCCGCCAGTTCGCCCCCGCAGACGGCATCCGTCTCGCGCAGGAGGACCTTCGCGTATGCGTGCCCCACCTTGCCGATCACCGGCCGGAACCCCAGCGCCGCGATTGCCTCGATCGCCGCCCGGGAGGTCCGCACGTCGTGGATGACGGCCGGCGCCGAAGACGGGCGGCTGGCGGACGGGTCCGGATCGGCGACGAAAGTGGAGGCGAGAACGGGAATCAGGTAGTCCGGCTGGATGAACGCGCCGGTTTCGTCCACGAAGACGCAGCGGTCCGCATCGCCGTCGAACAGCACGCCGCAGTCGAGGCCGCGTTCGCGCACGACGGCCGCGAGCTGTCCGCGCGCCTCCGCAAGCAGCGGATTGGGCGTGTGGTGCGGGAAGCGCCCGTCGGGCGCGTCGTTCAGGAACACCGCCTGCGGGAAGAGCTCGCGGGCGAGAATCGAGGCCATGCCGTCGGAGCAGTCGACGGCGAAGCGCAACCCGTCGCATCCCCCGGCATGGGCCTTCAGCCAGTCGACGTAGGTCCGGAGACGCCGCGGGTCGGTCGTCCCGGGCGCGGCCGAAGGCCCGAACGCCGGCACGGGATCCGCATCCGCGAGAACGCGCGCCTCGACGTCCGCCAGACCGCTTTCGAAGCCGACCGGCAGCGCGCCGCGACGCGAGACCTTGATGCCGTTGTCCGTAGGCGGATTGTGCGAGGCCGTGATCATCGCGCTTCCGTCGAACCCCTCCTGCGCGGTGAAGAAATAGACCATCGGCGTGGTGGAAAGCCCCAGGTCCTCGACCTGGGCGCCCGCGGCCCGCAGCCCGGCCACGAGCGCGTCATGGACCTGCGGCGACGTCGCGCGGCAGTCGCGCCCGACCAGCCAGCGCGGTCCGCCGACGACGTTCGGCAGGGCCTTGCCGACCTTGTACACGACGGCCAGGTCGAAATCCTCGCCGAACGTCCCCCGCATGTCGTATGCCTTGAAGAATCCCATCGCGATCTCCTCCGTCCGTCACCGTTGAAACCAGTCGCCGGGCGCCGGGACGCCCACCGACGCGCGGACGACGTCCGCACCGAACTCCGCCTCGACCGTCACATCATACCAGTGGGCCGATCCCACGACCTTCTCCGTCGGTTACTAACCGCTACCCGTTGGCGATTAAATTGCCAAGGCCCAAAACTGCACTGACACGAACGAGACACAAACAAGGAACTTAAGCAAGAAGCCGACACGGAGGCCAAAAATGCCCAATAGAGCCTCATGCAAAGCATCCCTGTTCTTCTCGCCCATGGCGGGATGATTTAACCACATTCGTAGTCGCGCGTCAAGCGGGAAAACGGAAGCGACGAGCCGGCGACCACCACCGAACTGAAGCCCGAATCGCTGCAACTGGATTTTATGTGTTTCTCCGATTTCCAGCCGACTGGCAATCGTGATACCCCGTATGGATTCGATCACATTCGGCGGGCGTCAATCACCCATTGGCCGCACATCGTCCACGCTTGTCTTCACGCAACGATTTATATAAACATTACAATGCACGGCGGCACCCGGTCCATGCGGCAGAGCCGGAGGGTGTGCCCACGCGGCAGCATCCGCGCGGCCACGAGGTCATGCGGCACGGCACCGGTCCCGGGCGGTCGACCCGTTGTAGAATGCATTGTATATTTTATATAAACATTACAATGCACGGCGGGCCTCGGCCCACGTGGCAGAACCGGGGGGCGTACCCACGCGGCAGCATCCGCGCGGCCACGAGGTCATGCGGCACGGTGCCGGTCCCGGGCAGTCGACGCCGTCGCCTCCCGGGTGGTCGACCTGTCGTAGAGTGCATTGTATAGTTTATATAAACATTACAATACGCGGCGACCCCGGCCCATGCGGCAGAACCGGAGGGCGGGTCCCCGTGGCGACATCCGCACGGTCACGCGGCACGGCGCCGGTCCCGGGTGGCCGATCTGCTGTAGAGTGCATTGCATAGTTTATATAAACATTACAATGCACGGCGGCCCCGGTCCATGCGGCAGAGCCGGAGGGCGTGCCCGGTGGCAGCATCCG
>JBJEWF010000048.1:0-17999 GCA_051884915.1 Kiritimatiellia bacterium
ACGACTGCCAGGACTTCATCGGCAGGGTCCGGTCCGCCACCGGTCTGGACGTGCGTCTGCCGACGGAAGCGGAGTGGGAGTACGCCTGCCGCGCCGGGACGACGACCGCGCTGCCGAACGGGAAGGAATGTGGGATTATGACGACGGTCCTGACGTCTGACAGAAAAAAGGTGTTTCACGAATTTCCGGAGTTGGACGACATCGCCTGGTACAGCGCCGATTACGACGACGAATCGTACGGCGGCAATTCCGACGACGAATCGTACGGCGGTAATTCTGGCGGCGAAACGCATCCCGTCGGGCGGAAACGACCGAACCGGTGGGGGCTTTACGACATGATTGGCAACGTCTGGGAATGGTGCGGCGACGGGTACGGCGCTTATCCGGACGGGAGCGTCGCCGATCCCACAGGTCTGGCGTCGGTTTCGTGCCGGGTCTACCGCGGCGGCGGCTGGCGTGATCCATTAGGCCGTTCCGCCTGCCGCTTGTATGGCGCTCCCGGCGACCACGACGACTCCCTTGGCTTCCGCCTTGGTTGCTCCGCAGGACCGCGCGGCGAGATGGGGAAGGTTGCTGCGTCCACTGAGTCGGCATCGGCCGCCACCCGCGAAGCGGCGGCCGGAAACGATGCGCACGTCGAACCCCGGGCTGGCGAGACGCGGACGATAACCCTGCCCGGCGGGGCGGAGATGGAGCTGGTGTACTGCCCGCCCGGAAAGTTCATGATGGGCAGCCCCGTGTCGGAAGCGGGGCGCTTTGATAACGAGAAGCAGCATGAAGTCAAGCTGACGCGGGGCTTCTGGCTCGGCAAATACGAGGTCACGCAGCGGCAGTGGAAGAGCGTGATGGGGAACAATCCGTCCCGCTTCAAAGGCGACGACCGCCCGGTGGAGAACGTGTCCTGGAACGACTGCCAGGACTTCATCGGCAGGGTCCGGTCCGCCACCGGTCTGGACGTGCGCCTGCCGACGGAAGCGGAGTGGGAGTACGCCTGCCGCGCCGGGACGACGAGCGCGCTGCCGAACGGAAAGGACCTGCGGATCGTCGGAAAGAATAACGGTCCGGCGTTGGACGACATCGCCTGGTACGGCGGCAATTCCTGTCGCGACTTCGAGCTGGCGAACGGTTATGATTGCTCCGACTGGCCGGAAAAACAGTATTCGGGCAGTCGGGCGGGAACGCATCCCGTCGGGCGAAAGCGGCCGAACCGGTGGGGGCTTTACGACATGATCGGCAACGTCTGGGAATGGTGCGGCGACCGGTACGGCGCTTATCCGGAGGGGAGCGTCACCGAACCCACAGGCCCGGCATCGGGTTCGGACCGGGTCTTCCGCGGCGGCAGCTGGGGCCGCGGCGCGCGGTACTGCCGTTCCGCCGGCCGCCTCGGGTGCGGTCCCGTCAGCCTCGACGACGACCTTGGCTTCCGCCTGGGCTGTTCCGCAGGACCGCGCGGCGAGATGGGGAGCCAAAAGTGAGCAGTCGTAATGCAGGTGAGATTATGACCGACCGGACCATCAATTCCGAAGTCACGCTGAAGGGCGCGCCGGCATCCCCGTCCGGCCGTCTCGGACCCGGGGACGAGATCCTCGGGCGCTACGCCGTCCTGGACGAGCTCGGCCAGGGCGGCATGGGCGTCGTCTACCGGTGCCTCGACAGGATCGGCGGCGTGGAGGTGGCGGTGAAGGGCCTGCCGCCGGAGGTTTCGCACAACGAGGACGAGATGGAGGCGATCCGCCGGAATTTCCGGCTCGTCTGCGATCTGCGCCATCCGCATATCGCGGGCGTCCGCACGCTTGAGAGGGACGGGCGCGGCGACTATTTTCTCGTGATGGACCTCGTGAAGGGCGAGAGCCTGTCGCGCTGGCTGCGGAGGCACGCGGGCGAGGCGCATCGCGCCGCGAAGATGAGGATCCTGCGCGATGTCGCCCAGGCGATCGACTACGCGCACGGCCGCAAGGTGATCCACCGCGACCTCAAGCCCGAGAACGTGATGGTCGACGGGGACGGCCGCGCCGTGGCGCTCGACTTCGGGCTCGCGGCGCAGATCAGGTCGTCCATGAGCCGCACGCTTTCGGTGGTGACGTCGACGAGCGGCACGCCCGCCTACAAGGCGCCGGAGCAGTGGAAGGGACAGGTCCAGCGCGCCCCGGCGGACGTCTACTCCTTCGGCGTGCTCGCGTGGAAGGTGCTGACGGGCGGGCTGCCGTTCGAGGCCGACGATCCGATGGTGCTCGGCCACGCCGTCCTCTTCGCCGAAGTGCCGCACATGGAAGGGGCGTCGAGCCGGGTCAATGCGGCGTTTAGGAAGTGCCTCGCGAAAAAGCCCGAGGACCGCTTCGGCTCCTGCGGCGCCTTCCTTGACGCGCTGGAGGGCGGATCGGGCGCTCCCGCCGCCGGCAGGGGGCGGTCGACGGTCGGACGCAAAGTCGCCTTTGCGCTCGTCGCGTTGGCGCTCGCCGGTGCCGGCGTGATGCTCGGCGTCGCAAGGAAGGGCGCCAATCGGCCCGCCGCGCCGGCACCCGCCGCCCGCGAGGCGGCGAAAGCGGAGGCCCCTGCGACTACCGCGCCGGCACCGACTGCCCGCGAGGCGGCGAAAGCGGAGGCCCCTGCGCCCGCCGCGCCGGTGCCCGCCGCCCGCGAGGCGGCGAAAGCGGCGGACCCTGCGCCCGCCGCGCCGGCACCCGCCGCCCGCGAGGCGGCGAAAGCGGAGGCCCCTGCGACTACCGCGCCGGCACCGACTGCCCGCGAGGCGGCGAAAGCGGAGGCCCCTGCGCCCGCCGCGCCGGCGCCAGTCGACCGGCGCCGGGAAATCGCCCAGATTGCGACCTTGAAAACCAAGATCGCGATCAAAACCGATTGGGCGCGCGAGCGCATGAAAGAGGCCGAGGCGTATCGTTCGGATCCTGGCGGATTCAAAGGCCACCTTGCGGCAATCGATGCGAACTGGAGCAGAATCGAAAAGGCGGCGACGCCGTCCGATGCGGCCGCCGCAAAGTCCGCGCTCGATGTCGTCGGCGAGGCGGCCGACGCCATCGCCCTTGAGCTCGATTGGCTGAAGACGAACCGGGAAGGGCGCGATGCGGCCAGGCGCATCGCGGACGGGATCGCCGCGGAGATCAATCCGGAGCTGAAGCGGTTCAATGCGGCAGAGGTGGCGGCCGACAGTTGCCGCGAGGGAGAGACGCTCCGGCGCCGAGGCCAGGAGGCCTTTGAGCGCGGCGAGTTTGCCGACGCGCAACAGGCATTGACCGCCGCGAAGCAGAAACTCGCCGCGGCGGCGGCCGAAGCGAAATCGTTCCACATTGGCGTCTCGCTTGCGGTCGCCAAGCAGTATTTCGATGCGGCGCGTTGGGAAAAGTGCGTCGAAGAGGTCGACAAGGTGCTCGCATGCGATTCGGCCAATGCCGAAGCGGCGAGCCTTAGGCGCGCAGCCCGTGCGCACCTCGAGCCCGAAGCGGGCGAGACGCGGACGATAACTCTTCCCGGCGGGGCGGAGATGGAGCTGGTGTACTGCCTGCCCGGAAAGTTCATGATGGGCAGCCCCGTGTCGGAAGCGGGGCGCGAGGATGACGAGAGGCAGCATGAGGTCAAGCTGACGCGGGGCTTCTGGCTCGGCAAATACGAGGTCACGCAGCGGCAGTGGAAGAGCGTGATGGGGAACAATCCGTCCCGCTTCAAAGGCGACGACCGCCCGGTGGAGAACGTGTCCTGGAACGACTGCCAGGACTTCATCGGCAGGGTCCGGTCCGCCACCGGTCTGGACGTGCGCCTGCCGACGGAAGCGGAGTGGGAGTACGCCTGCCGCGCCGGGACGACGAGCGCGCTGCCGAACGGAAAGGACCTGCGGATCGTCGGAAAGAATAACGGTCCGGCGTTGGACGACATCGCCTGGTACGGCGGCAATTCCTGTCGCGACTTCGAGCTGGCGAACGGTTATGATTGCTCCGACTGGCCGGAAAAACAGTATTCGGGCAGTCGGGCGGGAACGCATCCCGTCGGGCGGAAACGGCCGAACCGGTGGGGACTTTACGACATGCTCGGCAATGTATTGGAATGGTGCAGCGACGGGTACGGCGATTATCCGGACGGGAGCGTCACCGATCCCACAGGCCCAGCGTCGGGTTCGTACCGGGTCATCCGCGGCGGCAGCTGGGGCAGCAACGCGCGGTTCTGCCGCTCCGCCAACCGCTGCGGGAGCGATCCCGGCTTCCACAACTTCGACCTTGGCTTCCGCCTTGGTTGCTCCGCAGGACCGCGCGGCGAGATGGGGAAGGCCCCTGCGACTACCGCGCCGGCCACCCGCGAGGCGCCGGCCGGGGACGGCGTCCACGCGAATCCCCAGGCGGGCGAGACGCGGACGATAACCCTGCCCGGCGGGGCGGAGATGGAGCTGGTGTACTGCCCGCCCGGAAAGTTCATGATGGGCAGCCCCGTGTCGGAAGCGGGGCGCTTTGATAACGAGAAGCAGCATGAAGTCAAGCTGACGCGGGGCTTCTGGCTCGGCAAATACGAGGTCACGCAGCGGCAGTGGAAGAGCGTGATGGGGAACAATCCGTCCCGCTTCAAAGGCGACGACCGCCCGGTGGAGAACGTGTCCTGGAACGACTGCCAGGACTTCATCGGCAGGGTCCGGTCCGCCACCGGTCTGGACGTGCGTCTGCCGACGGAAGCGGAGTGGGAGTACGCCTGCCGCGCCGGGACGACGACCGCGCTGCCGAGCGGAGAGGATTTGCGGATTGTCGGAATGAATAACGCACCGGCGTTGGACGACATCGCCTGGTACGGCGGCAATTCCTGTCGCGACTTCGAACTGGCGGATGGTGAGGATTGCTCCGACTGGCCGGAAAAACAGTATTCGGGCAGTCGGGCGGGAACGCATCCCGTCGGGCGGAAACGACCGAACCGGTGGGGGCTTTGCGACATGCTCGGCAACGTCTGGGAATGGTGCGGCGACTGGTACGGAGATTATCCGGAGGGGAGCGTCACCGATCCCACAGGCCCAGCATCGGGTTCGCTCCGGGTCCTCCGCGGCGGCGGCTGGAGCAGCCTCGCGCGGTACTGCCGCTCCGCCGACCGCAACTGGGACGATCCCGGCTACCGCAGCTACGGCCTTGGCTTCCGCCTTGGTTGCTCCGCAGGACCGCGCGGCGAGATGGGGAGCCAAAAGTGATGCGAGCGAACGGCAGGGGCGGCGAAGCGGAGCCGCCGCCCGCCGTGAGCGAGCAAGCGGTTGATTGGCGATTTGTTTGACGCAGTCGTGGAGCCGTTTCCCGTGGATGCGTCAAATTCCGTCCTTTCCCGCGTGCCGTCATCCCGTGTTCGCGCCGATCATCAAGGAGAATCGGGCTGGCCTGGTGCGACAGGATTCATGTCTCCGCTGTTCCGAAAGGGGCGCACATTGCCCCAGTCGACAGGGTCAAGCATTCGCGGCACAAGGAGATCGGAGAGCGCGGATCCTGCCGCGACGGCAACGACGACGCAGAAGCGCATCTTCATCCGCGCGCGGACGGCGAAATGAATCTTTGCGTCCTTTGCGTTCTTTGCGGCTCAAATCACAACATTTAGTTGCCGAAGCAATAAGAGAGCGGTCAATGGGCAGTGGTCAGTGGTCAGGCGGAAAGTGAATCAGATGGATTTAGCCGCAAAGAACGCAAAGGACGCAAAGAAAGAGAGCAGTTGGAATCTTTGCGGCTCGAATCACATTTATTAATGGTCAGTGTTCATTTGCGCCGTTGCCTTTCACAGATCCGCGTCCGCGCCGGAAAATAGGCGGTTCGGGGCCGGTTCGGGGGCCGGCAGAGAAAAAAATTGGTGTCGATTGGGGAACCTCCAAACAACGCAGCGGCTTGCATCCGGGATGGCTTTGGGGTATAATATGCAAACGTTTTTTTTTTCTTGAAAATCAAGAGGCCTCTTCATGAAAGTATGCAAGTTCGGTGGCAGTTCGATTGCAGATGCGAAGCAGTTGACGAAGGTCATTGACATTGTTCTCGCCGACCCGCAGCGGCGAATGGTTGTCGTGTCGGCGCCGGGCAAGCGCAACAAGTCCGACACGAAGGTGACCGACCTTCTGATCGAGCTTGCGCAGGCGGCGTTGGCCAAAAAGGACACGAAGGCGCCTCTTGCGGCCATCGTGGCGCGCTATGCGTCGATGGCGAAAGACCTCGATCTGGGCGCCGAGATCGTCAAGACGATCGAAGAGGATCTGAAGTCCCGCCTGCAAACGTCCAAAAGGGACGTCGGGATTTTCATGGACACGCTCAAGGCCGCCGGTGAAGACAACAGCGCGAAGCTGGCGGCCGTGGCATTCCGCAAGCGCGGCGTGAAAGCGCGTTATGCAAGTCCCAGGGAGACGGGCATGGTGCTGGAAGGCGAGAGCGGCAACGCGACGCTGGCCGACGAGTCCTACCGCAAACTGGCGCGCGCGTTTGCCGATTTCGAAGGCATCGTCGTCTATCCGGGCTTTTTCGGCTATCGCAAGGACGGGTCCGTGGCGACGTTTCCGCGTGGCGGCAGCGACATTACGGGCTCGATTCTCGCGGCCGCCGTGCGCGCCGACGTGTATGAGAACTTCACGGACGTGGACAATGTCTATCCGGTCGATCCGCGAATCGTCCCGGAAGTGAAGGACGGCATCGACACGATGACCTATCGCGAAATGCGCGAACTCGCCTACGCGGGATTCGGCGTATTCAACGACGAGGCGATCGCGCCGGCCGTTCAGGGCCGCATCCCGATCAACGTCCGCAACACGAATCGTCCGTCCGAACCCGGCACGATGATCGTGCAGAGCCGTCGCGTGATACCCGGCACGGTGACGGGCATCGCCGCCGCCGGCGGGTTCTCGAACATCATCATCGACAAGTATCTGATGAACCGCGAAATCGGCTTTACGCGCCGGGTGCTGGCGATTCTCGAAGAAGAGGGCGTCGCGTACGAGCACATTCCGAGCGGCATCGATTCGATTTCCATTCTGATGCGTGGCGAGAAGTTCACGGCCACCAAGGAAAAGAGGGTCGTTGCCCGCATCAAGCGCGAGCTGAATCCCGACAGCGTGATCGTGGCGCACGACTACGTCGTCGTGATGGTCGTCGGCGAAGGGATGGTGTTTTCGTCCGGGATGCTGGCCAAGGCCACGGCGGCTCTCGCCGAGCACGGCATCAGCATTTCGATGGTCAACCAGGGGGCGAGCGAGGTTTCGTTCATGCTCGGCATCAAGAGTTCCGACCGCGACAAGGCCGTACGCGCGCTCTATCAGGCATTCTTCGACTGACCGTGCGTTTCCGGAGGCGAAGGGACGCGGCGCGTTCCCCGCAGGCGCCTCCCCGTTCAGGCGTTGGGGCGATGAAAATGTATAGTGAAAACGTGGAGAAAGACGAATGACGATGCGATTGGATAGAATGTTTCTGGCTTGTGCGGCGCTGACGGCGATGCTGGCGCCTGCGGCGGCCGTCCCCTCGTGCGGGCAGACCGCGCTCAAGGGTTTCCTGGGCGAGAAACTCGACACGATGATTGCCAATCACGTGATCGGGACGGACATCGACTACATCACGGCGCCGTTTCTGGAAAAAACGGAGCGCCACGGCTGGTGGCAGACGGAGTTCTGGGGCAAGTACATGCATTCCGCCATGCCGTATCTCGCCTACACGGGTTCGCCGAAGCTGAAGGCGTCCGTCGACCGCGGCATTGAGCGCATCCTGGCTTCGCAGGAGCCGAATGGCTACATCGGCAACTACCCCGATGAACTTCGCTGCGGCGAGGGCTGGGACGTATGGGGCATGAAGTACACGATGATGGGCCTGCTGCACTACTTCGACGGGTGCACGGCGGAGGGCGCCTCGGAAGCCGACCGCGCGAAGGGCGCCAAGGCGCTCGCCGCCGCGCGGCGCGTGTGCGAATACGTCATCGGGGAAATCGGGCCGAACGGCAAACGCGGCCGCGAACTGTGGCAGACCGGCTACTGGAGCGGCTACGCCAGCTCTTCCATCCTCGAACCGGTGATGTGGCTCTACAAGCGGACGAAAGACCGGCGGTATCTCGACTTCGCGACGTTTCTCGTCAAGGGCATGACGGAAGCCGAGTCCGGTCCGCGGTTGCTGGATCTCGCGCTCAAAGGCGTCTCCGTGGCCGACCGCAACGGTCATGGCAACAAGGCCGAGACGCATGGCGGCTATGTGGTGAAGCACAACCGCTGGAAGGCGTACGAGATGATGAGCTGCTACCAGGGCATGGTCGAGTACTACGAGGTGACGGGCCGCGCGGAACTGCTCGAAGCCGCCATCAGGACGGGCGAGGACATCATCAAGGAGGAAATCAACCTCGCGGGCGGCTGCGCCTGTTCGGAAGCCTGGTTTCACGGCGCGAAGAAACAGCATCTCCCCTACGTCCGCCTGCAGGAGACCTGCGTGACGACGACGTGGATGCGTTTCTGCGAGAAGCTTCTCGACATCACGAACGATCCGAAATGGGCCGATCAGCTTGAACGGACGTTTTACAACGCCTACTTGGGCGCGATGAAAGCCGACGGGTCCGAATTCGCCGGCTATACGCCGCTTTCGGGCAACCGCTACCATGGCCAGCATCACTGCTATATGCACACCGACTGCTGCACGGCGAATGGTCCGCGCGGCTTCCTCTGCTTCCTCAAGGAGCTTTTCCGCACGAAGGGCAACGAGATCGTGTTCAACTTCTACGCGTCGGCGCTCGTGCGGGGCGAACTCGAAAACGGCCGGCGTGTCGCGTTCGACATGTATTCGCTTTATCCGCGCGGCAACTTCGCGCGGCTCGTGAGCCATACGCAGGGTGTCGGCAAGGTGCCGGTCAAGTTGCGCATTCCGGCTTGGGCGGGCGCCGGCACGACGGTGAAGCTGAACGGCAAGAGCCTGGGGCGCGTCACGGCGGGTTCCTACTACGCGATTGAGCATGAATGGACGTTGGGAGACGTCGTCGAAATCGCGTTCGACATGCCCGTCATCGCGCACACGATCGCGCCGGGTCCGGTCAGCGCGCCGGGCGCCTTTGACGGCAAGGACGCCAAGCCGTCGGCCAAGCCCCACTACGTGGCGTTTACGCGCGGACCCGTGCTGCTGGCCCGCGACAGCCGTTTGGGCGCCGGCGACCAGACGACGCCGTTCCGCGGCGGCATCCGCGATGGGCAGACGATGCAGGGATTCTCGGCAGTCCGTTCGCCGAGCGACGACATCTGGATGGCGTTCAACGCCGTCCTGCCGATTGGCAGCCACACCGAAAATCCCGAGGGCCGCTACCCTGAAGCGGTGACGTTCTGCGATTACGCGTCCGCCGGCAACACCTGGCAGCGCGACAACTACTATCGCACGTGGTTTGAAATCGAATGGCTCCCCACGGAATAGCGGATGCGACTTTTATGAAAAACGACTGCATATTCTGCGCGATTGCGGCAGGGGAGATTCCCTGTTTCAAAGTCTACGAAGACGACCTCGTGCTCGCCTACCTGGACGTCAATCCGTGTTCGAAGGGGCATACGCTCGTCATCCCCAAGGTTCACACGGAAGGGCTTCTGGACACGTCGGCGGATGTCTTGAAGGAACTCGTCGTGCGCGTCCAGAAGGTGGCGGCGCACCTTAAGGAGGCGTTGCCGTGCGACGGGTTCAACCTCCTTCAGAACAATGGTCCCGTGGCCGGGCAGAGCGTGTTCCACCTCCATTTCCACATCGTCCCCCGCTACGAGGGCGGTCCGGCCCTGGCCTTTGCGGGCGCGCCGGGGGACAGGGGCGAGCTCAAGGCGCTCGCCGCGCGGATCCGTTTCTGACGGCCGGAAGAGAGTTGCCTTTGGCGTTCGATTTTTATGGAACTTCCGCAAATCCAATACGAGACGGACGATTTCAGCGACATCCTGCGAAAGGATGACCGCTACGATCCGCGCGCCTACGATTTCGTGCTCCGCGTGGTTTCCGAAGCCTCGAACGTCGCGAAGGGGCATGTGACGGGGCAGGAATTGCTCGGGTTCTTCCGCGATTTTGCGCTGGACGCCTACGGCCCGCTGGCCTACACGGTTTTGGCGGACTGGGGCGTGACCTGCTCGGAGGACGTGGGCGCCATCGTTTTCAATCTCTGCGACTCCAAGCGGATCGGCAGGACGGAGAAGGATTCTCCGGCCGATTTCATTGGCGGCTTTGATTTCAAGGACGAGTTTCTCGGCCCTTTCATGATTGACAAATGACCTCGTCCGTCCGTGCTTTCCCCATCCCGCGATGTGATCTACTGGCAGTGTGAAAAGGATCGTCTTCCATACCAATACCGACAAGCCCGAAGCGGATGCGGCGTGCGTCCGCCTGCGCGCGTTGGCGCTTTCATTGGGGCTGGAGATTTCCCGGACGGAGCCGGAAGCGGTGGTTGTCCTCGGTGGCGACGGCACGATGCTGTCCGCCGCCCATGAATTTCCGCGCATTCCGCTGCTGGGCCTGAATCTGGGGTCGCTGGGGTATTTGGCGAGCGTGGAGGAACCCGTCTTCGAGGATGCCATCCGGGCGTTGAAGAACGACGATTTCAGGTTGTCGCAGCACGTGGCGCTGTCGGTGGACGGGCATCTCGCGCTGAACGACGTCGTGGTGCGTCCGGATACGGCGGGGCGTCCGGCGCTGATCGATCTGCTGGTCGATGGCAAGCCGGCGACGCAGGTTTTCGCCGATGGACTGATCCTTGCGACGCCCACGGGGTCGACGGCCTATTCGCTCGCGGCGGGCGGGCCGATTCTGATGCAGAATTCGGCGTCGTTTGTCGTGACGCCAATCTGTCCGCACGCGCTTTCTTCGCGGCCGCTGGTCGTGCAGGATTCGGTTTGCTTCACGCTGCGTCCCGCGGCCCGTCCCGGCCGGTCGTCCGAGCCGCTTTCGGTCTTCGCCGACAGCGCCGCCGTGGCGCGCGTCGCCGTGGGCGAGGAACTGTGCGTCAGGAAGGCGGAGACGACCGTCCCGATGATTGAACTGGCGGGATACGATCCCTTTGAGGCCTTGAACCGCAAACTCGGCTGGTCGGGCGCGGCATTCCGGTAGATTGGGCGAGGAACCGATGGAACTCGAAAAGAAGATTGGCTATACGTTCAAGAACGCGGCGCTGCTCGAACGGGCGCTGACGACGCCGGCGTGCCGGATGGTAGATCCGGCGGCAAAGGACAATCAGCGCCTGGAATTTCTCGGGGATGCCGTGTTTGGCCTCCTGTCGGCCGACGCCGTTTTCAAGGCGTTCCCCGATGAACAGGAAGGCCAGTTGACGGTGCGCCGCACCCATCTCGTTTCGGGCACCGCACTGGCGGCGGTGGCCGAACGGATCGGTTTGCGCGCCTATTTGAAGCGGAATGCGGGCGCGCATGAGCTTCCCGCGGGCGCGAAAGTCCTTGCGGACGCGATGGAAGCCGTGATGGGGGCCGTCTGGCTGGATGGCGGTCTCGACGCGGCGCGGGCCGTCTTTGCGAAATTCGAGTTGCCGTTTGCGGGCGATCTGAATGAATGGGATGCGAATCCCAAGGGGTTTCTGCAGGTGAAGGCCCAGTCCCTCCGGCCGCCGCGCAAACCCGTCTATGCCGTCGTGAAGACGGAAGGCACGGCCCACGAGCCGATCGTCACGGTTCGCGTTTCCGTTTCGGGGCTGGGCGCGGCCGAGGCGACGGCCATTTCCAAATCCGGCGCCGAGGTCGCCGCCGCGAAGGCGCTGCTGGAGAAACTGCAGGCATGAAAATTTCCGAACTTCTGAAGCGAAAGCGGCCGCAGATTTCATTCGAAGTCTTCCCGCCCAAAAAGGACGCGCCGTTTGCGCCCGTGAAGGATGCGGTGTCGCGTCTGGCCGCCCAGCATCCGTCCTTCATGTCCGTGACCTATGGCGCGTCGGGGAACGCCCAGGCCAATACGGCCGAAATCGCGGCGCATGTCCAGACCTGCGGGGTGCCGGCGCTGGCGCATCTGACCTGCTTGACGGCGACCCGAGAGCGCATCCAGCGGGAAGTGTGGACCTTGCGGAACGCCGGCGTCGAGAACATCCTCTGCCTTCGCGGCGATCTGCCCCAGGACCAGACGGCCACGCCGGAGCACTACCGCCACGCGGTCGACCTTGTGCGCGTGCTCGACCAGGTCGGCGGGTTCTGCCTGGGCGGCGCCTGCTACCCCGAATGCCATCCGGCCTGCGACCATCTGGAAGAGGACATCGCCCATTTGAAGGAGAAGGTGGACGCCGGGCTTTCGTTCCTCACGTCGCAGATGTTTTTCGACAACAACGTCTTCTACCGCTATCTCTACAAGATTCGCGAAGCGGGCGTGTCGGTTCCCGTGCTGGCCGGAATCATGCCGGTGACGAACGGCAAGCAGATCCGGCGCATCTGCCAGTTGTCGGGGACGTATCTGCCATCCCGCTTCAAGGCGATTGTCGACCGGTTCGGCGACACGCCGGCGGCCATGCTGGATGCGGGCGTCGCCTATGCGACCGAGCAGATCATCGACCTTCTCGCCAACGGCGTCAACCACGTTCACCTCTATACGATGAACAAGCCCGAGGTCGCCGAGCGCATCATGCGCAATCTCGGCTCGATCGTCGGCTGACGGGGTGGAGGGCGTTCCCGTGACGATCGACCGGGCGGAGACGTTGCGCTATCTGCGCATGGGCGTGGCCGCGCCAGATGCCGTGTTCACGGCGCGTCTGGACAAGGTCGAAGCCGCGGTCAGGGCCGTCTGCCGGCCGGTGGCGTACTGGCGCCTTGAACCGGTCGCCCATGGTTCGGCGGCCGGCGAACTTCAGATCGGCCCCTTGCGTGTCCACTCCTGCTCGCTGGCGCAGACGCTTCGGGGCTGTCGCCATGCGTTTCTGTTCTGCGCCACGCTGGGCGCGGGCGTCGATGCGCTGCTGCGGCGCTGTTCGCAGGTCAGCGGCGCCGATGCCCTGATGGCGCAGGCCGTGGCGACGGCGGCCATCGAGTCCTATTGCGATTCGTGCGCGGCGAGACTGCTGGCGGAACCTGCCGTGGCCGGCGAGAAGTTGCGGATGCGGTTTTCCCCGGGATACGGCGATCTTCCGCTGGAAACGCAGCGGCCGCTGCTGCAGCTTCTGGACAGCAACCGGCGCGCGGGCATCGTCCTGACCGAGACGCTGTTGATGATTCCGTCAAAATCCGTCAGCGCCATCATCGGCGTCGGCCCCGAACCATCGTCCGGACAGCTCGCGGGTTGCCCAGGCTGCCCGAAGGCCGACTGCGTCTACCGCCGACAGCCCCCCGATCGTTCCGCCGTCTGACTGCGTAATTTGCTATACTACCCCGCGCGATGAACTTTTCAGAACTGGTGAAGGACCGTGTGCTGATGCTGGACGGTGGCATGGGCACGCAATTGCTGGCGCGAGGTCTGCAGCCCGGCGAGATTCCCGAACTCTGGAATCTGACGCATCCGGCGGATGTCCAGGCCGTGCATGCCGCATATCTCGCGTCCGGGTCGGATGTCGTCTTCTCGAACACGTTCGGCGCCAGTCCCGCGAAGTACCATGGCGAGGCGCCGCTGGGCGATGTCATCGCCGCCGCCATCCGCAATGCGCGGATCGCGGCGGAAGCGGCGCCGGGGCGGCCGCGGTACGTGGCCTTGGATGTCGGTCCGTCGGGACGGCTCCTGAAACCGGCCGGCGACTACGCGTTCGACGCCGCCTACGCATCGTTCGCCGAACAGATCCGGCTGGGCGCGGCGGCGGGCGCCGACCTCGTCGTCGTCGAGACGATGAGCGACGCATACGAACTCAAGGCCGCCGTGTTGGCGGCGAAGGAGAACTGTTCGCTGCCGGTTATCGCGATGGTTGCCCTGGGCGAGGACGGCAAGCTCCTGACGGGGGCGGGGCCGGAGGTCGTTGGCGCTCTGCTGGAGGGGCTCCATGCCGACGCCATTGGATTCAACTGCGGTCTCGGCCCCGATCTGCTGCTCCCCTATGTGAAGCGCCTTGCCGCATCGACCAATCTGCCACTGGTCGTCAAGCCGAATGCAGGCCTGCCCAAGGTCGTGGACGGTCAAACCGTGTTTCTGGTGGAACCGGAAGAATTTGCGCGCGACATTGCCGAACTCGTGAAAGCGGGGGCGGCGGTCGTTGGCGGCTGCTGCGGCACGACGCCTGCGCACCTGGCCGCCGTCCGGCAGCTGCTGGACGCGGAGAGGCTGCGGCCGAAGACGCGTCCGCCCGTCGCGAAAACGGTGGTCGCGTCCTATTCGCGCGCCGTGGAGATTCCCCTGGACGATTCGCTGGTCATCGGCGAGCGCATCAACCCCACGGGCAAGCAGAAGCTGAAAGAGGCCTATCGCACGGGCGATACGGGCTATGTGCTGCGCGAGGCGATCGCCCAGGCCGAGGCGGGGGCGCATCTGCTGGACGTGAACGCCGGCGTGCCGGGCATTGACGAGGCGGCCGTGCTGGACGAGACGGTTCAGGCCATCCAGAGCGTGACGGACGTGCCGTTGCAGATCGACACGGCGGACGCCAAGGCCCTTGAAGGCGCGTTGCGCCATTACAACGGCAAGGCGCTCGTCAATTCCGTCAACGGCAAGGACGAGGTGATGGCGGCGGTTTTCCCGCTTGTCGCCAAATATGGAGGCGTCGTGGTGGCGCTGACGCTGGACGAGGCGGGCATCCCGCCGACGGCCGAGGGGCGTCTGGCCATCGCGAAGAAGATTCTGGCACGGGGCGCCGAGTACGGACTGCGGCCCTGCGATTTCATCATCGACGTGCTTTGTCTGGCGGTGAGCGCCGATGCGGCAAGCGTGCCGGTGATTCTCGAATCGCTGCGGCGCGTCAGGACGGAATTGGGCTGCCGCACGGTTCTGGGCGTGTCGAACGTCTCCTTTGGACTGCCGGCGCGGCCGCTTCTGAACGCGACATTCTATGCGCTCGCGCTCCAGGCGGGGTTGACGACGGCGATCGTCAATCCGCTTTCGGTCGAGATGATGACGGCCTACAGGTCCTGGCGGGCCTTGTCGGGGCGGGATCGCAATTGCGCGGATTGGATTGCGGCCGTGGCGGCGGGGACGGTCGGCGGGTCGCCGGCGGCTCCCGCGAAACCTGCTGCGGGCGAACGGGCGGCGATTCCGCAGACGGGGCGCTCGCCGTTGGCGGCGGCGATCGGACATGGCCTGAAAAGCGACGCGGCGGCGATTGCGGGCGAGCTGTTGGCGGAAGGGCGAACGCCGGTCGAAGTCGTCGACGGCGAGATCGTGCCCGCGCTGGAGATCGTCGGCAGCGGATTCGAGCGGGGACGCGTCTTCCTGCCGCAGCTGCTGATGGCGGCCGAAGCGGCGAGCGCCGCGTTTGAAGTCATCCGCAGAGAACTGGCGAAGCGCGGTTGCGCCACGGCCCGACGCGGGCCGATTGTCGTCGCCACGGTGAAGGGCGACATCCACGACATCGGCAAGAACATCGTGCGGGCGCTCTTGGAGAACTACGGATTCAAGGTTGTCGACCTGGGGCGCGACGTGCCGCCGGAAACGATCGTGGAGACGGCCGTGAAACTCGACTGCAGACTGGTGGGCCTCTCCGCGCTGATGACGACGACGGTCGGCTTCATGGAAGAGACGATCCGGCAGTTGAAGGCCGCGAAGTCCGATTGCCGGACGGTTGTCGGCGGGGCGGTTCTGACGGCGGACTACGCCGCGCAGATCGGCGCGACCTACTATGCAAAGGACGCGATGGCGACGGTCCGCGTGGCCGAGGAGGTGTTCGCATGAAGATTTCAGGCGGTTCGTGGCGGGGACGCAACCTGAAGGTCCCTTCGGGGGACGCCGTGCGGCCGACGCAGGACCGCGTTCGCGAGGCGCTCTTCTCGATGCTCCAGTTCGAACTGGCGGGGACGTCGTTCCTGGACTTGTTCGCGGGTTCGGGCAGCGTCGGCATCGAGGCCCTGTCGCGCGGTGCGGCGCGGGCGACGTTCGTCGAACTGGTCCCGCGGCATCTGGCGTGTCTGCAGGCGAATCTCGCGATGGTCCGGGCGGAAACGCGAAGCACCGTGGTGAGGGCGGACGTCTTTGACTGGTTGGCGGCCTTCAATGCGGCCGCGGGGACGCCGTTTGACATTGCCTTTGCCGATCCGCCCTATGCGTTGGGCGAAGAGCGGGGATATGCCCAGTTCCTTCAGATCCTCGCCGAAAGGAACGTCGTCAGGCCGGGCGGCATCTTCGTGGCGGAGATGAAGGCGCATCAGCGGCCGGACGAGAGCGCGCCGTGGGATCTCGTCCGGGATCGCACATACGGGCAAACGCGTCTCGCCGTCTATCGTAAAAAATGATATAATGTCCGCGTGACGGAGACATGGGCAGTTTATCCGGGGACGTTCGATCCCATGACGCTGGGTCATTTCGATTTGATCCGGCGCGCGTCCGGATTGTACGATCACCTGATCGTCGCGGTCGCCGCGACCAGCGTGAAGGCCGGGGCTTTGTTCGATGCGGAGCAACGGCTCGCGATGATCCGCGAGGACGTCGAGAGGGCGGGGCTTGCGAACGTGACGGCGGAGGTCCTTGATACGCTGCTTGTGGACTTCTGCCGCAAACGGAATGTGCGGACTGTCATTCGGGGCGTGCGCGTCTATTCCGACTTCGAGTATGAATTCCAGATGGCGTTGACGAACCGGCGCATGGCGCCCGAGATCGAGACGCTTTTCATGATGCCGTCCGAGAATCTGGCCTACGTGACGGCTTCGACGGTTCGTGAAATCGCGCGTTACGGCGGCGATACGTCCCCGTTCCTGACGCCGGCCGTTCAGCAACGTCTGCAGATGCGGCACCATGGATGAGAAGTTTTCAATCGACGTGGCGCGGCTGGACGCCGACGGCGAAGACCTGTCGGGCGTTTTGGACGATGCCGTTCTGGAGATGGCGGACGACCCCTATCTGCGTCCGTTTGCGGGAATCCGCTACGAGCTGTTTGCGCAGGTCCTGGGGACGGAGCTCCTCGTGCGCGGCAGGCTGGCGCAGGATTTTGATGCGGTTTGTTCGCGCTGCGGAGCGGATTTCGATTTCACGGTGACGGTCCCCGATTTTACGGCCAGCGTCGAGGTCGGTGAAAAAACGGAATTCGTCGATTTGACGGATGAACTTAGACAGTGTATAATACTGGCTTTGCCGACCTATCCGGTTTGTCGGGAAGATTGTCGTGGCGTATGTGCGATGTGCGGGAAAAACCTCAACGAGGGGTCTTGCGCGTGCTCGCATGACGAGCAGGACAGTCGGTGGGGGGCGCTTGACGCCTTGGAACTGGAAAAGTGATTGTTGGTTAGACAAGAAGAAAGCGAGAGAAGAAAATGGCATCACCTAAGCATAAAAAGTCGAAAATGCGCAAGCGCCAGCGCGTCGGTCAGCTTGAAAAGGCGATTCTGGCGGCCACGCAGCCGTGTCCGAACTGCGGTGGCCTGAAGCAGGTGCACCGCGTATGCCCGAACTGCGGCATGTACAAGGGCCGCAAGGTGCTTTCCGTCAAGGCGAAGTAGGTTGACGGATCTGCCATGAGGAAGGCTATGCGCGTATGCGTATAGCCTTCTCGGCAGATGGAAATGGGTATGGACAAGCAGTTGACACGTGTGGCGGTTGACGCCATGGGTGGGGATTTTGCTCCTCATGAGGTCGTCATTGGGGCCATTGAGGCGGCGGCGGGCCGTCCCGATGTCAAGGTGCTTCTTGTCGGTCAGATGGACCGGATCGACAAGGAATTTGCCTCTGTCAGGAAGGACAAGGAACTGGCAAAGGTGCTCGAAAAGGCGCAGAAGGCGGGACGGCTTGAGGTTGTTTCCGCCTCTGAAGTCCTTGAGATGGACGAAGAGCCGGCACGCGGCATCCGCAACAAGAAGGATTGTTCGATCAACGTCTGCATGCAGTTGGTGAAAGAGGGCCGGGCGGACGCGATGATGAGCGCGGGCAATTCGGGCGCGGTTGCGGCGGCGGCCATGTTCACGCTGAAGCGGATCGAGGGCGTGGCCCGTCCGGCAATCGCCATGATTGTTCCAACGCGCGTTCCGG
>JBJEWF010000049.1:0-17883 GCA_051884915.1 Kiritimatiellia bacterium
GCGATAGTGGCAGCGTATCAACAGAACCTCATCCCAGACTTTGCCACATTACCTATTTTATATAAACATTACAATGCGACGACGGCCCCGGTCTGTGTAGCAGAACTGGAGAACGTGTCCGGCAGCGACCTTCGCACGGTCACGCGCCAGTGCGCCGGTCCCGGGCGGTCGACCTGTTGTAGTGTGCATTGTATAGTTTATATAAACATTACAATGCACGACGGTCACGGCCCATGTAGAAGAACCGGGGTTCCGTGTTACGGGTATCCTACGCGAAATTCCGTGGTGCAGACCAAGTCGAAATCTGAAAAGGAGAGAATGGCGAGAGGCATTCCGTCTCCTCCGTCCTCCGCGGCACGGCGCCGGTCCGGGGTGGCCGACCTGTTGTAGAGTGCATTGTATAGTTTATATAAGCATCACAATACATGGCGGCCCCGGTCCATGCGGCAGAACCGGAGGACGGACCCGGTGGCGACATCCGCGCGGGCATGCGGTACGGCGCCGGTCCCGGGTGGTCGACCTGTTGTAGAGCACCATTGTGTAGTTTATATAAACATTACAATGAGCGACGAGTCACGGTCCATGTAGAAGAACCGGGGTTCCGTGTTACGGGTATTCTGCGCGAAGTTCGGTGGCGCAGCCCAAGTCGAAATCTGAAAAGGAGAGAACGTCGAACAACATTCCGCCTCCTCCGTTCTCCGCGGCACGGCGCCGGTCCGGGGTGGCCGACCTGTTGTAGTCCGCGTTGTATATTTTATATAAACATTACAATGCACGACGGCCTCGGCCCATGCGGCAGAACTGGAGGACGGGTTTCGCGGTGACATCCGCGCGGTCACACGGCAGTGCGCCGATTCCGAGGGTGGCCGACCTGTCGTAGACTGCATTGTATAGTTTATATAAACATTACAATACGCGGCGGCCCCGGCCAATGCGGCAGAACCGGAGGACGTGCCCCGCGGCGACCTTCGCACGGTCACGCGCCAGTGCGCCGGTCCCGGGCGGTCGACCTGTTGCAGTGTGCATTGTATAGTTTATATAAACATTACAATGCGGCGGCGGTCCCCGGAACACGCGGCAGAATCGGAGGATGGATTTCGCGGTGACATCCGCGCGGATGCGCGGATGCCCCAACGTATTCCGGAAAGGGCGAGGAGGGGCGTCAGCGCCGCTCCGCACGGGCGCGCGTGTTTCTCCGTGCACCGTCGACTGGGCGTCCGCCGTGGCTGCCGGAGAATGCGGCTGCTGGTCGCCGAAACACTTCCGGCGCAGGGAGAAACGATCCAGGGATTCCGGGGGAAAGAGCGGATTCCACGGCATCGGCCACATCCGAATCTTTCGTGTCTATTGACGGCCCGTGAAGTTTTCTGTAAAATATGGCTTCGTTTTTTCGCGAAAGAAAAGGAAGTGGCCGGTGAACGACAGTGATGTGATTCAGCATTTGATTGAAATCCAGGATCTTGACGGGCAGATCCGCGATCTTGAGCGCGAGGCAAAGGACATCCCCCAGCTCAAGGCGCAGGAGAATGCGCGTCTTTCCGGCGTGAACGCGACGCTGCAGATTGCACGGCACCAGTTGGACGACATGTTGGCGAAGATCAAGGCCGAGGAGGATGAGGCGGTCGAGATCCGCGCGCGCGTGCAGCAGCTCAAGATCGGCCAGGCGAGCATCCAGTCCAACAAGGAAATGATGCAGTCCATCATGCAGATCGAGACGCTGGAGATGAACGCCCAGGCCGCAGAGGATCGCGCGCTGGCGTTGCAGGACCGTCTGCCCTCGCTCCAGAAGCAGGTGGAGGACGCGCAGGCCAAGGTCGATGCCGAGAAGGGTGGCGTGGACGGCCTGATCGGCGATTTGGACGCCCGCCTCGCCGAAGTCAAGGCCGAATTGGCCGCGCTTGAGGCCCGGCGCGCGGAGAAGGTGGCCCAGATGACGAGCGTTCCGGAAAAGAAGGCGCTTCTCGTCTACGAGCGCCTCCACACGAAACGCTGGCCGGTGGTGGTCCCGCTGACCGAGGTCGACGGCGATCCCCACGCGGGCGTTTGCGACGGTTGCCACATGAAGCAGCCGCCGTATGTCGCGCAGAGCGTCCTGCACAAGCGGGACATCGTCACGTGCACGATGTGCGGGCGCATCCTTTATCGCGATCTTTGAATTTTCCGATGGTTCCGCGCGTGTGACCGGTCGCGCCCAAACGGGTGAGGAAAGTCCGGACTCCGCAGGGTAGAGGACCCGGTCGTCAAGGCCGGGAACGCGGCGGTAAGCGCCGCGGATGGAAAGCGCCACAGAGAACAGACCGCCTTCCGGCAACGGGGGGCAAGGGTGAAAGGGTGGGGTAAGAGCCCACCGGGGTGGGGATGAAAGTCCGCCCGCAGGGCAAGCCCTCCTCGGAGCAAGATCAAATAGGGGATTGAACGGGCGACCCGTCCGGTCCGCGTCCGCGGGGATGCGGTGAAATCCCGGGTTGATTGCGTCAGATGAATGATCGGAGCCTTCCGCAAGGGAGGTGAACAGAATCCGGCTTATTCGCCGCGCGGAACCATCGGTTCTTTTTCCGAAAGGAGACGACCATGAGCAGAGTCATCGCCATTGACGGCCCGAGCGGATCGGGCAAGAGTTCCACGTCGAAGCGCGTGGGAGACAGGCTCGGTTTCCTCCATGTCGATTCGGGCGCCCTGTACCGGATCATGACCTGGCAGTGCCTGGTGCGGGGCGTCGACACGTCCGATTCCGAAGCGGTTGCGGCGGTGGCCGGGACGCTTGCCGTCGCGTGCCGTCCCGAAAAGGGCGCGATCGCCTATTATGTCGACGGCGAGGCGCCCGGCAACCGCATCCGCACGCCCGAAATCAACGCGCACGCCTCGCCGGTCGCGACGGTCAAAGCCGTCCGCGACCGGGTCACGGCCATTCTCCGGGACCTGACGCGGTACGGCGATCTTGTCGTCGAGGGGCGCGACATCACGACGGCGGTCTTTCCGGATTCGCCGGCCCGCTTCTACTTGACCGCGTCCGCCGAGGTCCGTGCGCGCCGCCGCCAGCAGGAGGAGGTCGCCAAGGGCATCGCCAACCAGAGCGCGGAAGCCGTGAAGGCCTCGCTGCTCGCCCGCGACCGGATCGATTCGACGCGCCAGTACGCGCCGCTGAGAAAGGCGGATGGCGCGCTGGAGATCGATTCGTCCGAGCTGACGCTCGACCAGGTCGTCGAGACGGTTCTCGGCGCATTGCCGGAGGGCTGGAGATGACGCGGAGCCCGGCCGACTGGTTCGCGCGCGTCAAAGACCTCGACGGCGTCGTTTTCGATTTCGGCGGCGTGATGACGGTTTCGCCGCGGAACGACGGCTGGAGCGTCTACCGCTACTGCGAAGAGCGCGGCGTCTCCCGCGCGATTGTCGACCGGATGTGGGCGGAATGCCGCCATCTGTGGGATGGCGATTTCATTTCGTTCGACGACTACTACCGGCGGACGTTCGCCGCGGCCGGCCGCACGGTTTCGGCGTCCGAATTGGCGGACCTGTGGGAACTCGATGCCGCAAGCTGGGTGCGCGAGCGGCGGTCCGACACGCTGGAGCTGATGCGTCTCGTGAAGACGGCCGGAAAGAAAATCGGCATTCTCTCGAACATGTCCTCGGATTTCTACGAACGGCTGTTCGTGCCGCGCATGGCGGCCTATCGGGCCTTTGCCGACGTCGAGGTGATTTCCGGTCTGGTGAAACTGTTCAAGCCCGAACGGGCGATCTACGATCTGACGGCCGCCCGTCTCGGGCTGGCGCCGGAGCGGTTGATGTTTCTCGACGACACGCCCGCCAACGTCGAAGCGGCGCGCCGCCATGGCTGGCATTCGGAAGTCTATTCTTGACAGCGACAGATCCACAACAAGGAGGTTAGAAATCATGAAGAGAGTCTTTTGCACAGTCCTCGCGGCGGCGTTCACGCTGGCGGGGGTCGCCGATCTGGACTTGAACGGCAGTTGGCAGTTCCGTTTCGACGAGGGACGGCCGATCACGGAGGTGACGGGTCCCGCGTTCGACGCGACGGGCCTGATGGTCGTTCCGGGCTGCTTCGACGCGATGCCCCGGACGTTCATGAAGCGCGGCACGGCGATGTACCGCCGGACGTTCAGGCTGGACGAGGCGAAGCCCGCCGCCTGGCTCGTCGTCGACGGCATCGGGCTTTACGGCCGGTTCTGGATCGACGGACGCGAGATCGGCGTCGACGATCTCCCGTACAGCCGCGTGGAGCTGCCGGTCGGCGCCCTGGCGGCAGGCGTCCACACACTCGTCGCGGCGGTGGACAACCGTTTCGACTGGAGCTACCAGAAGCTGGTGCGGCCCTATTACGATTTCCATTTGTGGGGCGGCTTCTACCGCGGCGTGTCCCTGACGTTCGACAACCGCAGGCTCTTCGTCCGGACGCGGGACTACGCCACGGGGACGGTGGAAATCGAAGCCGTCAACTTTGCGGAGAAGGACTTCGCGACGACGCTGGTCTTCGACGACGCCAACGAAGTCGCGGCGACGTTCCGGAACGGACGCGCCCGCGTCGCGGTGCCGTCCTTCAGGCTGTGGTCCCCCGAGGAGCCGAATCTGCACACGGTCGCGGCGAAAGGCGTGCGCGCGCGGTTTGGCATCCGGACGATCGAGGCGAAGGAGGGCGGCCTCTACCTCAACGGCCGGCGCATCTTCCTCAAGGGCGCGAACCGCCACGAGCAGCAGCTGCAGCTGGGCGCCTCGACGCCGGAGGGGCTCATGCTGATCGATCTCCAGAACCTCAAGGCGATGGGCGGCAATTTCCTGCGCGGCGCGCACTATCCGCAGTCGCAGCGTTTCCTCGACCTCTGCGACGAGATGGGCGTGCTCGTGTGGGAGGAGTCGCTGGGCTGGGGCAATGGACAGACCTACACCTTCAAGCGCACGGACGGCAACAACGAACTGGTCGACCCGCAGTTCATCGCCAAGCAGATCGAGCAGACGGCGCTGATGGTCCGCAACAGCTTCAACCACCCGTCGGTGATCATCTTCGCCTTCCTGAACGAATGCCGGAGCGACAGCGTCGAATGCAAGGCGCTCGTCGACCGGCTGATCGCCACCATCAAGGCCGAGGATTCGGGCCGTCTGGTGACTTTCGCCTGCAATCTGATCGCGAAGGACATCTGCAACGAGAACACGGACATCGTGGCGTTCAACACCTATCCGGGAACGATCAACGGCCATCCGGGCGTGCACGGGGAGCTGGTCGAGAAGATCCACAACATGCCCGGATACGGCATCGACTGGGCGGTCCGGCATTTCCAGGCGAAGCATCCGGGCAAGACGCTCATCATCTCGGAAATGGGGACGTCGGCGCTCTACGGCGCGCGCGATCCGTCCGCGCCGGCCGACACGGAGAACTTCCAGGCCGAGTACGACGGCATCGTGGCCGAGGCCGTCTGGAACAATCCGGGGCTTGCGGGCATTTCCTTCTGGCAGTATTTCGACACGCGCACGTGCGGCCGCGAATGCGCGGGCGACGGCCGGAAGCACCTGGCCATGAGCTGGGCCGGCCTGTTCGACGCGAATCGCCGTCCGAAACTGGCGGTGCAGACGCTGGCGGACTGGTACACGAACAAGACGCCGGCCAATCTCAAGGACGTGAAGTAGGCCGGACGGGGCAACCGTCGGACCGCAGGATCCGGACATGCCGAAGATCGGAGACTGGTTGGGGATTCTCGTTCTGGCGCCCTTGCCGCTCGTGGCGTCGCTGGCGGATGCGCGGCTGGCGGATTTTCCCCGGCTGGCGGGGGAGCGCGACGATGCGCCGCGCTTCCGCCGGGCGATCGACGCGGCGGCGAACGGCATTCTCGAAGTGCCGAAGGGCGAGTACGCGATCGCCACGCCGCTGGCGATCACGAACCGGTGTTCGCTCGACATGCATCCGGCGGCCCGTCTCGTGGCGACGGCGCCGATGGACTTTCTGCTGGCCTGGGACGGCGACTGCCAGGCGCCGACGGTGTCCGGGCCGGGCGGGAAGACCTGCGGCGATCTGGGGTTTTTCATCCGTGGCGGCGATGTCGACGGCAACGGCCTGGCCGGCTGCCTGCGCATCGGAAACGCGCACCGTTTCACGCTGTCCGACGTCACGTTGCACAATGGGCGCGGGGTCGGCCTGGAGGTTTCGGGCCGGACCGGCGGCCATTTTCGCAAGCTTGTCGCCCACAACGTCTGCTGCACGTGCGACATGAAGGGGCTGGCGGGGAACGTCGGCGTCGACATCGCCGTCTCCGGCTGCCATCTCACGGACGTCGTCGTGACCGACTACACGGTCGGTCTGCGCGTGCGCGGAAGCGCGAACCGCCTGACGCGCTGCCACGTGCGGGGCGGGATGGTTCCGCCGAAGGGCCTGGACGTCCGGACGTGGGCCTCCCTCTGCGGCGCGAACGAGCGGAAAATGCGGGGCGGCCCGTCGGACCCGACGGGCGCGGAACCCGTCTGGACCGACGCCGACGAGCGGAATCTTCTCGCCAAGGGCGTGCCGGAAATGCTCGTCGGTTCGATTGCCTTCGACATCGTCGGCGGCGACAACACGCTGGACGGCTGCCAGGCCGACACGGCCGAAATCGGCTACAACGTCCACGCGCCGGCCATCCTCGCGCGCAGCGGGTTCCGCAACAATCCGCTGATGGGACTTCGCAAGTCGACGGCCATCGTCCACCGCGCGGGCCGGCTGGTCGTTGAGACCTGCGCGTTCGACGGCGGCGCGGGCCGCGGGAAACTGTACGAGGGAACGAGACGGGATTTCGTCTGGAAGACGAGCACGGCGCGAGGTGGCGCGAACATGGCGGCGGAGGCGGCGAAATTCGCGGACGAGCCGTTCACGAACGACATCTGTCTGCCGTCCGCGCTCTGGATGCTGTCCGGCACGCAGAACGACATGTTCGTCCAGCCGTTCATCAAGCGGTGGCGGCCGCACGACGATTTCGTCCGGTTCGACATGACGCCGAAGACGGGCGCGTTCCTGCGCCGGCTGAATCACGTCGCCTCGATTGCGGAGCCGGTTGAAGGGGCCGTGATCGACGTGTCGCTGGTGGACGGCAGGACCTTCGACGTGGTCAAACGCCAGCGGACGACGCTCCGCGTGGGGCAGAAGGGGATTGGCCGCGGGGACGTCTACGCGCAGATTCTCGGCGACAGCTTCACGCACGGCCAGTTCTTCCGCAAGGCGCTGCTGGAAAGCGGCGCCGTGCCGAACCTCCATCTCGTGGGGCTGCTGAAGTGCGGCGACGGCCAGTACAACGAAGGGCGCGGCGGTTGGACGCTCAATTCCTACTTCAACGTGCCCACGCGCGAATGCCAGTCCTACCACGGCTACATGCAGCCGGCCGAAGGCCGCTACTGGGGGGCGCGCGCGTTCTGGAAGTTGGCCTGGAAGTGCGCCCGGAAGACGCAGCCGAAGGGATTCGAGCCGACCTACTCCTGCTCGCGCTTCGATGACCAGGTGGGGCGCTTCGACGAGCGGACCGGCGTGCTCCTCGATCCGCAGCCGGGCGACATCCAGTTCGACGGCGACGCGAACACGATGGTCCGCTGGGAGGGCACCGCCTGGCAGCCCGTGGACGCAAAGGCGCTTGGCTGGCACTTCGACTACGGGACGTATCTGAAGATGTGGAACCTGAAGGCGCCGCAGTTCCTGTTCGTGCTGCTGGGGCTGAACGATTTCCGGGGCCGGCTCGACGCCGATTTCACGTCGTGGGGGGAGCGCATCCGAATCGTCAAGGAATCCTATCTGAACGCGTGCCCGAACGGCAAGTTCGTGATCGCGATTCCCTGCAGCACCTGCGGTTCGATCGACAACGCGGCGGGCGATTTCACCCCGCGGCAGAATGCGGCGATGTGGCGTTTCCGCGACTGGCTGATCAGGAATTTCGACCGGCGCGAGGCGGAAGGGTATTATCTGCTCGACGCCGGCATCGCGACGGACAACGACCACGGATTCAATCCCGCCCGGGGACCGGTGACGGCGCCGTATGCCGACTACCGGGGCGCGGAGACGCTGAACGTCCAGACCGGCAATCCGCATCCGTATCCGAACTACCCGTCCATGGGCTATCCGTTCGCCGCGTTCATCCAATACTACCGCGAAAAGTAGACGCGGTCCGGCCGTCCCGCCGGTTCGCGCGCGGGGCGTGTTACAAGAATCTTCTTCCGTTTACATTATTTGTCGCCCCGAGGCCCGGAAAACGGCAGGCGGAACGGGTCCAGGCGCCGCAAATGGGCGTCTGGGTCCGGCGGAACGCCCTTGGCATGGCTTTTGCTATTAGCCTTGCGAACCTGCAATGCTGCAGGAGAAGCAAAGGAAAAGCAATGAACAAGATGACAGCGAGGGAGTTCCTGAAAACCGCATGCGTCGGCGTGGCCGGCGCGACATTGGCCGGCTGCGACAAGCGCAGCGACCTTGACAAGGGCGTGACGATTCCCCAGACTCACCGCATGATCAAGTGGCGTTTCCAGACTTACGCGGGAACGGCATTGGCGCAGCACGTGTGCAAGCCGGCAATCGACGCCTTCAACAAGGTGGCCGGCTCGCGCATGCACATCGATCTGTACTATGCGGACCAGCTCGTTCCGACTTCGGAACTGTTCAGCGCCCTGCAGGCGGGAACGCTCGACGGCGTGCAAAGCGATGACGATTCGATGTCTTCGGCGGCGGATGTCCGCGTCTTCGGCGGCTACTTCCCGTTCGCCTCGCGCTATTCGCTGGACGTGCCGGTGCTGTTCTCGCAGTACGGGCTCGACAAGATCTGGGCGGAGTCCTACAAGGAGGCGTCGGGCGGCAAGGTGACGTGGCTCTCGGCCGGCTCGTGGGATCCGTGCCATTTCGCCACCAAGAAGCCGATCAACCATCTCGCCGACCTGAAAGGCCTGAAGGTCTACACCTTCCCGACGGCGGGGCGCTTTCTGAGCCAGTTCGGCGTCGTGCCGGTGACGCTGCCGTATGAAGACGCCGAGATGGCGTTGCGGACGGGGACGCTCGACGGCGTGGCGTGGTCCGGCATCACCGAAGACTACACGGTGGGCTGGGCGGATGCCTGCAAGTACTTTGTGACCAACTCGCTGTCCGGCGCCTGGATCGGCTCCTATTTCGCCAATACCGAAAGCTGGAAGGCGGTGCCGGACGACCTGAAGGAGCTGTTCAAGCTCTCGATGGACTCGTCGCACTACTACCGCCAGTACTGGTATTGGGGCGGCGAGGCGGACTTGCGCGTCAACGGCGGCAAACTGAAGCTCTGCTCCATCCCCGACAGCGAATGGGCGGAAGTCGAAAAGAAGGCGATTCCGTTCTGGGAGGAGATCGCCAAAGAGTCGCCGCGCGCGCAGAAGGTCGTCGAGATCTTCCGCAAATACAATGCGGTCATGGCCAAGGCCGGCAAACCGTACCGGTATTGATGGACGTCAGTGTCCGGATGGAAGCGTCGCGGTGCGGCGCTTCCATCCGGCCGTTCCCGGCGGAGGATGCTATGTTGGAAAGCTACGTTCGTTTCATCGAGCGGATGGTGCGGTATCTTGGCTACGCGTCAATGTACCTGCTGCTGGTGATCCTGGCGGTCTTGATGTTCCCGGTCTTCGTACGCGGCGGCGACGTCTCGACCATCTGGGCATTGGAAACGGCCCAGTTCGCGGTCGGCGCCTACTATCTGCTGGGCGCGGGCTACTCCCTGCAGGAAGGCGCACATGTCCGCATGGACTTCCTGTATGCGAATTGGAAGCCGCGCACGAAGGCGATTGCCGACGCGATCACCTCGTTTTTCGTGCTGTTCTATCTGGTCGTCATGCTGATCGGCGGGTGGCAGAGCTGCGCCTACGCGATCGTCTCCAAGCAGATCAACCACACCGTCTGGGCGCCCTATATGGCGCCGATCAAGATCGCCATGGAAATCGGCATCTTTTTCATGTTTCTGCAGATGACCGTCGAGTTCGTCAAGTCGCTCTGCATGGCGCTGAAGAAGCCGCTGGAATTGCCCAGCGCCGAACACGAGGAGGAACGGCTCTTCCAGGGCCGTGCCACGCGGGCGGAATACTGGCGCCTTTTCGCGATCTGCTGCGTGGCGGAAGCCGTCGGACTTGGCCTCCTCGTCTTCTCGCTGCCGTCCGTCTCGGTCGAGGGCGGCCCGGCGCTGCTGCTCGTGCTGGCGGGGGCGTTCCTCGCCGTCGGCGCGCCAATCGCCCTTCTGCCGGCGTCCGTGAGGCGCTTTCACGATCTCGACATGAGCGGCTGGTGGCTGATTGCCGCGCTGTTCTTTTCGCTCATTCCGGGCTTCGGGCTGTTCGCCATGATCGGCTGGGCGCGTCTGTTCATGACCGACGGCGCGCCGGGGACTTTAGGTTTCGGACCGGATCCGAAGGGCCGGGACCTGATCAAGGTGTTCGATCCGCGCATTCCGAAGGCCCAGGAGCCGATCGCGGCCATCCCGACGCCCGTCAATCCCGACGTGGAGCATTCCCGCTGGCTGCCCTACGCCGTCTTCTCGGCGGTCGGCGTCCTTTCGACCGCCGTGGGGTACGGTCTCGGCGTGGCGTTTTCGAATCCGACCTGGTTCGTCATGGGCGTATCGGTCCTTGTCCTTGCGGTTCTCGTTGATATCAGAGGTGTGCTATGCATGAATCGTTGAGCCTCGTCGAGTGGATGCTCGAAAATCCGGGCGTCATCATCTTTCTGATGTTTTCGCTCCTGATGGCCCTGATGCTGACGGGGCAGCGCGTCTTCGGCGTCATGGGCTTTGTCGGCGTCGCCTTCGCGCTCGTCTTCATCGACCGCGGCGCGTTGGGCTACGGCTTCAATGCGGCGATCAAGCTCTTCAACTGGTATCCGATGCTGACCCTGCCGATGTTCGTCTTCATGGGCTTCATGCTCTCCGAATCGGGCATCGCCAACGACATGTACCGGATGTTCCACGTCTGGTTCGGCGGCCTTCGCGGCGGTCTGGCGGTCGGCACGCTGCTCGTGATGATCATGATTTCCTGCATGAACGGGCTTTCCGTGGCCGGCATGGCGATCGGCTGCTCCGTGGCGCTGCCGGAGCTGCTGAAGCGGAACTACGACAAGCGGATGATCTCCGGCGTCATCCAGGCCGGCTCGTCGCTGGGCATTCTGTTTCCGCCCTCTATCGTGCTCGTCCTCTACGGCATGATCGCCCGTGAGCAGGTCAAGGACCTCTGGCTGGCCGGCGTCGGCCCGGCGCTGCTGCTTTCGCTCCTGTTCTTCGGCTACGTGGTGATCCGCTGCCGCCTGAACCCGTCGCTCGGCCCGATTCTGCCGAAAGATCAGCGCAACTTCAGCTGGGGCGAGAAATTCAAGGTCTTGCGGGCGGGCATTCTGCCGATTCTGCTGGTGCTGAGCGTGATTGGCTCCTTCTTCTCCGGCCTGACCTCGCTGGAGGAGAGTTCCGCGGTCGGCGCGCTCGCGGCTTTCCTCATCGCCCTGTTCAAGAAACGGCTCACGCGGCAAGTCTTCATCAAGACCCTGAAGGAGACGCTGAACAATTCGGCCATGTTCCTCTGGATCATGATGGCCGCGCTCAGCTTCTCGGCCGTCTTCGACTCGCTTCACGCCGTCGACGTCCTGAAGCGGTTCTTCACCGGCGATCTCGGGCTCTCGCCGTGGTGCGTCCTCTTCATGATGCAGCTGGCCTTCATCGTCCTGGGCATCTTCCTCGACGACACCGCCATGCTGATCATCGTCGCGCCGCTGTTCATTCCGCTCGTGAAGGAGCTTGGCTTCAGTTCGGTGTGGTTCGGCGTCCTCTACACGATCACCTGCCAGATCGCCTACATCACGCCGCCGTTTGGCTACAACCTGTTCATGATGCGCGCGATGAGTCCCGACTGCATCACGATCAAGGACATCTACTCGTCGATCATCCCGTTCCTCGTTCTCATGGTCGTTGCAATCGTCCTGATCATGGTCGTTCCCGACATCGCGCTGTGGCTGCCGAACTACGTCAACGGGAAGGTCTGCGGTCCTGTCGATTGGCTGATCGGCCATTGCGCGTGGTTCCGCGCGTTCTGCCTGACGTGTTTCGGCTATGCGCCCTGACGGCGCACGGGAGCGGTGCAACCGGCGGTTCCGACCGGGACCGCCGGGCGGCGCGTCCCGTCGTCAGGACCTTCCGGCCTGCCGAGCCATCCGGGAGGAGCGGTTTTCCGGCGCGCCGGAAAACCGGTCCTTTGCGCTTGACGCGCAGGGAGGAAATTGCGATAATGGGCGCATGAAAACTGTCAATTCGTCTCGTCGTTCGTTCCTGAAGGCCGCCTTGGCGGCCGGCGTATTCCCGTCTGTCGGCGTCTGCGCGTCGCCGCGTTGTCCGGATGGCAAGGTCCGTCTGGCGTGTGTCGGCATTGGCCAGCAGGCCTGGCACGACATCCAGCAGTTCGAGGCGACCGGCCTTGCCAAGATCGCCGCGCTCTGCGACACGGATCTCGACGGCAAGCAGTGCGTCGCCGCGCTCAAGAAGTATCCGGACGTGCTGCGTTTCCGCGATTTCCGCAAGATGCTGGACGCGATGGACGGCAAAATCGACGCCGTCGCCGTGATGAACCCCGACTTCTCCCATTTCCCCGCGCTGATGGCCGCGATGAAGCGCGGGCTTGGCGTGTTCTCCGAGAAACCGCTGGCGCACACCTTCGAGGAGTGCGAGTTGCTGATGGCCGCCGAGAGGACGTATGGCGTCGTCACCCAGATGGGCAACCAGGGGCACTCCGGCAACAACTATTTCCAGTTCAAGCACTATGTCGAGACGGGCGTTCTGGACGTCTCCAAGCTGACGCGTCTCGTCGCGCACATGAACAATCCCCGCCGTTGGCACAAGTGGAACGGCAAGGTCGGCGCGTTCCCGGCGGGCGAGAAGCCGCCGAAGGGACTTGATTGGGACACTTGGCTGGGCACGGCCAGTTATCACGCCTATTCCAAGGACTATGTCCAGGGCGAGTGGCGCAGCTGGTACGACTTCGGCAACGGCTGTCTGGGCGACTGGGGCGCGCACACGATGGACACGATGCACCGTTTCTTCGATCTGGGCCTTCCCACGGAAATCCGGATCAAGGACGTGGAGGGCTGGAATCCGTTCGTGTTCCCGATGCAGGACACGCTCGTCTTCACGTTCGCCGCGAAAGGGAAGCGGCCCGCCGTCGACCTCGAATGGTACGAGGGCGTGAAGAACCTGCCGCAGCTTCCGAAGGGGCACAAGGCCGTCGACTGGGGCAAGGACATTCCGGCGGCGGCCGGTTCGGTCGCCGACAAGACGCGCAAGCTCAACCCCGGCAAGTTCTTCGGCTTCGCGGACGGCGTCTATTGGCAGGGCGGTTCGCATGGCGCCGCGGTCTTCCGCTGCGACGGCGAGAAGATCCCCGACTATCCGAAGCCGGGATCCAACCACTACAAGAACTTCCTCCTCTCCGTGATGGGGCGGGAGCGGACGCGTTCGCCGTTCTCGGTGTCGGGGCCGCTCAGCGAAGTCTTCTGCCTTGGCTGCATCGCGCAGCGTCTCAACCGCGGCTTCAAGTTCGATCCCGTGAAGAAGGTCGTCGTTGGGGATGCGACGGCCAATGCGCTCCTGAAAGGCTCGGAGGGCACGCCGCGCAAGGGGTGGGAGGAATTCTACCGCGTCTGACCGCGTCGCTGGCTGCGGACGATTGCCCGATGGGCCGCGGCGTCCGTCTCGTGCCCGTGCGGCAAGACGGCGCGTCCGGGCCGCGGCGTCCGCCAGTCCGGCGACGGCGGCGCGCGCGTGGAAGGGCGGATCGCCCCGCTGCGCCGACACGACGTCCAACAGAGACGCAAAAGGCGTCCCGGCGAAAGCCGGGACGCCTTTTGTCGGGTTGGCTTCCGCCTTACTTGATGTCCTGCGCGCCCTTGCCGGGAAGGGCGCCGAAGAGTTTGAGCGCGGTCTCCCACGGATAGCGGTTGGCATACATGTCGCACTGGGTCTTGATCGTGCCCTGGAGCGGCAGCCCCAGCACCGAACGGAGCGCGTTGCACTTGCCCTCGTCGAGTTTCGTCGCTTCGGAGCATTTCATCGAGAGGAAGGCATCGAGGTACTTCGCGTCGATGCGGCCCTCGAACGCCTTGGGATCGGCGAGGTCGACATTGTCCTCGATGGACTTGATGCCGTCCGTGCCTTCGAGATCCTCGAAGCCGTCCACGCGAACCTTCGCGATCGAGGGCGAAATCGTCATCTGGACGTCGCTCTCGCGGTTGAGGAAGAAGACGTTGCCGTCGATCTCCACCTTCTTGTCCTTCGGGTTGCCCATCGTGTTGTCGAGGCCGCTCAGCACGTTGAGGCCGATCACGTTGTCCTCGAACTCGCTTTCGACCTTGGTGTTGGCGCGCACGCCGTAGCCCATGCCGAGGAGATCGTTTTTGGTCGTCCAGGTGAAGAGGACGGTGTTGTTCTTGAATTTCCACTTCACGGCGGGTTTGGGATTCGAACAGTTCACGTTCGCGCCGATGATGCGGTTGTTGACGAAAATGCAGTTCTCGACAGTGATCTCGCCCTTGTACCAGTTGAGGTTGAGTCCCATGTTCGAGCCGTTGATGAAGGCGCAGTTCCTGATTTCAAGATCGCCCTCGGCGCGTCCCGCCGAGGCGGAATAGACCAGATAGCGGTCGGCGCTCACGCATTTGTCCGCCGGATTCTTCGCGGGTCCCTGCAGCCACATGCCGGTATCAAACCCTTCGGGCTTGCCCTTCGTGGCGTGGTAGCTGGAGGCGAAGCCTTCGTCGAAGATCAGGCCGTCGAATTTCACCTTGAAGCCCTTGGGCGCCTTGGCGGGCGACTTCTCGAACTCCATGTGCAGGAGTCCGCGGCCGCTGCCTTTCTTGTCGTTCTGCTCGTTCGCCGGCTGGAAGAGCGTGCGGTACTTGAGCGGATCGCGCGTCGAGAAGTCCGGCGCATAGCCGCCGACGATCGAGACGGGTTTCGTGAGCATGAACCAGCCGCACTTCATCTTGCCCGGGTAGTTGCCCGCCGCCAGATGGATGACGTCGCCCGTGTCCGCCTTCTCCAGCGCCTTCCAGAGGTTTTTGAGCGGCGCCTCCTTCGTGCCGTCGTTCTTGTTCTTTCCGGATTCGAGCGAGACGTAGAAGTCCGCCGCGCCGGCGCCGGCCGAGGCCAACGCCGCCATTCCAATCAGTAAGATCTTCTTCATGTCAATTTGCCTTTCTGGTGATTCGTTCCATTCGTGGACCGCCCGGTCGAGATGCCCAAACCGGTCACAGTGTATCAGATAACGGAAAGCCGGCACAAGCGAAAAATGGCCATGGCGGAAAATGCGCAGGCCGTCACATGGCGGACGCCGCGAATGGCAACGGGCGGGCATGCAGGAGCGAAACGCGGGGCGGCCGGCAGAAACGGCCGGCAGACCGTGGCGTTCCGTTTCCGTTTTCGCCGAATGGCCGCGTCCTGCCGCCTATTCGGCCACGGCCACGGCGATGCGGTTGTCCGCACAGCCGTAATAGAGCATCCATTTGCCGCGAAACCTGACAAGGCCGGACGCGAAGACCGTTCCGTTCACAAATCCAAAGCGCTCGAAAGGTTCGGTCGGCGAAACGACCGGATCGGCGGACTGCGCCAACAGCCGCTCGGGATTGTTCTTGTCGAACAAGGCCCAGCCGACCTGATAGACGTTGAAGTTTCCCCGGGCATAACAGCTCGTCCAGCGGCTCATGTAATCGGTGCGCTGATCTCCGCCCATGGCGCCATTGTAGAGCAGCAGGATGCCGCTTTCGCCCATGACCGGCGCGGCCACCGCTTCGCACAACTGCGAATCGAACATGTTCTTGCGCTGGCGAACGACGGAATTTCCGGTGTGATGCCATGTGCGCAGGTCCTCGCTCCAGCTCGTTTTCAGCGTGCTGTTGTCGTAATATGCCCAGTACTTGCCGTCGACTTTTCGCGGCGTGATGCAGACGGCCCGGTTGGGAAACATCTCCGGACCCCATTCCCAATTCGTCAGATCCTTCGACCAGGCGATGAGCGCAGGGGTGTGCCACCGCTCCTTCCCGGTTGCCGTCGCCGGAATATGCCGGACGCCGGTATAGCACAGGACGTAAAGCCGCTCGTCGGGAACATACACGAGCCGCGGATCCTCGAAACCGCCCGGATAGGGGCATTTCCCCGGCATCGGCCAAGCGGCGGTTGGATGCAGGAACGGCTTCTCGTCCAAGGTGAAATCATAGCCGTCATCGCTCCAGGCCCAGATGAGGCATGACACGCTCCACTCGCGGCCCGCCGGCTGCTCTTCAAGATTCACCGCCCGGCAGAGAAGGCCGACACGCCCGTCTTTTACGATTGCCGCCGGATTGAAAATCAGATCCGCCGCCCATTTCCCCTGCGGACGTATGATCGGATTCCCTTCATATTTCCTGAACTTCCCCACCCAGCCGAACTCTTCCGGAAGCGTGGCCGCCGTTCCGGATTCGGCGGCGACCGCCGTCAACGCGAGTAACGGCGCCAACAGAAACATTCTCATCATGATTTTATTTCCCCCATCGGTAGTCTTCGGGCCGATCAGACCCCAAACGCCGCGTCATTTCCATCTTCCCAGGAGCCGCACCGGGCCGACGAGGCCCGACGGCACGAGCGGGTCGGTCTGGTCGAACGGACGGCAGGTGCAGAAGGCGATGCGGCCGCCGGGAGCGGGCTTTCCGGCGATAAACCACTCCGGCCACTCCGCCAGAAGGCGCGTGGTTTCGGGATGCCCGGGTGCAGGCTGCCATTTCCCCTCGACTGCCAGATGTTCGTCGCCGATCAACCGGTTCAACCAACGATTGGCGACCTTGATTTCGACCGTGTTGCGGCCCGCCTTCACGGCGTCCGTGACATCGACGCGGAATGGCGTATGCCAGGCAAAGCCGCAGTCGCGGCCATTGACGAAGACCCGCGCGACATCATGGACTTCGCCGAGATCGAGCCAGGTCTGGCCCGGCAAAGCGTCAAGTACGATACTGCGGCGATACGTCGCCGTTCCCGAGAAGTGGCGAATGCCGAAGTCGGCCGACTGGTCGAGGCGTGACAAGTGCGCGAATTCGATCTCGCCCGCAGGCGCCCCGCGCCCGGGCTGGAACGAAACCTTCCAGTTCGGGGAGAGATCGGCCACTTCCGCGACCTTCCCCCGCGGAACGGGCGCGGCTCGGGGGCCGCCGTCCCGGCGGAAGACCACGAAGATCGATTCGCTCGGCGCGAGATTCAGGCCGACTTCGGTGATGCCGTCGCCTGCCGTGCGGCATTCCGGCACGGCCCGGCGGGACGCGTCGTCGGCATTCCAGAATTCCACATCGCCGATGGCGCGAAAACGTGCCACCAGGTCGCGGGCGGACGATCGGCAGAGAAAAGGGTCTGACCTTATTGATACAGCATTATTGGCACAGTAACTCATACCAGCTTGTACGCCTGTTGCGGCGAGTTCGGGTGGTCGGGATCAGTCCGAACGACAAGCCCCTTCTCGAGCATCGGCACGAGATAGTAGCGGTTGAAGTGAATCCGACTCTTGATGCCGACCGCCCTGCGCAGCGCCGAAGGCTTCATCGGCCCCTCTGACAAGAGCCCGATAATCCGTTCGACGACTGATGCATCGCCGCGTTTCAGCTCTATGACAAACTTCCGCGGCACATTGAGTCCGGGATCGGCTTTTGAATGCGGCGGGGTTCTTTGGCCCCTCGCCTCGGCATCCCCATTCGCCTCTCGCGCCGCCCGTCCCGCTTCGCGTTCGGAGAGAATCTTGCTCATCGCCTCGCGCATCGACTTCTCATGGCATTCGCGGATCACGTCCCAATTGCCGGCGTTCCCGTACATGAAGGCATAGCCGCGCCGCGCCTTCTCATCCCCCTTCACCGCCGCGGCGAAACTGCACCAC
>JBJEWF010000050.1:0-17725 GCA_051884915.1 Kiritimatiellia bacterium
CCCGCCGTGAACGGACAAATCGCGCCATTCACGTACTCGCCCGCGGGATAGTCCTTGAATGTCCCGTACGGCGGGTCGATCGTGAACCATTCCGCGAACGCCTTTGTCGTCTGGCGCCGCGCCCGGTAGGCGGCGATGACGCTGCGGCACTGGTCGGGCGTCAGGATGCCGCGGTTGAGCGCGTACGCGTCGCTCATCGACAGGCGGGTGGCCTCGTGCTCGTCCTGGGGCGGACAGTTCAGCGGCAGCTGATGGCGGAAGAACGAGCCCGTCCAGAGGTGTTTCATGACGTTCGCGCGCAGCTGCTCGGCCCGCGCGCGCCACCGCGCCGCCTGCTCGGCGTTGCCGAAGCGCTCATTCATCCAGGCGAGCTGGTTCATCGCCTGGTAGACGCCCGTGTTGTCGCCATGCATCGCCGCCATCGGCTCGTCCAGCTGGATCGTACGATTGTGCCCGGAAAGCGGATCGGCCGTGAAATCCCAGGTGTCGATCGTGTACGGACGCTTGCAGAGGCCGTGCGCGGCGTCCCAGCGCTTGACGTCGCGCGTCTGGTAGTCGATGCCCTTCTCCAGCCGCGGCAACGCCTTCTTCAGCCAGGCGTCGTCCCCCGTCACGCGCCAGGCCTGCAGGCAGCCCTCGACCATCAGATACTCGATGTCCGCCTCAAGTTCCAGGCGCACGAGCGCCTGATTGTCGGCGGGATAGAGCACCCGGCAATCGGGATTCACGAAACGCCAGTGGAAATCGTCCAACTGCTTGACCAGCTCGTAGAACTGCCCGTCGGCACGCTGGGTGTCGAGAATGAAGTCGAGGAAGCTGGTGAGGTCGTATTCCCAGTGGCAGTAGCCCTTCATCTGGTGGACGTGGTCGCGGATCCAGTTGAGCTGGCACATCAGCACGCGGCCGTCGACGAAGACGAGGCGGCGGTCCGCCCAGACGACTTTCCGCAGATGCCAGAGCACGTTGCCCAAATCGGTGTCGCGCGTCGTCAGCACGCCCGGGTAGGCGAGCTCCCAGTTGTTGTAGGTGCCGCAGACGTTCCGCCCGCAGCGCATGCGCGGCAGCGGATTCAGGAACCGGATGATCCGCCCCCGGTTGATTTCCAAACTGGCGGGGTCGGGCAGCGCGTCCTTCGGCAGCGGCTGCAATGCCGCCAGAGCCGTTCCCGCGCACAAGACCAGACCCGTCACGATGCGTCCGTTTTTCATGCGGCCATTATACCTTCCTTTTGCTGAAACATCAAGCGGGCCCGAGTTTTTTAAAGGTTCCCCATCTCCACAAGTCCGTCGCCCGCTTCATCGGGGACATGATCTACGGAATCATGGCGTGGATCGGGAACTCGGCGAAGCACGACGCCATCGCCAGGAGCATCGCCCGCATGTCGTTCAGGATCCACGACGTGCCGCCGCACTGCAGTGCAGATCGCTGAGCTGGACGATCCGGAAGCCGTCGAAGGCCGAATAGGCCCAGCCCGTCGCGTGGATGAAGGCGGACGGCAATTCCGGCATGAAGGGATCTCCGCCCAGAACCGCGTACACCACGAACTTCTGGGACGCGGCGAGCAGCGCCAGGGCGAGGACGAGCTTCCGCCCGGCCGGGAGCCGGAGCGGACGCACCCCCACCCAGAAAAGAATCGGCCACGCGACGAACGGAAAGACCAGAAAGAACAGCCGGTACACGCCCAACGCCCCCGGAACGGCCTAGCGCACGATCAGCAGCGTGCCGTCGGAGGGCACCTCGACGAGGAGTTCGTCCGCCCGGACCACGAGCCGCAGCTGCGCGCCGCCGGTTTCACCGGCGACGTTCAGCGTGCACGCCTCGACGCCGGAGAAGGCCGCGGCCTTCACCAGCGAGTAGAGGCCCGCCTTCGGCTTCGCCGCGCACGTCACCGTCACGGAACACGTCTTCGGCAGCGACACCGCGCACGGCAGGACGACGGCGTCGGCGACGGCGGGCGTCCGGCGCGTGTCGAGCGTGAACGCGAAGTCGGTCTGCGCCAATTCGAGCGTGCCGGCGAACGAATCCGCGAACGCCGGCAGCGCCTTGACGCTCTTCGCGCGCACGGTGCCCGAACCCGCGACCGTGGCGCCGCGCAGATCGGCGTAGCCCGCGGGGACGAACCCCGTCCACTTCCGCATCAGGTAGACCTCGATGGCCGCGCGCGTCGCCTCGGGCAACGTCTGGTTGAAAAGCAGGATCTCGCCCAGAATCTCGGCGTTCTGCCGCTGGGCGTCGTCCATGCCGTACCAGCCGAAATAGGAGAGCGGCACGTCCGCCGTCGTTTCGAGGGACAGCACCTCGGGTCTGCCGTTGTAGCCCCGCGCCGTTCCGTCGATCTGCACGCCGTCGAGCCGCGTCTGCCCTTCCGTCACCGCCGCGACCGTCGTGTTCGTCCAGACGGGCATGATGACGCTCCGCGTCGGCTGGCGGGCCTTGATCTGGCCGGTTGCGCCGACCGTGTCGATGAGCGGCATTCCGCCGCCGTTCGAGGAGTCCAGCGCGACGAAGGCCGTGCGGACCTTCACCTGGGTCGCCGAGGTGTTGGCGCTCTCCTCCGTCGGGGCCGTCCCCTTGAAGAGGCGGATCGTGTTGCCCTTCACGTCCCCGTTCCCGGCGTACAGGTTCGAGAAGTCGAGCCACTGCGTGGCCGCGCCGCCGCGGGCGCCCGCGTTCAGCCAGGGACGCCGGTCGTAACCGTCCGCGTAGGTTCCCAGCAGATAGTAGTCGTTCGCGGAGGTGAGAACGCCCGCGTTGTCGCGGCTGTGCAGCACGCGCACGCAGAGCGGGGTGTCCGCCCTCGTGCTCATCTCGAGCGCACCATCCGCGCTGGGGTCGAACCAGGCGACGCGCCCGTCCGACGGGACGTCGGCCGCGCCCGGCGGCAACGCGCCGTCCACGACCGTGAGCACGCCGCCGTCCAGCGTCACCGTGCCGTCAAACGCGCCGTCCAGCGTCGCGTCCGCACCTGCGGAGAGGGAGAGCTCCCCCGCCCCCTGCAGACGGATCGCCGCCCCCTCGCCCTTGTAGACGGCCGACGCGACGCCCCACTTCAGGGCGAGGTAGCGTTCGCAGGCGAGACGTTCCACCTCCGTCGGCATCGTCCCGAAGAAGATCACTTCGCCGTAGTCCTGTCCGCCGGCGTTCTGGTAGGAGCTTCTCCAGGCGAGCGCGTTGATCTTCTCGTCGCCGGCGAAGGACAGCAGCTGCCAGCCGCCGTTGAGGTACGCGGACGTCGGGTCCACGGAGACGCCGTCGAGAACCAGGTCGAAGGAGTTCGTCGCGATCGGGCTGGACAGCACCGAGTGCGCGCGCTCGTAGGAACTGGACTCGGTGCCGAGCACGGCCTGTCCGCCGCCGCGGGAGGAGCCGAACACCATGACCACCCAGGCCGCGCCCATGGACGTGTAGTTCGCCGCGTCCGACCCTGGCGTCGTCTTGATCTCGCCCTGCCACGTCTGCAGCCGGCGCGCCTCGGTCGCCGTGCTGCCGCTGGCGCCGACGCCGGGGACGGACAGCTGGCAGGTGCCGAAGCTCAGGTACGGCAGACCGTTCGGTCCCCCCTGCGTGACCAGAAACGGATAGACCTGCGGCTGAAGGTCGTACCAGCCGAGCGACCACATGCGGTTGTTGAGCAGCAGCCACTCGCGCTGCTCGGGACGGCGGTCGAACCAGGCGTCGATCAGCTTGTAGCCGTTCGTGTAGACCTGTTCGGCGCCCGCGCTGTTCGTGAGCGTGTGGAGGGACGCGGCGTCCGTGGGGTCCAGCCAGAGCAGGACCTTGTCGCGCCAGTCGGTGGCGGGCGGCAGCACCGTGAGGCGCCCGGCGGACGCATCGACGCGCGTCGATGCGTCCATCTCGCGGATGCGGATGTCCGCCCCGGCGGCCAGCCGGACCATTCCTTCGCCGACCAGACGCTCCACCGTGCCCGTGCCGGCGAGCACGAGCGTGCGCCGCGCCTCCACCGTCGCCTTCTGCAGCAGATGGTCCGCGCCCGCAAGCTCGAACGACGCGGTCGTCTCGTCCAGTTCGTCGACCATCCGCAGGGCCGTCGAACCGTCTGCGGCGGACGCCTTCAGGACAACCTCCAGCCCGCCGCGCAGCAGGATGCCGACGCCCGGTGCGACGTCGTTGACGATGAACCGACCCGTCTTCTTCCCGGCGAGCTTCGTGTTCCATTCCAGTCGCCCGACCTCGACGGTCTCGCCTGTCCCGACGTACAGCCCGCCGATTCCCGCCGAGCCGGTCACCCGGTTGACGTAGGCGGACGTCGGCCCCGTCTCGTATCCGACCGGATGAATGCCCAGCATCGCATTCTCCGCGAGATCGACGGTGTTGGACGCGTAGCCGGGCGTGGTCTGCCCGTCGAAGACGAGCTGCGCGTCCTTCACGACGTGCACGGTGCCCGTCTGCGAGCAGGCCGCGTAGACGATGGTCTGCTTCGCCCCACCGTCATGATAGAGGTCTCCGACTCCGGAGACCGAGCCGTAGAAGTTAAATGGATAGTTCGAGGTCAGATGAAGGCTGGACGTGGGATCCAGCAGCTCGACGGTGTTCGTCATCGGCATCTTGTCCGTTCCGTACCAACGCCAGGTATCGTGCCGGTTGCAGGGTTTGAAGCGCACGATCCGCCCCGCGCCCACGCGGATGGGCGTCTCCGGGGGGACGGCCGTGTTCTCAAGAAGGTAGAGATCCCAGTCCACGAGGTTCAACGCACCCCGTTCGTCGCGGAACCGCGCGAGCGTGTCCGTGCCGAACACGGCCAGCGTCGCCCCGGCGGAGAGGGTCGATGCGCAGGACGCGGCCGGCGGCAGATTCACGACCGTCACCTGATTGGTGAGCACGAATCCCGTCGCCCCGTCCGCCGTGAACGTCGCGTTCCGCACGTCGAAGAACGGATAGTCGATGAGCGTGGAATCGGGCTTCTCGGAACCGAGAACCACTTCTCGCGCGCCGCTCACGACCACGGCGTCAGCGCCCGCGGCGAGACCGCCCGTCAGGCGGAGGACGGCCCCGTCGGGGCCTTCGATCGTGACGGGGCCGTTCGTCGCGGCGATGTGGACGTAGGAGGGCGGCAGACGGGAAATCCCCTGCGACAGAAAGAGTGGACGCAGCACGGACCCGTCTCCGGGATCTGCGAAGCGCGTCCCGGCCGTCGCGACGACATCGGTGGTCAGCAGTTCGTTGGACGCGCTGTAGGCGACCCCCGGCGTCACGCCATTGACGGCGCCGAAATCGCCCCAGGCGTTTCCGAGGACGATGCGGAGGGTGTGCCAGCCGGCCGTGAGCGGAACGTTGTTCGTGGCCACGGCCGCGCACTGGCCGGTACTGGCGAGAATCTTCCGCCCGTCGATTTCGAGATAGCCGAAATCATCGACCGAGAAAAAGAAGCCGTAGTCGCCATCCGCAGGGACGTTCCACTCGGCGGAGTAGAGGACGGCGTAGTCGGACGAGGCCGGCTGGATCTGTTCCGCCCAACTCACGTTGGTCCGCGTCCCGTTGTAGGTGGCCCAGTTGAAACTCGCCAGCGGATCGTCCGCCGCCAGCGCGGCGTTCCACTTGTCCGACGTCGCCGTCGGCGCGTCAAGATCGGTCGCATACAGCGCGAAGCCCGCGTCGTCCGAAGGCACGGCGAACTTCAGCGTGGCCCCCGCCCCGAGATCGACGACGTTGCCCGACTTGTTGAACGTCCCGTCCCCCAGATCGAAGACGTACGTCTCGTCTGCGGGGACCGTCGTCACGTCGGCCAGCGCCACGCCAGCCGCCAGCGTGCTCGCCAATCCCGCGTACTTGAGCAACGCCCCGGACATCCGCCCGGCGCCGGATGAAATGAACATACAGGTCTCCTTTCTGACACGAATAGCCTACAACGATGGCGACGCCGCGATGGCGCGCCATGTACCCGTCCAAGCATCAGAGATTATAACTGTTTTTTTTTTTGGTCTGTCAACCCACAATGAGAGTTGGAGGTTCCCCAATTTTTTGGGGAACCTCCAAGGAGCTGGGCTTCGCACCCCCATACGACGAGGGGCGCGGCTTGCGCCGCGCCCCTCGTGCGCCCTTTCGGGCTGTCGAGCGATCCAATCGCCTACTTCAGGAAGGCCTTGAAGAAGCGGGCCGAAGGATCCGTCGTCGGCAGGCTGTACGTGCCGTCGACCGTGGTGCTGCCCTTGATCTCGACCGTGCCGTTGAAGGTACCGGTCGGGGCGACCACCGTCACCGTGCCATCGGCATTGACCGTGATCGACGTGATCTTGAACTCCGCCTCGGCCGCTTCGGCATCGGCCGGCGCGACGTTGAGGAGGTAGGCGTTCTGGAGGGCGGCAGCGGCGTCTACGCGATCCGTGACGCCATATTTGTCAACCCAGGCATCGTACTTCGCCTTGGTCTCCTCGTCGTCGGCGATGTAGTCCGGGTAGTCCTTGCCCACCAGCACAACCGTGTAGACGTTGCCCTCCTGGGAAATTTCCGCGTTGTCGACCGATGTCGTGACCGTCACCGTGGCGAGGTTCGTATCCAGCGTGATGAAGTCGCCCACGTTGGCAAGCGTGACCGTGGCGCCCGTCGCCATGACCTTGAGGCTGGCGCCGGCAATCGCCGCGGAATCGGCGACGAGCGTCGCAACGCCCTCGTCCACCGTGGCGAAACGCACCCCGTCAATCGACTTGCCGTCGTTGACCGTCTTGATGTTGGCCGGAACCGAGAAGGTCGCGCCCTCGGCAAGCGTCATCGAACCACCGTTGAGGTTGATGATCGACTGGCCGGACGGGCCGATGCTGACCGTGCTCTTCACCACGTTGGCGCCCTTGAAGGTGACCGCGGTGTCGGTGTAGGACACGAGACCGCTCGCGCGCGTCGAACCGTCCTTGCTCGTAATGTTGCCGTTGTTCGTGCAGTTCTCCACGACAATGCCGCCGCCGAAGCTGCCCGAATCCTGCGCGCAGGCAATCAGGCCGCCGGCCTTTTCGTTGTCCGTCGACTGGATCGTCGCATTGTTGACGCAGCCCTTGAGGACCGTGCCGCCACCGCAGTAGCCGACGAGACCCGCAACGCCCTTCGGGCCAACGACCGTGCCCGAGACTTCGCAGTTCTCGATCGTCGTCTGACCGGAGACGCCGACGAGCGCCGCACCGCCGTCACCGGCGACCGGACCGTCCTTGAAGCCGTTGCACACGACCTTCACGTTCTTGATCGTCGCATTCCAGGCGGAGCCGAAAAGACCCACGTAGTCACCATGCGGCAACGTTACCGTGATGGTGTGGCCATCGCCGTCGAAGACGCCATTGAACGCCGCCGTCTTGAAGGAATCCTGCGCAACAACGTCCTTTGCGTTGATGGCACCGATGTTCACGCCATCGGCCGTCACGTCGGCCGCGAGCTTGAAGGTCACGCCCGCGGAACCCAGCGCAGCGACCTTGGCAACGAACTTGTCGAATTCGGTCTGGTCGTCGATGACGTACGCACCGTCAATCGCCTCGCCGAGGTACTCGGGCCAGCCGAAGGTCTCGGAGGAGACGTCGAACGCAGCCGTCTCCGCGGACAGCGTCTTGGAGACGATCTTCACGCCGCCACCCGCATCCGTGAGTCGGATCTGGATCGTACCCGCCGGGGCGGACCCCTTCGTGTCATACGTCGTCCAGGTGCTGCCATCGACAGACCACTCAACCTTCACGCCGTCGGCCGCCGTGATCGTGAAGTCGATCGTCGCTGTCGGAGGCGTCGGGGCCGTTTCGGAGATCGAGAGGTTGTCGATCGCGCCCGAACCCTTGAAGCCCACGGCCGTGAGCGTGAACAAATTGTCAGAATCAACAATACCCTCAAGGCTGGGAATAAGGCAGTTCCTAGCCATCAGATCAGCACACTCCACGGTTATATGCCCATCGAGCAGCTCCTGAAAATCATCGCTAAACGGCGAATCTTTAGCCATCATCTGTTGCCCGTCGATAAAAATCTGAAAGGCGCCAATACGAGAAGTAACCGCAGGAATCGTTTCGGCTTTGACCGTCAGTCTGTACCAGGCGGAAGGATCAATCGCGAGCGTCGTTCCATCAGCGGGAACAAGTACGAAGGTGTTCGGGGAAAAGGTAGCAGCATCTTCAATCAACTCCGCACGCACGTAAAGGTTCGTCACGTCATCCGTCACGTCCACCCAGATGGCAAGTTTGTCGGCCTCGACGAGATCCGGATCGCCGCCGTCCTCGGTCGGGGTGAACTGCACCATCGTGTCGATGTACAGGCCGGCGTCGGGAACTGTGTAGGCAGTACCCAACGCCATTTCGGAGTCACCACCCAGCGTATTGATCGAGCGCCACAGCGTGCCGCCTTCAGTCGAGAGTTCAAGATACTGCTTCCCGAAATCGACTCCGGAATAGGTCGGCGCCGTCTCAAAGGCCTTGACCGCCGAACCGTCCTCGGACCCCGATGAAGCCTCGTAGAGCCAGTAGAGAGAGCCCGAACCCAAGCCCGCATCATCCTTTCCGCTAATGCCCGAGAAAAGGCCATCCACAAGCGAATAGTCCTCGAAGCCAATCCCGTTGACAACGTCGGCGGAAACCGCAATCGACGCCGCACAGGCAAGCGCGAACATTGATTTCTTCATCGTTTTTTCCTTCTAGTTCCCAGAGAAAGCGGCCACTCCGCATCCCCTGAGAGGACCCGGTCTTCTGCTGACGACGCAATGATAGCAAAAAGCGACAAGTCCCGGCAAGGGGTCAAAGCATTGGAGGTCACCATTTTTTTCTTTGGATGGGGAGCGCCCAAACGATATGCGGTACGATTTGAACGCCCCCATTTGAAAATTTACGGTTTTCCAGCTCTACACAGGAATCAGCGGGCATCGGCTCTGTTACGTTTCGTAAAAAGGCTTTTCCTGATCGCCGTTGCAAAATTTTCGTCGGCGGTCTTTTCGTTTCCGTTTGGCGTTGTACTCGGCCTGCGCTGCATCGAACAGTTGGTGATATGCTTCCCCAATGGGGGGTGTAGCCGTATTCGATGTTCAGATGGGTGCGTGACGGGTCTGCATTTTCTGCGAAGTAGGTACGGCGGTTATGGGCAACGACACCGTCACCGGACATTGCCCGAGGCGGCGGGCACGGCCTACTCCGCCGGCAGGTCCGTCCGCCCCGCGCCGAAACTGCGCAACTCGTAGGGACGCAGGGAAAGCGTGCGCGGTCCGGAATGCAGCTCGCCCGAAACGAGGTCCCGGCAGTCTGCCGGGAACGTCCACGAGACGTCCCGCGGCCGGCAATCCGTGTTGACCGCGTAGACATACGTCCGTCCCCGATGGACCGCCGCGCGCACGCGCACCAGCTCGTCGCCCGCGCCCGGCACGTCCTGCATCGGCACCGCCGGCAGCGCGCGAAACGCCCGGGCGAACCGGCGCAGATGCTCTTCCATGCCATAGGTGCCGACCAGAAAGCCGCCCTTCGAGAACCCGAGCACGTCCCGATGCCGCAGCGGAATCACGAAATCGCGCAGGGCGTGGACGCCGCCGGGGTTGAGGGTCGTCACCCGCCAGGAACATTCCTTCAGCCAGTCGCAGGACAGCCCGTTCTCCTCGCGTCCCACCGGATTCTCCCAGTACAGGTCGAAGAGCTGGACCCACGGATAGGCGGCGCCCTCCAGCAGCGCGTTGTACGACTTCTGGTGCTGCAGAACGCGATTGAACGCGAATGCCGCGTCGGACGGGAACAGTTCGCGTTCCCGCTTTCGCACGAAAGAGGGATAGGCGGTCTGGCAGAGAATGAGATTGGGGATCCGGTTCAGGGCCGCCCGGTCGAGTCCCGCCTCGCGCGCCTGGCGCTCCATGAATCCGGCCTGGGTGAAATCGTCCTGCCTGAAATCGGGCTGGATGAAACTGTTCAGCCAGAGTTTCAGGTCGGGGCGGCGCGCGCGCAGCTTTCCGGCGAGATGGGCGTAGAACTTCGTGACCTGGTCGCACCGCCACTGGACCCAGGCCGGATAGGCATGGGCGCGCAGCCATGCGGCATGGGACCGTCCGCGGAGCGGATCGTCCGTCTTGGCCGGACGCGGCACCTTCACGCCCGTGTCGCGTTCAAAGGCCTCGACCACGTAGTCGTTGTAGCCGCTTCGCAAATCGCCCCACCAGAGCATGCAGTGCATCGTGAGATGCAGACAGACGCCTTTGAAACTGGGATGGGAAGCGCCCTGCTCGACCAGGGCGTCGACGTTCTCCTCGATGAAGCGGCGGACGTCGGGGTGGCCGATGCAGAAATTCGGCGGCGTATTGTGCCATCCGCCCCAATTCGGGCGGCCCGTATCGTGAATGGCAATCGGCGAGGCGTGGAGCGAACCGTCCAGAAGGCTGGCCGTGTTCAGCACGCCGTCCGGAATCGGCATGTTGTTCGGATTCACGTTCGGGACGACGAACAGGCCCTCGCGGTCGAATTTCGCGTACCAGGCTTCGAGGAAGCGTTCCGCGTGTCCGCGCGGATTGTAGCGATCGGCGCCGATCCGGCCCTGGTACCACACGCCCGGATAGCAGAAGAGGTTCTGTCCGCAGTATTTCATGTAGGCGGCCGTGCGGTCGATCATCTTCTCAAGTTCGTCCAGATCGTGGCCGCTCGTCCGCCGGGTGGCAAAATCGTAGCCGATGGCAGGATCCTCGTAGTACAGCGCGAACGTCCGGTTCCAGCCATCGACGGGAGGCGGCTCGGCAACCGCCAGCGCGGGGAGTTTCGCGTCCTTCACGCGGTAGATCCGCAGCGCGGAGGCCGCCGCCGGCGCGTTCTCGCGGGCGGTCGTCAGAATGAGCGCGCAGTCCCTGTCGCACGTCCAGTAGAGACAGCGGTGCGTCTGGATGCGATTCGAGTTCGGCAGCTCGTCGCCGCAGAAATAGCCCACCTGGAGCGCGTAGTCCGGCCCCGCCGCGCCGGCCTCCCGCCGCACGTCCGTTCCCTGCACGATGACGTCCGCCGTCCGTTTGGCGTCGTCGGGATAGTCGACGTCGATCACGTAAAGCGGGTCTTTCGGGTCCACGGCGAAGCGGATCGCCACGCGGTCGTTCTTCCGCGGGCCGCACGCCAGGTAGTCGACGGCGTCCAGTTTCCCGTAGCCGAAGTCGCCGACGGCGCGGAACCTCCGCGCCGCCGTCAGACGCCCGACGCCGTCGCGGTCCAGCGGAATGGACTCCACCAGCTCCAGATCGAGGGGCGCCGGATCCGTCCGCCCGACGGGATTGCCGCCGGAACGCGCGAAGACCTGCGCGTAATCCACGGGCGCCGGCCTGGCCACGCGCCCATGGGCCAGGCTCAAGGCCACGATGCGCGCCTCGTCCAGCGCGCCGTTCCAGATCCGCACGTCGTCGATCAGCCCGTCGAATTGCCGCTGGCGGGCCTGGCAGCCCACGAAAAAGCGGTCGGGCGCGATGCGATCGTAGGTCTGGCGGTCCAGGAAGACGCCTTTGATCGCGCGCAGGATCGGACTGGTCGAATCCGCGTAGGCGTCCCGCCGCGAGTCGTACAGGCAACGTCCGTCGAAGTAGAAGCGGTAGCCCTCGTCCGTCCACGTGGCCGCCACGTGGTGCCAGTGCGCATCCACGGGCAGATTCCGGCACTGCCAGGCGCGCGCGTCGTCCGCCGCGTCGAAACGCAGTTTCGAATCCCACCACCAGAGCCAGATCTGGCCATTTCCGCAGCGCTGCCCGCTCTGCGGGAAACCGAACAGCGAGCGCCATCCCGCCGGATTCGCCCACTCCCGCTTGATCCACATCGACACCGTGCCGGCCGCCGTCGACAGGCGCGCCGGCATGGCATAGGCCAGACAGCTCCGGGCCGCGGCCGACAGCCGGACGGCCTGGCCCTGAATTCCCGGAGCGAATTCGAGGTTCTCCGCCACCAGAGGCCCGACCGCCCCCGATTCGGTTTGCGCCTGGGCGTTTCCGTCGAACGAAGCCGCGAAGACCTGGCGGACCGGGCCGTCCTGCGGCGTCCCGCACGGCAGGGGCAGTTCGGCGTTGCGGCCGACGCGCGAACCGAAATACTTGAACACGCCCGTCCCGGCGAACGTCACCAGATCGTAGCGCAAGGTCAGCCCCGACAGTCCGCCGGGCACCGCCGAAACCTGCGCGAAAAGGCGGCGGCGTTCGCCGAAGACGACGCGGCGGCTCTGGTGGAAATGGCGGCCGTCGAACCGTCCCTCGCAATAGACGTCCATCTCGGAGGCGGCGGCGCCGCGCCAATCGGCGAGGTGCGTCACGGCCGTCCCGTCCAGCCCTTCCGCCGCCACGGGAACGCGGAGGACGAGCGTCTTCAGCCCCTTCCGCCGGGCTTCCGAGACGTCGAGGACCAGGCCATCCGGCTCAAGGGCCAGCGCCACGCCCTCCAGCGACGGATGCGCCGCCGAGGCGTCTACCGTCAGGAGAACCTGCCCCTGCGCGCTCTTCACGACGGCATGGCGCGCGCCCGTTTCAAGGCGCGCCTGCCGCCAGGCGTTCGTGGGAAACTGCCAGACCTCCCCCGCGAGGCCCAACGTCAACAGCAATGTGCTCCAGAATGCAACTCTTCGCATGGCAATGCGCCTTTCAGGACAATGTCGGAAACCGGCGGCGGAACGCGCAACGCGGCCGCCCTCACCGGAAGAGGATCAGCGACCCCTGGGGCGTGACCTCCAGCGCGCCCGTGCCGCTGATGAAGGCCGGACACGTCGCGGCGGACAGGATGCCCGCGTAGCTGCGCCCCGCGTAGGTGACCCGCGCCACCTTGCTCGTCGCGGCGGTGTCGAGCGCCAGGAAGGCGCCGTCCGCCACGGCGATTTCGAGTTTCGGGGACAGCGCCGGCGCCGCGTCGGCCTGTACCGGCTCGATGACCAGCCCGTCCAGCGCCCCGCCATGGCTGCAGTAATTGACGCCATCGTAGGATTTGTCGGACGTCCGCAGGCCGCTGAAGCCGATTTGCCAGGTTCCCGCCGACGGCACGTCGAAAAGGAAGGCGTGCGTCCGCCAGCGCTCGACGCGGTCCACCGCGAATTCGCCGATCTGGTTGGTCGTCGCCCCGTCGGCGGCGGCCAGCCACACGGCAAAGCGGTTGTCGCTGTACTTGAGGAGGTCGTTCGCGTCCGCGCCCTCCGCATAGAACCAGCGCCCCAGCGAGGCCACGGACAGACGATGCGTCCCCGCCTGCAGGGAGACCTGGCGGCTGATCGTCGCGCGGTTGCGGATGCCCACGCAATCGGGATTGTCGTACGCCACGCCGCTCCACCCCTGCCAGGAACTGTCCGCCGTCAACCAGACGACCTTCCCGACCGAATCGTGGATGCCGGGCGTCGCGTCGATCTCGGTCACCGTCCAGCCCGAGGGCGTGAAGGTGTCCGTCACGCAGCCGGAATCCGCCGCCTCAAGGCGAAGATTGTCCAGCAGGGCCGCCGCGCCGGCGGTCGTGCCCGAAATCGCCACCGCCAGCGGCGCGCCGCACTGCGCCTCCGTCACGGAGAACGGCCCCAGCCGGCACCGCTTCGTCCAGCCACGCACCTCTGCCGTGACGTTCGTCGTCAGCAGCGTGTCGCCCACGCGCACCCGAAGCGTCGGCGCGGCGGCGCCGGCGCGGTAGACGCCGCCGAAATCCATCGTCAGGAAGTAGTCGCCCGGTCGCGTGAACGTCGCCTCTCCCGTGAGGGTCGGCGTTCCGCAGACCACCAGCATCCGCCCGCCTTCGGGAATCTCCCGCACCAGAACGGTCACGTCGAGAACGGAAACGGGCGAACTGTCGCGCCCGACCAGGAGGACGCAGTTGCCGTCCTCGTCCGCGTCCGAAATCGTCCATCCGTCCAGGACGTTCTTTCCCGTCGCCTCCTTGTACAGGAAGGGATGGAGTTCGAATCCGCCGTTGGCGACCACGCCGCCGGGATCTTCCGCAGACAGCCAATCCACGCGGATGTCGTCCAGCATGCACACGAGATTGCCGGTGAAATTTCTCGGGTCGTCGGCGTTCCGGGTGCTTTCGGCATTCCCCGCGTCGCCCTGGAACACGAGCGTATGGGCCCCTGCCGAAAGATAGGGCAGGTCGAACGAATAGCGGCGGATGTCGTCCATCGCATTGCGCGTCTGGATCTGCGCGATGTCGATTCCGTCGACGGACACGCGGAATTCGCCGCCCACGTAGGAGGTCCGCCGCATGGCCGAGAACGAAAGCCGCCAGACGCCTGCCGCCGGCAGCGTCACCGTCGTCTTCGCGCCCGCATTGAGATGAAGGACGAGCGCGTGTTCGCCGTCGGGATAGGGGACGCCCGCCAGCGAATAATAGCCGAGGCCCTCGGGATGCCGTTTCATCACGAACGGCTGATTGGCGTACTTGCCCGTGTCCAGCCAGCCGTGGATCGGAACCGACGTGCTCAGCCTGCATCCAGACGAGCTGGCCGGGTCGATGTTCTTGTCCGCGAACGCCTCGAAGGAAGGATCCTCGATCTGTCCGGACAAGCTGGACGGCAGGCTTCCGGCGGAATGCGCCCCGCGCGTCAGGCGCACCGTTCCCCCGCGAATGTCGAGTTTCTCCACGTCCGCCGACAGGGAACGGATGGCCAGTTCGTCCTCGCCTTCCTTCACCAGCGTGCCCGCCAGCGTGCCCGCCGTCCGCGCGACGACGCCCGTGCTGGCGCGGTAGACGCCGGCCGCGGCGTCGACGAGACTGGCCGGAACGGCCAGGGCCAACGAGCCGGCCTCAAGGTTCACGCACGTATCCACCCGCGGCTGCGTCCCCGTCACGTCCTCCCCGCACAGGCGTCCCGCCCCGCGCTTCACCACGATGCCCGCGGCCGGCCCCATGCCCGCCAGCGTCTTGCCGTCGTCGACGGTGGCGACCATCTGTCCGCCAGGCGCCACCATGAACTGCGGAATCCGGTTCCGGGGTTCGCGCCATTTGCGGTAGAGGTAGGTCTCCACGGCCGCGCATTCGGCCGCGGTCAGCGAACACGTGAAGAGGACGACTTCGCAAAGCCGGCCGCCGCCCTGGCGGAATCCGTTAGCCTCCGACGCGATGGAGCGGTCGTTGAAAAAGCCCTGGACATTGAAATCGGTCGCGCCGACGGGCGCCGACAGCAAGTGGACGCCGTTCGTCATCTTCTCCGTAAACGGGTCGATGCGGACGCGATCGATCGCGAAGCGCCCCGTCATCAGCCGCTTGGAGCTGTCCGAAGAGGAAGACAGGAACGGGAAATACGCGCTGACGCTGAATTTCGCGTGGCCATAGTCTTGCGGCACGTAGGACGCGGTGGGCGTGTTGAACAGGAATCCCCACTTGTAGTCCTCCGTCCCGTAGACGACGAAGATCCAGGTGACGCCGCCCACCGCCGTCCGGTTGCCGTTCGCCGCAAAGGCGGACAGGGTCTGGCCGCTCCGGTATCCGCCAAAGTCGATGAACGCCGGCGCGTCCGCCGCGGCCGCATGCCAGGTGGGGAACCAGTGCGCCTCGCCCGCTTCGATCGCCGCCGCCGAATGGTTGAAATTCGTGTCCGCCATCCAATGCGGATAGGCGTAGGCGCCCGAAACGTCCCGCGCGTCCAGCGCCGTCTCGCGCACGTCCAGCCACTGGTGGACATTGCCCGCCGCCTCCATGCCCGCGACCAGCTGGACGGATTCCGTCTTCGACGCGTCCAGCCAGACGGCCGCCTTCTGCAGGGTCGTCAGCGGAACCGGATTGACGAAGTCGGCCTCCTGTTTCACTTCCAGCGTCCCCTCCGCCGCCACGACCGTTCCGCGGCCGTCCAGCCGGGACACGTCGACGGTCGCCGTCGACGGAACCGCGACCCGAAGCTCGCCCTCGACGATCAACGGCCGCGAACTCACGACCTCGTTGGTCACGACGGACACGTCGCCCACGGGGATGACGGTCGGCTCCTCGACTTCGCCGTCGGCCGCCTCCGCCGCGCGGACATCCGGCGTCCAGCTCGCCGCGGCCAGCAGCGCGCCCGCCAGCCAGAGGGCGGTGGACGGCTTTCGCGACAGCGGTTTCGCCCCAGAGAGCGGTTTCACATCCGAGACATGGAACATGGCAATCCTTCCTTTTCTTTCCCTCTTCGGCCCGCGACGGCGCCGCGGGGCGGACACATCGCCCCCGACGAGGCCGCCAAAACAATCTACCGCGAATTATAACTGTTTTTTTTTTTTCCTGTCAAACTCAAAATGCGCGCGTGTGTACGGGCAGGGAAACTTTTTGCGCAACGGAACGACGTCCGGCGGCATTCCCGCCCGTCCGCCCGGCACCCCTGCGTCATCGCCGCCGATCCGCTTCCGCGCGGTCCGCGGCGGCGAACAGGATCTCGATGTCGTAGAGGCCCGTGCCCGTCCGCGCGAAGTCGGCGTAGGACGACGCGCCCACCGTCGCGAGCGCAAATGCCTGCGCCTCCCCGTTCACCAGGATCCGCGCCACCTGCGCCCCCTTCGGCAGCAGGACGTGGGCGTCCAGCCGTTTCGCGGGCGACTGGACGCGATAGCGCATGCCGTTCTCCTTCAGGACATATCGCACGTCCACCACGGCGCCGGCCGCCTCGTAGCCCGTGAAATAGCGAAGTTCGTCGATGCCCGTCACCGGCCAGCGCGGCGAGAAGCGGATCGACTCGTATTTCACGCCCGTGTCGCGGACGCCGGCCAGCGCCTCGTCGAAGGCGGAGAGGATGCCCGCCGCGCCCCATGCGCTCGGCCCCAGATTGGCGTTGATGCTCTTCGCGGTCTTGCGGTCGTAGAGGAAGTAGAGCGCGCCGTCGCGTTCGGCCATCGCCTTCACGCGCAGGAGGATGTCCCAGCCGTAGTCCTCGTAACCGCTCTCCAGCGCCGCCTTCGCCAGTTCACCCGCCGTGAAGAGGCAGATGCCGCCGTTCACGTAGTCCCCGGGGCCGTGCCGGCTGAAGTTGAAATCGTAGGGCGGATCGACCGTGAACCACTCGGCGAAACAGTCCGTCGTCTGGCGGCGCCGCTGAAATTCCTCCAGCGTCTTCCGGCGGTCTTCGAGGGGCATCAGGCCGCGGTTCATGTCGTAGGCGGCGGAGAGCGACAGGCGCTCCCGCTCGTGCGCATCGACCGGCGGGACGTTGAGCGGCAGTTCGTGGATGAAGAACCGCCCGTTCCACAAGTGCCGGTACATGTTCGCCTTCAGCGTCTCGGCCCGCGCCCGCCAGTCCTTCGCCCGGGCGGCGCGCCCCAGCCGCTCGTTGAACCACGCCAGCTGGTTCATCGCCTGGTAGACGCCCGAATTGTCGCCGTGCATGATCGCCTGCGGCGTCTTCGCCGTCAACATGCGGTTCGTGCCCGCGCCCGGAAGGTAGGTGAAGTCCCAGGTGTCGATCGTATAGCCGCGCTTCACGAGGCCATGGGCCGGGTCCCACCGCTGCGGGTCGGAGGTCATGTAGTCGATGGCCTTTTCCAGGCGGGGCAACACCCGCGCCAGCCAGGCGTCGTCGCCGCTCACGCGATAGCAGTAGACGGCCCCTTCCACGAGCAGATACTCGACGTCGGCCTCGATGTCGAGGCGGCACATGGCCAGATTGTCGTCGGGGAAGAACTTCCGGCTTTCGGGCGCGGCGAATCGCCAGTGGGCGTCGTCCGCCTGCTTGACGAGTTCGAGGATGCACCCGTCGGCGCGCTGCTGGTCGATCGTGAAGTTCACGTACCCCGCGTAGTCGTATTCCCAGTGGTGCATCGCCTTCAGCGTATGCACGTGGTCGCGGATCCAGTTCTTGTTCACCATGAACGTCCGGCCGTCCACGAACACGAGGGCGCGCT
>JBJEWF010000051.1:0-17551 GCA_051884915.1 Kiritimatiellia bacterium
AGGCCAAGGACTGGACCCACGGCGTGTTCATGGGTTCCGCCGCCGGTTCCGAAGTGACGGCCGCCGTCATCTCCGACCAGATCGGCCAGGTCCGCCGCGACCCGATGGCGATGCTGCCGTTCTTCGGCTACAACGTCGCGGACTACTTCCAGCACTGGCTGGAAATGGAGCGCACGTCCGCCAATGCGGCCAACCTGCCGAAGATCTACTTCGTCAACTGGTTCCGCAAGGGCGACGACGGCCGCTTCATGTGGCCGGGCTTCGGCGACAACAGCCGCGTCCTGAAGTGGATCTGCCAGCGTATCGAGGGCACGGTCAAGGCCAACGAGACCGCGATCGGCAACATCCCGTTCGCCAAGGACATCGACCTCGCCAACAACGACGAGACGGCGAAGTTCCATGTCGTCAAGGCCGACCTTGAGGAGATCCTCACGGTCGACAAGGCCGGCTGGAAGAAGGAGATCGAGACGATCGGCAAGTCCTACGACGAGTATGACGCCAAGGCCTCCAAGGACAGCGCCGTCAAGTCCACGACGGCCCGGCGCGTCCCGAAGGCTCTCCGCCAGGTCCTCGCCGACGTCACGGCCGCGCTCGACAAGTAAGGCGCCTTCCACGCGGAAAAGCGAGAGGCTGCGGCTTGAAGCCGCAGCCTTTCGTTTTGTGCGCGCGCGCCGCCAGGACCTGACGATCCGCGCGGTCCCGCCGCCTCGTCCGGAGGATTTCGGCGGCGGCGGCGCCGCCGGCCGGTTCCCCGTCTCTCCCGTCCGCCCGGACAAACCGGCGACATTTCGCGTGCGCGCGCGCGCGAAATTTGCTATAATTCCCCAATCGAAACAACGAGGAATGTTATGGCCGAAGAACAGTCGAATCCGGGAGAGAACGCATCCAGCTACAGTGCCGCCAACATCCAGGTTCTGGAGGGCATGGAAGCGGTGCGCAAGCGTCCCGCCATGTACATTGGCGACACGGGCGAGCGCGGGTATCACCATCTGGTCTACGAAGTGGTGGACAACTCGATTGACGAGGCGCTGGCCGGCTACTGTTCGCTCGTGGACGTGCAGATCAATCCGGACGGCTCCCTGAGCGTGACGGACAACGGCCGCGGCATTCCCGTCGACATGCATCCCACGCAGCACCGGCCGGCCATCGAGGTGGTGCTCACGATCCTCCACGCGGGCGGCAAGTTCGACGGCTCCAACTACAAGGTCTCGGGCGGTCTGCACGGCGTGGGCGTCTCCTGCGTGAACGCGCTCTCCGACTGGATGAAGGTGGAGGTCCGGCGCGACGGCAAGATCTACCAGATCGAGTTCTCCCGCGGCCACGTGACGAAGCCGCTGACGGTCGTGGGCGCGTGCGGGGACGAGACGGGAACGAAGGTGACGTTCTTCCCCGACCATTCGATTTTCTCCTGCCATGCGTTCAAGTGGGAGATTCTCTGCACCCGTCTGCGCGAACTGGCGTTCCTCAACCGGGGCGTGCGCATCCATTTCAAGGACAACGAGGGCGAGGGGCGCCACGAGGAGACGTTCCACTACGAGGGCGGCATCGACGAGTTCGTCGGCTACCTCAACACGAACAAGGCGCCCGTCTCGCCGGTGATCCACTTCGAGGGGCAGAAGACGTGCGAACGCCTCGACGGCACCTACACGATCGCGGCGGAGGTGTCGATGCAGTACACCGACACGTATTCCACGATCGAGCAGACCTACTGCAACAACATCCACACGGTCGAGGGCGGCACGCACCTGACGGGATTCCGCCGCGCGCTGACCTCCACGATCAACAAGTACGGCCTCGACAACAAGCTCATCAAGGAGAAGGAGAAGCTGACCGGCGACGACATGCGCGAGGGCCTGACGGTCGTCGTGAGCGTGAAGGTGCCGCAGCCGCAGTTCGAGGGGCAGACGAAGACCAAGCTCGGCAACGGCGAAGTCGACGGCATTGTCGCGGGCATCGTGAGCGAAAAGCTGCTGACCTTCTTCGAGGAGAATCCGCAGATCGCCCGCACCATCATCGAAAAGACGCTGCTGGCCTACCGGGCGCGCGAAGCCGCGCGCCAGGCGCGCGAAAACACGCGGCGCAAGGGCGTGATGGACGGGCTGTCCCTGCCGGGCAAGCTGCGCGACTGCTCGGACCGCGATCCGTCGAAGACCGAACTTTTCCTCGTCGAGGGCGACTCCGCCGGCGGTTCGGCCCAGGTCGGGCGCGACCGGCGGATCCAGGCGATTCTCCCGTTGCGCGGCAAGGTGCTCAACGTCGAGAAGGCGCGGGTGGACCGCATGCTGGCCAACAACGAGATCCGCATGCTGATCACGGCCATCGGCTGCGGCTTCGCCGACGAATGGGACGTTTCGAAGGCGCGCTACCACAAGATCGTCATCATGACCGATGCCGACGTCGACGGCGCCCACATCCGCACGCTGCTGCTGACGTTCTTCTACCGCAAAATGCCGGAGCTGATCGAGAAGGGCTACGTCTATCTGGCGCAGCCGCCGCTCTACAAGGTCGAACGCAAGAAGAAGATCGAGTACGTGCTGACGGACGGCGAAATGACGGCGAAGCAGCTCTTCCTCGGCTTGAGCGACATGACGGTGCGGCGTGCGAACGGCGAGGCGCTGGACGGCGCGTCCGCCCGCAAGCTGCTGGAGCTGCTGGCGGAAGTGCGCGGGGTCGTCCAGTCGATCGACCGGCGCGGCATTTCGACGAAGGACCTGCTGAAACATCGCGGTCCGGACGGCACGGTGCCGCGCTACGTCCTGATCCAGGGCGCCGGAGAGGCCGCCAGGATCGAGTACGCGGCGGACGAAGCGGCGTTCCGCTCGCGGATCGCCGCCCTGCAGCAGGAGCTTCAGACGACGATCGACGTGCCGGCGACGCAGGTTGAGACCTACCATCCGACGGACCAGATGCCGTTCCGCTGGCTGGAGGTCTTCCGTTCGGCCATGCTGCGCAAGCAGATGGAGTCGCTGCAGGCGATGGGGTTCGAGGTCGGGGACTACCTGGGCGAAACCGGGACGGTCGGCTCGCTGGAGGAGGACGGCGTGGTGCAGGACGTGAAGTCGCTCCCCGATCTGCTGGAAGCCATCGAGACGCGCGGCCGCAAGGGCATGAGCATCTACCGCTTCAAGGGCCTGGGCGAAATGGACGCCAAGGAACTCTACGAGACGACCATGGATCCGAACAAGCGGCACATGCTGCGCGTGCGCCTGGCCGATGCCGTCAAGGCCGACCAGATCTTCACGCTCCTGATGGGCGACGAGGTCGAACCGCGCCGCAAGTTCATCGAAGACAACGCCCTGAACGCCCGCAATCTCGACTTCTGACCGGCATGAAGTGGTTCCTCTACAATCTGGCCTTCGCCGTCGTCTACGCGCTGATGCTGCCCTCCTTCCTGCTGCGCATGAAGCGGCGCGGGGGGTACCGGGCCCGGATGGGCGACCGGTTCGGCCGGTATCCCGCCGAGATCGATCCCGGCGAGGGGGCGATCTGGATCCACGCGGTCAGCGTGGGCGAGGTCTTTGTCGCCGGGCAGATGATGGCGGCGCTGCGGGCGAAGAAGCCGGACGTCCGGTTCATTTTCTCCACGACGTCGTCGACGGGGTGGCGGCAGGCCGCGAAGCTCGTCCGGACGGGCGACATGCTCGTCTACAATCCGCTCGATTTCCGCGGGTGCGTGCGCCGGGCGCTCGACCGGCTCCATCCGCGGGCCGTCATCCTGACCGAGAGCGAGATCTGGCCCAATTTCATCCGCGAACTGCACGCGCGCCACATTCCCGTGTTCCTGATCAACGCGCGGGTTTCCGACCGCAGCGCGCCGCGCTACCGCAGGCTGCGCTGGTTTTTCGGGGAGGTCCTGCGCTGCCTGACGAAGATTTTCGCGCAGTCGAAACTTGACGGCGAGCGCCTGACGGCGGCCGGCGCCGATCCGGAATCGGTGGTCGTGACGGGGTCGTTCAAGTTCGACGTGGCGCATCGCGACGAACCCAAGGAACGGGAACTGCGCGGATGGATCGGCGCGGGCGACATCCTGCTCGGTGCCAGCACGTGGCCGGGCGAGGACGAGGCGATGCTGCGGGTCTATGCCGCCCTGCTGCGGTTCCGGCCCGACGTCAAGCTCGTGCTGGCGCCGCGCCACTTCGAGAAGGCCGATGCGGTCGAGTCGAACATCCGCAAGGCGGGCTTCGCCTGCGTTCGCCGGTCGTGCGACCTGGTGGCCATGCCGTCCGAGAACCCCAACGTCTATCTGTGCGACACGACGGGGGAGCTGATGGGGCTGTTCGGCATCGCGACGGTGGCCTTTGTCGGCAAATCCCTGTGCGCGCACGGTTCGCAGAACATGATCGAGCCTTGCCTGTGCGGCGTGCCGACCCTGGTGGGGCCGTACACGGAGAATTTCCGCCCCGTGATGCACGACCTGCTTTCGAAGGGGGCGCTCGTCCAGGTCTCCGGCGAAGCCGCCCTGACCTCGGAAGTCATCCGCCTCTTCAACGATCCCGCCGCGCGCCGCGAACTGGGCACGCGCGCGCGGGAGGCGGTGTTGAGCCGGCGCGGCGTGGTCGCGCGCTGCGCCGACGAGCTGCTTGCGGCGCTTCGGGAACCTGCCGCCTACGACGTCTCCGTCCCGCCGTCGTGCCGGACGCGCCGCCGCCGCCGCTTCGTGCTCGGAACCGTCCTGGCGGCGCTGCTGGCCTATCTGGCGTCCTGCCCGTTCGTCGTTCCCCGCCTGAACCGCGCGTGGGACTATCTGCGGATGAACGCGAGCCGCCGGTACGCGGCGTTCGCGGGGCTGTCCGCCGCCACGCTCGTCTATCCCTGGTGCTGGCCCGCGGCCCGGGAAACCTGCCGCACCCTTCGGCAGCGGGAGATCGCGGGAACGGACGAATTTGGCGTCACGCGCCATCAGGCGACGGCCCGGCTGAAGGTCCTGCTTCCCGAAGTGTTCAGGCCCCGCAAGACGGTCGCCTTCGACGCGCGGCTGGCCTCGCTTGCGGACCTGAAGGGCGTCCACGATCTCATGTGCGAGGCGGGCGGCGGCTATTGGCTGTGGTGCGTGGGCCGGTGGGACTACCTGTTCGTCGCCAAAAACGGGCCGGAGGCGCGCCCGATCCTGTCGCTGGACTCGTTCCTGGACGCCTTCTCGGAACGGTTCGACGACTTCGTGTCCGCCGGCGTCTACACGCCCGCGGATCTGTTCGCCTCCTACATGGGCGACGAGACGACGGTGGCGCCCGCCCTGGCCGACATCTCCGTCTGGGACCGTTTCCTTTCGGCCGTGCTGCCGCTGCGGCAGATGTTCGCGCCCCGGCCGACCGGCGGCTGCGCGCCGGTGGTCGCCTCGCATCTGATGCCGCGCGACCTGCCGACCCTTGACTGGATCGACCGCGGCGGAACGGACGCGCGCGTGTTTTTGAAGTTCATGGAGCGGATCGACTCCGTCCAGGTGGCCCGCCGGGCCGTTCTGCTCGGCCTTGACGCGGCCGATCTCGGGGCCTCGACGAATGCCATCGGCAAGTGGGCGGCGGCGGCAAAGGTCAACCCGCGCGATCCGCTGCTGCTGGGTCTGCTGGACTCGATTGATCTCGAAGGCCGCCGCTTCCTCAAGATCGGCAACCTGAACGGCGCCATCCGCTGTTACGAGAACCGGCTGCTGATCCGCCCCGACGACATCGCGGCCGTCCACAATTTCGGCGTCTGCGTGATGAAGGCGGGCCATCCCGACGTCGCGGCGCGCGTCTTCGCCCGCGCGGTGGAGATGGATCCGCTCGCGGACGAGCACCGCCTGGAACTCGTCGCGTCCTGCGCGGCGAGCGGGCACGAGGACATCGCCTGCCGCCAGCTGGACGTGCTGATGAAGCGCCATCCGGACGATCCGGCGCTGATGATGCGCGCGGCCCGGCTGTTGTGCCTGAAGAGCAACGCGGCGCGCGACGATTCCCGGGCGATCGCCCTGGCGGAAAGCGCCGTGCGGATCACGAACTGGAAAGACCGCGCTTTCGTCCAGGCCCTCGCCGACGTCTACATCGAGACGGGGCGCGTGATTCTGGGCATGGGGCTCAAGAAGAAGATGAAGGAAATGAGGTTCGAGAAATGAAGGGACTCTGGCTGCTTCTCCCGCTTGCCCTGCTGGCGGGATGCTTTACCCTCCACCGGCTGGACGCGCCGTCCGTGCAGATGACGCAGGCGCCCGAAGGGCGCGACGTCAAGGTCGCCGTCAGCGGGTTCGCGGCGATGCTGACGCAGTACGTGCCCGTGTACAGCCATGGAACGGCCTACGTCGACAGCGCTCCCGCCTGCTACCGCCATGGCCGCCGCTGGGGATGGGGCGGCGGCTATTACCAGACGGTGACGACGGAAACCCTCGTTCCCCAGACGCTGCCGAACGAGGCGTTCCTGCGCCGGGCGAAGGCCCATCTGGAGGAGAACGGCTTTCTCCTGCGCGCGGCCGATCCGGCGTTCACGGTGGACGTCGCCTTCGACGGACCGTTCGTCTCTTCAAGCGAGCACGCCGTCGAATGGGCGTGGATGCTGCTGTCGGTGCTTTCGGCCGAGTATTCGGTCCAGACGTGGACGGCGAAGCTGAAGGTGTACGACAACAAGACGGGGCGCGTCGTCTTCCACCGGGACTATTCGCAGCGCTTCGAGGACGTCGTCTGGTCGCCGCTGTTCTTCGTCGGGCTGGCCGGCTACGAGGAGAACTCCTTCAATTTCATGCAGAACTGGTGCCTGACGGCCCTGACCGACCGGGCGCTTGCCGACGCGACGGCGTTCATGGCGCGCTGAGGGCCGTGCGCTCCCGGGGAAGGACGATTCGGATGAAGAGGTTGTCGCTCGTGTCCGCCGTGGCGCTGTCGCTCGTGTCCGCCGGGGCGGCGCCGCCGCTGCTGAAGGAGGCGGACGTGGTCGTGGTGGGCGGAACCGTGGACGGCGTCCGCGCGGCCGTGGCGGCGCGCGCCGCCGGCGCGTCGGTTTTCCTCGTGGCGCCCCGCGCCTATCTGGGCGAGGACCGCGCCGGCGCGTTTCAGCTCGCCCGCCGGCCCGACGACGACGTCGCGGATCCCGTTTTCAGGGAAATCTTCAATCCCCTCTACGCGCCTCCAAAGCACGTGAAGCCGGTGGAGACGCGGGACGCGTTCGCGGACGATGCGCGCCTCGTCCAGATCGCGGACCTGGGCGCGTCCCGTCCGATTTCCGGCGTTCAGATGAAAGTCCCCACGCAGGTCCGCCAGGATGCGTCCTTCCGCCGCGACGCGAAAGACCTGTTTGCCACGGCGCGCGTCGTGTTCGAGACGTCGGATGACGGCGCGGCGTGGACGCCCTACGCCGTCGTGACGCGGGCCGACAACGCCTACGGGCAGCGCGTCAGCGACTCGCCGTTCGGCCATCGCGCGCCCGTGACGTGCCGTTTCGTCCGGGCCACGCAGGTGCGCGAACCCGACTATCCGCGGCAGGAGAAGGGGCGCCTGGCGGTGCTGGCGCCCGTGCCGGCCGGCCTGCGCGCGACGGTGACGCCGTTTCTGCTGAAACGGGGACTGGACAAGGCCCTGCTGGCGGCGGGCGTTCCGTTTCTGACGGGATTCCCGGCCACGGACGTCCTGCGCGACGCGAACGGGCGCGTGGCCGGCGTCGTGGTGGCGTCCCGCAACGGATTCCAGTCCGTCCGCGCCAAGGTGGTGGTCGATGCGACCCTGCGCGGCCGCATGGCGGAACGCGCCGGGGCGGAGCGGCTGCCGTTTCCCGCGGGGGAACGGCCCTGCTCGTTCGCCGTCGTCGGGAACACGGGCGAAATCCAGACGCGCGAACTGTCGCTGCCCTTTGCCGACGGGTCGCAAATCGCTTTCATGAACGCGGAACATCTGGCGCGCGATAGGACCTGGTGGCCGCAGCAGGGCGATGCCGCCGACCATGTCGCGCTCGACATGCCGGACCGCTTCACGCGGCTGCCCGCGGGCGTCTTTGCCGTCGGTCCGTGCGCGGCCGCGGGGACGGATCCCGTCCGCACGGGGCGGGCCGCCGCCGAACAGGCGAGGCGATGCCCTCCCCCGGAGGGCGACGTGCGGCCTGTCCGCGCCCGGCTGCCGGTCCTCGCCGCCTGCGACGTGGTCGTGGCCGGCGGCGGCACGGGCGGCGCGCCGGCGGGAATCGGGGCCGCCCGGAAGGGCGCGAAGACGATTGTCCTCGAATTTGTCGACCGTCTCGGCGGCCAGACGACGGAAGGCCGCATCTGCGGCTACTATTTCGGCAATCGCGTCGGCTTCACCACGGAGATCGACCAGGGCTGCAAGGCCACGGGAACGGTCCGCTCGGCGGCCAAGGCCGAATGGTTCCGCCGCGCGATCCGCGCGGCGGGCGGCGACGTCTGGTTCGGCGCGTTTGCCGCCGGCGTCAGGACGGAAAACGGGCGGGTCACGGGCGTGATCGCCGTCCTTTCCGACGGGACCTGCGGAATCGTGGCCTGCCAGACGGCCATCGACGCGACGGGCAATTCCGACCTGGCCGCGGCGGCGGGATGCGAGACGGAATTCATCACGGCGGACGAGCTTTGCGTGCAGGGGGTGGGACAGGCTCCGCAGCATCCGGGCGGCGGCGGTGCCAACTCCGACATCGGCTTCCTGAACGACGCGGATGCCGAAGACCTCTCGTTCTTCGCCCTGCGTTCGCGGTTGAGCCTGCCCGATTCCACCTGGGACCAGGCGCAGATTCCGGGATCGCGCGAACGCCGGCGGCTGAAGGGCGCGTTCTACGTGACGCCCTCCGACGTGTTGCTGGAACGGACCTATCCCGATACGATCTGCCGCACCTACTCCAATTTCGACACGCACGGCCAGACCCGCTCCGCGCAGTTCTTCATCGAGGATCCGCCGCACGGGGCCTTGTACGTCAATCTGCCGTACCGGGCGCTGCTGCCGAAGACGCTGGACGGACTTCTCGTCATCGGGCTGGGCATGAGCGCGCATCGCGACGCCATGCCGGTTCTGCGCATGGAGCCCGACGTCCAGAATCAGGGCTATGCGGCCGGCGTCGCCTCGGCCATGGCCGTCGCAAGCGGGCGGACGGTGCGCGACATCGACGTCAGGGGGCTGCAGCGGCATCTGGTCGAGAAGGGCATCCTGCCGGGCGACGTCCTGGAGACGGGGGATTCCTTCCCGCCGTCCGACCGGGATTTCGACGACGCGGTGGCGCGCCTGCCGGACGGCTACGCCGGCCTCGCCGTGGTGATGTCCGATCCGGCGCGTGCGATTCCCCGGCTGAAGGCGGCCTGGCGGTCCGCCGGCACGCCCGCGGCGAAACTGGTCTACGCCCATGTCCTCGGCATGTTGGGGGACCGTACGGGCGAATCGGATCTGCTTGCGAAATTCCGGGACGCGCCGTGGGACAGGGGATGGGATTTCCGCGGCATGAGCCAGTTCATGCGCAGCGTCAGCTGGACGGACAGCTATGCCATCGCGCTGGGGCGTGCGCGTTCGCTCGCGGCGATTCCGCTGCTGGCGGAGAAGGCCGACCGGCTGACGGCGGAAAGCGCGTATTCGCACGTCCGCGCGATGGCCCTGGCGTTCGAGTCGATTGGCGACGCGAACGCGACGCCCGTCCTGGCGCGGCTGTTGCGGCTGCCGGGCATGGGCGGGCATGCGCTGGCGGCGGACGCGCCGATTCCCCCCATCCGGAACTATTCCAACCGGGAAGGGGACCGGGAGCGCACGCGCGTCCTGAAGGAACTGTGCCTCGCCCGCGCGATCTTCAATCTGGGCGACACGCCGGACGCCCTCGGCCGGCGCACGCTGGAGGCCTACGCCGCCGATCCCCGCCGCGCCTATGCCGCGCACGCCGCCCTGGTGCTGAAGGGCCGGGCGCGCGGGAGGGAAACGCCATGAACGGACGGAAATGGTATAATGGACCCGCTTGACGGCAGAAGGGAATCGGCGGTTTGACATGAGGATCGACAGGAAAGAGCGTGCGGGGGATCGGATGATTCGCAATCAGGTGGCGCTGAAGGCCGTCTGCGACCGGCTCGCGGAAGAGGGGCTGGCGTCGCTGGACACGGAATTCGTCTGGCGCAGCACGAATCGTCCGATTCTCTGCCTCGTCCAACTGGGGGCGCGGGACGGAAGCTGCTGGACGGTGGACTGCCTGACGGGACTCGGCGTCCAGCCGCTGGCGGCGCTGCTGCGCAATCCCGATGTCGTGAAGGTGCTGCATGACGCGCACCAGGATCTGGCGCATCTGTTCCACTGGACGGGCGCCCGCCCGCGCACCGTGTTCGACACGCAGCTGGCGGCCGCCTTTGCCGGCCATGCCGCCAGGACGTCCCTCCAGAAACTCCTGTTCGAGGCGATTGGCGTGGGACTGGCCAAGACGGAAACGGTGACGGACTGGAGCCAGCGGCCTTTGACCGACGCCCAGGTGGACTACGCGCTGGACGACGTCCGCTACCTCGCGCGGCTTCGCGAGACGCTGCTGGCGAAGGCCGACGCGCTGGGCACGCGGGCGTGGCTGGACGAGGAGCTCGCCGCGTTCGACAATCCGGACCTGTACGGCGACATCGACCCGGACGACGCCTGGACGCGCATCGCCTGCGGACGCGTCCGTCTGGACCGGCGCGGATTCGCGATTCTGCGGGCGGTGGCGGCCGTGCGCGAAGTGACGGCGCGGGAGTGGAACCTGCCGAAGGGCTGGTTGGGCAAGGACGAATCGCTGGTCGCGATCGCCGCCGAGGCGTGCGACGATCCCGCGCGCATCCGTTTCCGGCACCGGCTGAAGACCCGCGGCCAGCGCGATCTGCTGGCGGGTTTCTACGCGACTGCCGTGCGCGAGGCGCTGGATCTGCCGGAGGACGACCTGCCGGCGAACCCCCGGCCCCGCTACGTCGCGGAAGTCCTCGACGCCGCCGACAAGGCGCTGGCGTTCCTGAGGGAACGGGCGGAAGCCCTGCACGTGGACCCGGCGGTCGTGGCGAACCGGGCCACCGTGACGGCGTGGATCGACAATCCCGAAGACGACTTGAACCCATTGGCGCGGGGCTGGCGTTTCGAGGTCGCCGGCCGCGAGATGATCGAACGATTCGGGGTGTGAGGGGGCAGGCATGAAATCGAAAGACGAAATACGCCGGGAGATGCGCCGCGCGCGGCGGCAGGTGGACGCAAAGGACCGGGTGAAGGCTTCGGAGGCGCTCTGCCGGAAACTTCTGGCGCGGTGGGACGTGCAGCGCGCCCTGGAGCTCCGGCAGCCGTTCGCGGCGTATCTTGCCAGCGGGAGCGAGTTGGACCTCGCGCCTCTGGTGAAGGCGCTCTGGGCGGCCGACGTGACCGTGGCCGTTCCGTGCTGGAACGCGGAAGGCGGCCGCTACGTGCTGGCGGCCTACGACAACACGACGACGCTCGTCCAGGGTTCCCACCATGTCGCCGAACCGGCCGACGCGTGCGAGATCGCCGCCGAGGACATTGGCCTCTGGATCGTTCCCGGGCTGGCCTTCACGCCGTCCGGCGCGCGGCTGGGATACGGCGGCGGCTGGTACGACCGCATGCTGGCGCGGGCCGCCCCGGGCGCCGTGAAGATCGGCGTGTGCTATCCCTTTCAGATGGTGGCGGATCTGCCGGTCGAGGATCACGACCGGCCGCTGACGTGCGTCGTGACGGCCGAGGAGGAGTGAAGAGGATGGAACGAGGGGAATTGGATCGCGGCCTGGCGGAGGAGATCCGCGCGCGCGTTCTGGGCGACGGCTTCATGAAGATCGTCCAGACGGTTCGGCGCAACGGACAGATCTTCCGCATTTCGATGCGGCCCGTTTCGATTGGCGGCGAGAAGAAATTCCAGGCCGAAATGGTCGACGACGGCCAGGTCCGCGTGAAGAACTTCGACGCCAACGGCGCGGCCGAGGGGCTGGAGGAGATCATCGCCCAGCGCGGCGCGCGCGAGCTGCATCTGCTCACGGCGACGGGCGACCTTCACGTGCGCGTGACGCGCAAGGGGCACGTGATGGCGTCGCGTTCCGCGGCGATGGCGCGGGTCGTGGAAGTCCCGCCCCACGACCGGGTCAAGAAACTGCCGCTCACGTCCTTCGATTCGTCCGCGCTGCTGCGCACGGCCGGCCTGGCGGACGGCGAGAACCGCATCCGCGCGTCCATGCGCGGCAAATACGACCAGGTGAACGAGTTTCTCAAGGTGGTCGAGGACGTCCTCGGGAAGGGCGGGGCGGACGAACCGCCGCCGCCGTCCTTCACGGTCGTCGACTGCGGGTGCGGCAAGGCCTATCTGACGCTGGCGCTCTACCATTACCTGACGCGGACGCTGCAGTATCCGGACGTCCGCGTCATCGGCATCGACCGCCGCAAGGACGTCGTCGACGCCGCCGCGAAGATGGCCGACCAGCTCGGCGTCGCCGCGCACGTGCGCTTCGTCCAGTCGGACCTCGGGACGTTCGACCTTTCCCAATCGGAAGACGCGGCGGGCCGCTCCGTGGACATGGTGATTTCGCTGCACGCCTGCGACACGGCGACGGACGAGGCCCTGGCGAAGGGCGTGGAGTGGTCGTCGCGCTACATCGTGAGCGCGCCCTGCTGCCAGCACGAGCTGCAGAAGGCGCTGGGGCGGCGCGTCGGCGCGTCGGGCGCGGGATCGGACGCGTTTGCGGGCGTGCTGCGCCACGGCATCCTGCGCGAGCGCCTCTGCGACATTCTCACGGATTCCTTCCGCGCGACGATTCTCCGCATTCTCGGCTACCGGACGCAGGTCGTGGAATTCGTCTCCCCCGACGCGACGGCGCGCAACGTTCTGCTGCGCGCGGAACTGGGCGTCAAGCCCGGACAGGGCGGAACCGTTTCCGAATACCTGAATCTCCGCGAGTTCTGGCACGTGACGCCGTGGCTGGAATCCCGCCTGTCCGGGCTGCTTCAACCCCATCTGACCCGTTACCAGTGACGAAAGGACGATCATCATGACTGCGCGCATCCAACGGCTTCTCGCCGCGACGTTCGACAAGACCCAGAGGCGATTCCGCCGCGACGTGGACTGGAAGCCTCTGCTCGACGGCTTCATCAGGGCGAACGTCGACGACTCGACGCGCGCGCGCCGCGGCCTTGAGGAAATGCTCAAGGCCGAACGGCCCGCGTTCATGGAGGACGAGCGCATCGCCTTTCTGCGGACGGTGAAGCAGATCCCCGACCTCCATTCCGAAGCCGAGATGGCCGCGAAGAAGGCCAGCGGAATCGCCTACGGCGAGAAGGGCGTCGTGTTCAACCTCACGGCCGATTTCGGGCCGACGATCGCCGTTGGCCTGGACCGGCGCCTGGAGGAAATGTCGGCGCGTCTCCAGCAGGCCGTCGCGGAGAAAGACGAAAAGGGCCAGCTTTTTCTCGCGAACGCGTGCCAGTCCGTCCTCGCGGTGCTCGATCTGGCCGACCGCTACCGCGCGGCCGCCGAGGCGCAGGGGCTGCAGATCGTTGCCGAAACCCTGAAGCGCGTGCCCCACAAGGGCGCTCGGACGTTCCACGAGGCGCTCCAGTTCCTGCGCATTCTCCACTATGCGATGTGGTGCGAAGGCGAATACCACTGCGGACTCGGCCGCATCGACCAGTATCTCTATCCGTATCTGGAAGCCGATCTCGACGCCGGGCGCCTGACCGAAGACGGCGCGCTGGAGGAACTGGAGGAGTTCTTCATCGCCTGCAACCGCGACAGCGACCTCTATATCGGCGTCCAGCAGGGCGACAACGGCCAGAGCGTGATGCTCGGCGGCTGCACGCGCGAGGGCCGGCCGGCGTTCAATCTGCTGTCGCGCCTGGCGCTGAAGGCCTGCGGCGAACTGAAACTGGTCGATCCGAAAATCAATCTCCGGGTCGACCGGAACACCCCGGCGGACGTCTACGAGCTCGGCACGGAACTGACCAAGGCGGGGCTGGGCTTCCCCCAGTACGCGAACGACGACGTCGTGATTCCCGCGCTGGAGCGCTGGGGCTACGCCCTTGAAGACGCGCGCGACTATTCGGTGGCCGCCTGCTGGGAATTCCTCATTCCCGGCTGCGGCATGGACATCAACAACATCGACGCCGTCTCCATGCCGTCCTGCGTGGACGCCGTGATGCGCGCGTTCGTTTCCTGCACGGACGCCTGCACGGGCGATTTCCCCTCGTTCCTCGACGCCCTCAAGCAGGAAATCAACGGCCGCTGCGACCGGCTCCAGGAAAAATACCGCCATGTCGAGATCTTCCCCGGACCGTTCGTCTCGGTGATTTCCGCCGGCTGCATCCAGAACGCGCGCGACATCAGCGAGGGCGCCAAGTACAACAACTTCGGCATCCATGGAACGGGCATTGCCGTGGCCGTCGACTCGCTTGCCGCCATCCGTTCGCTCGTGTTCGAGAAGAATCTCGTGACGATGGCCGAGCTCGTCCGGCTGGTCGACTCCGATTTCGCCGGCCGGCCCGACGTCCTCGCGGCGGCCCGCAACGTCCCGAAGATGGGCAATGCCGACCCGGTCGTCGACAATCTCGCCAAATGGCTCGTCGACGCGTGGGCGGACTGCCTGGCCGGCCGCAAGAACGACCGTGGCGGCATCTACCGCCCGGGTACGGGGTCCGCCATGTACTACATCTGGCACGCCGCTGAACTGAATGCGTCCCCGTGCGGCCGCTTGAAGGGCGAGCCGTTCAGCGCGAACTACGCGCCGTCCCTCGACGCGCCCGTCAAAGGCCCCCTGAGCGTCATCCGCTCGTTCACGGAACCCGATCTCGGCAAGGTCTGCAATGGCGGCCCGCTGACAATCGAAATCCACGACAGCGCGTTCCGCGAAGCGGACGGCGTGGCCAAGGTCGCCCAGCTCGTCAAGTTCTTCGTCGAGCGCGGCGGCCACCAGCTCCAGATCAACGCGATCAACCGCGAAACGCTGGTCGATGCGCAGGCGCATCCGGACCGGTACCGCCATCTGATCGTGCGCGTGTGGGGGTGGAGCGGCTATTTCATCGAACTCGACAGGCCCTATCAGGATCAGGTCATCAAGCGCGTGGAGCTTTCCGTCTGAGGCGGAACGGCCGCCCGTCGCCGAAGCGAGGACGTTGAAGCAGCCCCAGTCCAGTCTTCCCCTGTTCATGGACGACCCCAATTGGGCCGCCTTTCTGCCGGAAGTCGTCGCGGACGGGCCGAGATGCGCGTTACCGGCCCATGAGGACTGCTCGCCGCTCGACACGGAGGCCACGGCGCGGCATCTGGAACGGGGCGGCACGCTGGGGTCGATGCCCGGATATGAACTCCGGCCCGGGCAGCTGGACGTCCTGCGGGCCATCGTGCGCGCCTTCAACGGCCGTGAACACCTGATGATCGAGGCCGGCACGGGCGTGGGCAAGTCGCTGGCCTATCTCGTTCCCGCGGTCCAGTGGAGCTTCGTCAACGAGACGCCGGTCGTCATTTCCACGGCAACCCGGAATCTTCAAAGCCAGCTGATCGATTGCGATCTGCCGCGCGCGGCGAAATCGCTTGGCGACGACGCGGCCGGATTCCGGGCCGCCGTCCTGAAGGGCCGCATGAACTACCTCTGCCTGCGGGCGCTCGACGAGTTCATGCAGGCGGGCTACTATTCCCTGACGGAAGACGAGAAGGCGGACATGCTCCGCCTCGTCGACTGGCTGCATCGGACGCAGGATGGCGACCTGGACGACCTGGGCGCGGAAACGCTGCGGCCCAAGATCTGCTGTGCGGACGAGGACTGCCACGGCCGGTCGTGCCGCTACCACGCGAAATGCTTCATCCAGAAAGCCCGTGTCCGGGCGCTCAAGGCCCATGTCGTCATCGCCAACCACGCGCTCGTCCTCGCGGAGGCGACGAGCGCGGCAGGGGGGCTTCTGCCCGCCTATGGCCGGCTGGTTTTCGACGAGGCGCACAATCTTGAGGACATCGCCACCGACTTCTTTTCTTCCGAGCTCTCCAAGCCCGCCCTGATGCATCTGATGGGCAAGCTGTCGCGAACGACGCGCGCGTATCGCGGCACGGGACGGCCCCGCGGCGTGCTCGGCAACATCGACCGCCAGTTGAAGAAAGGCGCCTTCCGCGAGGAGAAGACGGCGATGGCGGTCCGCGAGCTCGTCTCCCGCGCGCGCGTCCAGTCGAAACTGGCCGTCGGCGCCTACGACCGGCTGTCCGAGATTTTCGACCGGCTGTTCCGCCCGGCACCCCGGCAGACGGTCGTGCGCTACCGGTGCATGCCGCAGCGCCAGTATTCGCTTGAGGGCCTGTTCGCCGACTATCCGCCGCACCAGTGGGACGAGGCGGAGCTGCGGCAGGCCGCGGACGGGTTCGAAGACGCGCTTGCGCGGCTGCAGGGGATCCTGGGCCGGCTGGCGGAGGAGCTGGTCGCCGCGGCGGCGGACGAGCAGTCCTCCCTGGTCGACCTGGCGGCCCAGGTGAAGGCGCTTTCCGGATCGTTCACGCAATTCATCCTGGAGGCGAAGTTCGTCCTTGCGGGAACCGATCCGTCCCACGTCTATTGGGTCGAACGCTGTCCGGGAACGTCGGGGACGCGGACGTCGCCCTATGTGCGGCTCGTCGCGGCGCCGCTTTCGATCGCGCAGCAGATGAAACGCTGCTTCTACGACGCGAAAGACTCGGTCGTCCTCTGTTCGGCGACGCTGCGGACGGGCGACCGTTTCGACTACATGGCGCGCAAGCTGGGCGTGTCGCTGGTCGAAGACGGTCGCGTCCGGTCGCTGGTGGCGTCGTCGCCGTTCAACTACCTGCGCCAGGCGCTGGTGCTCGTTCCCGGCGGTTTGCCGGATCCCGCGTCCCAGACGGCCGCGTACGTCGCGCGGACGGCCGCGTTCCTCGTGGCGCTTTTCCGGACGACAAAAGGGCGCGCGCTCGTGCTCTTCACCGCCTACGAGATGATGAAGGACGTTGCCGAGCGGACGCGGGAGCCGTTCGAAGATGCGGGCATCCGGCTGTGCGTCCAGGGCGAGGGCCTGTCCCGCGAGGCGATGACGCAGATGCTGCGCACCGCCGGGGAGCGTCCGGTCGTGCTCTTCGGCGCCCAGAGTTTCTGGGAGGGCGTCGACGTGCCCGGCGACGCGTTGAGCTGCGTCGTCCTGGCCCGTCTGCCGTTTCCGCAGATGGGCGAGCCGATCGTCGAGGCCCGTTGCGAGAAGATCGTGGAGGCGGGCGGCTCCCAGTTCCGGGACTACATGCTGCCCGAGGCGGTGATCCGTTTCCGGCAGGGCTTCGGGCGCCTGGTCCGCACGAAATCGGATCATGGCGTGGTGGTCATCACCGACCCGCGAATCGTCACCAGGAACTACGGCGCGGTTCTGCGCAAGTCGATTCCGGCTTCCGTCCACGCCGTGGCGACGCCGGAGGAGGCGCTCCGGCGGGTGGGCGACTTCCTGCGGGAGTGAGCCGGAACGGAAAGGCGCGGGGAGCCTACTGGGATGCGGCGCGCGCGTTCCACGCGCGCATGAAGTCGCGCAGCAGCGGAATCGACTTGACGCCGCGCGACGATTCCAGCGCGCCGGAGACGTCGACGACGTCCGGCGCCAGGGCCAGGGCCTCGGCCAGGTTCGCGGCGGAGATGCCGCCG
>JBJEWF010000052.1:0-16817 GCA_051884915.1 Kiritimatiellia bacterium
TCTCTGTTTGGTAAATGGTCGTAAAGGAAACGTTCTCGCACACCTCAGTATTTCCGAGTCCAAAAACAATTGTACACGGCAATACAGCGGCATTTTCAAATACCTTTGTGTCTCCGTAATCAACAAGAGAATATAGTTTATAGTTCTCCATCATGAACTTACGGACTACAACCCCTGATTTTATCGAGAAAAACTTGTTGGAGGTAATGTATCCTGCAACACCATGTGGAGCTAACACCTTTGCTGTTGCGACCAAAAATGCGTAATAGATATCAACACGCCCAGTCAAGCCCAGTTTCGACGCTATTTCGCGGGCTTTATCAGCTCCAAGAATTTGCGTTCTGACATAAGGGGGATTTGCGATGACAAAATCAAACACCTCGTTCAACCCGTCTACTGCCAACAGAAAATCGTTGTTGCGAATGTCCACGTCCGCAAACGGACACGACTCGCGCAGAAGCTCAGTGCTTTTGTCACACGAAACCGGATCTATGTCAAAACCTACGACGCGAATTTTGTTTTTGGGCCATTTCTTATGCAAAATGGCTATCAGCTCAATGGGCAATTCGGCCTCACCAATTGCAGGATCAAGAATCGATATAACCTTTCTAGGTCGATCAGCATAGTAATAGACCATTTCAGACGCAAGCTCGTGCGCCATTTCACGTGGCGTGTAAATCACGCCATTGCTTTTAGTCTTGCTTTCATGCTTGTATCGCGAAGTTGGTTTCATTGGTTCTTGATCAATTTTTGGAATTGACGCCATTGCAATCAAGCACAACATCAAAATCCGCATGGTACATCCCTTTGCTCGTTGAACCCGCCCGAGTCTTTGCCGTCACGATACAACTCCCTATGCGAAATCCGAGCCTGTCACGCGAACAGAGATAGTCTTTCGCGGCGCATGATTTTTTGCACATAGAAAAATTGCCGAGCGCGGCGTCCTGGCGATTGTTGAACGTGGATGAAAAACACATACTACAACGCATTAAAGAAGAATTGGTAGAACGCACCTCGTCAATGAGAACTTTCATACGCACACATCCGCACTTCAGGTTTTCTCCCTGTTCTTTCCCTTTCACCTCCAAATCATTGCTCAAGGGCAGAATCCATTGCCAAGGGGGATGACATCGTAGCATTTCTGCCGTGCAAAAACAACAGGCCCGGCGCATTTGAAAACGCACTCGCCTATTTTGGCAATTCGGTCCCCGCGCGCTACCCGACGCAAAGCCCCGTCGCCTCGTCAACGCCCAGCACGAGGTTCATGTTCTGGATGGCGGCCCCGGAGGCGCCCTTGCCCAGATTGTCGAAACGCGACACGAGCAGCAGGCGCTCCTCGTTGCCGTAGACGGAAACTTCGAGGACGTCCTGGCCCGACAGCGCCGCAGACGACAGGAAGCCGCCTTCGTCGGCCGCGTCCGCCAAGCGGACAAGCCCCTTCGCGTAGTAGGACGCGTAGAGCCGCCTGAGTTCGGCAATCGTCACGGACGCGTCGGCCAGCTGGGCGCGGAAGAGCGGCACCGTCACTTCCATGCCGCTCGCGTGCGGGACGACAATCGGCATGAAAGCCGGCGCCGCCGAAAGGCCGCAGATCGCCACCATCTCGGGCAGATGCTTGTGCGACTGGCCAAGGGCGTACTGGCGGCCGCCCAGATGCAGGGGCGTCCGCGCCGTCTCGTAGTCGGCGATCATCTTCTTGCCGCCGCCCGAATAGCCCGTCAGCGAGGTGGCGCACAGCGCCGCATCCGGCCGAAGAACGCCCTTGCGGACAAGTGGCTCGACCAGGGCGATGAACCCGCTGGCATGGCAGCCGGGATTCGCGATGCGCGTGGCGGCGGCCAGACGTTCGCGGCGGCCCTCCAGTTCGGGGAAGCCGTATTCCCACCCTGCGGCCGTGCGGTGGGCCGTCGACGTGTCGATGACCACCGTCCGCGGGTTCTCGACCAGCGCAACCGCCTCGACCGCCGCCGCGTCCGGCAGACAGAGAAACGCCACGTCCGCGGCGTTCAGCGCGTCGCGCCGGGCGGAAACGTCCTTGCGGAGTTCCTCCGGCAGCGCCACAACCTCAAGGTCCCGGCGCGCGGCGAGCCGTTCCCGGATGCGCAGGCCGGTAGTGCCCGCCGAACCGTCAATGAAAATCCTCTTCATGCCCATTTCCCTGCCGTTTTCTTTCGCCGGCGCGCCGGCATGGCCGCGCCGCGCGGACGCCGCGCAGCCGCCGGAACCGCGCCCGGCAACACGTTCGTTCTCCTTTTGTCGCGCAGAACCGGCCGGCAGTCGCCGCACGGTTTTCCGCGCGGCGCCATTGTAGCATTTCCCCCACCGCCCTTCAAGCGGCGATCCCCCCGGCGCGTTTCCTCACCGGACCTCGATCGTCTCCGCGCCCGAATGCGCCGCGAACTCGGGCGCGTACAGGCACTGGACGGTCGCGAGGCCGCCCGAGAAGACGCCGCGCCGCTGCACGCGAAACGACGTTTCCAGCACGAACTCGCCCGGCTCCAGGCGGTCGAAGCAATAGTGCGTCGCCGTGTCGCGCGTCGCCTGGTGGAAGCCCACGCCGCCGCGCCAGCGGTAGGCGGACAGCACGTCTTCCGGTTCGCAGCAGCTCGGCCGCTCGTCCTTCAGGTGCACGTACTCGTAAACGCGGTCGCTCGTCACCGCCAGGCGCGCCACCAGTTCGTCGCCCTGTTCGACCGCGCCCGCGACGGCCTCCAGCCGCACGCCCTGCGGCGTGTGGACCTTCCGGTAGTACTTCTTCTCCACGCGCAGTCCCTTCGGCTCGTGCGCACGGACCTTCAGGACGTCCTCGAAGTACGACCAGTGGACGCCGCCCCAGGCGACGCCGGGCGTGCCGGACGCCGTGAACGCGATGTTGCCCATCTCCGGCCGGATCGCCTCGGGCCCGAACCGGTACGAATGGCGGCCCGTCCCCGCCTCGGCGTTGCCGACGGGGACCTCCACGCCGCCGAGCCTGACGGACGCGAGTCCACCGCCCGTCAGCAGGGCGGATCCGCCATCCAGCAGCAGGGCGTAGACGGCGTCGGCCGTGGTGGCGGTCGAACTCCAATTCTGCGTCCGCTTCTGCTTCAGCAGCCAGACGCGGCAGGCCTCGACGCTCGCCGCGTCTTCCGCCACCTCGTGAAAGGCCTCGATCCGCGCCGCCTGCGCCGATACGGGCGCCGCGAAGAGGCCCGACGCGAAGGACGGCGGACGCTTCCAGTACATGCCCGTCTCGTCCGAGACGATCGCGCGCTCCTTCAGCGACGCCATGATCTCTCGTGCGCACGCGCGCCGCCCCGCGCGGCAGAGCGCAATCGCCGCCTCGGCCTGCGTCGCGAGGCCGAGTTCCGGCCACCGCCTTTCCAGTTCGTCGCGCAGAAAGGCGCGCGTCTTCCGGTCCGGCTCCGGCATCTGGCCGAAACTGTGCAGATAGAGCCAGCGCACGTCGAGGTCGCGCAGGCGGAACGGTCCGCTCCCCTTCCGGCGGCGCGCCGCGACGTCTTCGGCGACCTTCCCGTCCAGCGTCCGGCAGACCGAATCGAACCAGTCGGGCCGCGCCGTGCCGGCCAGCCGGTGGAGACGCGCAAATCCCGTCAGAATGTAGATCGTGACCTCCAGCGAGGGGCGTCCGCCCGGAAACCACGGCCACAGGCCGTCCGTCCGGCCCAGACGGAGCTTTTCAAGGCAGCGCGCCTGTTCGTCGGCGAGGCGCTCCGCCTCGAACAGCGCGCCCAGACGCGCGCGCGCCGCCGTCTCATGGCGCGCCGCGCGCACCCACGGCGTCGCGTCGAGCTGGACCGTCTTCAGGCGTTCGTTCGTCTCCAGCGGACTCTTCAGCGCGTCCGAGCCGGCGTTCCGCCAGGCGTCGAACCGTTCGCGGATCTTCGGCTCGCCGCGGACGATGAAAGCCCCCAGCGCGTTCGCATAGTAGCGGTTGAACGTCTGTTCGTTGCACGCGTGCGGATATTCCATCAGGTAGGGCAGCGACAGCACCGCATACCAGGCCGGGCGCGAAACGACCTCGACCGCGAGATCCTGGTGGCGGATCGTGTCGGACGCGGCGCTCGCGAGCAGGTTGGAGCAGACGAACGTCCGCGTCTCCGCGCCGCGGGCCTGCAGCTGCACGGACTCCTGCACGAAGATCCGCCGCGAGAGGACGGGCAGCCACCCTTCCTCCCCGTCGGCGAAAGTCTCGCCCGCCGCCTTCGCCACATAGGCGAGAAAGCCCTGGCCGTCCGGAATCGCAACCGGAAATTCAAAGGTCTTCGTCTCGGACGGCCCGAGCGCGAACGGCCGCGTGCCGCCTCCCACCACGGCCGGTCTGTCCGTGGCGACGTCCCTGAACGCGAGCGACACGTCGCCCTTCTGCGGCGTGTCGGACGTGTTCGTGACCTTGACGGCGAAGCGGAAGTCGTCGCCCTCGCGCGCGAAACGCGGCGCGACGGGTTCGACCATCAGCGCCTTGCGCGTGACGACGTCCCCGTTCGTCAGGACGCCGCTCGCGAGCGTCCGGTCATGGGCCAGCACCCAAAGTTGCCAGCCCGTCAAAGCGTCGGGCGCGGTGAAGGTGAAGGAAACCCGGCCGTCCGCATCCGTGACCAGATCGGGGAGGAAGAACGCCGTCTCCCGCAGATTGCGGCGGATCGGCACGTCGGGTTCCGGCGCGGCGGCCTTCGGCGCCATCCCGCGCGGCGCGGTTTCCGATCTCGCCTGCGCGCCGTCCATGCGGGCTGCGCGAACCCCGGACGCCATCACGGCGTCTCTGGCGCCGGGATGCGCCGGAGGGGTCCCCGCCGCGCAGAACGACGGCCAGGTCCCGGCCGGCATGGAAATCGGGGCGGGGAAGTGTCCGCTGAGATGGGCCATCTCGATTCGCCCGTTCTGGAACGCGGGCAGGACGGGCGCTTTTCCCCACGGGCAGAAGAGATCGGCATCGACCAGCCGGGCGCGATGGGGACAGAATGCGTCCAGCGACTTGTCGTACATGAACGCCAGGACCTCGGCCCGCGCCGCGGCGCCGGTCTGCCGCGACGTCACGCGGAAGGTCCAGCGCTCCCGGGCGCCGGCCTCAAGCCGCGACGTCAGGTGTTCGGCGGTGACGGCGAGGCGCTTGTCGTCCCACGGCACGTTCACGTGCGCGCAATGGCGGTAGAGGCGATTTTCCCGCATGAACTCCGTCATGACGGCGATCCGGCCGCGATGCTCTTCCGTGACGGGAATCTCGACCAGCCGTCGCGGACGGGCAATGTCCGTCTGTCCGGTCCAGAGCGTTTTTCCGCCCTGCATCACCGCAATCCGGCACGTTCCCGTCGCGTAGCCGCTCGACCAGAAGCAGCGGATCGTCCCGCCCGCCGGCACCTCGGTCCGCTCGATTGCGAAAAAGTCCGGCACGCGCAAGGCGTCCGGCCCGTCCGGATCGAACACGCAGACGTCCGCGTGCGCGCGGAACGGCCGGCCGTGCGGATCGGCGGAGGAGAATTCAAGACGGTAGGCCCCGGCGGGCAGATCCAGCGCCAAGCCGGCCGCGCCCGTCGCATCCGTCACGACGGCGAGCGTTTTCACGCACGCGCCCCGTTTCCAGCGCCGCCAGTCCCACGGCATGTCCCGGGTCCCCGAATCCGCCGGCCACCCCGGCAGCCGGCATTCCGGCGGGGCGCGCACCACCTCCGGCGGCGGCACCAGCGCGTGGACGGCGAGCCTCCCTTTGGCCGCGACGGGAACGCCGTCGTGGGTGTCGACGGCCACCCCGACCGCAACCGGCGCGGACGGCGTGAGCCACCGGTTCGCCACGGAGACCGCCGCGCGCCAGGCGACCGTCCCGACCCGGAAGGTCCGGACGGCCACCCGGGTCTCGCCCGTGTCGTCCACGACTTCCGCCGTCAGCTCAAACGCGAAAACCGGCTCGCCGCCGAGGTCCGCCTGCGCGTCCGGCCGCGGCGTGAACGTCAGCTCGAACGCGCCCTTTCCGTCCGTCATCGTCTCGCCCGCGGCGACCGGTCCGTCGGCCGCGTCGCCGGACGCCGGACCGGCCCGGTCCTCCCGCCAGGCGGGATACCGCGTCGTCCGCCTGACGCGCCACTTCACCCGCGCGTACTGGACGGGCAGCCCCGAACAGGTCGTCGCCGCGCCGGCGACCGCCGTCGGCGTTCCCAGGCGGACGTCGGCCTTGCCCGGCAGCCAAGCCACGGAGAACTTGGGGCGTCGGTACTCTTCGACGCGGACGCGGCTGGACGTCTGCGCCGACGGCAGCGCGCGGTCTTCCGGCACCAGCCGCGCCGTCAGCGTGCAGGCCCCGGTCGCCCGGTCCGCCGGCACGGCAAGCGTTCCGTGGAACGACCCCCACTCGGTCGTCCGGTGGCGGGCGCTCCGCACCGACTTCCCGTTCGGGTCGACGAAATCGACGATGACCGTCCGCCCTCCGCAGACGCGAAAATCCCGTGCGGCCGGATCGACGGCGTAGGCGAGACCTTTGAAATGGATGTCCTGTCCGGGGCGGTAGATCGCGCGGTCCGTCACCAGCTCCACATGCTCGCCGCTCCCGGGGCGCGAAGGCGGAACGGCGGCGGTTCCCATGGCATCCAGCGAGAGGACTTCGTGTTCGCCGTCCACCGCGCGCACCATTCCGTAGAAACGCTCCCGCGCCAGCGCGAACGTTCCGTCCGCCCGCGAGGCCAGCGCGCCCGTCTTCTTCCAGCCGGCGCGCGCGCCCGACTCCCAAAGCTCGACGGTCACGCCCGCCGCGGGCAGACCCGACTCCGCGCGGAAGACCCGGCCCGTCACCAGGCCGTCCGCCGCCGAAACGGCCAGGGCCAGACCGGTCACCGTGACGGAGACGGACCGCACGGCCACGTCCTCCTTCGTGAAATCGCCGTCCATGGCGGCGAGCAGAAGGTAGTGCCCCGGCGCCAGACCGGACGGAACCGGAAACGCGGCGACGTGTTCCGCGTAGTCCGCCGGATTGTCGAGTTCGACCCGCCAGGTCTTCGCCGCCAGACGGCCGGCCGCGACGTCCCGGCAGATCTTCCGGGAGGCGTCCCGGTAGAACTGGTTGTCCCAGAGTCCGTTGTCGCGAAGGACGTCGAACGGAATGCGGGCGATTCTGAAGACGAGCTGCGGAAGATTGTGCGAACGCACCTCGATCTCCGTTCCCGGCGTGGCCCACGTCCGCTCCGTTTCCACCCTGAAATCCGGCTTTTCCAGTTCCGAAACGAGCGCGCGGCACATTTTCCCGCCCACGGACTCCGGCCAGCGATCCCGGTAGCCGGCGGCGAGGTCGTGGGCGGCGACGAGCCGTCCTTCGCGCCGGAATTCCTCCGCCCGGCAGAATGCCGCCAGCGCCGAGACGTCAGTCCTCTCGCGGTAGGTCGCGACAAAGGCGTCGAGCGCGGCGACGTACTTCGCCGTCCGCTCCGTCTCGGGGACGTCCTCGAACGCGCGCACGTACCGGAGGCGCGCCAGTTCGGCGTCGGCCAGGGCGTCAGGCGCGGCGTCGTTCCGGTGGAAGGCGATCCGCCGGTCGAGCAGCGCGCATCCCTTCGCCAGCGTCGTGTCGGGGATCGTCGTGCCGTAGAAGTCGACCATGTCGTGAATCGCCACGTCGAAAAGCGTGGGACGGTAGGCCGCGGGCATGGTCCCCACGTCCATCAGTTCAGACCACGCTTCCACCGGGCACCGCTGGAGCTGGTCGGCGTGGGCGAGAATCTTCGCGAATTGCGCCTCCAGCGTGGCGGCGATCCGCTCGCTCGACCACGGCGGCCGCTGCGCCGACGCGGCGCCGGCAAGTTCCGTCGGGCGCCGGCCGCCCCGCCGCTCCGCTTCGGACAGCCGCCGGCAGACGGACGCGAGATGGAGCCGGAGCACGCCCTGGATTTCGGCGGGGGCGGCGTCCACGCGGGCGGCAAAGGCGGGGAACCACGCGTCCGGGCCGTCGTCGCACACGCTCTCCCCGATGCGCTGCGCGCAAATCGCCGCACGCGCCGCATCCGGCCACCGCCGGGCGGCAATCGCCTCGGACGAGATCCGCGCCAGCAGATTCGTCGCCGTCCGCGGCAACGCCTTGCGCGTGGCGGTCCGGACGTCCTCCCAGGCCGTCTTGAAGTCAAATGCCGCCGCCCCGGCGCGTCCGGCCGGAAGCGCCAGCACGCAGACGGCAACGAGCAGGTGCCGCACCGGTCTCGGACACGGGCATTTCACGGCGGCCTTCCTAGCGAAGCGGGGCAATCCGCACGCCGCCCTGACGGAGAACGGTGGCGGCGCCGGACGGATCGACCTTCACGACCGTGGAGGCGAGTCCGCCGGGCGAGACGCCGCCATCGACCACCAGATCGGCGGACAGCCCCACGGCGGCCAGCGCGTCCGGCGCATCCGTCGCCGGCCGCCGGCCGCTCAGATTGGCGCTCGTCACCCGCAACACGCCGCCGCAGGCCGCCAGCAGCCGCCGCGTCCAGTCGTGATCGGGCACGCGGAGACCTTCAAACCCGTCGCCTTTCGGCAAGACCAGCGTCAACGCCCCCGGCCAGAACCGCGCCGCCAGACGGCGCGCGGCGGGCGGCGGCGGGCCGCCCAGGAATCCGGCGGCCGATTCGAAATCGGCCGCCAGCAGGGCGATCGGCTTGCGGGCCTCCCGCCCCTTGATCGCGTAGAGACGCGCCACCGCGTCGGGACGGTCCGGATGCGCGGCGAGGCCGTAGACCGTATCCGTCGGAATCACGGCCACGCCGCCCGCCAGCAGAACCGCCGCCGTGGCGGCAAGCGCGGCGTCATCGCAGGGCAGCGTCTTCATGCGGGCGATCCGCCAGACGGGGGACGGTTCACTTCTTCAGTTCGAGGATCTTCATGTTGCGGAAGTAGGGGCAGGCGCCGCCATGCTTGCCCTGAAGGCCGATGGCGCCCTTCGTGGGGAGCGTGGCCATCGCCTTCGAGAGCCAGGGCTGGGACTTCGTGCCGTCCGGATTGATCTTCGCGTCCGTGTAGCGGGACAAATCGTCGTCGACCGTGATTTCCCCGTTCACGGCGACCTTCACCTTCTGCCCCTGCGCCCACACCGTCATGTGGTTCCATTCGCCGGCGGGCTTCACGTTGCTCTTCGCCGGTCCGCAATGGCCGTAGAGGCCGCCGTTCTTCAGGCGCGGCGGATCGTTGCGCCACTTCTCGCCATGGTCGTCGAGCAGCTGCACCTCCACCGAATTCGGAATCCAGTTCTTCAGATCGGAGCAGTAGATGATCACGCCCGAATTCGCCTCCGGATCGAGCTTGTAGTCGAAATCGAGCACGAAGTTCTCGAAGGTCCCCTTGAACCACAAGGCGCTGTCGACCGTCGAGGTCAGACCGTCCTTCCCGTAGCGGCTCCAGGTCCCCGGCTTGAAGTCGGCGACCTGCTCAAGCGGCACGCTCGCGTCGCCGATCAGATTCCGCCAGCCCGGCGCCGTCGTATCGGGGTGGACGCCCGCCGACTTCGTGCAACAGCAACCCGCCAGCGCGACCAGCGCGACGGCCATCATCAATGTCTTCATCGTTCTTGTCCTCATTTCGTTGTTTACCTTGGTTCGTCAAATGGCGTGAGACTCCCCGCCCGGCCGCCCCGTTCAGCCAATCGCCAGCATGGCGTCGATGGCGCGCCGGGCGCGCACGGCGATGTCTTCCGGCACCGTCACGACCGGCGTCGCGTCGCGAAGGCAGTCGCGGACCTTTTCGAGCGTCGTCTTCTTCATGTTCGGGCAGACAAGGGCGGTCGAGGCCGGATGGAACGTCTTGCCGGGGTTCTCCTTCCGCAGCCGGTGGAGAATCCCCGTTTCCGTCCCCACGATGAACTCCCGCGCGGACGAATTCCTGGCGAAGGCGCACATGCCGCCCGTCGAGAGGCACTGGTCGGCCGCGTCGCGCACGTCCTTCGCGCACTCCGGATGGACCAGCACAAGGGCGCCGGGATGCGCCTTGCGGGCGTCGGCGATCTGCCGGGCCGTCAAGCGGGCGTGCGTGGGGCAATAGCCCGGCCACAGCACGTAGTCGACCCCGAACTTGGCCGCGACATGGCCGCCCAGATGCCGATCGGGGACGAAAATGATCTCGCGGTCCTTCGGAAAGGTCGCCATCACCCGCTCGGCATTGCCGGAGGTCACGCACAGGTCGCACTCCGCCTTGACCTCGGCCGTCGAGTTCACGTAGCAGACGGCCGCCGCGCCCGGATGCTTCGCCTTCAGGGCCCGGAGCTGTTCGGCGGTGATCATGTCCGCCATCGGGCACCCCGCCGTCTCGTCGGGGATGAGAACCGTTTTCCGCGGATTGAGGATGGCGGCGGTTTCGGCCATGAAATAGACGCCGCAGAACACGATGGCGTCGGCGTCGACCGTCGCGGCCCGGCGCGCGAGCTCAAGCGAGTCGCCCGTGAAGTCGGCGACGTCCTGCACGTCCGGCCGCTCGTAGTTGTGGGCCAGGATCACGGCGTTGCGGAGTTTCTTCAGCTTCTGGATTTCTTCGACCATCAGAACACCTCGGTGCTTGAAGTTCACGCGGTCCGGAGGGTCAGGGACGCGCCCCCGCCTCCTGCACCAGCATCAGGATCGTGTACCCCACGAAAGCCAGGATCCACACGGCGCCTTCGAGCCGGTTGAACCGCCCCGATTCCAGCTTGCGGCCACGCCGCCAGTCGACGCCAAAGAGGAGAATCGAGAACGAGAGGAGGGCCAGCACCGGCAGGTCGCGCCGGACGATCCAGGGACTGTAATCCCGGAACGGGCAGATGGCCCCGGCCATGCCGACAACGCCCAGCATGTTGAACAGATTGGAGCCGATGATGTTGCCCACGACAAACTCGGACTCCCCCTTTCGTGCCGAGACCACGGCCGAAGCCAGCTCCGGCAGGGACGTGCCGATCGCCACGACCGTCAGGCCGACGAGGAGATCCGAAACGTGCAGGACGTCGCGGGCGAAATCCACGCACCCCCACACGAGCAGATGGGAGGAGGCGATGAGCAGCGCCAGGCCCGCGAACAGCCAGAACCAGTCGGCGCCCGTCGCGACGACGCCGGCCGCGCCGCCCGATTCGGGGCGCACCGCGTCCGCGCCGCCCGCTTTCCCCTCGAACCAGCAGTAGAGCGGCATCAGCGCGGCGAACAGCCCGAGCAGCACGAAGGCGTCGGTCCGGGAAAACCGCATGTCCTGCGTCAGAAACCACGACAGGGCGGCCACCGCGACGAGGACCGATACGGCGCCGTAGGCCACGGAAGGCTTCACCCGCAGCGGCCTGATCAGGGCCACGACGCCGAGAATCCCGGCGATGTTGAAGATGCAGGAGCCGTAGGCGTTCCCCAGGGAGAGATTCGAATGCCCGCTCACCCCCGAAAGAACCGACACGGCAAGTTCGGGCGCGGACGTGCCGAAGCCGATGACGACCATGCCGACCACGAAGGGCGAAACCCCGAATGCCCGCGCGATGACGGCCGCCGAATCGATGAAGCGGTCGGCGCTCCACGCCAGAGCCGCCAGCCCGCCGACAATGAACACGAGCGACAGGAGCAGGGGGATGTTCTGGTTGAGATCGAGCATGGGTCAAAGCCCCCGATTTCCCGCGCCGTCCCCGACCAGGCCGTCCAAAGCCGGCAGCCGGGCGTGCTGGACGAGCTTGAACGGAAGGTGCAATCCCAGAGGGCGGAGGAACCGCGCCATCCGCCCCGAGCGCACGTCGATTTCGCCGGGGACCTTCGCCTGTCCGAGAATGGCGTCGAGGACGCGCTGCGCATGGCCTTCCCACAGGCGCTTCAGGCCGCCGGGCTTCCCGTCGACGGCCAGTCGCAGCCAGGCCACCCGCTCCTTCGTCTCGGCGTCCACGACGGCCAGGACGTAGAGGAAGCGCGAATCGGGACCGGCGGTCCGGAGATTCGGCACGAGGAAGAAATCGACTTCCCACCGGAGGCGGGGATGGACGGGCAGCCCCTTGGCGGCTTCGCAGCCCTGCCGGTCCAGCGTCACCTGTTCGGCCATCTGGACGATCTCCTCCCGCGGCAGCGCGAGAGGTCCGTCCTGCCAGACGCCCTCGACCAGCTCCTTGCGGGCGAACATCGCGTTCTGGGACACGTATTTGAGCGGCAGTTCGGGGTCGTCCTCCAGCCGCAGCATCACCCCGTAGCACTCCAGCAGAAGCGGCGCGAGAAAGTTCAACTCGTCCGACGTCGGCCGGACCGGCACCATGCCCGGACTGTACCGGAAGATCTCGACGCGGCCCTTGGCCCCCGCCGCCACCTCGAAATGGCGGAAGTCCATCGGCGACAGCGCAACCCCGTAGTCCGGCAGGCGGCGCGTCAAAATGAAATCGCGGAACTCGGCGAACGCCGGGAACAGCAGCAGGCGGCCGACCACGGCGGACGGGTTCTTCTCGGACACGACCAGCGCGATGTAGGGATCCTCCGCCATTTGGGACACCAGCGCCCAATTGTGGCGCGAGGCTTTCTCCCACACGCCAAGCTCCGCGATCGCCGAGGCGATCGAATATGAATCCTTCTTGTCCATCGCCCGCCTATTCTATCAAAACTCGGAGATGAGGTGTTGGGGGATGTGCGGGTCCGCTAGAAGCGGAAATCGATCTGCCAGCGGAAGAAGTAGGACGGCTTCGAGCTGTCGAAGTAGTCGCCCGGATTGAAGAGCTCCGCCACGACATGGCCGAAGAACTCGATGCGGTCGCAGCCCTGGGCGTTCTTCGGCGCCAGCCGGATCGGGAAGTCGTAGCGCGCCGCCGAAAGCCAGCCCTTGTACATCGAATCGCCCTTGCCGTCGGCATGGCCCAGACCGTCCTGGACGGCCGTGAACATGGGACCCGAATAGGCGTACATGGCATGGCGCGGGCCGAAATTCATCGTCAGCTTCAGCTTGGTGTAGATCATGTTCGACCACCAGCCGTTGCCGTAGAGGGCCCCGTAGACGAGCAGTTCGCTGTCCTGCGTGTGGCGCGCCCACAGCGGATCCCACGCCGTGTCGTTGTCGTTCTCGTTGTCGGTGTTGTGCTTGTCGCCCGAATAGTAGGTCGCGCAGAGCGCCAGTTTCGTCTTGTATTCCTTCAGGAAGTCGGGGCGGTAGTTGCCTTCGAGATAGGCCATCCAGCCCGTCTTCTGGCGGTTGCCGTCGACGATGCGGCCGATCTGGCGCGCGCCGTCGAGTTCCATGCCCCAGTGTTCGTCGAACTGCGGCTGGAGGAGAAGCCCCAGCGTCGTCACCTCCGTCGACGGCATGTGCCGCCCCAGGCTCCAGTAGTCGGTCGTGCGCTTGAAGATGGAATAGAACTTGAACGGCACGTGCTTGTCGAGGAAGCTGTCCGAATAGATGGCGCCGGCGCCCCATTCGTCGCGGCCGTTGCCGTCCTGCATGTTGACTTTGTTCAGCGCGCGGCCGCGGCTCTGGCGATTGCCCCAGCGCAGATTCGTGTGCCCCTGGTCGTAGGTGAAGAACAGGTCGAGTTTCCGGTCGTCCTCGAAATGGAGGGTCGTGCGCGCCATGTCCATGAAGAAGGAGCGCGAACCGTCCGTCGGCGTGCCTTCGCCGATGAGGCGGTCGAGGCCGAGCACCGAGTGCGGCCCTTCCAGCGGCTCCTGGCGGCCGATGCGGAAGTCGAGCGCCTCGACGCCGGCGCGCGTGAGCCAGTCGGCCGTCAGGCCCTTGCCGTCGAGATAGAGGTTGTCGAGAAAGACTTCGTCGGGCGTCGTGTAGCCGCGGTTTTTCCGCTTCTTGCCGTTCGTGACGGGATACTCGCGGAATTCGTCCGCCACGCGCACGTAGAGGCGCAGGGGGCCTTCTTCAACCTGGAACCACACGCGGGGGCGGATGCGGAAATGGTTGTCGTTGGCCGTCCGCTTCCCCGGGAAGACGGCATACGGACCGCCCGGATTGCCGGGAATGTTGTCCATCAGCTCCTGGCGAACGCGCAGATCGGCTCCCGCCGTCGCCTTCATGCCGCGCCCGGCCTGCTCCAGAATGTTCGTTTCCGCCGCCAGCGAGAGGCCCGCGCACGCGCACGCGAGGACCAGAATCCGGTTTCTCATCATTGTTTCCTTAGCTGCTGCCCGACCATGCGTCCAACGCGTCCCTCCGTACCGCCGGACGGCATCATTCTACCACAAGAGCCGGGCGAAACCAAATGGCGAATGGCAAAGACGCGCTCATTTCCCGAAATCGACGAGGTGGCCGAGAAGCGAGCGGATGCCGCGGTAGTAGAAGCCGACGTCGAACAGCGTGCGCGTCGAGCAGATGCGGCGCAGCAGCGCCTCGGGCTGGAAAAAGCCGCGGTAGACCTCGCGGATGGCGCGCTTGATCTCCTCTTCCGCGACGAGCGGCGTCTTCATCACCGGCCGCCGCATGTCGTACTCGTCCCAATCCAGCGTCGCAAGCCCGTCGCCGTCCGCCAGTTCGCGGAACAGGGGCGTTCCCGGATAGGGAATCGTCATCGTGCATTGGAGCGTGGACGCCCAGGCCTTGGCCAGCATCTTGCGGGCGAGCTTCACGGTATTGGCGACCTCCGCCCGTCCCTCCCAGGGATAGCCGAACATGAAGGTGAGATGGACGTCCAGACCGGCCTGGGTCGCCCAGGAGGCGCCCCGCTCGACGTCCGCGACCGTCAGGTTCTTCGCGAGGCGCTCAAGCGTGGCGTCGTTGGCCGATTCCACGCCGAAGAGGACCAGGCGGAATCCCGCCAAGCGCATCAGCCGGTAATCGTCGAGCGTCAGCCGCCCGAAGCGCATGTTGCAGTCGATCCGCACCTTCTTCTGGTAGCCGCGCTTGATGATTTCGGCGCAGAACGTCCGGAGCCAGTCGCCCACGGGGAAGGAGCCGGAGTCGTCCATCAGCTCGCGCACGCCGTAGCGCGCGATCAGATCGCCGATTTCGTCCACCACGTCGATCGGATCGCGCGTGCGGTAGGTCGGGTAGAGCGTCGTCCAGCTGCAGAACGTGCATTTCGCGTGCCAGCAGTCGCGCCCGCTCATGATGTAGGTGCCGGGCGTCCGGCGGAAATTGCCGTTCTTGACCGCGTAGAGCTTCCATTTGCAGAGGTCGCGGTCAATCCAGGGCGCCGTCTTCAGGTCGTGGTCGAGCCGGAACCGGCCGGTGTTGCCGCCCCGGTACCAGATGCCGGCCTCGAACTTTGCCGGGTCGAAATTCGCCTCGACGAGATTCTTCAGGAGAAAATCCCAGTCGCCGCCCGTGAGAACGAAATCGACGGGACAGTTCGCCATCGTCTCGTCCGGCAGGGCGGTCACGTGGTCGCCCACCATGACCACCTTGACGGCGGGATTCGCCGCCTTGCAGTCGGCGACCCATTTCCAGTGCCGCTTGACGACGGGCGTCTTCGTCTCCACCACGACCACGTCGGGCGCGGCGGCCGCCAGGCGGGAGGCGAACTGCCCGGGCGTCCAGCCTTCGGCGATGCCGTCCAGCCAGGCCACCTCGTGTCCCGCCCGGTGGAGCATCGTCGCCGCCGTGGCCGGAACCACCGGGAAGATGTACGTCGGCCGCGAAAACCACTGGAACTGGCGGTTCTGCGAAAGCAGCGGCACGCCCTTTTCACTGGGCAGCGGCGGGTAGCAGATTGCGACTTTCATCCAACCGGCGGCACGGACGTTGCGACGGTAACCACGGCTACCACTTGTAGCCGAGACCCAGCATGTAGCGGAAATCGCTGCTCTTGGTCGAACCGGGCGGATTGGAATTGTAGTCCCACTCGAACTTGCCCAGCAGCTGCCAGGCGGCCGCCAGCGCGTAGGTGAAGCCCACGTCGGCGTCGATCAGATAGGATTCGGCCCAGTCGTCCGTGTCCGGGAGATATTCGAGATTGTGCGTAAAGGCCAGCTTGTCGACCCACCGCGGCGCCCATTCCAGATGATGCGCGTAGCGGACGGTCATGCGGTCGTCGTCCTTGACGTGCTCGTAGCGTTCCTTGATGTAGGTCAGACCGGCTTCCTGGTTGAACGACCACTTGCCCGTCGTCTCGTCGGCGAAGCCGTCCAGCCACTGGTAGCCCAGGCCGGCGCCGAGACGGTAGCGGTACATCAGGTCGTTGATGCCGTCGCGCTCGTACTTGCCGTTGACGTAGGTATAGACCTTCGTCGCCCAGAAGTGGTCCTCCTGCGCCCCCAGCTCGATCCGGTCCTCGGTCTTCATCTTCGAATCGTTGTCCACGCCGTTCTGCGCGAAATAGTAGCCGAAGTTCCCCGCAAGACGGTCCTTCTCCCACCGGCGATTCACGTCGGCCAGGACCGAGACCTTCTCGCTCACCGTGTTGCCGCGCGCCATCGTGCCGTTGAAATTCACGCTGCCGTGCCATTTCTCCGGCTCGGGATTGATCGCCTTGACCTTCTTCAGGTCCAGCGGCTTGCCCGAAAGCGTGTAGGTCCCGTCCTGGCCGGCGATCACGCCCTCGGCGACCGACTTGTCGACGTACTGGACCTTGGCGGCCTTCTCCGTCACCAGCTTGGCGATCTTCTCCTGCTTGATCTTGACTTCGCCCACGTCATCCGACTTGAACGTGATTTCCCCGCCGGCCATCGCGACGACCGTCCCCTTGAGCGAAGCGCCGCTCTTGAAAACCACCTCGTCGGCCGCGACGGCCCACACGCACGACGCCGCAAAAACCGCGGCCACTGTACCTCTGCTGAACATGCTCCACTTTCCTTCCGGGTTGAAAACGCGCGCGCATTCTACCATGAAAAGAGGTCCGCCGTCAATGGACGCCGCGGCGGACCCGGGAACGGGGTGCACCGAGAAATTTATGCAGACACCCTCAATTTTCCAGTTGCTTTTCCAATCCGCATATACCATGACATATCTATGCAAAACAA
>JBJEWF010000053.1:0-16244 GCA_051884915.1 Kiritimatiellia bacterium
GCGTCAGTTTTCAGCCCGTCTCATCCCAGACTTTGCCACATTACCTTTTTTTTTTGTCACAGATGTGTCGTTGTGACACAGTTTGGCGCGAAAAGTTCGGCATTTTCCATGTTTGAGCCGTTGGCATGGGTGTTGCTGCCATAAAGGGCAGAAAAGGAGATATGGTATGAACGCAGAAAAATATACGACCAAAGTGCGCGAGGCCATGGAAACCGCGCAGAACGTGGCGCGCCACCATGGCCAGCAGCAGATTGACGTCGAGCATCTGCTTTTCGCTCTCGTGAAAGATTCGCAGGGGCTCGTGGCGAATCTGATGGCGAAGATGGGCGCCGGCATTGCGCCCCTGACGGCGCGTCTCGAACAGGCGATCGACGGCAAGCCCCGCATCACGGGCCATGTGGAGATGGACAAGATCTACATCTCCAACGACCTCGCCAATGTTCTGATGCTGGCGGAAGACATCGCCACGAACATGAAGGACGAGTACGTGAGCGTGGAGCATCTCGTTCTCGGCATGCTCAAGAAGCCCGACACGGCCTTCGCCAAGATGCTGGCCGAGGCTGGCGTCAACGAAAAGAACTTTCTGGAGGCGCTCCGTGCCGTCCGCGGCAACCAACGCGTCACGTCCGACAATCCGGAGGGCCAGTACGAGGCGTTGAAGAAATATGGCACCGATCTCGTGGAAATGGCCAAGGCGGGGAAACTCGACCCCGTGATCGGGCGGGATACGGAAATCCGCGATGTCATCCGCATTCTCTCGCGCAAGACGAAAAACAATCCCGTGCTCATCGGCGAACCGGGCGTCGGGAAAACCGCCATCGTGGAAGGGCTGGCCCAGCGGATCGTCCGCGGCGACGTACCGGAAGGACTGAAGGACCGCACGGTCTTCTCGCTCGACATGACCGCCTTGATGGCCGGCGCGCAGTATCGCGGACAGTTCGAGGAACGCCTGAAAGCCGTGCTGAACGAGATCCGTGCCGCCAATGGGCGCATCATCCTCTTCATCGACGAGATCCACACGATCGTGGGCGCCGGCAAGACGGAAGGCTCGTCCGACGCCGGCAACATGCTCAAGCCGATGCTCGCGCGCGGCGAACTCCACTGCGTGGGCGCGACGACGCTGGACGAGTACCGCAAGTACATGGAAAAGGATGCGGCGCTTGAACGCCGCTTCCAGCCGGTCCAGGTGGATCCGCCGACCGAAGAGGACGCGATCTCGATTCTGCGCGGCTTGAAGGAACGGTTCGAGAAGTACCACAATGTCCACATTCAGGATGCGGCCATCGTGAGCGCGGTGACGCTCGCAAGCCGGTACATCCAGGACCGTTTCCTGCCCGACAAGGCCATCGACCTGCTGGATGAAGCCTGCGCGTCGATTCGTACGGAGATGGACTCCTGCCCGGCCGAACTGGATGAAGTATCCCGGCATGTCCGCCGCCTTGAGATCGAGGAGATCGCTCTCGCCAAGGAGACGGACGAGGCCTCGAAGAAACGTCTTGCGGATCTTCGCAGGGAACTGTCGGAACTCAGGACGAAGGCCGACGCGATGACGGCCCGCTGGAAAAACGAGAAGGATTCGCTGGAGGAGGTCAAGCGCGTCCGCGCCCGCCTGGACGAGGCGCGCCATGCCTTTGACACGGCTCTTGCCGAAGGCGACAACGCCAAGGCTTCCCAGCTCAAATACGGGGCGATTCCCGAGCTCGAAAAGAAGTTGAAGCAGCACGAAGAGGACATCCGCCGGGACGGGGGCGGCCAGATGCTCCGCGAAGAGGTGACGGCGGATGAAATCGCCGAAGTCGTTTCGCGCTGGGCGGGGATCCCCGTGACAAAGTTGCTGGAAGGCGAGCGCCAGAAGCTGCTGAAACTCGGCGACATTCTCCACGAGCGCGTCGTCGGCCAGGACGAGGCGGTTGACGCCGTGGCGGACGCCGTGCTGCGTTCGCGCGCGGGAATCAAGAACCGCCAGCGTCCCGTGGGCGCGTTTCTCTTTCTGGGGCCGACCGGCGTCGGCAAGACGGAACTCGCCAAAACGCTCGCCGCGGAACTGTTCGACGACGAGGCGTCGATGGTGCGGATCGACATGAGCGAATACATGGAGAAGTATTCGGTGTCGCGTCTCGTCGGCGCGCCGCCCGGCTACGTGGGCTACGATGAAGGCGGACAACTGACCGAAGCCGTCCGGCGCAAACCCTATTCCGTCGTCTTGCTTGACGAAATCGAGAAGGCGCATCCGGATGTTTTCAACCTGCTTCTTCAGGTTCTGGACGACGGTCGCCTGACCGATTCGCACGGGCGGACCGTTTCCTTCAAGAACGCCGTGGTCATCATGACGTCGAATGCGCCGAAGGACGCGCTGAAGTCGATCTTCCGGCCCGAATTCCTGAATCGCCTGGATGAAATCCTCGAATTCAGGGAACTGACCGAGGACCAGATCAAGGCCATCGTGAAACTCCAGCTCAAGGATTTCGCGAAACGCCTGGCCGAACAGGAAATCGGTTTCGAAATCGACGAGGCCGGCCTTGCCCAGCTCGCGAAGGACGGATACGATCCCGCCTACGGCGCACGTCCCGTCAAACGGGCGATCCAGCGCGATCTGGAAACGCCGGCGGCACGCGCGATCGTCGCGGGCTCCTATCCGCCGGGTTCGACCATGAAGGTGTCGGCGCGGGACGGTACGCTCGTGATCGGATGACCCATTCGTCCATGTCTGCGGACGGCCCGTTTCTGCCGGTCCGAGGATGCCACCGGATGCGGCATCGTCCGCCGCATGACCGCTTCGTGACGGATGGCGGATGCCGCGAGGGCTTCATGTGGAAGTCGCGGCGGCATCCCGCCTGTCCGGGCTGACGCCGGCGGGCGCGGCGTCGTTGCGCGGCGAGGACGCGCCGAAGGCGATTGCGCACGTCAAACGGGCGGCGTCCCTTCTGTTTGCGCGCGCGATTCGCGGACACGGTACGCAGACTTCCTGCGGCGGCGTGTGCGGACGTGGGCAGTGGCGCGTTGTCCTGCCGACGTCCATGAAGCGGGGGCGGGGCGCGCACAATGGCGGCAGAGAATCGTCGGCTTGGAAAATGGGCGGGGTCGTCGCAAGGCTGCCGCATGGAATGCCGTCCGGTTCTGCCATATCCCCATGCCGCTTTGACGTTCTGCCATTGGACCATGATGCGGCAACGCGCGTGATGATTGCAAGCGCGCGCGAGAATATGTGATTCGCGCAAACTTGTAGAAGATATTGAACGAATAGGCGATATTTGGTAAAATGTCTTTCGTTCGCCCGATAAGGGGCGGGATGAAAGAGAAATGCCATGAAGTGGACCAAGATGATGATTCAGACCCTCCGGGAAGATCCGGGGGACGCGGAAATCGATTCGCACAAGCTTCTCGTGCGCGCGAGCCTCGTGAAGAAACTCGCCGGCGGGCTCTACACCTATCTTCCGCTCGGCATGCGTTCGCTCAAAAAGGTGCAGACCATCATCCGCGAGGAGATGGACCGCGCCGGCGCGCAGGAAATCGTCATGCCGATTCTCCAGCCGGCCGAACTTTGGCAGACTTCCGGCCGCTGGGAGTCGATGGGGCCTGGCATGTTCCGCGTGACGGATCGTGCGCAGCACAAGTATTCGATGGCGCCGACGGCCGAGGAGACGGTGACGGAAGTCGTCCGCACGGTGGTCAATTCCTATCGCCAGCTTCCAATCACGGTCTACCAGATCAACTGGAAGTTCCGCGACGAGATCCGTCCGCGTTTCGGATTGATGCGTTCGAAGGAGTTCCTGATGAAGGACGCCTATTCCTTCGACACGTCGATGGAGGCCGCCGACGCCAGCTATCAGGCGATGTACGACGCCTACAAGCGCGTGTTCGCGCGTTGCGGGCTGAAGGCCTGCCCGGTTGAAGCCGACACGGGCGACATCGGCGGCAACTCCTCGCATGAATTCCACGTTCTGGCGGATGCGGGGGAAGACGGCATCGCGTTCTGCGACGCCTGTGGCTATGCGGCCAATCTCGAAAAAGCCGAACGCAGGGTCGCGGCGCGTGCCGATGCCGCCTGCGGTCCGGTCGAGGAAGTCGCCACGCCGAACGCGAAGACGATTGAAGAAGTCTCCAAGTTCATGGGCGTGCCGGGGTCGGCGTTCGTGAAGTCGCTCGTCTATTCCGCCGACGGCAAGCCGGTGATGGTGTGCGTGCCGGGCGACCGCGACGTGAACGACGTGAAACTCCGCCGTTTCCTTGGGGCCGAGAAGGTCGAATTGGCGGATTATGAAACCGTGCTCAAGGCGAGCGGCGCGAATGCCGGTTCGGTCGGTCCTGTCAAACCGGCGGACGTCGATTTGCGCATCGTCGCAGATCAGGCGCTCAAGGGCGCGAGGGGCTGCATCGTCGGCGCGAACAAGGACGGCTTCCACCTGAAGAACGTCGATCTCGCCCGCGACACGAAACTTTCGGACGCCGATTTCGCGGACCTCGTGATTGTCCGCGGCGGTGATGTCTGCGCCAGATGCGGCAAGCCGATGGACATCAAGCGCGGTATCGAGGTCGGCCATGTGTTCAAGCTCGGCACGAAGTACACGGATGCGTTCAAGGCCGTCTACAAGACGGACGATCTCAAGGAACAGATCATGGTGATGGGGTGCTATGGCATCGGCGTGAGCCGCACCGTCCAGGCCGTCATCGAACAGAGCCACGACAAGGACGGCATCATCTGGCCGGCGAGCGTGGCGCCATTCCAGGTCGTGATCGATCTTCTCGACCCGAACGACGGGGCCGTGGCAAAGGTCGCGGACGATCTTGAGGCCGCGCTTGAAGCCCAGGGCATCGACGCGCTGGTCGACGACCGCGAAGAGCGTCCGGGCGTCAAGTTCAAGGACGCCGACCTCATCGGTTTCACCGTCCGTGTTGTCGTCGGCGCGAAGGGGCTCGCCAAGGGCGGCGTCGAAGTGAAGGCGCGCCGCGACCCCAAGGACGCGATGAAGATCGTCGCTCCTGCCGACGCCGTCGCCGCCGTCAAGGCGCTGCTTGCCGTTTAGACGATTCATTCTTTTTTCAAATCCACCCAGTTAAACGAAAGATGCCATGGCTCTTGTGACAATGAAGGAAATGCTCACGGACGCGCGCAGGGAGAAGCGTGCGGTGGGCGCGTTCAACACGGCGAACTACGAACTCTCCCGCGCGATTCTGCAGGCTGCCGAGGCGGAGAACCAGCCGGTCATCATCCAGCTCTACATGAGACTGTTCGACAGCGAAAAGGCCTACGATCTCTGCGGCATGCTGCAGCGTCTTGCGTTTCGCGCGAAAGTTCCGGTGGCCCTCCACCTCGATCATGGCGCCACGGTCAAGCAGGCGAAGGACGCGCTCGCGTGGGGGTATACGTCGGTGATGTACGATGGCAGCCGCAGCCCGTACGAGCAGAACGTCCGCGACACGAGATTCGTCGCCGATTACGCGCATGCCGTTGGTGCGACGTGCGAAGGCGAAATCGGCCATGTGGCCCAGGGCGACGAAACGGCCCTGACCGACGTCCAGGAGGCCGTGGATTTTGCGCAGGCGACGGGCGTGGATGCGCTTGCGGTTTCGATTGGCACGGCGCACGGCTACTACAAGGCCGAACCCAAGCTGGACATCGCGCGCTGCCAGGCGATTGCCGACGCGCTGCCGGACGTCCCGTTGGTGCTTCATGGCGGCAGCGGCACGCCGCTGGCGGATGTCCGCCGCTCCGTCGAGGCCGGCATTGCCAAGATCAATATCGCCACGGAATTCATGGACACCTATCTCAAGACGAGCCGGGACGAACTGAACAAACTGGATGGCCGGTTCGTTCCCGTGGACAAGTTCTACGATCCCGTCGTCGACGCCTGTGCCGCGCATGTGCAGCGTCTGATTCGCTTCTTCGCCGGCAAGTGATCGGAACTGTCGGCATGAAGAAGCTCGTCGTTGCCACGCATAACGCAAACAAGATTCGCGAAATCGGCCAGATTCTTCCGGACTGGGAGGTCGTGGGCGAGGATTCCCGCGCGGAAGAGACCGAAAAGACGTTCGCCGGCAATGCGCTCATCAAGGCGCGTGCCGTGGCCGGCCGGAATGTGGGCGCCTGGGTGCTGGCGGACGATTCGGGCCTCGAAGTCGATGCTCTTGGCGGTGCGCCGGGCGTCCGCTCGGCCCGCTATGCGGGCGAAAACGGCAATACGTCCGCCAACAACGCGCTGCTCCTGAAGAATCTCCGGGGCGTATCTGATCGCGCCGCCCGTTTCTCCTGTGCCATCGCGCTGATCGATCCGCAGGGAGTGGAGCATGTCGTCGAGGGACGGTGCTCCGGCCGCATCCAGGAGGCGCCGACGGGGGCGGGCGGATTCGGCTATGACCCGCTCTTCGTTCCCGAGGGTTTTGACCGTTCGTTCGCCGAGCTGGCGCCGGAAGAAAAGAATTCGATTTCGCATCGTGGCCGGGCTTTGGCCCAGATCCGCGCGATTTTGGCTCGGAACTGATTTTCGGAAACAAGAGAGGGGCGTGTTCGATGAAGAGAATTTGGCTGCTGGCGGGCGGGGCGATGTGCCGTTGCGTCGCGTGGGCACAGACGGTGGCGACGAACGAGACGGCTTTGAAGGCCGTGGAGAATGCGCCGGAAGCGGCCCAGACGGGTAAGGCCGTCATGAAGACCGTGGAGGCGACGAGCGATTGGCTGTCGCAGGTCACGGCACTCGTGGACAAGATCGACGGTTTCGTGTGGGGCATCCCGCTGATTGGCGCAATTCTCGTCACGGGACTCGTCCTTACCTGCCTTCTCCGGCTGTCTCATCTCTTCCAGTTGAAGAACGCCTTCCGCTACATGTTCCACACGGAGGAAGGCACGTCGGGCGAAGTCAGTTCTTTCGGCGCGCTTTGCACGGCGCTTTCCGCGACGATCGGCACTGGCAACATCGTCGGTGTCGCCACGGCCATCGGCACGGGCGGTCCGGGCGCGCTCTTCTGGATGGAAGTCGCCGCCTTCTTCGGCATGGCGACGAAGTATGCAGAAGGCCTGCTCGCGGTCAAATACCGCGAACTCACGGTCGAGGGCAAGGTGCTCGGCGGGCCGTTCTACTACATCGAGAAGGGGCTTGGCCCGAAGTGGAAATGGCTCGCCGTGGCGTTCGCGTTCTTTGGCGTCACGGCGGGCATCATGGGGATCGGCACGATTACCCAGATTCATGGCATCACCTCCGCCGTCCAGCGCTTTTTCGACCCGAATTTCAATCCTGCGGACATGGCGACGGGTCTGCAGATGTTCGGAACGACCTATTCGACGCCCGTGGTGGTTGCCGGCCTGGTGGTGACGGTTTGCGTGGCGCTCGTCGTCATCGGCGGGTTGCAGCGCATTGCCAGGGTCTCGACGGTCATTGTTCCGTTCATGGCCGTATTCTATGTCGTGACCGTCGTGTTCCTTCTCGTCGGCAACCTTTCCAAAATCACGGCGGCGGTCGAACTCATTGTCCGCGCCGCGTTCAATCCGTCGGCGTTCACGGGCGGCATGGTCGGAACGATTTTCATTGCGATGCAGAAGGGAATCGCCCGCGGCATCTTCTCGAACGAGGCCGGTCTCGGCTCGGCGCCGATCGCGGCGGCTGCCGCCAAGACGAATGAACCGGCCCGTCAGGGGCTGGTCTGCATGACGGGCACGTTCATCGACACGGTTGTCATCTGCACGATGACGGGACTTGCCATTGTCGTGACGGGCGCCTGGGAACCGTCGCTCGGCCTCAAGGGCGTGGATATCACCATCGAGGCCTTCAGCCGCGGCCTCTCGTTCATCGGCCCGCATTCCGGCGCGATTTCCGCCTTCTTCCTGATGACGGCGCTGACCTTCTTCGCCTTTACGACAATTCTCGGGTGGGACTACTATTCCGAAAAATGCCTTGAATACCTCGTGGGTTCCAAACGCCAGGGCGTCATCAAGTTCTATCGCCTGCTCTATGTGGCGGTCGTCTTCGTGGGCCCGTATCTCACCGTGTCGGTGGTGTGGGGCATGGCGGACGTCTTCAACGGGCTCATGGCGTTCCCGAACCTGGTGGCGCTCGTGTTGCTTTCGCCGGTCGTGGCCAGGACCACGTTCGATTTCCTCCGGCGCCAGCACCGGTGAGGCTGCGCGGGAAGGGACGGTCGCCGGCTACCTGTCCCCGTTGGCTTCCTTCTGGATTCGCTCCAGTTCCGTTGCGGATTCTTCCCAGTCGGCGGTATAGCGGTCGATTTCGAACTGCAACGTGCGGACCTGGCGGTTCACTTCGGCGAAGTTCGTCGTTGGCTTGGGCTGGAACAGTTCCGCGGAAGCCGCGTCCAGCGCCTTCTGGAGTTCGTCGATTTTCGTTTCGCAGAACGCGACTTTCTTTTTGAGTTCCTTTATCTTCGGCGCGAATCGGGCCCGCTCGGCGGCCCGTTGCTGGCGAAGTTCCCGGGACGTGGGATGGGGTGCGGAAGGCGAAGCGGGCGCGTTGCCGGATGATTTCGCGGCGCCCGCGCCCTGCGCCGCCGGGGCGGAGTTTTTCGCCGTCGCCAGTTGCGCCTTCTTCTCGCAGTAGTAGTCGTAGCCGCCCGGGAATCGTCGAATGCCTTCGGGAGTGATTTCAAGGATTGACGTGGCGACGGCGCGGACGAAGTCGATGTCGTGCGAGACGAGGAGGATGGTGCCCTTGTATTGTCCGAGCGCTTCCTGAAGCAGTTTGCGGCCGTCAAGGTCCAAATGCGTCGTCGGTTCGTCCAGCAGCAGGAAGTTGGGCGACTGGAGGAAGAGCCGCAGAAACGCGAGCCGGATTTTCTCGCCGCCGGAGAGGACGCCGGCCTGCTTCTCGACATCGTTCTCGTCAAAGCCGAATGCGCCGAGCTGGTTGCGGAAATTCTTTTCGCCGGAAATGTTCGATCCTCCCTGCCATGCGTTCTTGGCGATACGGTAGACGGAGAGGTCGGGCGGAATCGTTTCGGCCAGTTCCTGGGAAAGATAGCCCGGCACGACGTTGTGGCCGAGAATCGCCTTGCCTGCCGTCGGCTGGCGCGTGCCGGCGATGATGCGCATGAGCGTCGATTTGCCAAGGCCGTTATAGCCGATCAACGCGACTTTGTCGCCGCGGGCGATGCTGAATTCCACGTCGTGGAGAACGTTCTTGACGCCATCGTACGAGAAGAAGAGGTTTTCGCAGCGGAACATTTCGATGCCGCTGGGCGGCGGCTCGGCCAGGCGGAGCCGTCCGCTTCGGGTATAGCGCTTGGGAAGGACGATCCGTTCCTCGTCGATCTTGTCGATGAGTTTCTGGCGGCTCTGGGCCTGTGCGGCCTTGGTCGCCTGGGCGCGGAAGCGGTCGACAAACCGCTGGAGCTGTTCCCGGTGGCGGTCCTGGTTCTCCTTCGCCTGGAGAAGATGCTGGTAGCGGACTTCGCGTTCCCGCAGATACCAGTCGAGATTGCCTTCATAGCGCGTACACGTGCCCGCGTCGACCTCGACGATGATGTCCGTCAACGTCCGCAGCAGATAGCTGTCGTGCGAAATGAGCATCAGCGTCCCCTGGTACTGCTTGAGGAATTTCTGCAGCCATTCGACGGCGGGCAAATCGAGGTAGTTGGATGGTTCGTCGAGCAGCAGCAGGTCTGGCTGGGATGCCAGGACCCGGCTCAGTTCGGCACGCATGCGCCAGCCGCCGGAGAACGAGGCAAACGGTCTGTCGAATTCTTCAACGGAAAATCCCAGTCCGCCCAGGGCGACCTTTACGCGGGTCTCAAGGTCGTATCCGCCAAGATGTTCGAAAGACGTCTGGAGTTCGCCGTATTCCTTCAGAATGGAGGAATCGCCCGAGTCGAGCCGCTGTTCCAGTTCCCGCATCCGCGCTTCGATTTCATGGAAGCCGGGAACGCCGCGGAGGGAGTATTCGAGCAGGGTCTCTTCCGGCGTGTCGGGTTCCGGATGCTGGCGCGTGGAGCCGATGCGCGGTTTCTCTTCGACGACGAGCTCGCCATGGTCGACCGACATCTCGCCGAGAATGATGCGGAAGAGCGTCGACTTTCCGGAGCCGTTCGGCCCGACGACGCCAACGCGTTCAAACTTGTTGACACGGAAACTGACGTCCGTCAGAACGTCCTGAAGTCCATAATGGACGGAAATGTCTCTAAAGTCGAGCACGGCGAAATGGAAATTGAGGTGATGGTTGACTAGCGCCTGTTCAGAAGGCCGATCTTTTCAAAGGGGATGGGCTCGAAGGACGGAATCTCCCGGAAGACTTTCGCGTCCGGGCGGAGGCGGAAATCTTTTTCTGCGGCATTGTGGAAGCCGGGGTCTCCCGTGAAGACGACGTCCGTCGCGTTTGTTGCCCAGCGGCCTCTGGCGATGCCGGGCATCGTTTCGCCGGGTTTGCGGCCGGGGAGGGCGAGCGGGCAGTCGATGAATGCGTTGCGGGTGGCGAGATTCCAGCGGGCATTGTCCTCTTCGGGCGCGAAGAGCGCCTTGATGGCGGGATAATGCGCGGTCCAGACCGCATCCGTCACGCAGACTTCCTTCAGCAGGCGGGTTTGCTCAAGTGGCGACTTGAGGAAGTCCGCCCAGCGTTTCTGATTCCAGGGGGCGGAACCGAGCGGACGTTTGCAGTCGATGAAGAGGCAGTTGTCGACCAGATTGGAGTGGCCTCCGTGGCAGAAGACCGTTCCGAATCCTCCAAAGCCGGGATCGCCGCATTTGTAGAAGACGTTGCCGAAGACCGTGTCGCCGCAGTCTCCGTCGTCGAAATAGACGGCCGCGTTCCCATGGCCGCGCGGCGAACCGATCTCGCTCCAGAAATTGTAGCGCAGCACGTTTCCGCGGCAGGACGGATTGCGTCCCTTGTAGAAGGCCGCGGCATCGTCGGAACACATGCAGACGTTGGAGATGACGTTGAACTCGAAGACATGGTCATTGCCGTAGACGCCAATCGCCATGTGCGGCGCACCGGATATTTCGCAATGGCGAACCCTGTTGCCGACGCCGTTGACCTGGATGGCGCTGGCGTAGGTCAGGCAATGGCGGGAAAAGTCGCGGATGAGCGTGTCCTCGACCATGTTGTTGCCGGGCGTGAGCGTTCTGCGGTCTCCCCCGGCGATGTGAAGTCCGCCGGATCCCGTGTCGAAGATGTCGCACGTCGTCACGCGGCAGTCCCGGCAGTCGACCATGCTGATGGCCTTCATGCGGATGTTCCGGAAACGGCTGCCGGCAAAGACGATGCGGGAACTGTTTTTGACCACGGCCCCGTCGCCCCAGCATTCTTCGAATGTCAGGTCGCGGAAAACCAGGTCGTGCGCCTTGTCGACGGACACGAGCGCGCGCGGCTGGCTCGTGACGACAATGCGCGTACGGCCCGCCACGAGCGGCTGATACGGCCACAGATAGAGCCGTTTCGCGTCACGGTCGATGAAATATTCGCCCGGGACGTCGAGTTCTTCGAGCAGGTGGATGGCTTTCCAGCGCCGTGGACTCGGATTGCCCGCGCGCACGCCATAGGTGTGTTTGGCGGCGAACGCGATGGTATTGGAGGCCGTGTTGACGGCGGCCACGGGAATGACGGAATCGTACCAGTCGAAGCACCAGAATCCGTGGAGCCAGAGTTCGGCGACATTGGTCCAGCGGGACGGACGATTGCCCTCATAGGCGAAGACACCGCCTCTGGGGGCTTGTTTGGCGCCTTTTCGCGGGACGCCAAGGCCCTGGGTGACGGAACCGTCGTTGTCCTGCGTGCCTTTGTCGATGAACTTTGAGATGGTCGTCCACCGATCGCCGTTCGGCCATTGGGCGGGCGTCAGGCGTCGGCCGTCGATGAAGACTTCGGGGATGGGCGTCGGCTGCCGGAATTCTTTTGTCCGTGTCGACCAATAGGAGATTTTGCAGGGAGTCAGATCGGCGACGAGAACGTGTTCGGCCGCGGCGCCGTCGATTCGCGGATCGTCGGCGGCCTTTCTGAAATCGGCGGCGCAAAGCGTGACGCCGTCACAGAGCACGGCTGGCCCCGTTCCGTCTGATCGCCAGATGACGGGAAAACCGTCGGTGCCGCTGTCGGCCGCGGTCAGGGCAAGGGATTCCGCGATCGGGTAACGCCCCTGGGACAGGACGACTTCAACGCCATGGATGCGGTTCGTGGCCGGCAGATTGCGGATGGCGTCGCGAACGGCAATGAGGGAGTCGCCCGGCCGGACGTTGATCGTGTACGGTCGCGGTGCGGGTGCGCGGGCCGGCGCGCAGACCGCGAATCCGAAACCGACGAGACTCGCGGCCAGAAATCTGTGGATCATAGATGTCTCCATGAGAGGGAAATTATATCAAAACCTTTCCGTTGCTGAATAGGGCGTGTTGACGCGGAAGGGGAAATATGGGAGAATTCCCGAAAAGGGAATTTGTGGGGACGCCATTGTGATGCTGGATGTGGCGACAGCGCATGTCGGCAGGCGCGTTCCCCGGAAAACGTGAAGAAAGAGGTACGGAAATGAGGCTGGCGAAGGTTGGGCGGGTTGCGCTGATGGTGGGATTGGCTCTTTCGGTATCGGCGGGGCGGCTGCCGGACGAGACGTGCGACGTGCTCGTCGTGGGCGGTGGGGCGGCGGGCGTGTCCGCGGCGGGTGCGGCGGCGCGGGCCGGGGCGAAGACGTTGCTGCTGGAACAGGGTTTCCAGGTGGGTGGAAACATGACGACTGGTCATGTCGACTACCCCGGCCTTTTCTTCGCCTATGGCGAGCAGGTGGTGGCGGGTTTTGGCTGGGAGACGGTGTCCAATGCGATCGTGACGGCGGGCGGGCGTTTCCCGCCGGTCGAGAAGTGGCGCGAACTCCGCCATTCGCAGATCCAACATCGGATCAACGTGCCGATCTGGGTGGCGATCTGCGAGGAGATGTTGCGGACGGCGGGCGTGAAAATCCGGTACTACTCGTCGCCGGCGGCCGTGTCGTACGTGAACGGCGCCTGGATGGTCCGCGTCCATTCCGGCGGCGATACGCGGACGGTGACGGCGCACGAGATTGTCGACTGTACGGGCGGTGGCGCCGTCGCGGCGCTCGCGGGCGCGGAATTGATGGATGCGGACGAGCGCAGTCCGGGGACATTCCGCTATTCGGTCAAGAACATTCCGCCGAAAAGCCAATGGAACGTGCCGGCGATGAAGGCGGCCTATCGGCAGGCTCTCGCCGACGGAACGTTGAAGGAAGGGGATACGCGCGAGTCCATCTTCGGCTTTACGCATTTCGCCGGGCTGTTGACGAATTACATCGAGACGCGCGGCGAGGGAACGGACGGGCGCGGGGACGTGAACCAGGCAGGACGCGCGGCGATGTTGCGTCTCTTCCGTTTTCTCCGGCGGCAACCGGGATTTGAGCGTATCGAACTGGTGGCGGCTGCGGCTGAGACGGGCGTCCGGGAGACGACGCGCGTGAAGGGCGACTATGTGATCACGGGCGAGGATTACGTCTCCGGGCGCGTATGGCCGGACTCGCTTTGCCATGTTTTCTATCCTGTCGATTTGCACAGCAAAGCGGGCGGCGTGAAGCCCCAATATCTGAAAGAAGGGGTGAAGCCGACGGTCCCGCTTGGCGCCTTGACGGCCAAAGGGGTGGACCATCTGCTGATGGCGGGGCGGTGCCTTTCGGCCGATCGGACGGCGATGTCCGCAATTCGCGTTCAGGCGGCTTGCATGGCAACGGGACAGGCCGCCGGCGTGACGGCAGCACTGGCGGCCCGGAAAGGGCTTTCGCCGCGTGCGCTTCCCATCGCCGAAATCAAGTCGGCTTTACGCGCACAGGGTTGCATTGTGCCCTGATTCGCATTGTCTGATGCGGAAGCAACAATTTCCCCAGCAATTTCGCATTGGAGTCCACGGCCAAATAGTGTATAATGCACGCCTGTCTTCGCCTTGGAGAGATGGCAGAGTGGTTGAATGCACCGGTCTTGAAAACCGGCGAGCCGCAAGGCTTCGGGGGTTCGAATCCCTCTCTCTCCGCCATAATTTCTAACTCATAGAGAGAGCCGGTTGTCCGGTTCTTTTTCATATACGGAATAAGCCCAATTGTTTGGGCTTTTTTCGTATAGTTAGCGCGACTCTCCGTTCTCACCGTTTCTCTACTTGGAGAGAACTGTGGCGAGATATCGCCTTCTCTCTCGCAGATTCTCTGCCCTGAATGGAGAGAGAGCAGAGAACCCTTATTTCGATCACAACAGGCGGGAGATTGGTCAACATGCGCTAAATGGCGCGGCGAGTTTTGCTATAATTTCCCGCGATATGGAGCGTGTCAGAATATACGGCCGAAAGGAGACGCGACCGTGAAATGCGTGTGCAGGGCGTGTGGCGATATGGATGATCCGGCGAACAACGGCGGCATGGCGTTCGCGGAGGCTGGATCTGTCCGGCCTGCGGCGTCGGCAAAGACCAATTCGAGGCGCAGACCTGACTGACTCCGGACGGGAAGATGTAAAGGATGTTAGTGGAATTCAAAATCGTCAGCCGTTTGCGTGCCGCAGGCGTTGTCGTTGCCGTATGAAATTCTCCGTACGATTTCGGATCCCGATTCCTGGACTGCAAGCCATGTTTGTTGGCATGGCCTGTTTTGCGTCGGTTTGCGTACCGCTTGACGCGCGTCCGGGAAACGGATTGCCGTTGGCCGATTCCGGCAGCCCTTACGCGCGGGAGGCTGACGCCTTCCTTGCGAAGCGAGACGGGAAAGTCCAGCCGCGGCAGATCGACGCCATCTTGAAAGCGACTGCCGGTGACGGGACCTCACTTCGGGGCGTTCGATCCGCACGAAACACGATGGCCGCACTTCCCGAGGGCGTGGTTGCGGAGATGGTGACGCCACGGATGCGCCTCTATCGTCCGAAAGACGGCGGTATTGGTTTGCCGCTCCTCGTCTATCTGCATGGCGGTGGTTGGGTCATCGGGAGCATCGCAAGCTGTTCCGCGTTCTGTGGCGAACTGGCGACAAAGAAGGTGTCCGTACTGGCACTTGACTATCCCCTCGCCCCCGAACAACCGTATCCCGCGGCGCTCGACTTCGTCGTCGCGGTATGCAAGGGTGTCCTAGAGAATCCGTCGCGGTACGGGTGCGCGGCGCGGCGCATTGCGATCGGCGGCGACTCCTCGGGCGGCAATCTGGCGCTCGCGGCGGCGCTCAAACTCCAGGCGGACGGACTCAAGCCTGCGGCGTTGGTCCTCTACTATCCCGTCACCGAGGCCCGCGCGGACGGCTCTGCGTCCTGGCGCGCGTTCGCCACGGGTTGCGGCATGGACGCGGCGTTCATGGACGCCTGCAACGCGGCCTATCTCCAGGGACGCGACTGGCGCGATCCGTTCGTCTCGCCTGCGTGCGCGACGGACGAGCGGCTCCGGAAACTGCCGCCGGTGCACATCCTCGCCGCCGATCGCGACATCTTGCGCGACCAGGGCAAGGCGTTTGCCGATCGCCTGCAGGCGCTCGGCGGGACCGTCCGCTACGAGAATCCGTCCGGTTCCACCCATCTTTTCGTGACCGTCCCCGGCCAGTCTGCGGCCTTCCGCCGCGCCGTCGACTTCGCCGCCGAGGCGTTGGGACGGCCCACTCCTTGAGCGCACGTGCAGAAGGTCCGCCGTCCCCGAAGGCATTCACCATCGGGTCTCTGTTCGGACAGGCCGGATGACCGCGGCTTGTTGGACCTGATTCTGCCTCCATTCTACTTTCGTCGCATTTTGGGTACGAACGGCCTAATGCGCGCGCCTGGCCATCGATTCATCCCGATCGACGTTTCCGACGGACGGGGCCAATGCTGTGACTGCCGTGATCGCTGGACAATCTGCGTATCGGTGGCACGCATTCCGGCACAATTGCACGGCGAGCCGTTCAGCTGTACCGTACATGGTGGAACGCTGGATGTGTACGGTGTGATGCCGCGTGCAAACTTTTGCGATGCGGCGCGAGTTGCTGCAAGACAGGCGATGCCCACGCGACGCACAACGGAGCGGTAGCGGACGTGGAAATCCGTCATCCTGAAATCGACCTTGACCGTCTCAACGAGATCAACCGCACCTTCGGTCTTGCCGGCGAGCGTGCAGACGAACCTCGAAAATACGCTCCAGCCGCTCGATGGCCTCCACGTACAACGGCAAGCGGAAGAACGGCAAGACGGCATTCCGCCGCCGCAACGACATCTCAAATCCAGACAAACTTCCCACCCTTATCCCGGATTTTTGCAAAGGGGATGGAGGCGGCCATGGACGAGGTCGCCGTGGGAGTGTCGTTGGAGCTGGGAGTCA
>JBJEWF010000054.1:0-3694 GCA_051884915.1 Kiritimatiellia bacterium
GAGGCTTAGTGTATCAATGGTACTGTATAGATAAACTCTGACCCTTTTTGCTGCTGACCCTTTTCTTCCGCCAACCTCACGCTGGACCACGTCGTGCCCGTTGCGCGCGGCGGGACGTCCACGCGCGGAAACTGCGTGCCCTGCTGCACGGACTGCAACGCGAAGAAGAAGGCCTATACCCCCGCCGAGCAGATTCTCAACCGTCTGTTCCCGAATGGCGTCGACGGTGAACCGCCGGCGCACGAGGCGCGTTGAATGGTGTGAGTGGACGAGTGGAATCTGCAGAGTTCGTAGAAGGGATACGCGAATGGAAGCTTTGAAGGCGACGGGCGTCCGCCATGCCTACGGCACGGGCGGGTCGAGAGTGGAGGTGCTGAAGGATTTCGCGCTGGAGCTGGCGCCGGGATCCTTCGAGGCGCTGATGGGGCCGAGCGGCAGCGGGAAGTCGACCTTTCTGCATCTGGCCGCCGGGCTGTTGACCTGCGCGGCGGGGACGATCACCGTCGGCGGAACCGACGTCACCGCGATGTCCGACAGCGCCGCCGCGAAGTTCCGCCGCCGCCACGTGGGCGTCGTCTTCCAGAGTTTCAACCTCATCGATTCCCTCACCGTCGCCGAGAACATCGTGCTGCCGGTGAAGCTGGACCATGGGCGGCCGGACGCCGAGCGCCTCGCCGCGCTGGTCGGGAAACTGGGGCTGGCGGGAAAGACGTCCCGCCGTCCGCCGGAGCTTTCCGGCGGCGAACGCCAGCGTGTCGCCCTCGCGCGGGCCCTCTTCGCGAAACCGGACGTCATTCTCGCCGACGAGCCCACGGGCAATCTCGACATCGCCGCGGCCAAGGGCATCTGCGAACTGCTCCAGACGCTCAACCGGAACGAGACGAGCGCGATTCTGCTGGTGACGCACGATCCCGTCGTGGCCGCCGCGGCGACGAAGGTCCATTTCCTCAAGGAGGGACGCATCGTCAACGCCTGCGCGACGAACCACGACCCGGAACGGATCTCCAGGGCCTATCTGGAGACCTACAAATGATCGTCCGCCTGACGCTGAAGGGGCTTGCGCGCGGGAAGGCCCGGTTCGCCTGCGCGGCGCTGGGGGTGGCGGCCGCCTGCGGGGTCGTCGTCTTCATGTTCTCGCTCGCGGCGACGAACGCCGCCCAGGCGCCCGCGCTTGCGAAACGCGCGGTCGCGCCGTGGGTCGCCTGGACCGTTGACGGTTCGTTTGGCCGCGGCCGCCCCGCGCCGTCCGCCGCCAGACCCCCTCGCGCCGAACCGGGACGTCCCGACCTGCGGATGGAACTGGTCGGCTGCTCGATCGACTACCGCCCCGGCGGACGCGTGCTCCAGGGACCTCCCATGCTGGCCGTCATCGCCTCGGCTCCGAAGGAAAATCCCTATCGAAGCGCCCCGCTCGTCGAGGGGCGCTGGGTCGAGGACGCCTCTCCCGTGAACGAGATCGTGTGCACACGCACGACCTTTCGCCGTTTCGGACGTGGCGAGCCGCCGCCGCTGGGGACGGAGATCAAATTCGTCGGCCAGCGGGGGACGATGTCCGCGAAGATCGTCGGGTATCTCGCGGACGTTCGGCTCCCGACGGGCTGGCCGGGCGTCTTCGCCAACACGGCGGCCTTTGGGGGCCTCGCGGATGAAGTGCACGGTTCGATTCGCCTTTGGCAGACGATGCCGGACGTCTCTTCGCCCCGGCTGCTGACCGCCGAATCGGAGTCGGTCGTCGCCGTGTTCAAGGGAGATGAACAACGCCGGATGGACTACGCCCGCCCGCTGATGCTGGTGGCGGCGGTTCTCACCGCGCTCTGTCTGCTGGTCAATTCATTGCTCCTGTCGATCGAGTCCAACCGCCGTCCGCTGGCGACGCTGCGCACGGTGGGCGTCACGCGGGGCGGCGTGCTGGCGCTGGTCGCCGCCGAGGCGTTCCTTGCGACGCTGGTCGGGTCTGTGGGCGGGTGCCTCGGTGCAATCGCCGCGCTGGTCGTCTACGTATCCGCCGATCCTGCGGCGTTTCCCATGGGGCCGTCCGTGGCCTGGGGCGTCGTCGCCGCGGCGTTGGTTCTGGCGGTGGCGGTGGCGCTCCTCGCGGTGCTGTGCGCGCTGCGGCCCGCGCTTTCGGTGCGTCCGCTGGACGCGCTCGAGTCGCGTCCGCACCGGCGCCGGCGCGGCATGGCGGTTGCCTTTGCCTGCGGCTTCGCGGCCTTTGTCGCGGTGGAGGTGTGGGGGGCGTCGCTCATGCGCGGGTTCGTGCCGAGCGGGGAGTGGCCGGATGCGATCGTGTCGATCCTGCCGGAGGGGGTGAGCGCCTTCGACATCGAGAAGCTGCGGAAACTGCCGGGGGTGAAGCGGATCTCCGAGCTGTGTCCGCTCCAGCTCAACTTCGACCCGGAGGAGGAGCTGCCGCTGCCGCCGGGGCGCGGCGGGATGGCGGGGCGGGGGGGCGCGCCGCGCAAGCCCTGCCGCAACGCGCTCTTCCTCGCGGCGGAATGGCTGCCGAGGTTCAAGTTCGTGGAGGGCGCGTGGGAGGCGGCCGACCAGGCGATCCGTTCGTCGGACGGCTGCGTGATTGCCGAGATGATCAGCCGGGCGCGGAATCTGCACGTCGGCGACCGGCTGCGCGTGGCGCTGCCCGGACGGGGACCGAAGACGGTCGCGGAACTGCCGATCGTCGGCGTGGTCGATCTCAATTGGCACATGGTGACGAGCCGGGGGCTGGTGCGCGGACTGAACGGCGCGCCGGTGATGACGGACGGCCCGGTCTTCGTCTCCTTCGACACGCTGGAATCCCTGGATCCGCGTCCCGCGACGATGACGAAGATGACGCATCTGTGGGTGGAGTACGACCCCGCCTTCCTCAAGGAAAAGGGCGTGTTCCCCGCCGGACGCGCCGTCGAGGCCGCCATCGCGAAGGCACTCGGCCTCGACGCGCGGCCTCTTCAGTCCGCGCAACCCGCGTCTACCGTCCGTCTCCACGCCCGCGACGAGATCGCCGACGGCACGCTTGCGCACGGCTCGGATGTCGTGGGCCAGGCGGCCCGCGTGCCGTTCGTCTTCCTCGCCATTCTCTCCCTCGGGTTCATCGCCATGCTGGTGGCGGACGCCGATGCGGCGAAGCGCGCATTCGCCGTGCTGCGCGCCGTGGGGGCGACGCGCGGCCAGCTCGCCGCACGGCTGGCGGGCGGCGCGTTGAAGACGGCGGGTCTGGGCGTTGCGCTCGGCGGGCCCCTCGGCGCCGTGGCCGGCTGGCTCTTCTCCCTCAAGACGGGCAGCCTGTGGCCGGGTCTGCCGCACTATTTCGAGGTGCCCTGGGCCGTCATCGGCGAGGGTTCGCTGGTGGCGTTGACCGTGGTGCTGCTGATTGCCGTTCCGACCGCCCTCACGCTCGTCATCCGTTTCAGTCGCCACGCCTGACAAATCTTTCCCCGGATGTCCCATGAAGCTGCGGCCCTGGTTCAAATTCTTCCGTCTCCCGAATCTGCCGACGGCGCCCGGCGACGCCCTTGCCGGCGCGGCCATGGGGGCGCAAAAAGAAGAAAAGGGTCTGACCTTATTGATACAGCATTATTGACACAGTAACTCATACCAGCTTGTACGCCTGTTGCGGCGAGTTCGGGTGGTCGGGATCAGTCTGAACGACAAGCCCCTTCTCGAGCATCGGCACGAGATAGTAGCGGTTGAAGTGAAT
>JBJEWF010000055.1:0-15956 GCA_051884915.1 Kiritimatiellia bacterium
ACGGCGGGATTGTGGAAGAGCACGAGCGAACTGTCCGCCTCGACCTTCAGTTCGATGTAGTCGAGGCCGAGAATGTCATAGACGTCGCGCCGGTGGAGGCAGACGCGCAGCCCCTCCGAATCGACGCCGCCGTAGCACCGGCGGACGCGCAGCAGCTCGGCGGGCTTGACGCCCTGCCGCACGGCCGCCGTCTTGACCAGCAAAAAGCCCAGCAGCTCCTTGCGGTGGCGTTCGTCTCTGCGTGGTACGTTGTCCATGGACCTGGTTCCTCCAAAAAAACTTAACCAAGTCTAATAAATTCCGCCGGCCCTGTCAATAGCCTAGGCTAACTTTTTTCGGCAGCGACGCCGGTGCCGTGCGTTCGGAGGAGAGAAAGAAAGGAAACGGCGGGATGCGGGCGGATCGGCCGCGCGCGCCGCGCGGATTTCCGGTCCCGTCGGCCGGCCGGGGCCGGCGGCTCAGCCGCGCGCGGGGTTGGCGGCGGGGGCGGCGGGCCGGGGCGCCGTCTCCCGGCTCGGTTCGACGTGGATGACGACGTCGACGACGTCGATGCCGGCGGCGACAATCGCGTCGGCGACCCGGTGTCCCAGCCGGTGCGCCTCGGCAATCGAGAGCGCCGCGTCGACCTGGACGTGGAGATCGGCCTGAAACGCGCCGCCGTAGCGCCGGGCCCGGCACCGGTGGATGGACCTGACGCCGGCGACCGACCGCGCGATGGCGGCGACCGCCGACGACTTGTCGTCGATCACCGCATCCGTCAGTTCCTGCAGGGCGGGGCGCGCGATTTCCCAGACGAGCAGCAGGATGAAGCCGGCGACGACCAGCGCCCCGGCGGCATCGGCCCACCACAGCGAAGGGAAGAACGCCGCCAGCGCCACGGCCGCCGCGACGGGAATGGAGCTCAGCGCGTCCGAACGGTGATGCCAGGCGTTCGCCGCCAGCGCCGGCGACTTCACGCGCCGGGCCATGCGGACCGTCAGCCGGTAGAGGCCTTCCTTCACGGCAATCGAAACGAGCGCCACCGCCAGCGAGACGGCGCCCGGCCGTCCCCCGCGGCCCGCCCGGAGAACCGCGACGGCGTTTTCGCCGAGTTCGCACGCCACGACCAGCAGCGCCAGGGCGATGAACAGGGTCACCAGCGCCTGGATCTTGCCGTGACCGTACGGATGCCCTTCGTCCGGCGGCGCCTCCCAGTATTTGACGCCAAAGACGATGGCGACGTCCGTCGCCAGATCGGAAAACGAGTGCAAGGCGTCCGCCACGAGCGCCTGGGACGAAAACCAGCAACCGGCCACGGCCTTTGCCGCGGCCAGCAGGACGTTCACGGCCATCCCCAGGAACGTGATGCGCCGCACCTTCCGGACCGTTCCGCTCGTGTTGGGACTCGCGCCATCCATGGCCATGCGTCAGACCGGTTCGGCCGTCCGGAGAACGGAGTTCGCGTGCGCGTGCGCGATGGCCAGGGCCAACGCGTCGGCCGCGTCGTTCTGCGGCAGTTCGTCGAGATGGAGCAGCGTCTTGACCATGCGCTGGACCTGCGCCTTCTCCGCCAGGCCGTTGCCGCAGACCGCCATCTTCGCCCGGCGCGGCTCATACTCGTAGACGGGAAGCGCGGCGTTGGCCGCCGCCGTTATGACGGCGCCGCGCGCCTCGCCGAGAATCAGCATCGTGCCCGCGTTCTTCGCGTAGATGACGCTTTCAATCGCCATCACGTCGGGCGAATGGCGCGCGACGAGCTCCGCCACGCGGCAATGGATGGCCCGCAGACAGGCCGACAGCGGGAGGTCCGGCGCGTTCCGGATCCGGCCATACTCCAGCGCGCGCATCCGCGTGCCCTCCACCAGGAGAACGCCGTATCCGCTTGAGCGCAGCGACGTGTCAATGCCGAGGACGATCATGGAGAACCGACGGGCGGGCGGCAGGCCGCCGGACCAAAAAAGCGCGGACTTGCATCCGCGCCTTTCGTTCCGACGGACCATGCCGGATGCCGCGCGCGACCTACTCGGCCGCGACGGGGACGATCGTGACGACCTTGCCGTCCTTGATGAACTTCACCTTGCCCGGCTTGAGGGCGAAGAGCGTGAAGTCGCGGCCCTGGCCGACATTCGCGCCGGCGTGGATCCGGGTGCCGCGCTGGCGGACGATGATCGAGCCGGCCTTGAGAAGCTGGCCGTCGTAGGCCTTGACGCCGAGATATTTCGGGTTCGAATCGCGGCCGTTGCGTGCAGAAGCTGAAGTAGCCATTTTTCCCTATCTCCTTCTTCTTCCGTCAGGCGAGAGCCTTGACCGTCGCAATCGTGTACTGCTGGCGGTGGCCGACCGTGCGGCGATAGCCCTTGCGGCGCTTCGCCTTGAAGTTGATCGTCTTGACGCCCTTCTTGCACGGGGCGACAATCGTCAGCGTGACCTTCGCACCCTCCACGTAGGGGGTGCCAACCTTGAGCGTCGTGCCATCGGAGATGGCGCAGACGGTGTCGAGGGCGATTTCGTCGCCTTCGTTGACCGAGAGCTTTTCAATCTCGATCCTGTCGCCGGCCCTGACAAGCAGCTGCTTGCCGCCGGTTTCGAGTACTGCGTAGGCTTCCATTGCTGTTCCTTAGTCTTGTTGTACGGGCCTTTTCCGTGAGGAAGGGAACTTCCTCGAAAAAAGCGGGTGTTATTTTACCGAATTTGGCGCCTTTGCGTCAATGGGGAATGTGCTATAATTTTCCCATGAAGATTCTGCAGATTTTGCCGTCCCTCCAGATGGGCGGCGTCGAGCGCGGCACGATCGAGATCGCCCGCGCCCTGAAAGCGGCGGGCATCCCCAATCTCGTGGCCTCCCAGGGCGGCCCGATGGTCGAGCAGCTTGACGCGCTCGGCATCCCCCACATCACGCTGCCGCTGAAGAGCAAGAACCCGTTCGTGATCCGCGCCAACGCCGCGCGCCTGGCCGAACGGGCCGTCCGCGAGGGCGTCACGCTCTTCCACGTCCGTTCGCGCGCGCCCGCGTGGTCGACCTTCTGGGCGTCGCGGCGCTGCGGCATCCCCTGGATCGCCACCTTCCACGGCATCTACGGCACGCGCCCCGGGTTCCTCAAGATCCCCTACAACCGCATCATGCTCAAGGGGCTGAGGACCATTTGCGTCTCGGACTACGTGCGCGACCACATCCTCCGCACCTACGCGGCCGACTCCGACCGGCTCGTCCGCATCCACCGCGGCGCGGATACGGACGTGTTCGATCCGGCGGCCGTCGCGCCCGAACGGGCGCGGGCGAAGAAGGTCGACGACTTCCGCTTCTCGCCCGACATCCCGATTCTCACCTTCCCCGGCCGCCTGACCTACTGGAAGGGGCAGGACGTCTTCATCCGGGCCCTCGCCCGGATGCGGCACAAGCGCCTTGGCGTCCTGTTCATCGGCTCCGACCAGGGGCGCACCGCCTATTCCGAGCGCCTGCGCGAGATGGCGTCCGGGCTTCCGGCCGAGACGGAGGTCGTCTTCCGCGACCACACGCGCGAAATGCCCGTGGTCTACGCCATGAGCGACATCGTCGTCAACGCCTCGTCGGCGCAGCCGGAGGCGTTCGGCCGCACGATCCCCGAGGCCCAGGCCATGGGCGTCCTCACGGTCGGCACGGCCCACGGCGGGGCCTGCGAGACCATCCGCGACGGGAAGACCGGCTTCCTCGTCCCGCCGAACGACGCCGCCGCGCTGGCCGCGAAACTGGACGAGATCCTCGACCTGCCCGACGCGCGCCGGGCGGAAGTGCGCCAGGCGGCCATCGCGTCGGTCCGCGACAATTTCTCCGTCGCCAAGATGTGCGCCGCGACAATCGGGCTTTACCGGTCGCTGGGCGTTTGAAACCGCCCCTCCGTTGTGGTATAATCACGCCTCACCAAAAAGGAGCCACCATGGGCATTTTCAAGGCATACGACATCCGCGGCATCTACGGCCGGGACCTCACGGACGACACGTTCTACAAAATCGCGCGGGCCTACGCGCAGTTCGCCGGCGTCGGCAAGGTCGTGGTCGCGCGCGACTGCCGCACCAGTTCCCGCGCGCTCTTCAACGCGTTCGCCCAGGGGCTCGTGGACGAAGGCGTGGACGTGATCGACATCGGCCTGGCCTCCACGCCGATGAGCTACTTCGCCAACGCCCGCCTCAAGGCGGACGGCAGCGTGATGATCACGGCCTCCCACAACACGCGGGAATGGAACGGCTGCAAGCTCTGCAAGGCCGGCGCCGTGCCGATTTCCGGCGCCACGGGCATCAAGGACATCGAACGGCTCGTCGCCGGGATGGACCTCGCCGAACCGCCGCACGGCGTCGGCGAAATCACGCACGTCGACATCTCCGAAGAATACGCCGCGCACGTGAAGACGTTCGCGCACCTCGCGCGGCCGCTCCACATCGCCCTGGACTTCGCCAACGGCATGGGCATCGCCGAAGCCTGCGCCTTTGCCGGGCAGGACCGGCTCACCTACGACAGCCTTTTCGGCACCTACGACGGCAACTTCCCGAACCACGACGCGAATCCGCTCCACGTCGAGACGCTGAAGGACCTCCAGCGGCTGATGCGCGACAATCCGGGCAAGTACGCCTTCGGCGTCGCGTACGACGGCGACGCGGACCGCGCCGGCTTCCTCGACGAAACGGGCGCGGTGATCCCGATGGACTTCGTGACGGCGCTCGTCGCGCAGGACCTCCTCCTCGCCAACCCCGGCGCGGCCTGCCTCTACGATCTCCGCTCCTCCAAGGTCACGATGGAGGCCATCGCCGCCGCGGGCGGCAAGCCGGTGATGTCCCGCGTGGGACACAGCTTCATCAAGGCCCAGATGCGCGAGCACGACGCCGTCTTCGCCGGCGAGCTTTCGGGACACTACTACTTCAAGGCGAACGCCACGGCGGAATCCTCCGCGATGGCGACGTACGCGCTGGCGAACATCGTCTCGAAGAGCGACCGGCCGCTCAGCGCGCTGATCGCCCCGCTCCGCAGGTACGCGCAGAGCGGCGAGATCAACTCGACCGTCGCCGATGCGGCGGCGGTGCTCGCCAAGATCAGGGCGCTCCATCCGGACTGCTTCGAACTGGACGGCGTTTCGGTCGACCGCTGGGACGCCGAAGGCTGGTGGTTCAACGTCCGCATGTCCAACACGGAACCGCTCGTGCGCCTCAACCTTGAGGCGAAGACGCCCGAACGGATGGCGCAGAAGCGCGACGAGATGCTCGCGCTCATCCGCGGCTGAGGCCGCCGCGGCGGCGGCTTCAGGCCCGGTTCCCCTTTTTGAGGATCACGTTGCCGTATGGGGCGACGTCGCCCGTCGCCACGATGGCGTGGGCCGACTTCGCGCGGGCGTAGAACGCGTCGCGCCCGATGCGCGCGATCGGCCCCGGATAGCCCAGCGCCGCGCGGACGCCGGCCTCGGTCGCCGGCTCCAGCACGTCCCCCTCCACGGCCGCCATCATGACGACCGGCGTCGCATACCCGTCGAGCTCGAAGAGCGGCGCCAGCCCCTTCAGGAGCCGCGGAATGCCGATGCCGTCCGCCCGCAAATGGACGGCGCCGCCCTTCCGCGCGAGCGCCGCCGCCGGAAAATGCGCGTCCGCGAACACGATTTCGTCGCCGTGCCCCATCTCGCAGAGGGTCTTCAGCAACTCGGGACTCAACACGGGATCGATGCCTTTCAACATGCCGTCACGCTCCTTTCTCCGCCGCGCGCCGCCGCCGGCAGCACGCCACCGCATAGCCCAGAACCACGGCGAAACAGATCGCCGGAACCGCAAAACTCGCGCGCAACGCCAGGTCGCTCGTCATCAGATTGGCGTCCCAGGCCGCGTCCGCGCGCGGCACCAGGGCGAAGAACGCGCTGTCCCGCGCCCCCAGGACGCCGCTCATCCAGGGCGTGACGACGGCCCCGCCGAGGATGCTCATGATCAGGCCCGCGGCGGCCAGGCGGAACGCCTTGGGGTCGAGCCGCTCGAAGGCCAGGCCGTAGATCGTGGGGAACATCAGGCTCATGCAGCCGCTCACGGCGACGAGCGAAAGGACGTTCGGCGTGAACGCCATGCCGGCGCACGTGAACCAGACGCGCGCCGGCGCGTACACGACGCCGGCGGTCGCGACGAGGGCCGCCCCGGCGAAGAGCGCCAGCAGCAGCGCCGGATTGACGTATTTCATCAGCCCCGTCGCGAGCCAGCGGCACGCCACGAACAGGACGAGCGAAACGAGGTAGTATCCGGCCGCCGCATCGGCCGGGATGCCGAGTTCCTTCTGGCAGTAGACGTTCAGCCACGTCCACACCGCGATCTGCGCGCCCACGTAGAAGAACTGCGCCACGACGCCGCCGGCATAGCGCGGATTCCGCAGCAGGAGCCACAGCATCTCCCGGTACTCCCCGACCCGCACGACGTAGGCGACGGGCCCCAGCATGCCGAGAAGGATCCAGAGGACCTTGTCCATCCGCGGAAAGAGCGCGTGGAGGACGGCCAGCGGGACCAGGGCGAACAGCCCCGCCGTCACGACCCGTCCCACCCCCTTCCGCTTCTCGGCGAAGGTGCTGGCGAACGGGTTGATCCGGAGGAAGAAGAACCAGATGCAGAGGCACAGCGCGCACAGCCCGACATAGGGGACGCACACCCAGAAGAGTTCGCCATTCACGATTTCCCGGAGTTGCGCCGGATCCATCGCGGCGCGCTCGGCCGCCGTCGCCGGATTCAGGCGGGCGAGGATCAGCCCCCGCGCGAGGCAGACCCCCGCCAGGCTGCCGATGGGATTGAACGCCTGGGCGAAGTTCAGCCGGCGGACCGCCGTCGCCGCCGGACCCAGCGCGAGCACGTACGGATTGCAGGTCGTCTCCAGCAGCGAACAGCCGGCGGCGACCACGAAGATGGCGATGAAGTAGACGTCGAAGCTGGCGAACGCGCAGGCCGGGATGTAGAGCAGGGCGCCCAGAACGTAGACGGCCAGGCCGATCAGCACGCCGACGCGATACGAAAATTCCTCGACCAGGATGCTGGCGAAGATCGCCAGCACCGCATAGGCCCCGTAGAACGCCACCTGGATGAGGCCGGCCTTCGACTGGTCCATGGTGAAGATCTTCTGGAACGCCGGCACGAGGTTGTCGGTCATGTTGTTCAGCAGTCCCCACAGCGCGAAGCACGCGACGAGCATCGCGAACACGCCCATCCGGCGTCCTTTCGAGAAGGACAGTTCAAGCATCTTCTTCTCTGCCATTTTCCTTTTCTCCCATGCGGCCGGGCGACCCGCGCCGGCCGGTTACAGGACCGTGACCTTGAGTCCGACCGGATCGACGCGGAAGTCGAAGAACCGGGCGGCGGCGTTCGGGGGATCGGATTCGAGGCCGGCGCGCAGACGGCGGGCCGCCGCGACGCTCTTCGCCACCATGAACACGAAGCCGCCGCCGCCGGCGCCCGGCAGCAGGACCGCCAGGACCTCCTTCTTCACGCGGGCCAGCAGCGCCTCGATCGCGGGATCCGTCGAGCCGGGATCGATCCGCTTCTTCAGTTCCCAATACGCCCCCACGCCGGCGACGAAGCCCTCGACGTCCCCCCGCTCCAGCGCCGCCGCCATCTGGCGGGCGCCGTTCTTCAGGCCGTCCACGATGTCCAGGATGTCGCCGGCGCGCGACACGTAGCGGTCGACCACGTTGTTGAGGATGTTCCGCGCCATGCGCTTCCGCCCGGTGAAGTAGAGCAGGCACCGTTCCGCCAGAGGCTGCTTCTCCCCGCCGACGAACGGGAGCGGGCGGCAGGTCGGCGTCTGGTCGCAGCCCGGCACGGTCTCGATCAGCTTCACGCCCGGCAGCAGCCCGCCGATCTGGTCCTGCCAGCCGCCGCCCGTGCACATGCGCTGTTCGAGGATGGACGTCAGGCGGATCAGCCGCGCGGGATCGTAGGGGATGCCGAGAACGCGGTCCAGGCACGCCAGCACGGCCGCGCCCAGGATCGAACTCGTCCCCATGCCGCTTCCCTTCGGCAGCGCGGAGAAGATGGTCAGGTCGAGCCCGCCCCCCAGCTTCTCCAGCCACGCGCGCAGCGAGCCGCCCTTCGCCGACGGGACAAGCCCCGCCAGGACGAGCGCCGCTTTCGGGATCGCGCTCCAGTCGTGCGGATCCGAATGGTCCTGGATCTCCTCGGCCGTCGTGAACGTCCGGCTGTCGCCCAGGTCGATGGACGAGACGCGGATGCGGCAGGCGTCCGTCAGTTTCGCCATCGCCTGGATGGGATACTGGCCGTTCAGGGTCACCGCCGCGTTGACGACGGCGCCGCCCCGTTCGAGGCAGATCGGCGGCGTGTCGCTCCAGCCGCCCGCCAGATCGATGCGGACCGGCGACGTCACCCACACGACCTGGTCCTTGAGGATGGCCGCTTTCCGCGGCTCCGCCGGCGCCTGGTAGCTGCGCGAAACGGCGGCGGCCACGCGGAGGCGGTTCACTTCGCGGAGAATCGCCGTCCGCGCCGCCAGCATGCGGGCATGGTCGACCTGCGGCACCAGCGCGCCGAACGCGTGCAGCGAGGGTCGCGGCGCGACGCGCCCGGCGAGCACGTCGAGCGCGTGGGCCACGACGGCGTCGGGCGTGCCGACCTTCCACAGCCGGGCGTCCCATTTGCCGTCCGTCTTGAAATTGTCGTCCAGCGCGTAGGCGACGGCCGTCCAGTCGTCCTTGCCGACGGGCAGGCAGACCAGCCCCGTCTCCTTCGGCAGCGCGATCGGAACCGAACAGGCCGCGGGGACGCCCGTCAGGAGGCAGCGTCCGCCCAGGGACACGGGAGCCTTCAGCCAGCAGCCCTCGATCACGCCGCCCCGCCCCGTGACGGGTCCTTCGAGCACGGCGTTGAACCGCCAGACCGATTTCGGCGCCTCGCCTTCGGCCAGCGTCGCGTTGGCGAAGGACTGCGCCGTCGCCGTGCGCGACGGTTCGGCCAGCCCCGCCAGCAGTTCGCGGCTCGACCCCATGTGGAAGAAATCGCAGAAGGGCATCACGTTCACGTGAAACGGCGTCCCCCGGAAGAACTTCGCCAGCCGCGGCTCGCCGCGGCCGAGCAGGGCCAGGGCGAACTGCTCGTAGATGTCCAGGCACGGCGCCGTCGCCAGCCACGCCGCCTCCGCGCCGGCAAAGGCGAGCATGGCGCGCGCCAGTTCGGGATCGAGGGAGAGAATCCCCGTGTCCACCGCCACGCGGCCATGGACGTCCACCGCGCCCGCCTCGACCGCCGCCGCGGGCGAGGGCTTCTGGAGAAAGCCCGTCACCGGACGACAGACCGAATAGCCGGGCTTCGCGGCGCCGTCGAACACGTAGACGCCGTGGCGCGAGCCGCGCGCCATCGTGTCGAACCAGGCCACGCCCGTCAGACCGGGCTGCGCGAAATCGAGATTCTTCGTGTCGAACGTCAGCAGCGCGTCGCCGGCAAGCACCAGGACCTGCCCGCCCGCCCGCTCCGGCAAGGCGGCCGCGCGGCGGACGATCAGGTCGAACAGCGCGAGCGGCCGGCCGTCCTCCGTCGTGCACGGCAACGGCGTGAAGGCCTTGCCCATCGCCGCGTAGGCGGGCGTGCGGCGGCTGTCGCCGCCGGAATGGCAGACGAGGATGCGCCGGTTGGCGAAGGGATCGGGCCGCGACCCGGCCAGCACGCGGAAGGCGTTCAGCGTGGCGCCCAGCGAACCGACGCGCCGGCCGCCCGGGTCGGGAATGACGACCACTTCGGTCCCCGCCGGAAAGAACCCGCGCTGCCGCCGCCAGGCGATCTGGGCGCGGTAGCCCGCGGCCTGGGCCTCGTTCGCCGCCGTGACCACGATCACGTCGAAGGACGCCGCGCCCCGGCGGCTCACGGGCGCCGGAGCGGCCGCGTCCGCTCCGGCCGCCAGACTGGCCGCGGCGCGCGCCAGTTCATACTGGCTCTGGAGGTTCCGCCAGAAATCCGGGGCCGTCCCGAAATACGCCGCCAGCCGCGCGGCCGTGTCGGCGGAAATGCCCCGCCGGCCAAGGACGATTTCGTTGATGCGGCGCAGCGGCACCCGGAGCTCCTTGGCGAGACGGTACTGCGACAGGCCGCGCGGCCGGATGAATTCCTCCAGCAGGATCTTTCCGGGATGGGCAGGTTTCATGGCGAGGCGACTTTCCTTCAATGGTATCGGATGCGGTTATCATATCGCATCCCGTTGTCCCCGTCAAGCCCGGCCAAGTGAGTGGTCAGTGGTCAGTGGGCAGTGGGCAGATGGATTTTTTAGCCGCAAAGAACGCAAAGGACGCAAAGAAAGAGAGTGTTCAGTGGGCAATGGTCAGTGTTCAGTGGGCAGATGGATTTTTTAGCCGCAAAGAACGCAAAGGACGCAAAGAAAGAGAGTGGTCAGTGGTCAGGCGGGAACGGAACTTCGCACGCGACCACTGACCACTAGCTTAATGCGTCGTGTCCGCGCGGACGGGCCGCCCGTTCGCACAGGTGCCGGACATACTGCGCGTAGATCGTCTCGGCGCGCAGTTCCTCCGGCAGCGCCACCCGGCCGGCCGGCACCCCTTCCACGGCGCGAATGAACGACGCCCCGTCGCCCCAGTCGTAGGTGCGCCCGGTTCCCGTGCGCGCCAGCAGTTCGCCGCATTCCCCGTGCAGGCTGCTCACCACCGGCAGACCCGCCTTCAGGTAGTCGCCCAGCTTGTACGGCAGCCCCACCCAGCTGTCGTCCCGCATGGGGACGAGGCCCACGGAACAGGACGCCAGCAGGGCCTCCAGGTCCGCCGCGCCGAGATAGCCATGGAAACGGACGCGATCCGCCACGCCCCGCGCGGCGGCCTCGGCCTTGAGCGCCGCCAGGCGCGGCCCCAAGCCGGCCACGTCCAGCGTCCACGCCGGCCGCGCCGCCAGCGCCCGGATCGCCGTCGCCAGATCGTAGCCCGCGCCCAGATTCCCGACGTAGACGAGCCGCGGCGCCGGCGGCGGCGCCGCCGCCGGCCGGTGCCGGCCGTCCGCCTCCGCCGCGATGCCGTGGTAGGCAAGCAGGAAATCCGGCCGTCCCGACAGCCGCGCATACCGCCGGCAGACGCCCGTCACGACGTCCGCCTCGCGGTACACCGCGCGAATGGCGCGGCGCATCGGCGCAAGCGCCAGCATTCCCAGCCGCTTCAGCCCCCGCGGGAAGAGCCGCGCGAACGTCTCCGGCCAGGCGTCCTGGATGTCGCAGACGAACGTCGCCCCGCACGCCTTCGCGACGCGCCGTGCCGCCGCGCAGAGTCCCACCGGGGGCGTGCTGGCGACGACGAGATCCGGGCGCGCGGCGCGCCGGGCGGCTTCCGCAAAGGTGCGGGCCAGCCGCCGATGGCTGAGAATCCGCTGCCAGCACACGTTCGCCGGATAGGGCCGCGTCGGCAGCAGAACGACGTCCAAACCTTCCGCGCGGAGCCGGCGGCTGGCGGCCGCGGCGCGGGCGCCGTCCCGTTCTCCGCCGGCGTCCCGGACGGTCCGCCGCCGCTTCGTCGCGTGGCTGAAATCGCTCGTCCAGAGCGTGACCCGGTGCCCGGCGGCCGCGAACGCGCGCGCCATGAGCCAGTACCGCTGCGGGCGATTCCCCTCCAGCGGCAGATTGTCGAACGGATTGACGATCCAGACGTTCATCGTTCATCGGCGGAACACGCCGGCCGCACCCGCGGCCCCAACCACTTTCGTCTTCCGCATGGCGGAAGTATAGCACAAGCCAGCCGGTCCAATCAATTGGGATAGTGGGCAGTGGGCAGTGGGCAGATGGATATTTTTAGCCGCAAAGAACGCAAAGGACGCAAAGAAAGAGAGTGGTCAGTGAGCAGTGGTCAGGCGAGAACGGAGCTTCGCACGCGACCATTGACCACTCAAGCCCGGCGCATGGCCAGGCCCATGGCGGCAATGAGCACGAAGCCGATCCAGCTGGAGACGTCCAGGACCTGGTCGAACATCAGGAAGCCCAGCAGCGCCGAAAAGACGACGTTCAGGTAGTCGTAGACGGCGATCTCGCGCGCCGGCGCGAACCGGTAGGCGAAGGTGATGCCGAATTGGCCGATGGCCGCCCCGACGCCCGTCCCGGCCAGAATCGCCACCTGGGCGGCTGTCATCGGGTGGTAGTCGAACACGAGAAACGGCAGGGAGGACAGGCAGGAGAACGCCGAGAAGAACAGCACGATCAGCCGCGAATCGACCTTCAGCAGACCGAGTTCCCGCACACAGGCGTAGGCGCAACCCGCGCACACGCCGCCGAACAGGCCGACCAGGGCCGGGAACGGCGCCCCGCCGGCGAAACTGGGCTTGACCACGAACAGCGCCCCCGCAAACGCCCCGACGATGCAGAGCGTCTGCCGGAGCGAGATCCGCTCGCGGATGAACAGCCAGCTGAAAAGCACGGTGAAGAACGGCGCCAGCTTGTTCAGGGTCATCGCGTCGCCCAGCGGGATGCGGCCCAGCGCGTAGAAATTGCAGAAGATGCCGGCCGTCCCCCAGACGGACCGGAGCAGGAGCAGCGCCCAGTTCTTGCGGACGACCTGCCGCGCGGTGGCGAACGCCGGACTGCGGACGAACATCGGCGCGGCGATCAGGACCGCCACCAGATTGCGGAAGAAGCTTTTCTGGAAAGACGAGACGGGGCCGCCGTGGCAATCGGTCCACCGGACGCACATGCCCATCACGGCGAAGCCGAACGCCGAGGCGACGATGCACAGGATGCCCTTGGTCCGGTTGGTCGGCATGGTCAGAACGCGATCCCCTCCGGGGCGTCCCGGTCCTCCCGCGCGCCGGCGTTCTTCGCGGGCAGGAGGCCCGCGACGAACTCGGCGACGCGCCAGGGCAGCAGCGACAGGAACCAGACCGCCAGGCGCATGGGCCAGGGGAAGGCGATCAGCCCGACGTTCCGCTCGACCCGCGCGCGGATGATGCGCGCGGCCTTGTCCGCCTCCATGAAGAACGGCATCGGGCAGGTGTTGCGGTCCGTGATCCGCGAGCGGACGAAGCCCGGACAGAGCACGTTCACGCGGATGCCCTCGCGCGCCAGCATGCCGCGCAGGGACAGGCCCCAGGACTTCATGCAGGCCTTGGTCGCCGCATAGGCGGGGCAGGTCGCCAGCGGCGCGTAGCCCGCAATCGACGCCGTCACGACGATCTGCCGCCGGCGCCGCGCCCGCGGCCCGCGGAACAGGTCGATCACCGGCAGGACGACGTTCAGGTTGCCGTCGACGTTCGTCGCGAAGGTCCGGCGCACGTTGGCCGCGTCCTCGACGCCCGTCCCCACGCCCGCGTTGGAGAACACGATCTCGACCGGCGCCACCGCCTCGCAGGCGTCCAGCCAGTCCCGGACGGCCGACGCGTCCGCCACGTCGAGAATCCGCGTCGCCACCTGCGCGCCCGCCGCGCGGCAGGCGGCGGCGACGGCCGCCAGCCGCGGCGCGTTCCGCCCCGCCAGGAAGAGGCGTTCGGCGCCCGCCGCCGCGTATTCCCTGGCGACGGCCGCGCCGATGCCGCTGGAAGCGCCCGTGATCAGCACGTTCATGGTTCCCCGCCCTCCGCGTGGCCCGGCGCCTCCGGAAAATCCCGCCGGTTGAGCCGGCGGCGCAACAGCGGCCAGCCCGGCAGACGCGCGTCCATCAGCGCGCGGAAGCGCGGGCCGTGGTCGTGGACCTGAAGGTGCGTCAATTCGTGGACGACGACATACTCCACCAGCTCCCGCGGCGCGGCCGCCAGTTCCGTGTTGTAGGTCACGCGCCGCCGGATCCACTGGCAGGACCCCCACAGCGTCTTCATCCGGCGGAGCTGCCACGTCACGCCGGGTTCGGCCAGCCGCCGCGTCCAGCCGGCAGTCAGGTCCGCCAACAGCGCGCGCAGCCCGGCGAGGGCCTCCCGCGTGGCCGCCCGGCGGACCGCCGCCGGATGCGCCAGCGTCTGCGCGCGGGACGCGACGCACCATTTCCAATGGGCGCGGACGAAGGCGTCGGCCTCGGCCAGCGTCGCGCGCCAGACGGGAACGGACACGCGGACGCAGCCCGTCGCGTCGATCCGGACGTTGATGCGGCGGATGCGCTTGCGCACGACCTCCACGCGAATGCCGTCGATGAAATTGACGCCCGTCTTCAGCATGCGCCGCCGCGCCGGAACGAAATCGCGCGCGCCTCTTCCGTTTCGCCCAGCGCGAAGGCCACGTGCCAGGCCGTCGCGGGAATCAGGCCGCCCGCCCGGTCCGGCCATTCGACGAGCAGGACGGCCTTGCGGGCCAGATAGTCCTCCCAGCCGATCGTCAGCACGTCGTCCTCGTCCTGCAGGCGGTACAGGTCCATGTGGACGAGCAGAAACCGGTCCGCCGGGTGTTCGACGACCAGGCAGAACGTGGGGCTGGTCACCGCCCGCCGGGCGCCCACCGCCGCGGCCAGGCCCTGCGCGAACGTCGTCTTGCCGGCGCCCAGATCCCCCTCCAGACAGACCACGTCGCCCGGTTCCAGCTCCGCGGCAAAGGCGCGCGCGACGGCCCAGGTCTCCTCGACGCTCGTCACTTCGTATTGTCGGTTCATGTCAGCCATCCGTTCGCTGCGAGTTCCCCGAAGAACAGGCGGCAGTAGTCCGGCGCGAAGGCCGACGCGTGCGGCAGCCGCACCAGCCCCGGCAGGTTCGCCGCCAGCGGCGAGTCCGCCGTCAGCGGCTCGCGCCGGAAGACGTCCAGGAAGGCCGCGGCCAGGCGCCGCGTCTTCAGGGCCTTCGCCAGCGCGACCTCGTCGAGCGCGTTGCCGCGCCCCACGTTGACGAGCACGGCCGTCCGCTTCATCGCGCCCAGCGTCGCCGCGTCGACCAGATTGTCCGTCCCCGTGTCGCCCGGCAGGGCGACGATCAGCCAGTCCGCGTCTTTCAGGGCGGGCTTCAGGTCGGCGAAATTGCGCCGGCAGATCCCCGTCACGGCAACCCCCAGCGCCGCCAGTTTGGCGCCGACCGCCCGGCCGATCTTCCCGTAGCCGAGAATCACGGCCCGGGTCCCGGCGACGCGCGTGCAGAACGGCGACAGCTCGCCGCGCGGCCACAGCGTCCCCGCCCGCTGCCAGTCCCAGGCCGGATAGAGCCCGCGCGCATGGGCGAACAGGCACGCCACCACGGTCTCGCCGATGATCTGCCCGTGAAAGGCCCCGTTGACGCGGACCACGCCCGGGGGCAGTTCCGCGTCCGCGGGCAGCAGTTCGCGGCCGGCGCCGGGCGTCGCGAGCACCCGCAACCGCTTCGCCCGCGGGAACCACTCCCGCCGGAACTCCCAGACGATGGCGTGCGTCGCGCGCGGCAGCTCCCGCAGGAACGCCCGCTCGCCGCGGACGGCGACGACGTCGCCCGAAACCAGGGCGCGAAAGGCCGCGACATCCCGCCGGTCGGCCCGAAAGGCGCCAATCGGCCAGTTCAGCCAGATCAGGTATCTGTTCGCCAGCTTCCGCATGCGGAGATTATATCACAGACGGCGGCAGTCGCCACGGGCTACTCGCCCTTCTGCGCCGGCAGTTCGCCCGTCACGTCGAGGATCCAGGCGGTATCGGCCCAGCACGGGTGGGTCCGGTCCTTGAAAATCTCCTTGAGGATCGGCTTCTTGACGTCCTCGTCGCGGTTCAGCACGTCGTTGAAGACGAGTTCCAGCGTGTCCGAACCGTAGGACTTGTCCATCAGGATGCCGGCCAGGAGCATGATGTGGTCGTCCGGAATCAGATTCAGCGCCCGGTGCAGGCACTCGTCGCGCCGGCTGTCGGGGACCTCCCGGAAGCGCGCGCTGAACACGCGCACGTCCTCCAGCGTCACGGTCGCCCCGTCCGCGGCCTCCATCCACTTGTCGGTGAGCGCGTCAAACGCGGCGACGAGCTTCTCCTCTTCCGCCTCGCGCCGCTCCTCTTCCGACAGGCTCTCCGCCGGTTCCGGCGCCGCCGCCGGTTCCGCCGCCGCCGCCGGCCGCGCCGGGGGCCGCGCCGCCGCCTTTCCGCCCCGGA
>JBJEWF010000056.1:0-59152 GCA_051884915.1 Kiritimatiellia bacterium
GGAATCGCGCACATCGCCAAAATAGGTTTGCAGCAACACGCGCAACCCGTGCTTGTTGCCGAGCAACCGGGTGTAGAGCGCGGTCAAGAACGCGACCTCTTCGGGATGCTGGTCGTGCACCAGACACGGCTCGTCAAGCTGGATCCAGGCGACGTTCCGCGCGGCCAGCTTTTCGAACAACTGCTCGTAGGCCGCCACCAGCGGCCCGGCGAAATCGGCGGCCTGCCTGCGGCCCGGATAGCGCGCCAGCTTCAGGAAGGTGTAGGGGCCGGGCAGGACGGGGCGCGTCTCAAAGCCCAACGCCTTGGCCTCGTCGTAGTGGACAAAGGGTTTGCTGCCCGCCAGACGGACATCCGTGTCGTCCTCCAGTTCCGGCACCAGGTAATGGTAGTTGGTGTTGAACCACTTCTTCATGGCCAGCGCGTGCACGTCGCCCGCCGGTCCCTGATAGCCGCGCGCCATCGCGAAGCAGGTATCCCGCTCATCGAGTCCCAAGGCGCGGTAGCGCGCCGGAATGCAATTGAAGAGCGTCGCCGCATCCAAGAAGGTATCGTAGAGCGAAAAGTCGTTCGAGGGGATGAAATCGATCCCCGCCGCCGCGATCTGCCGCCAATGGCGGGCGCGCAGTCCGCGAGCCGTCTCCTCCAACGCCTCGCCGGACATTTCCCCCTTGAAATACCGCTCGACCGCAAACTTCAGCTCACGCCGCGCGCCAATGCGCGGATACCCGACAATCGATGTTTTCATGCTACTTGCCTCCTTTGCTCTGGACCTTCTTCGCTTCGTTCCGGCGCCGCGATCGAATGCGCTCTGAGATCCCTCATCGCGAAAAGTCTAGCACGAACCGGACGGTTTGAGTAATCGGTTTTACCGGCGTCCAGCCATAGGCGCGGTCGATAGGCACAAAAAAAAACTGGGCGCCGAAGCGCCCAGACGCATGCGGAAGAACTCCGCCGGCGGCTTATTCGCCGTAGACGAGCGTCGTCGTTTCGCCGACGATGCCGAGGATGTTCTTCACCTTGTAGTCGACGTGGTGGATCTTGGTGATGCCGCCGTTCTTCATCGCCGCCGCGATCGAGCAATCACCCTCGGTGAAGCAGATGATGCCCGATGCCGTAGCCGTTCCGCACTTGACCGGCTTGACGGAGTTGTCGATGAACGCCGTGTCGGGGCTGATGACGTTGATCGTGAGTCCCGAGACCGCATTGGAATGCTTGGTCATGACGCACCCGGTGGTGCAAATGGCCAGCGCCGCAACTGCTAATAGCGTCTTCATTGTGATTTACCTTTCTTGGTTTAGTGGACCGCATTCGCCATGCGCCTCCCGGGCCACCCGACCGCAGCGGACGCGCATAAAGTTGCAATTCCTTTGCCCGGGATTGTACCACAAACTCCGCCCGGGTTCAATAGTTTCCCCGCCGAGTTTCCCCGCGCCGGCGTTTGCCCGGGAAGCGCGCGACCCGCCGGCTGCCGCCAGCGCGCCATCATCCGCCGCTTGGCGCCGCCCCGCACGCCGCCTCCGGGGCGTGCGCGCCGTCACGGGAAAAGTCCGTCAGCGGGGACAGTCCCCGACGCGGCAAGGGCGATGCGGGCGAAACGTCTCCCGTCAACCACGCGGTCGCAAGCGGGAAGGAAGAGGGAAAGCGAACAAGCGCCTCACGTCCGCAGCGTTCCCGCCGCGAGGGCGGCGCGGTATTCGTCGACCGTGCGGCGAAGCCCCGAGGCGAGATCGATTTTCGGCGACCAGCCGAGCGAACGGATGAGCGTGGTGTCGCAGAGCTTGCGCGGCGTGCCGTCGGGCTTGGTGCGATCCCACGTGATCGTCGCCTTGCAGCCCGTCGCCTCCTTGACCATTTCCGCGAGCTGCCGGATCGTCACCTCCCGGCCGGAGCCGCAGTTGACGAGATCCGGCGGATTCGCCATCTCCAGGACGAAGAGACACGCGGCGGCGAGGTCGTCGACGTGAAGGAACTCCCGGAGCGGCGAACCCGACCCCCAGAGCGAAACGGTCGCCGCGCCGGTCGTGCGCGCGGTCTCGAACTTGCGGATCAGCGTCGGCAGCACGTGCCCGTGTTCGACGTCGTAGTTGTCGCCCGGGCCGTAGAGGTTGGTCGGCATCAGCGCGTGGTAGCAGAGCCCGCGTTCGCGCCGCAGGAACTCGCAGAGCTTGAGGCCCGAGATCTTCGCAAGCGCATACCCCTCGTTCGTCTTCTCAAGTTCGCTCGTGAGGAGCGCGGATTCGGGAATCGGCTGCGGGGCCATGCGCGGATAGATACACGTCGAGCCAAGGAAGAGCAGCCGCTTGACGCCCGCCTCGGCCGCCGCCCAGACCGTATTGAGCGCGATCATCTCGTTCTCGTAGAGGAAAAGCGAGTTGGCCGCGCTGTTCGCGCCGATGCCGCCGACACGCGCCGCCGCGATGATCGCGACGTCCGGCCGCTCCGCCGCGTAGAACGCCCGCACCGCCTTCGGATCGAGGAGATCCAGTTCGGCATGCGTGCGCGTCACGACGTTTCCGTAGCCGCCACGCGCAAGCGCGCGGGAAACGGCGGAACCGACCATCCCGCGATGCCCCGCCACATAGATTTTGTCCGTCTTAAGCATTCTTGACCGCCAGTTCCTTGCGCGCGAGTTCCAGGTCGGAATCCATCATCATCTTGACGAGCGCCTTGAACGTGACCTTCGGTTCCCAGCCGAGGACGCGTCTCGCCTTCGAGGAATCGCCCAAGAGCTGCTCGACCTCGCTCGGCCGGTTGTAGCGTTCGTCATGCTTCGTGTATTTTTCCCAGTCGAGGCCGACGTAGGAAAACGCCTCCTGCAGCAGTTCGCGGACCGAGTGCATCTCGCCCGTCGCCAGCACGTAGTCGTCGGGATTGTCCTGCTGGAGCATCCGCCACATGCCCTCGACGTAATCGCCCGCGAAGCCCCAGTCGCGCAACGCGTCGATGTTGCCCATGAAGAGCTCGTTCTGAAGCCCCATCTTGATCCGGCTCGCCGCCCGCGTCACCTTGCGCGTCACAAACGTCTCGCCGCGACGCGGCGACTCATGGTTGAAGAGAATGCCGTTCGAGGCGTGGAGCCCATAGGCCTCCCGGTAGTTCTTCACCGCCCAGAAGCCATAGAGCTTGGCGACGGCGTAGGGACTGCGCGGATAGAACGGCGTCGTCTCCTTCTGCGGAACCTCCTGCACCTTGCCGTAGAGTTCCGAGGTGGACGCCTGGTAGAAGCGCGTCTTCACGCCCGCAAGGCGAATCGCCTCCAGAAGCCGCATCGTCCCGAGCGCATCGACGTCGCCGGTGAACTCCGGCGAATCGAACGAGACGCGCACGTGGCTCTGCGCGGCGAGGTTGTAAACCTCGTCTGGCCGGATCTCAAGAACGAGCCGCATCAGGTTCGAGCTGTCGCCGAGATCGCCGTAGTGGAGGAACATCTTCACGTCATTGACGTGCGGGTCCTGATAGAGATGATCGATGCGGCCCGTATTGAACGAGCTGGAGCGGCGGATGAGGCCGTGGACCTCATATCCCTTGCCCAAAAGCAGCTCCGCGAGGTAGCTGCCGTCCTGTCCGGTGATGCCGGTGATAAGCGCTTTTTTCATAGTGACAATCCGATTTCCGCACCTATCTTACCACAAAGGCGGGAATCGTGCACCACTGGTACATACCAGTTTTTTCAGGCGCCCAGCGCGTTTTTAGGGCCGCGTCGTCGATCCGCGCACGATCAGTTCGGCCGCCATGCGCACGTATTCGGCAGGCGTGCGCGACTTGCCGATGCGGGAGAAAAGCAGGTCGAAGGCCCGTCCGGCGATGTGCTTGCACGGCTGGCGGACCGAGGTCAGCGCCGGTTCGAGCAGCGGCGCATACGCGACGTCATCGAATCCGGCAAGCAGGACATCCTCCGGCACGCGCCAGCGCATCAGGCGACAGGCGGCAAGGGCGTTCACCGCCGCGATGTCGTTCTGGCACACGATCGCCTGTGGCTTTTCGCGCTGCAGAAAGGCCCGGCCGATCGAACTCGCCTCAAGATTCGTCAGCACGACATCCTGATCCCCGGCGGTGCACGGCAGGACGCTCCGCACGCCACGGAGGCGTTCGGCGATTGTCGGCGGATAGTTTGTCTGGGCGAGAAAGAGCGCTTCGCGCACCCCCGCGGCAGCAAGGTGTGCGGCCAACGCGCGGCCCGCCTGGAAGTTGTCGATGCCCACGACGTCGTAGGCGCTGCGCGCCGGCTCCGAAACGATGTCGCAGTCGATGAGGACCACGGGAATGCGCGCGGCGGCGAAGATGGCGGCGATCTGCGCATTGACCCCGTCCGCGTCGGGCAGGAACTCGACCGGCTGGAGGATCACGCCCGACACCTTCTCCTTCACGAACTTCTTCGCGAGACGCAGGGCCGCCTGCGCCCCGGAACGCGCATCGAGTGCCGACGCGTCGCCGAAAAGAAGCGTGAGGCCCATCCTTCCGGCCAGACGCGTCAGTTCCTCGCGGATCTCCCGGACGATTTCCGTGCGGCGTTCGCCCGTCAGGATCAGCCCGACCGACTCGCGCAGGTTCACCCCCACCCGCGTCAGTTCCGTCCCCTTGCCCTGACGGCTGTACACCAGCCCCGTGCGCTTCAGCTCGCGCATCACGCGGCGGATCGTCTGCCGCGAGACGCCAAAGCGCATCGCCAGCGCCCGCTCGCTCGGAAACGCCCCGAGCGGCGTGAACTTGCCGCCGAGAATCTCCCGCGTGAGCGTGGCCACGAGGCCCTTGTATTTGACGTCGTTCATGTGCCGATGCCGGAAACCGTGAATCCGCACGCGCGTGCGTTCAGGCAGTTGCGCGGACCGACGACGCGGCGGGCGCCCATGCCGCCCACGCGGACGCGGCCGATTCCCGCCTGCGCCATGTCGCGCTCACGCCTGCGGCAGATAGGCCCCGTACGCGCGCAGCTTCGCCTGCAGTTCCTTGACGGGGACGTCGTGGACGGAGCGCGCGCGGTCGGCGGCGAGCGCCGCCGCCACGCCGGCCGCCTGGCCCGTGATGTAGCAGGCGGGAATCACGCGGATCGACGCCTGCACCATCTCGTCCGACGAGACGCAGCGCCCCGCGACGAGCAGGTTCGAGAGGCCCTTCGGCGTGAGCACGCGGTAGGGGATGCCGTAGCTCTCGCCGCGCTTGTAGCGGTACTGCGCGTTGAACTGCTTCACGTGCTCCGCCATCGCCTTCGGGTCGGCGCTGGAGGGATGGATGTCGATCGGATAGGCGTAGCGGCCGATTTCGTCGGGGAACGACGCGCGCGCCATGTAGTCGCCGAGCGACAGGACGTAGTCGCCCGTGATGCGGCGCGTCTCGCGGACGCCGAGCAGCTCGCCCGTCGCGAGGAGCTTTGCCTTCTCCATTCCGTGCTTGAGGTAGTCGTGAAGGTAGCGCTCGTATTCGACCATGCTGCGGCGGCCCTCCACGAGCGCCTTCGTGAGCGACGCCTCGTCCGTGCCGTCCGCGTTGAAGCAATGGCCCATGTTCGCGAGGCCGAGGCCGCCCTCCTGGCGGAAGATGCCGGAGAAGTGGAGGTCGGGGACGGAGAGGACGCCGTCGCGGTTCGCCTCGGGGAGGTAGGCGCCGAAGGGCTGGCCGGAGCCGGGAAAGGGCTTCGGAGGGTCCTTGTCCCACGCCGCCCAGTCGAGTCCCGCCCAGTAGGAGACGAGCGTCGCGGGCATCATGCGCCCGTTCGCGTCGCCCTTCTTCCAGTCCGCGCCCGCCCAGACGGCGAGGTCGCCGTTGCCGGTGCAGTCGATGTAGACCTTCGCCTTCACGGCCCACATGCCGCTCGGCGCGGCGCAGACGACGTACTGGATCGCGCCGCCCTCGGCGACGACGTCCGCCACGCGCGTGTAGAAGCGGAACGCGACGCCCGCCTCGGCGAGCTCCGCGTCGTAGACGCGCTTGAAGGCCTCCAGATCGTTCGCATGGCCCGTGAGGCGGGCCTCCTTCCGCAGACGCGCGCGCACGCGCGCGCCGAAGCCCGCGTCGAGCGTGTGGACGCCGTCGCTCCAGGGCATGAACACCATCACGCGCCCGGCGGTGGACATCCCGCCGAGGCAGGTGTGCGACTCGGCGAGGAAGACCTTCGCGCCGTGGCGCGCCGCGCTCACGGCGGCCGCCACGCCGGCGGGTCCGCCGCCCGCGACGAAGACGTCCACCTCGTGCTTGACGCGCAGGGCGCGGGAGTAGGCGACGCGTCCGTCGGCGGCCGGAGCGGCCGCCGCGGCCGTGCGCGCGAGCGGCGCGGTGAATGCCGCAAGGGCCGCGCCCTTCATGAAAGTCCGTCTGTCCACGTTCTGCTCCTTTCGTTCGTCCGATTCCGGCGGCGGCGGGACCTGCCGCGCGCAACGTCGCGCGAGGCGCCGCGACGGGCGCGGCCGCCTGCAAAGAGGCCCGATTCGGCACGTTTTCCGCCGTCGCCTCCTCCCGCGTCCGCCCAGCCGATTTTCCGCGGATTATAACACAAGCCCCGGCGTCCCGCAAGGTCGACGCGGCGCCGGAGGGGACGGGGACATTGCAATGTCGAGCGGGTCAGCAAAGACGGAGGGGACGCCGCAGGTCGAAGAAAAAAGAACCGGCACGTGTTCCGTGCCGGTTCCCGTTCCGATCAAGAGGCGAAAGCCTTACTTGACGATCTGGCGGCCGCCCCAACCCGCGCTGGCGGCATTTCCCTTCGCCGCCTCATGCGGACGGAGCGAACGCACCGCGGCGCCCGTGCGCCACATTTCGCTGTCGTGCATGTCCTGCAGCTTGGCGGCCATCCGCTCCTTGTAGTCGGCGCAGCCGGTGTCCTTGATGACCTCCTTGGCCTCCTGCATCGTCTTGACGCTCTTGTAGAGCTTCTTGAAGACCGGCTCGGTCGCCTTGCGGAAGAGCGGACGCCACTTCAGCGCGCCGTGCTGGGCCGTCTGCGAGCAGTTGGAGTACATCCAGTCCATGCCGTTTTCGTCAACGAGGCGGATGAGGGACTGCGTGAGCTCCTCGCACGTCTCGTTGAACGCTTCGGACGGGCTGTGGCCGTTGGCGCGGAGGGTGTAGAACTGGGCTTCCATCACGCCCGCGAGCGCGCCCATCAGGATGCCGCGCTCGCCGACGAGGTCGGACGTCACCTCGTTCTGGAACGTGGTCGGGAAGAGATAGCCCGAACCGACGGCGATTCCGATTGCCTTCGTCACTTCCTCGACCTTCCTGGCCGGCATGCCGTTCGGCTCGAACGCCCACGAGCTGTTGATGCCCGCACCCGAAAGGAAGTTGCGGCGCACGGACGTGCCCGACCCCTTCGGCGCGACCATCACGAGGCCCACGCCCTTCCGCGGCTTGATGCCGGTGAGCTTGTTGTACACGTAGCCGAAACCGTGCGAGAAATAGAGATACTTGCCCGGCGTGACGTACTTTTCGATCTGCTTCCAGACCTGGCCGACGGAACCGTCGGAAACGAGCATCATGATGATGTCGCCCTTCTCGGCGGCCTCCTCAAGGGAGAAGAGCGTCTTGCCCTCGACCCAGCCGTCCTTCTTCGCGCGCATCCAGCTCGAATTCTTCTTCGTGTTCTTGCGCTGGCCGACGATCACGTTGATGCCGTTGTCACGCATGTTAAGCGCCTGGCCCGGACCTTGAATGCCATAGCCAAGAACCGCAACCGTCATGTCCTTGAGAACCTGCTGGGCTTTCTTCAGCGGGAATTCCTTGCGCGTCGTGATGTTTTCAGCGACGTCACCGAACTTGATCTTCATCTGATTTACTCCTTGCTTGATACCGCTTCTCGCGGAAAATTCATCCTATAATATCAAAAAATTGGACGATTGACCATTGAAAAAATCATCCGCCAGTCTGCCGTCCGTCCGGGGCTCAGAAACTCCCGCTATTCGCCGTCAGCCGCAGATCGTGCCACAGCGCCGCCTCGAAGTTCCAGCCCGTCGGCTGGTTGAGGAGTTCGATCGTCACCTCCCGGCCCGCCCACGGCTCCAGCGAAAGGTCGAAAGCCCGCAGATGCAGACGTTCATCGCCGGGTTTCCGGGGCGTTTCCAGATCGGTCGCGAGCAGCGCGACGCCATCGACGCGCACGATCAGCCGGAAGTCGCCCTTCACCGACGACGCCTCGAAATGGAGCATGGGACGGCCCGCGGGGACCTTCACCGTCCGGAACAGAACCGCGGCCTCCCCCCTCTTCGGCGGGTGCGTCAGCACCGAAGCGTGGACTTGCCCCCTGTACGTTTCAACCGTCTCGCGGTAGCCGGGATTCATGTCCGGCGCATTGGCGGACGTCTTCCAGCCCGGCCACAGCGCATCCAGCGCCTTCTGCACGCGTTTCGTCGGATCGGGATCCGTCAGCGTTTCCGGATCCGGAAGACGGATCGCGAATTTCTGTTTCGCCATCTCCTCTTCCGTGAACCTGCTGGCGGCGATCGCGCCCGGCGCCCAGGACGGGACAAACGGATCCGGCACGACCTCCTTCCGCGGAATCACGAACCACGCGGCGCCGCCGGCGTCCGTTTCGACGCGTCCGCCCTGGCGGACGACGATCTGGCGCGCCAGTTTCTCGCAGACGGCATACAGGGCCGTCAGGTCGTAGGCCGTGTAGGAGAATTTTCTGCCCAGGTCGAGTTTCTCGGTGTATTTCGCCGGCAGCGCCTTCGCCCCGCGGGCGCACATGAGAATGCCGCCCACGTTCGACGGATTGCAGTCGGAATCCCATCCGCACCGCATCGCGAGCGCCATCGACCGGTCGAGATCGCCCGCGCCATAGAGCAGTCCCAGAACGATGGCGGCGCCGTTGAGGCGCACGTCGATGCCGCCGTTCGAATCCCTCAGCTCGCGATTGAACTTCTTCGAATAGGCCGCGCGGATCTTCTCCCAGCACGCCGTCCAGTCCGCCGGATTCTCGCGATGCCACGCGCGGACGCTGCGGACCATCCGCGCGTAGTCGGATTCGGGAGGGATCGCGGCCAGCCCCGCGTCCAGCAGACGGTTGACGTCGTCCGTGAAAAAGGCCTCCGCGTACAGGGCGCCGACGAACTGCCCCGCCCACACGCCGTCGCCGAAATTCATCAGCCGGCCGAACACGCCGCCGAGGCGGACGACCTCCTGCGGGCAGCCAGGCGCGATAATGCCGGCATAGTCGGCCTCGATCTGGTAGTCGATGTCGTTCGCGTTGCGGTTGAACCTGGGATGCGAGCAGTCGGGCGGCGCAATGCCCTTGCGCAGGTTGGTGCGGCCCTTGAGATTGGCGCACCAGAGCCGGTATTCGCTGTTGGCGAAGTCGATTCCCGCCTGGCGGATGTCCACGTCGATTCCATGATCCTCAAGCGTCTTGAGGAACGTCATCTCGACATAGAGGTCGTCGTTGCCGTAGGCATTTTTCAGCGGAAGATCGCTCGTCCACGCCGGCATCTTGTCCGCCGGAATCATCTCGTCGTTCCAGCGGAATTCCGTGGGCGCGCCCCAGGCCACGCCCACCATCTGCCCGATCCACGCGCCCTTCATCCGGTCACGATAGTCCTCCAGCGAAAGCCGCCGGACGTTTTCCGCAGCGGACAGGCTTCCCAGCAGTCCGCAAAACAGCAATGGCGCGCATGATCGTCTCATGCGCGCCATTGTACCATAAAAACGGCAGGCGGAAAACCGCAGACCGCGCGTCAGTCCCGCAGGGCCGCCTGCGCGGCCGCGAGGCGCGCAATCGGCACGCGGAACGGCGAGCAGGAGACGTAATTGAGGCCGATCCTGTGGCAGAACTCGACCGAGGTCGGATCGCCGCCGTGTTCGCCGCAGATGCCGCAGTGGATCTTCGGGCGGGTCGCCTTGCCGTCGGTGACGGCCATCTTCATGAGCTTGCCGACGCCCGTCTGGTCGAGCTTCGCGAACGGATCGTTCTCGTAGATCTTCTTGTCGTAGTACGAACCGAGGAACTTGCCCGCGTCGTCGCGCGAGAAGCCGAACGTCATCTGCGTGAGGTCGTTCGTGCCGAAGCAGAAGAACTCCGCCTCCTCCGCCAGCTCGCCCGCGATAAGGGCGGCGCGCGGAATCTCGATCATCGTGCCGACCTCGTAGTTGAGCTTGATCTCGGCGGCCTGGATCTCCTCGTTCGCGACGTGGACGACGATGTCCTTCACGAACTTGAACTCCTTCATGTCGCCCGTCAGCGGGATCATGATCTCGGGCTTGACGTTCCAGCCCTTGTGACGACGCTGGACGTTGATCGCGGCGCGGATCACGGCCTTCGTCTGCATCACGGCGATTTCCGGATACGTCACGCAGAGACGGCAGCCGCGGTGGCCCATCATCGGGTTGAACTCGTGGAGCCCGTCGATGATGTCCTTGATGCGGCTGATCGGCTTGTGCGTCGTCTTCGCGAGAAGCGCGATCTCGTCTTCCGTGTGCGGCACGAATTCGTGCAGCGGCGGATCGAGGAAGCGGATCGTGACCGGCTGGCCGTCGAGCGCCTCGAAGAGCTGCTCGAAGTCGTCCTGCTGGAACGGCAGGATCTTGTTGAGCGCGAGTTCGCGCTCCTCGACCGTGTCGGCGCAGATCATCTCGCGGAACGGCGTGATGCGGCTCTGGGAGAAGAACATGTGCTCCGTGCGGCAGAGGCCGATGCCCTCGGCGCCGAGTTCGCGGGCCTTCTTGGCGTCGCGCGGCGTGTCGGCGTTCGTGCGGACTTTCAGCCGGCGGAACTTGTCCGCCCACATCATGATGCGGCCGAACTCGCCCGCAATCGTCGCGTCGACGGTCGGGATGACGCCATCGTAGATGTTGCCGGTGGAACCGTCAATCGAGAGCCAGTCGCCTTCCTTGAAGAGCTTGCCGCCGAGGCGGAACTTCCGGCTCTCCTCGTCCATCGCGATTTCCTGGCAGCCGGAGACGCAGCACTCGCCCATGCCGCGCGCGACGACGGCCGCGTGGGACGTCATGCCGCCGCGCACCGTGAGGATGCCCTCGGCGGCCTTCATACCCTCGATGTCCTCGGGGGAGGTCTCAAGCCGCACGAGCACGACCTTCTCGCCGCGCTCCTTCCACGCCTTGGCGTCGGCCGCGCTGAAGACGATGCGGCCGCACGCGGCGCCCGGAGAGGCCGGCAGACCCCGGCCCACCGGCGTCGCCTTCTTGAGGGCGACCGTGTCGAACTGCGGATGGAGCAGCGTGTCGAGGTTGCGCGGCTCGATCATCAGCACCGCCTCCTGCTCCGTGCGCATGCCCTCGTCCACCAGGTCGCAGGCGATCTTGAGCGCGGCGCGGGCCGTGCGCTTGCCGTTGCGGGTCTGGAGCATGAAGAGCTTCTTGTTCTCGATCGTGAACTCCATGTCCTGCATGTCGCGGTAGTGCTTTTCGAGCGTCGCGCAGATCTTCTGGAACTGCTTGAACACGTCGGGCATCACGTCGGCCATCTTGGAGATCGGCATCGGCGTGCGCACGCCGGCGACCACGTCCTCGCCCTGGGCGTTCATCAGGAACTCGCCCATGAGCTTCTTCTCGCCCGTCGCCGGATCGCGCGTGAACGCGACGCCCGTGCCGGAATTGTCGTTGAGGTTGCCGAACGCCATCATCTGGACGTTGACGGCCGTGCCCCAGCTGTACGGGATGTCGTTGTCGCGGCGGTAGACGTTCGCGCGCGGATTGTCCCAGCTGCGGAACACGGCCTTGATCGCCTCGACAAGCTGCTCGCGCGGATCGTCGGGGAAGTCCCTGCCGATGGCGGCCTTGTACTCGGCCTTGAATTGGCCCGCCAGCGCCTTGAGGTCGGCCGCCGTGAGATCGACGTCGAGCTGGACGCCCTTCTTCTCCTTCATCTTGTCGATCAGCTTCTCGAAGTGCTTCTTGCCGACCTCCATGACGACGTCGGAGAACATCTGGATGAAGCGGCGGTAGCAGTCCCACGCCCAGCGCGGGTTCTTCGTCTGCTTCGCGAGGGAGTTGACGACCGTCTCGTTCAGGCCGAGGTTGAGGATCGTGTCCATCATGCCCGGCATCGACGCGCGGGCGCCGGAGCGCACGGAGACGAGGAGCGGGTTCTTCGCGTCGCCGAACTTCTTGCCGGCGGACTTCTCGAGCTTCCCGACGTACTCCATCACCTGGTCCATGATGTCCGCGCCGATCTTCCGGCCGTCGTCGTAATAGCGCGTGCAGGCCTCGGTCGTGATCGTGAAGCCCTGCGGCACCGGAAGGCCCAGCCCGGCCATCTCGGCGAGGTTCGCGCCCTTGCCTCCGAGGAGGTTGCGCATGTCGGCGTTGCCTTCGGTCTGCCCCGCGCCGAAGAAGTACACGTATTTGGTTGTTTTTGCCATTCGTTTTTTATCTGGCGAGACGCCAGCCTTTCGTTTTTTCCCTTGGATGAAACAAAGTATATCCTATTTCCACGGCATGTGGAAAGATTAAATGTCGAAAAAGAGAGAAAAGGACGCATCTGCGAAATTCACCGCCATCCACTCCCCGACGCGGTGCGGCGAATACGGCATCGCCCTATTTCACAACCCGCCACTTCGTCGCCATCAACACGGTCTCCGGACCGTCTTTCTGGTAGTACACCGTCACGATGTCGCCATTCGGCAACAGGCACGAGGCCGGATAACCGAGATCGCCCGACTGTGCGGGCATAAGCAGGACCTCGTTCGCGACATCCCAGGTCTTTCCACCATCGTCCGAGAGACAGGCGAACTCGCCGAAACCGGGCTTCGCCAGGCGGCGTCCATACACGCAGACGAGTTTGCCGTCCGGCAGCGGCAGCAGATGCGGCGGAAGCCCCAGCATCGGCGTGGCGGTCATCGGCGTCCAGGTGTGACCTCCATCCTGTGAGAACGTGATGCGCATGTAGCCATTCCCAGGACAGGCTCCCTCGCCCTCGGCGCCGTGGTAGCGAATCACGCCGACGAGCGAACCGTCCGCAAGTTCCACAACATGCGGCTCGTGGAACATGCCGGGACGGTCGTTTTCACCCTTCTCGCTGGGGATCTCCCGGCAGAGGTACGACCAGGTGCGACCGTTGTCCACCGAACGCGAGACGGAGATGACCGTCTTGTCGAACGTGTCGCGGCTTGCGGCGTTGGCGTCTTTCTTCGTGCGACGACCGATCTGAAGCAGGGAACCGTCCTTCAGCACGATGGGGCCATGCGGCGTCTGGTCGCAGTTCACCAGCTTCTCGGGCTTCGACCATGTCGCGCCGTTGTCCGACGACCGAATGAGGTAGTACCCCAGGTTCGCCTCCACCATCTCCGGCGGAATCTTCCCGTGGTGGCGCAGGAACTCGGGATGGCGCTTCGCCTCCCAGGGCGATGCATAGGCGATGGACGTGAACCAGGTCACGACCACCTCGCCATTCGGCAGCTGGACGACGCCGGCGTCGCGGTCGTCGAGAATGCCGTTTGCGATTGTCGTCGGCTCGCTCCAGGTCTCGCCATTGTCCTTCGAGCGAATGAGCTGGACCTTGCCGTATGGGCACACGTGCGCGTCGCGGTCCCCCGAGAACACGGCGAGCAGATCGCCGTTCTTCAGGCGGCAGACCGTCGGCCAGCCAATGTAGCGCCCTTCTTCGCGGCAGATCGTCTTCGCCCACTTCACCTCGGCACGCGCCTGATTCGCCAATCGGGGATCCAACGACGGAGTCCGCGGCCGGCGTAGATTGTCTTCAGCGCCGAAACCAAGCAGCGCCGCACCGGCGACGAGCGCGAGGAGATGTGTCTTCATGGGTATGGCCCTCCCGAACTTGCGATGGTCAAAGTTTAGCCATTCCCCTCCAGCCCGTCAAGTTGTGTGCTATACTAACCCCCATGAAAATCTGTCTGATGGGCCTCCTCTTTCTCGCGCCTGCAGCCTTCGGCGGCGCATGCGGCGTGACATTCACCGAAGACGCCTCCGTCTTCCGCAATCCCGGCCAGGGATGGTCCAGCATGGGCGGAGAAGCCTCCCTGAAGCGGTTGGAGAAGCTGGTCAACGTCGGCGCCATCTACTCCCGCCTCATCTGGGCGCATCTTGAACCCGAAGAGGGCGTCTACAACTGGAAACCGCTCGATGACCTACTCGCCTGCGGCGAGAGGCACGGGCTTCCCGTCTCCTTTCGGATCATGTGCGTGAACAGGAGCGGCGGCCCGGAATACGACACCCCGAAATGGGTCTTCGACAAGGGCGCCGCCGAAGATCCCTTCGAGATCGGCATTCATCCCTGGCAGAGGACAGGAACCGCCCCTCTGACCGCGCTCCAGAAGCACGCGCCCCACTTCGACGACCCGATCTTCCTCGAGGCGCATGAGCGATTCCTCAGGGCGCTCGGCGAACGGTACGACGGCAACCCTCTGCTGGCGGGACTCGACCTTGGCAGCTATGGCAACTGGGGGGAATGGCACTGCAGCGGCCTTCCTCCCAACGTCCCTGCCAAACTCGACCGCGATGCCGAGGGGAAGATCCTCGACCCCCAGCCCAAGCGGAAATACGTCTCCCCGCGCCAATATCCCCTCGAACTCCGCAAGCGGTACGCCGACATCTATCTCAGCGTCTTCAGGAAAACCCCAATCGTCTTCATGTCCGACGACTGGGAAGTGATGAAGTACGCCATGGGCGACGGATCCCTCCCGCGCGTCGGGTTCCGCCGCGACGGCGTCGGTTCGCCCTGGCACTTCAAACGCTGGATCGGCACAGCCCCCTACACCGCCCTTCCGAACATGGGGGACGTCTGGAAGACCCAGCCCATCTGGCTCGAGTTCTTCGGCAACGCAGTGAAGATGCGCGACAAGGGATGGGACGTTCCCTATTCCATTGAATGGATGCTCACCAACCACGTCAGCGTCGTCAACACGTGCCCCTTCGGACCGGAGCAGATCAAGGAGGACGATCCGCTGCGCCCCCTCATGCGCCGAATCGATCTCTACGCCGGTGCCCGTCTTGTCCCGCAGTCCGCCTCGGTCACATTGGAGCACGACAGACTCGCCATCTCGCTGACCGGCGTAAACAAGGGCGTGGCCCCCATCCATCTTCCCTACGAAGCCGTCTACACGTTCAAGTCGGCGGATGGAACCGTCGTGGCGGAACACATCTCCTCCGCAGATCCGACGACCTGGCTGCCCGGGCCCTTCGCGCTTTCCGACAAGCTGACACCGCCCCCGGGCTTTGCCGAAGGGCGACTCACGCTGACGCTGCGCCTGCGCCACACGGGCGGGAAACTGCGCGACTTCCGTTTTGCCGCGCAGGAGCGCGATGGCGCGGACGCGCTCATCATCCGGCGCAACTGACGTCGCCGATCTTCCGGCCGTCGTCGCAGTAGCGCGTGCAGGCCTCAGTCGAAATCGCGAACCCTGCGGAACGCGGGCAGCCCCAGGCCCGCCATCTCGGCGAGGTTCGCGCCCTTCCCGCCGAGGAGATTGCGCATGTCGGCGCTGCCCGCGGTCTGGCCGGCGCCGAAGGAATACACGTACTAGTTTCCTTGCTTCGACGTCTCAAATCCGCTCGACCGCGCCGACGCGGTCGAATTCCGCGCAGATCTCCCCGGAAGGACGCTTCGTCAGCAGCGACACGACGACCGTCACCACGAACGCGAGCACAAAGCCCGGCGCGAGTTCGTAAAGGGCGAAAAGCGGAACCGCCGACGCGTACTTCGCGGCCAGCACGAACTTCCAGACGAAGCACGTCGTCGCGCCCGTCACCATGCCGGCGATGGCGCCCGCCAGATTCGTGCGCTTCCAGAAAAGCGCCAGGAGAATCAGCGGGCCGAACGAGGCGCCGAAGCCCGCCCAGGCGAAGGACACCATCTTCATGACGACTTTGAAGAACTCCGACTCCGTGTTCATCGCCATGGCGGTCGCCACGACGGCGACCGCCGCCACGGCCGCGCGGGACACCAGCACCAGCTCATGGTTGGACGCGTTCTTCTTCACGCGCCGGTAGAGGTCGTTCGTGAAGGACGAGGCCGACACGAGAAGCTGCGAATCGGCCGTCGACATGATCGCCGCCATGATGGCCGACAGCAGGACGCCCGCGAAGAGGCGGGACAGCACGCCCGAATTGAAGATGCCGCCGATCATCACCATGAAGCACTTCTCCGGGTCGCCGCCGACGTCCGCGAGCGTCAGGTTGCGCTGCTTGAGATAGAGGTGGAACACGAGGCCGAGCGCCGTCGCCGCGGCGAGGGAGATGAACACCCAGGTCATCGCGATGCGGCGCGAGCCCTTCACTTCCGCCGGATTGCCGATGGACATGAAGCGCACCAGGATGTGCGGCATGCCGAAGTAGCCGAGGCCCCACGCGAGGCAGCTCACGAGACCGGCGAAGCCGCAGGCCTTGCCCGTGTTCGCCGCCGTGAAGAGGTTGAGGAGATTGCCGTTGATCGCGTTCAGCTGGTCGACCGTCGCGGCGAACCCGCCCGCATTGCAGACGACCACGGCGGGAACCAGCACGATGGCCACGAACATCAGCGTCCCCTGGATGAAGTCCGTCCAGCACACCGCCATGTAGCCGCCGAGCAGCGTGTAGCTCACCACGACGATCGCGCCCAGCCAGAGGGCTGCCGTGTACGACATCGGGAACATGGTCGAGAACAGCTTGGCCGCCGAAACGAAGCCGGACGCCGTGTAGAACGTGAAGAAGACAAGGATGATGAGCGCCGCCACGATGCGCGCGACGCCCGTGTTGTCGCGGAAGCGGTTCGAGATGAAATCCGGAATCGTGATCGAATCCCCGCAGATCTGCGAATACCGGCGCAGCCGGTGCGCCACGATCTTCCAGTTCAGATAGGTGCCGATTCCCAGGCCGACGCCGATCCACGCCTCGGAGAAGCCGCCCACGTAGAGCGCGCCCGGCAGGCCCATCAGCAGCCAGCCGCTCATGTCGGACGCCTGGGCCGAAAGCGCAACCACCCATTTGTTCATCTTCCGTCCGCCGAGGAAGTAGTCCCCCATGTTCTCCTGTTTCCGCGAAAACAGGAAACCGATGCCCAGCATCAGAAGCAGATAGAGCGCAAATGCCGTGAGCGTGTACCAGTTGACGTCAGCCGCCGCGAATAGTGCCGAGAACATAGAACCTTCCATTTACTTTTTGTTTGAACCGGATGGTAGTTTATGAAATGCCGCCCGGAGAGTCAAGCGATTCGTAACGCGCGAAACGCCCGGGCCGGGACGGGCGCCTAGCGGCGCGAACCGCGCCGCGGCTCCGTTTCGCCGCGCGCCCGCTCCGCCTCCAGACGCTTCTGGCGCGCGCGGTCGCGCCGGCGCTCGTCCGCCGTCCGTCCCGCTTCCGAAAAGGACCGCCGATCCCCCACCAGGATGTGGCGCGGAAACCCGTTGTTCAGGAGAATGCCCATCACGCGGCGCGGCGCCCGGTAGTCGCGCAGCGTGTCCGGACAGTGGATGTTGATCGTGTCCTCCTTCGTCAGACCCGACCGGCGAAGCAGCGCGGGCAGGTCCTCGGGATCGACAAACCGCCCCCGGTAGGTGACGGACCCGTCTTCCGCAATGGCGACCTCCGGATGCTTGGCGTCCGACACGTAATGCTCCGTCGCACACCCTCCGGCCCCAAGCAGCAAGGCACAGAAACAGACGATTCGCGTACTCATGCCCGCATTATACCATACGTTTGAATTGTGGATGACATTCCGTGTCCGCCAAAAAAAAAAAAGGAATCCGCACATGATGTGCGGAATCGCCTGCCAAATGGAGGTGGGAAGCGGAGTTGAACCGCTGTAGACGGATTTGCAGTCCGTAGCCTAACCGCTCGGCCATCCCACCAAAAATGTCATGCTCGCCTCAGACCGCGCTTCGACGGCACGACCGCCAATCACTTGGCCTTCTTCGCCGCGAGATGCTTGGCGCGGACGCGCTTGTCGTACGCTTTCCGGCGAGCCCTCTTGGCACGTGTTCTAAGTTGCTGTCCCATGGCGCGTCAGTATATCAAACTCTCCGGCGCTCCGCAAGGGGGACGCCAAAGAAATTCAAAATTATTTGAGCCTTGCTTCCCCGCGGCAGACGCCGTCACTTGAACTCGCGGATCTTGATGTTGCGGAAACTCACCGTCGAGTCGTTGTGGTCCTGGAGTTTGATGCGGCCGGATGGCGTCTCGCCCCAGTGTTCGCCTGGCTTCTGCTCCTTGGCGTACTTGGACAACGCCACGATGTCGCGGAACGACTTCGACCCGCGTTCGTATTCGAGAACCTTCACGCCATTGAGCCAATGTTCGACGTGGTTGCCCTTCGAGACGATCATCGCCGTGTTCCATTCGCCCAGCGGACGCACGATCTTTTCCGCGTGCGCGGGAATCATGTCGTAGAGCGACGCCACGCGGCGGCACATGCCGTCGCGCCCCTTCGTGGAATCCGGATGCGCCGCGTCGAGAATCTGGTACTCCTCGCACGTGCCCTTGAAGCGGGCGGGGTCGTAGAAATACTTGATGCCACTGTTGGCCGCCTTCGTCAGCCGGAAGTCGCACATGAAGGCGAAGTCCTTGAAGACCTGCTCCGTCACGATGTCGCCGCCGCCGCCGAGCGCCTTTTCGGGCGGCAGTTTCTCCCACTTGCCCTGTTCGGTGATGCGGGAATTCGGCAGCACGGTCAGCACGCCGTCCTCGATCTTCCAGCCCTTGGCCGGCGGCGCCTTGCAGCCGCCCTTCTCCGCGACCCAGCCGTTCAGCGTCTTGCCGTCCCACAGCAGCCGCCAGCCTTCCGCCTTCTCGCGCGCCGTCAGCGTGTTCGGCGCCGCGCAGACGCACGGTTTCGCGCACGCCTGGCCGCACGGCCGGGCGCGGCAGGTGGAAGCGTTCGTCGCACAGCCGGCCAGCACCAGAGCCGCCGCCATCATCGGGATCATCGTCTTCATGTCAGTCCTTTCTGGATTTTCCCATTTTGCAAAAATCGCGGGCGAACCTCAAACGTCGCGCGGCCGCGCGGGGCAATACGACCGGATCGGGCAGCCGGCGCAATTGGGATTGCGCGGGAAGCACCGCGTCTGCCCGAAGGAAACGAGATGCGAATTCCACGTCTTCCAGTAGCGCACCGGCAGAATCGCGCGCAAGGCCATCTCGGTCTCGAACGGCGTCTTCGTCCGGACCAGGCCGAGCCGGTTCACGATCCGGTGCACGTGCACGTCCACGCAAATCGCCGGCAGGTCGAACCCCACGGCCACGGTCAGATTCGCCGTCTTGCGCCCGACGCCCGGCAGTTTGCAGAGCTCTTCGACCGTGTGCGGCAGCACCCCGCCGAACGTCTCGCGCAGGACGCCCGGGAGGGCATGCAGATGGCGCGCCTTGTCGCGGTAGAATCCCACGGGGAAGATCAGCCGCTCAAGCGTGGCGACGGGAATCCGCTCCAGGGCCTCGGGCGTGGCGACTCCGCCCATCTCCGCGAAAAGCCGCCTCACCGCGCCCGCCGTGCACTGGTCTTTCGTGCGCGCGGAGAGGATCGTCCCCACCAGGACGCAGAACGGATCGTGCGTCTGCGCCTGGACGAGTTCGATGATCGGCGCCGCATGGGCGCGGAACTCCTTTTTCAGCAGCCGGTCAACCGCCGCGACATCCTGGATGGTCATGGTTCAGCGCCTGAAATTCTTCATGTAGGGTTCCAGATGCCGCCAGAACCGCTCGGCGATCATCTCCATGCCCCGATCGCCGGGATGGTTGTAGCGCCCGTGCGCCTCCTTCATGTCATGCAGGTCCTCCATGCGGACGAAGACGTCGCCGTGCCGCTTCGCCACGGCCACCTTCTCGGCATCGAGCTTCGGGCGCTTGTAGAACCCCTGCGACACCAGCACCAGCGCCTTCCCCTCGGGGTCGAGATAGGTGCGCAGCGCGTCCAAGGCGTCGCCGAACGAACGCGCGGTCGGCAATTTGCCCGTATCGTAGTCGCCGGGGACGTTGGAGCCGAAGAAGAGCACGATCACGTCCGGCTTGAATTCCCGCGCCCACGCGAAGTGCTTTTCGCAGCTCCAGTCGGCCTGGAAGAACGAGCGTTCGATCGTACCCGCCACCTGCAGGAGACAGCACTGGGCGTCGGGCTGCACCGCGACGATCTGCTTCTGGAGCAGGTGCACGTAGTCCTTGTAGCGCGCGCTCGCCGCCATGCCCCAGTTGTTCGTCCAGCCGATCTGCGGACGCGGACCGTGCAGCGTGATCGAATTGCCCACGAAGAGGACGCGCGGGCCCTTCTTCGTCGCATCGAACGCCGTCTGGTTCTGCGCGTTCTGCCCAATCGCCGGCACCGGGTTCGCCTGCAGGTCCTCCGCCTTCATCCCCGCCGCCGCGGCCGCCACCATCATCGCAAAAGCAATCTTCTTCATCTCAACCTCCAACCTTCAACCTTCAACCTTCAACTTCTCTGGCGCAACATCTCGTACATGCAGACGGCGGCGGCGACGCCGGCGTTCAGCGACTCGATGCGTCCCACCATCGGCAGGACGGCGATGAAGTCGCACGTCTCGCGCACCAGCCGCGAAATGCCGTCGCCCTCGGAACCGACGACCAGGCCGCAGCGGCCGCGGAAGTCGACGTCCACGTAGGTTTTCGCGTCCTTCCCCCAGTCCAGTCCCGTGAACCACACGCCCGCCTTCTGCAGCGTTTTCATGGCCCGGACGAGATTGACGACCCGGGCGATCTTCAGGTGCTCGGCCGCTCCCGCCGACGCGCGGACGACGGCCGGCGTGATGCCCGCGCTGCGGTCCTCCGGAATGACGACGCCCGTCACGCCGACCGCACAGGCCGTCCGGAGAATCGAACCGACGTTCTGCGGATCCTCCAGATGGTCGAGCACGACGACAATCGCGTCTTCGGCGGCGTCGACGTCCGCCACGACGTCCGCCAGGTCGACATAGGGATAGCCGCTCGTCTTGATGGCGACGCCCTGGTGGTGCCCGCCTTTCGTCAGCACGTCCAGACACCTGCGCTCTTCCGAACGCACGACGCACCCCATTTCGTGCCCGACTTTGCGGATCCAGGCGATTTCATCCGCCTCGTTCTTGTCCGCCGGCGGCAGGACGATTTCGCTGACCGTGCGGCGTTCCGCCTGCAGAACCTCGATCACCGGGTTGCGCCCGTAGATCCATTCGCCGCCCGTGCAGAGTTCGCGCGGCCCTTTGTGATGCCCATTGCCCATGGGCGACATTATACAAAAGTCCTCCCGCCCGTGTCCACCCATTCCGGCACGCCGCGTAATGGGGCGCCGCGTAACGGCAAACAGGACGAATCGGCCAAAATCGCGGGATTTCCGGCCACGCCCCGCGCCGCTCCCGATCGGGCAGACGCCCGCGTCCGGCAACGAGAGGCTAGGCGACGGGGTATGGGGACGTCGCCACCACCGGCACGCCCGTTCCGCAGACGTCTGCGACCACCACGTCGCCAATCGCCACGGGCGCCGTCACCTCCGTCGCGGCCAACACCGCCAGCACGTCCGCGATTTTCGCTTTGGGAATCGCCGTTTTCGTCTTCACGCTCAACGGCTTGCCCGTCCCTTTCACGCGGACCAGCGCCGTCACCATGCGCTCCGGCGCGGCGCGTTCCTTTTTCGCGTAGCTTTCGCCGCGCGGACACGCCTGCCCCGTCACCCCGACCGTTCCGTCGGCGCGCGTTTCGACCTCAAGCTGGCACCCCATCGGACATCCAATGCACGTCATTCCACGACCTCCACGACGACTTCCGCACAATCCCTGAACAGCGCGCGCGCGATCAGAACCCGCTGCGATTCGCCCGGCGTGAGAATCCGCGACGTGCGCGCGCAGAGAATCCGTTCGCCCGCCCGCACCCGCCAGGTCGCGTTCCGGTAGACGCCGCACGGACGGAACGACACGGCGATCTGCCCTTCGCCCTCCGGGTTCACGCGCTGGGGGACGACGCCCCGCACGCCGGGGCCGTCGACCACCCGGACGGCCGTTCCGGACGGTCGCCGCCCCGCCGCATGGCCGGCCGCCGCATGGCCGGCGACTTCCGCCTCGTCGCTCACGTAGTCGACCAGATCGTGCACGTGAAGCACGTTGCCGCACGCGAAGACGCCCGGCACGGTCGTCTGCATCGCGTCGTCCACCACGGGGCCGCCCGTCACGGGCGACAGTTCGACGCCCGCGGCCTTCGACAGTTCGTTCTCGGGGATCAGGCCGACCGAAAGCAGCAGCGTGTCGCACGCGAGATGCCGTTCCGTCCCGGGAATCGGCCGGCGCGTCTCGTCCACCCGCGCGATCGTCACGCCCGTCACGCGATCGCGGCCCCGGACGTCCGTCACCGTATGGTTCAGCAGAAGCGGAATGCCGAAATCGTCCAGGCACTGCACGACATTGCGCTTGAGTCCGCTGGAAAACGGCATCAGCTCCACGCAGGCCAGCACCTTCGCGCCCTGGAACGTCATGCGCCGCGCCATGACAAGCCCGATGTCGCCCGAACCGAGAATGACGACGCGCCGGCCCGGCAGCACGCCCTCCATGTTCACGAGGCGCTGCGCCGTACCGGCCGTGTAGACGCCCGCCGGGCGCGTCCCCGGCATGAGCAGCGCGCCGCGCGGACGTTCCCGGCATCCCATTGCGAGCACGATCGAGCGGGCCTTGAAAATCCGCAGGCCGCAGACCGGCGACACCGTCGTCACCTCGCGCTCCGGGGACACGTCGAGAACCGTCGTCTGGCATTCGACGGGAATGCCCAACGCCTTCGCCTGGTCGATGAACCGATGCGCGTATTCGGGTCCCGTCAGCTCCTCCCTGAAGCGGTGGAGGCCGAAGCCGCTGTGGATGCATTGCCGCAGAATGCCGCCGGGCGCGTCGTCGCGTTCGAGAACCAGCACGTTCGCGGCCCCGGCCCGCTTCGCGGCGGCGGCGGCGGCAAGTCCGGCCGGTCCCGCGCCGACGACCAGCACGTCGAGCTCCGTCCGCGTCCCGGACGCGGCCGCGGGCCGTTCGACCGGCGGCGGCGTCCGCCTGCGCGTTCCGCGGGGCGCCTTCGCGCGCGAAGCCAGAAACGCCGCCATCGGGAGGCCGAGTTCCCGGGACAGGATCGCCAGCAGACGCGGCGTGCAGAACCCGCCCTGGCAGCGGCCCATCCCGCTGCGCGTGCGCCGTTTGAGGCCGTCCAGGGTCCGCGCGCCGACGCGGGCGCGGATGGCGGCGAGAATCTCGCCTTCCGTCACCCGTTCGCACCGGCAGACGACGCGCCCGAACGCGGCGTCCTTCGCCACGAGTTCGGCCAGTTCCGCCGGCGCCATCTCGCGCGTGTTCGGCCACCAGCCCGCGTCGGCCGAAATCCGTTCGGCCGGTTTCTTCGCCGCGCCCAGCTTCCGGGCCACGGCGGCGGCCAGGAACTCGCCGATGGCGGGGGCCGCCGTCAGGCCCGGCGATTCCACGCCGAGGGCGTTGAAGAAGCCCGGCGCGTCCGCGGCTTCGCCCAGCACGAAGTCGCCCGCCGTCGCCTCGTGCGCGCGGATGCCGCTGAAGTTCGCGATCGCCGTGCGAACCGGCAGCGCGGGAAACGACCGGCGGGCCAACTGCCGGACCTTCTCCATGCCCGCGGCCGTCGTCGCCGTGTCGTCCCTTTCGGCGACGTCCTCGCAGGTCGGTCCGACAATCACCGTGCCGTCGACCGTCGGCGACACGAGAACGCCCTTGCCCATCGGCCCGGGAACCTGGAAGATCGTGGCCGCGAACGCGCCGGCCTCGCTCCGGTCCAGCATGAAGTACTCGCCGCGGCGCGGCTGGATGCGGTACGCGACCGAACTGACCTGGTTGTTGAGCACGTCGGAACAGACGCCGGCGGCATTGACGAGGGCCTTCGCCTCGAATACCCGTCCGTCGGAGCAGACGACCCGCCAGCAGCCGTCCTTCGCGACCGTCTCCACCCGCGCGTCGAACGTGAACGCAACCCCGTTCGCCGCCGCGTTCTCCGCCATGCGGAAGGTCAGCTCGTACGGACAGCAGATGCCGCCCGTCGGCGCCCACAACGCCGCGACCACGGATCCGTTCACGTTCGGCTCGCGGGCCTTGACGGCGGCCGCGTCGAGCAGTTCCAGACCTTCCACGCCGTTTTCGCGGCCCCGTTCCAGCAGCGCGCGAAGCGCCTGCCTGTCCGCCTCGCAGAAGCCGAGGACCAGCGACCCGTTCCGCCTGAACGGGACGCGCAATTCCGCGCAGACCCGCGGGAACATCCGGCTGCCCCGCACGTTGAACCGGGCCTTGTTCGTCCCCGGCTTCGCGTCAAAGCCGGCGTGGACAATGGCGCTGTTCGCCTTGGAAGCGCCTTCTGCCACGTCGCTGCCCGCTTCGAGCACGCGCACCTTCAACTCGTAGCGCGCGATCTCGCGCGCGGTCGCGCAGCCAACCACGCCCGCGCCGATAATGATGACATCGTCCATGCCGAACCTCCTTCTGCCGGTGAGCGCTACCATTCAACCATATCCGCCGCGCGCGAACGAGAATTTAAAATCATAATTTATCGCATGAAAATTATAGGATTGCTTCATCCGCCCCGTTTGCTAGAATAGGGGCGTGAAACAGCGCAGCGTCCTTCTTCTCATCTCCCCGGCCTATCCGCCCCGGCTGCAGGGCATCGCCCGCTTCGCGCGGACGCGGGGCTGGCATTTGATGATCGAGGACCGTCTGGCCCGTCTTCCGCGCGGCTGGCGGGGGGACGGCGCGCTCGTGACCCTCCGCGAGAACGAGGAGACCGTTGCCTACGTCCGCAATCTGCGCCGGCACCGCATTCCCGTGGTCGATCTCACGTTCAACCGCCCCGACGTGCGCATTCCCCGCGTCACCGGCGACCATACGGCGCTCGGACGGCTGGCCGCCGAACATTTTCTCGACCGCCATTTCCGGCACGCCGCATGGTATTCGACGATCTGGACGCACGTCCACGAGCTCCGCTACGGGGGCTTTGCCGCCGCCTGGCCGGGCGAAAGGCCGTTCAAATGGGTGCTCGCGGAACGGACGGCACCCGCCGCCTTCGACGACTGGCGCCTCTTCACCCGCCTGCTGGGCCAGGCCCTGCGCGACGCCCCCAAGCCGCTGGCCGTCCTGACGTATGACGACGCCGACGCGGCCCGCGTGCTTTCGGCCTGCCGGACCGGCAACCTGTCCGTTCCGGAGGAAGTCGCCATCCTCGGCGTCGGCAACGACGCCCTCGTCTGCGAAAACCAGGCCGTTCCGCTCTCGTCCGTCGACCACGACCTCGAACGGGGCGGCTACGAGGGCGCCGCGCTCCTGGAACGGCTGATGAACGGCGATCCCGCGCCGGCGCGGCCCGTCTGCATCCCGCCCAAGGGCATCGTCACCCGCCAGTCGACCGACGTCTTCGCCACGGACGACCCCGTTCTCCGCGACGTGCTCCGCTACATCAAAGACCATCTGGCGGAACCTTTTGGCGCCGCCCAGATCGCCAACGCGCTGAACCTGCCGCGCACGCGGCTCGACCGGCTGTTTGCCGACCGGATCGGCCATGCCGTGGGCCAGGAGATCCTGCGGGCGCGGCTGGCGCGCGCGAAACTCCTGCTCGCCGAAAGCCGGCTCCCCATCGCGGAAATCGCGCGCGCGACCGGCTTCTGCAACGCCGGCTACCTGTCGTGCGTCTTCAAGCGGAACTTCGGCCTCACGCCGCGGGCGTGGCGGAAGCGGTAGGCGCGCGAGGCCGTCGCCTCACGTCCCCGTCTTGTAGCCCGTGGCGCGGGCGGACCAGGCGCAGAGGAAGAGCAGCATGCCGACGAGCGCGAAACCGGCGATGGAGACGAGCGTCACGCCCCAGCCGCAGTGCGTCCTGATGAACGCGATGCCCATGCCGGAGACGAGCGTCGAGGCGTAGCCCATGATGCCGGTGAAGCCGTTGGCCATCGCCGCCGCCTCCTTCGTCGCCTGGTTGGCGGCCACGATGCCGACCAGCGCCTGCGGTCCGTAGATGCAGAAGCCCGTTCCCATCAGCAGCAACGTGGCCTGCCAGAGGGGCGCACCCGGCGGGAGATGCCAGAATCCGAGCGCGAACAGCGCGGCGAACAGCATGCAGAACACGCAGGTGCGCACGCCCCGGCCCTTGAAGACGCGGTCCGTGGCCCAGCCCGTGAAAATCGTCCCCACGACCGCCGCCAGCTCGAAGCAAATGATCATCAGGCCGCCCTTCGACACGGGGATGCCCTTGTGCTGCTTCAGGAACGTCGGTCCCCAGTCGAGGAAACCGAAGCGGACGATGTACACGAAGAAGTTCGCGAGCGCCACCAGCCAGATGACCCGGTTGCCGAACACGAGGCGCATCCGGTCCCTCGTCGTCACCGTCGCGCCGGCGCCCGCGGGGACGGCGACCGCCGCCAGCTCCGGCGGTTCCCCGACGCCCGCCTCCGCCGGCGACTCCTTCACGCAGACGAAACAGAAAACGGCCGCCAGCGCGGCAAGGGCGGCGGGCAGGTAGAAGCACCAGCGCCAGCCCAGGCCGCACGCGAACAGGAGCGAGCAGAGGCCCAGCGCCAGCACGGCGCCGAAACTGTGCGACGTGTTCCAGATCGACATCTTCGTCGCCAGTTCCTTCGGGTGGATCCAATGCGTCAGCATCTTCGCGCACGGCGGAAAACCCATGCCCTGCGTCCAGGCGTTGGCGATCCAGAACAGGCCGAACAGAACCGCCAGGGACGAACAGCCGAAGAAGAAGTTCATCGCGGCCGAACAGGCGAGGCCGACGGTCATGAAGATGCGGCCGTTCAGCCGGTCGGCCCAGAAACCGTTCACGAAGCGGCTCACGCCGTACAGCATGCCGTGGACGGACATGATGACGCCAAGCTGCTCCATGGTGATCGCCTTCTCGTCCAGCATGAACGGCTGCGCCATCGACAGGTTCTTCCGCGTCAGATAGAAGAACGCATACGCGACCATGCTGCAGAGGATGAATCGCCACTGCGCGCGGCGAAAGGCCCTGTTTTCCGATTCGGTCATGTCAACCGCCCTTTCTTTTCCGTCCGGACGCCATTCTAGCACAAGCGGTCCGGTTCAACAATGGTGAAGCGCCGAAACGAAGGCGCGATGCAGATTCTTGTCGGCATGCGGATCGTCGGCATCCGCGAGTTCCGCCGCCGAATAGCCGCTGCGCAGATCCTGGAGCACGATGGTCCGGGAGGCCGCCTCCACGGAGAAGTCGAGGCGGAACATGCGCAGGGCGAGCGTGCCCGAGGTCGCCGTGTCGCGCGTCACGCGCTTGCGCGTGGCGTCGAACGGCGCGCGGGACAGCTGGACGCGCGCCGCGTTCAGCACGTCCAGACCTCCCCGCGCGCGGACGAATGCGGCCTTCGCCGCGAATCCGGAAGAGGCCGCCACGGTCCACGTTTCGCCGGTCTGCGCGCCGACCCATCCCGCGCGCGCCGCCGGAAACGCATCGGCCGCGGGAACGTACGGCTTGACGTCGAGAACCGGAGAGCCGTCCAGCAGATCCGCCTCGGAGACGTCCAGAACGCGCCCCCGCACGGCGAGAAGCCGCACGCAGGACAGCCCGATCGGATTGGGACGGTAAGGCGAACGGGACGCGAAGACCCCCACCCGGCCCAGCCCGGGCGCGGCGACGGGCGGACGCGCCGTCGGGCGCCACCCGCCCCCGTTGCGGTCGAAGACGAAGAGAATCCAGAGGCGCTCGAACCCCTCCAGGTCGCGCAGCGCCATCTCGAAGTTGCGACCGGGATTCAGCTCGACGCGCCCACGGCCGCCCGCGAAGACCCCCTGGCGCGGCATCTCGTATTTGTAGGTCGCATCGCCCCGATAGACGCCAATCGGCTCAAACTCCATGCGCGCTCCCCGGAGACACGAAAACCACCGGCCTACGGTGGTTTCGAATGGTGGCGAGAGAGGGACTCGAACCCGCAACCAGCAGATTATGATTCTGTCGCTCTACCATTGAGCTATCTCGCCGAACGAGACTGGAGTATATCAGAATCCCGAATCGCAGTCAATGGGACAGCCAAGATTTTGTCAGATTTTATCGGCGGTGTCGGCGGGGGACCCGGCGGACTTGGAATCCGCCCATTCGTCCGGCGAATCGTCGTCGACGTCTTTCAGGCACTCCGCCCGTTCGACCTTCTTCCCCTTCTTGCCCTCCAGCCTGACATGAAGCGCGATCAGCTTGCCGGCCGACTTGGCGATCGTCTGCGCATGCGGCGCGTCCACGATGGCGCCCTTGGCCTTTTCGTAGACGCCCGTCAGTTTCGCGAGGGCCTCCCCGATCTCCTCGAAGGACCTGAGGAAGCCGTTCATGCGCGCGAGCAGTTCGCGGGCCGTGTCGACGACGGCCTGCTGGTTGCGCGCCTCCTTTTCATGCTGCCACGCGAGGTAGACGAGGCGGACGTACGCGAGCAGCGTCAGCGGCGTGATCAGCACGACGTTGTTCTGGGCGGCGAACTGCCACAGGGACGGCTCCGCGCGCAACGCCTCCATCAGCGGCGCCTCATACGGCACGAACATGGCCGTGACGGGCAGGTAGTTGCGCTCCCGGTGCTCGTCGCCGAACACCTTCGGATACTTCTTCTTGGCCAGCTGGTCGATCTTGCCGCGGACGCTCGCCACGTGCGCCGCCAGCTTCGCGGCCCGGGTGGCCTCGTCCGTCGCCTCCACGTACTCGATGTAGGCGGTCAGGCTCACCTTGCTGTCGATGATCAGCCAGCGGTTCTCCGTGTCGCAGACCTGGACGTCCGGCCGGTCCGTATCCGTCCCGTTCTGCAGGAAGAAGTTCACGTTCTCCTCCAGACCCGCCTGGCGCAGCTTTTCGGCCAGGATCTCCTCGCCCTTCCGGCCCTGGACGCGCGTGTTCGACGACAGCGCGCGCGCCACGCCGGACAGTTCCCGGGCGATCTGGCCGATCGCCGCGACGTCCTTCCCCATGCTCTCGCCCAGGTTCCTGCTCTCGCCCTGCGCCTTGAGCGTGGCGTCCTGCAACCGCGCCATCTGCTCTTTCAAGGGGGTCAGAACCGCATCAAGATGGTTTTTGTTGAGCTGCGACAGGTCCGCGCTCTGGACTTTCAGCGTCTGGGCCGCCAGATTCGCGAACTGCTCCTTCAGGCCTTTCACGGTCTCGGCGAAAGAGCGCTCCTTTTCCCGGAGGAAGCGGTCGATTTCCGCGTTCTTCTCCTCGACGGTCCGCCGGCAGTCCGCGTCCTTGCGCGTCAGGGCCGCGTCTTTTTCCGCCAGGATCTCGGCGACCGCCCGCTCTTTGGCGGCCAGGGCCGCCGCGCACGACCTGTCCTTCTCGGCCAGCAGCCGCGCGCAGGCCTCGTCCTTGCCCTGGAGCAGCTGGCGGCAGTTCTCCTCCTTGGTCCGAAGCCGGATTTCCCAGGCGTCGTCCCGGGCGGCCGCGTCCCGGTTCGCACACGCCAGTTCGGTCCGCAGGCGCTGGAGTTCCTCGTCCTTCGCCGCCTCGCCGCGCGTCGCCCGGACGCGCGCCACCAGCACGACGGCGAGCACGATGGCGAGCACGACGGCGAAGAGCGCCGCCACAACCGCGAAAACAACCGACACCATCACGAGCTCCTTTCATCAACGGGATTCGTCCCCGCGGGGACCAGGATCGTCCGGGCGATCGCGACGGCGGACGGAAGCGAGTCCGCCAGCGGACAGCCGGCGGCGGCCAGGCGTTCGGGGGACTGGTGGCCGCAGGACACCAGGACGCAGCGCCCGCCCAGCGCCCGGGCGACTTCGACGTCGTGGAGCGTGTCGCCGATGAACAGGCGCCGCTCGTCCGGCGGACGGGCCGCAAACGCCTGCCGGCCGCGTTCCAGTTTCGAGGCGCCGTCCAGATTGTCCGTGCCGGCGACAAAGTCGAAATACGGCAACAGGCCGTTCGCCTCCACCGCCGCGCGCAGCAGGTCTTCCCGGTGGGCCGAAAGCAGGCACTGGCGGAAACCGAGCGTCTTCGCCCGCTCCAGCGCCGCACGCGCCCCCTCGCGGAGCTTCTTCGCCGTCGCCTCGGCGAAGAACCGGTGGAAGTCGATGCAGATCCGCTCCCAGTCCCATCGGGCGAGATCGACGCCGAGTTCGGCGTAGAACGGACGCACGGGAAACCCGAAATGCGCCCGGTAGAAAGCCTTTGTCGTGGGGGCGCAGCCGCGGTCCACGAGCATGCGGTTCAACGCCGCCACGGCATCGTCCAGATCGTCCAGCAACGTGCCGTTCCAATCCCACACCAGAAGCGCGTTTTCCATTTCTACCAGCGATAGTAGCGATAGGGATCGTCTTCGGCGACCGGCACGTCCAGATAGCGGACGGCCCCCGCATGGGAGACGATGCCGAGATTCCCGAGCAGCCGCGACAGCATGGCGTTGGCCCGGCGTTTCGACGTGCGCAGATAGGGCTTTCCGACTTCGTCGATCGCCCACGGCGGGACCTGCCAGAAGACGATCGCGCCCGTTCCGTGCCGCACCACGCGAAGGGCCGCGTTGCCGTCGTCCGCGACTTCCGTGAACGCGTCGAAGTCCATCGCGCCATGCCACTGCCAGTCCGCGTTGGAGAGGCCGTTCAGCTCGTCGGGGATCTTTTCGATGCGCGCGGCATAGCAGCCGTTCGTGGCCGCCATGGCGAGCGGAACGGGACTCCAGCGCGCGACTTCCTCCTTTGAAAGTCCCAGGCAGAGCGCCCGGCCGCCCTTCGCGATCCGGTCGAAGAAGTCCGCCGGCTTCTGGGCGCCCGTCGAGACGATGTACCAGCCGCTGTCCTGCGCCAGGAGGTCCTGGTTGATGCCCACGTCGAGATCGCGGCCGGCGATCCACGCGCGCTGTCCGATGGCGCGGGGACATTTGCACCAGAACGGCTTTTCCGCCAGCTTCCCGACCAGCGCCAGCACCAGATTGTCGGCCACGGGATCGGTCTGCGTCCGCGCCGTCACGTCGAACTGGCAGAAGACGATCCGTCCCCTGTCGATCGTCCATTCGAGCAGCGGCGCGTACTGGAGGTCGAATCCGCCGTCCGCATAAGCGCGCCAGTCGCCCACCGCCGGCTTTTCGGGGATCACCGTCGCCACGGCGCCGCGGTTCCGGCAACGCCAGACGCGGCGGTTGCTGAAGCCGCTCCACACGAGCGAATGGTAGGAGCTCTCGACTTCGGGCAGGTTCTCGTGGTACGGCGTCGTCAGCGTCGACTCGCCATTCCAGTCGCGCAGCATCGTCTCCGTCAGCGCGAGATCCTTCGACCGGTAGCGGGCAAAGGCACGGCGCAGCCCGTACTCCTGCGACCGGAAACCAAGCGCGTCCAGCGTGGCGCGATCCTGTTCGAACACGAGGACGCGCGCGCCGATCCGCGCGGCCGGCACGACCACGCGATCCAGCAGGTCGCGCGTCAGCGAGCCGCGGCCGATGACGAGGCGGACGGCGTTCGTGAACGGCGCGGCGCAGTCGACGCGGGCGTAGGCGATGCCGAGGCGGTCGAATTCCTTCCGCGTCAGGCCCACCGGGTCGTACAGCATCACGCCCGCGACCGGGGGCGCCTTCGCGGGCGCGTAGCTCTCCAGCGCAAAGCTGTCGCGTTGCGTCCGATTGCCGGCGAACGTGAACGACGCCGCCAGCTCAAAGGCCTGCGCCTTCTCCGGCAGGGTGAAGGACACGGACACGTCGCGCCGCGCGCCCGCCGGAACCTCGACCGTCCCCGCCAGCGTCTGAAGGGCCGTCCCGCCGGCACCTCCCGCCGCGGCCGCGGCGCGCAGTTCGCACGTCCAGGCCACGCGCTGGGCCACGCGGCGGTCGTTGAGCACGACGAGCGTCTTCTGCACGGTCTCGCCCGGACGGAAATGGTGTTTCTTGTCGGTAAAGACGTCCGCGCCGCCGATGAACGCGCAATCGGGCAGATTCCAGCGAGAGAGCGTTTCGCCGACAACCGTGCGCACCCAATTCGATTCCGCGCCCCAGCCGCTGTCCCACCGGTTTTCCGGAAAGGCGTCCGGAACCACGCCCGGACGCTTCAGGCCGGCAAAGCGATTCGGATTGGCCACCCGGGCGGCGGCCGTTCCCGCACGCGCGTGGAAGGCCTCCTGGTCCCACGGCAGCATGGCCGAAATGCCCCAGGCGCGATGGCTGCGCCAGTTGTCGTCCATGTAGAGGGCCTGGATGCCGTGGTAGTTGTTCGTCAGGGCGCGGAGCGGCCTGTTCAGCACGCCCCAGTGGAACGGCACGCCCTTCGCCCACAGCCGCTCCTCGTGCGCGAGCGCGGCGACCGTCTCGGGCGTGTCGCCCTCGTATGCGGCGTCGCCGCGGAAGGCGGCCGCGAATTCGCTCGCCCACAGGCTCTGGTATCCGCTGTTGCGCCAGATGAAGAGCGGGCCGCGATAGCTCGACCAGCTGGAAATGTGCGGCATTCCCCACTCCACGAAAAAGAGCGGCTTCACGCCGTTGGCGCTCCAGTGCGCCAGCCAGTCGCTCCGCTCCTGGACGGGCGCCCAGTTGAGGTAGATGTTCACCGTGTGGAAATCGTCCAGGTTGCCGGATTCGTGGTGGTAGATGGGGCGCGTGCCGTCGATCGAGCGGGCGATGGCCGCCGTCTTCTGCGCCATGCGGCGATTCCGGAACGTCCTCTGCGGCGTCTCCAGCTGGTAGACGCCGTCGATGCGCAACGGGTTCTGGTCGCCCGTGTAGCCCGTGGCGTTGTGGTTCATCGCGTAGGTGATGACGCTCGGATGGTTGCGCACGCGGCGGATCGCCCACTGCGTCAGCGCGCGGTAGCGCGCCGCCACGTCCGGCTTGTCCAGCTGCAGGTTGAAATCGCGGATGTGCGGCAGCGAATAGGAGAAGAGCATGCCGGTCTCGTCGCAGGCCTCCAGCAGGGCGTCCATGTAGCTGATGTCGCCCGGCGAATAGCTGTAATTGCCGGCGATGATGTAGTTGAAGCCTTCGCGCTGCAGACGGCGGCACATGGCAAGCGCCGTCTCCCGGCAGGCGACGTCCGCCTCGGCGTTGATCGTGCGGTTGTACAGCGCGCGCAGATGGATCGGCACTTCGTTCAGCAGGAGATCGCGCGTCGCGGCGCGAATCTGGCGGAAGCCGAACGTGAACGGGAGGGCCGCGTCCAGCAGCCCGCCCGCCCCGTCCAGCAGCTGGAGTTCGCAGCGGTAGAGGTTCTGCGGCGTGTGCGTGTCCCAGAGTCTCGGCCGGGGCCAGGAGACCGTGAAGGCGAGACGGCCGTCCGCGGCCGGCGTCAGCGTCTCGCTCGCGAAGACCTGCTCCTCCGCCGTGCCGAAGAGGATGCGCGCGCGCAGTCTGCAGGGGCCTTTCACGCCCGTGCACGCCGCCACGAACGTCGCCTTCCGCTCCCGGACGTCGGTTTCGACGGTCGCGTCGGCGATCGCGGCCGTCTTCGGATAGGCGTCGAGATAGACGTCGCCCGTCACGCCCTTGAACTTCACGGAGGCCTTTTTCCGGTCCGCGCGGTCGGGGGCGTTGAAATCGAACGTCTCCAGATTGAACGGGAGACAGGTCACGTGCAGGATCAGGGACTGCTTCCGGCCGGGCTTGACGAACGGCGTGAGATCGGCTTCGCCGCCGGGGAAGACCGCCTCCGCCGCGCGCCGTCCGTCCACGAAAACCGTGGCGCGCGTATTCAGCATCGTGAACGTGAGCACGACCTTCCGCCCGGCCGTCTCGGGCGGCATCGTGAAGTCGCGGCGATACCAGGCGCCCGACGAGAAATCGGCCGCGATGCCGTGGTCGACGAACCAGTCCGACACGACGACGTCCTGGTTGCGCCCGTTCAGCACCGACGGTATCTTGCCCCAGCCCCAGTTGTCGTCCGGTCCCGGCACGACCGCCGCAACGTCGTTCGTCAGGACGGGACGCAGGCCCCACAGCCCGTTCAGGCACCAGCGCGCGCGCGTCGGCGTCGTCTCCCGCCAGGCGTCCGCCAGGCTCCAGGGATCGGCGGGCGCCCCTTCGGGCAGCGGGGCGTTGGCGGGTTCGCGCACGCGATTGCGCTTGACCGACAGCGTCAGCGGGCCGTATTCCGCCGTGCCGGCGACGCCGAAGTTGTGCAGGGCGATCCGCAGCGACGTCGCGCCCTCGGGAATCGCGTAGTCGCGCACGCAGTCCACCCAGTCGCGCGTGCCCTCGAAACCGAAGACGTTCGGCCATCCGCCCACCATCGTGCCGTCGGCGCGATGGAAACTCATGGGGATGCGCCCGTTCATCCAACCCTCGGCGCCGCGCACGACCTCATGCGTCCGCATGCGCGCGCGCAACGTGAGCACGCCCCATTCGGGCCGCAGGTCGACGGTATAGCTCTTGCCCTTCCCCGGACCGAACGACTGCGTCTGTTCCGTCGCGAGAACCGGGGGCATGCTCCATGCGCCGCAGGAGACGGACAAGAGGATGCCGGCCAGCATCCGCGTCAGACTGATCTGATTTTCCATGTCCCCATTATAGCATATCCGCTCCGGCGTCATGGCGCGCGCCCGCCACAATCCACCAGCGGCACGCCGGACGCGCCGTTGCGACCGCCGTCCCGGCGCGTTCCGCCATTTCCGGCAAAACGCCTCTCAAGCGGCGCCGGAAGTTTGATATAATGCCGGCATGAACATGAAAGACGTTGCACTGGTCGCGATGCCCGCACTCGTCTGCGGCGCATTGCTGGGTTATTTCTGCCGCCCGACGGTCTCCCGGGACGCAGAAGCCGCCGCGCCGGCGGCGGAGAGGCGGACGAAGAAAGCGCCGGCGCCGACCGACGACGCGGCGCTCAACCGTCTGCGCCGACGCATCAAGGAACTCGAAAAGCAACTGGCCGAGCGTTCCGCGCCGGCCGGCGCGGACGCCGCCGCCGCAGACGAAACGGAACGGCGCTCCCAGCCGTCAGGCGAACGCCCGGGACCGCCTTCGTTCGGGGACATGCGCGCCCGCATGGAGGAGATGCGCCGGAACGACCCCGAACGCTATGCGCAGATGACCAACCGGTTCTCCCGGATGCGCCAGCGCCGGCTGGAGCGGGTCCAGAACAGTCTGGACATCCTCGCCTCGGTCGACGTCTCGCGCCTCACCCCCCGGCAGCAGCAGATCCACGAGTCGTTCCAGGACGCCATCGCCCGGCGCGAAGAGCTGCGCGAGCAGGCGACTCCGGAGAACATGGAGCAGCTTTCGGAGGACGAACGCCGGAAAATCTTCGAGGAAATGCGGAGCGTCGACCACCAGGTGCAGAGTCTCGCCCAACAGGAACGGGAGATGCTTCTGACCAAGGCGGCCCGCGACATGGGCGTCCAGGAGGACGCCGTCAAGGATTCGGTCGAAACCATCAAGGCCATCTACGAAGCCACGCAAACGCGGGGCGGTCCCGGCGGAGGCCATGGCCCGGGCGGCGGTCCCGGCCGGTAGCGCCGCCGCCGGAGCGTCTTCCGGTGCCGCGGGATGCGCGGCGGCGGAAGACGAAACAAGAAAGCCACCGGCCCGATGGCCGGCGGCAATCGTGTCGACGGAGTTCCCGGATGCGGATTAGGCTTCGGGCTTCGTCTTCTTCAAACCAAGACCGCGGTCGCCCTCCTTCCACTCGCCGCGCGCCTGAAGCAGATTGACGCGCTCGAAACGCTTGAGGACGTTGCGCTTGGACGTGATCTTGCCGGAACCCTTAAGACTGCGATGCTGACTCATTTCTTCTATCTCCTGTTCAAAAAATCGGCCATTATTATACCCTAAAACCGCGCGTCATGCAAGTGCGATTTTCCCGTTTCGATCAACCGCCATCGCCGCATGGCGCCCGGGGACTAGTAGGCCGATGCGGCTTGCCGAGCGCGGCGCGGTAGTTGTCGTCCTTAAATTCCGTCCCAGGCCCGGCGGACGGAGCTTACCCGCACCCGCCAAAGAGCGTTCTTTCTATTGGACGCGCCGGGAGAATCCGCCCGCTTCGTTCCAGGCCCTTTGCAGGGCGAGAATGGCGGCATACGGATCGTCCGACGCGCACACGGGGCGGACGACGGCGAAATTCCTCGCCCCTGCGGCCTTCACGGGCGGCAGCGTGTCGGCATTGATGCCGCCGATCGCCACTGCGGGGAACGGAACGGCCGCCACCATCTCGCCCGCCCGGGCGGGACCCAGCGTCGGATCGGGAATCTCCTTTGTCGGCGTCGCATAGACGGGGCCCACGCCGACATAGTCGGGGCGGGCGGGTCCTTCGGCGGCGGCCGCGGCCCGCGCCTGGTCCAGATTGTGCGTCGACAGCCCGACGAGCCGGATCGACGGATAGCGGCGGCGGACCTCGGCGACCGGCAGATCGTCCTGTCCGACGTGGACGGCGTCCGCGCCCACTTCCGCCGCAATCGACGGATCGTCGTTCACCACGAAGCAGGTCCCCGTTCCCGCCGTCAGCGCCCGGATCCGCCGGGCGACGGCGACGACATCCGCGCGCGGCACGCCCTTCATGCGAAGCTGCAGCATCTTGACGCCCGCCTTGACCGCGGCTTCCGCGCACCGGTCGTAGCCGACCTTCGGATTGGTCATCACCAGATAGAAACCGAAATCCTCCATCGCACCTCCCCGCTACCGGAACGCCCGTTCAGATCCGGTTGTCCCAATTCTTGAAGACGACTTCCTGGCCATTGGCCTTGATGGCCGCGAACACCTCGGCCGGCGTGCGCCGATCCGTCAGCGTGAACTGCGCGACATCCGCCGCGCGTTCCCGCCCCAGCACCGCGTATCCGCCGGGCGTCACGCGCGATCCCGCGCTCATGTTGTCGGCCGCATACTGCACGATGTAGTCGCGAAACGCCGGCGCCTCGCGCGTCGAGACCGTCATGCAGCACTGCGGGAACACGATGCGGAAGGCGAGCATCATCAGGTCGACGTCCCGCTCGGAGACCTCGTGCGGCGGGACGAATCCCCCCGCCACGCGGCAGAAACGCGGAAAGGCGAACTGGATTTTGGACGCGTAGCATTCCTTCATCAGGTAGATCGCGTGCGCGCCCAGCGACGCCGCTTCGGCACGCCACGGGCAAAGCCCCAGCAGAAACGCGCAGCCGAGCGTGCGGAATCCCGCCCTGCCGGCGCGCAGCTGCGTCCAGAGCCGCCACTCGTAGCGGGACTTCGGCCCCGCCGGATGGAAGTATCCGTACCGCTCCCGGTCGTAGGTCTCCTGGAAGCAGGTCAGCGACTCGTAGCCCGCCTCGAACATCTGGCGGTAGCCGTCCTCGCTCTGCGGCGCGACCTCCAGCGAAAGGTTGGAGAACGTCTTCTTCAGCATCGCGCCGACTTCGCAGAAGTGCGCAACCGAGTTGACGCGCGGGTCCTCGCCCGCCACGATCAGCAGATTGTCGATTCCCGTCCGGCGGATCGCCTCCGCCTCCACGCGGATTTCGTCCATCGTCAGATTGCGGCGGACAGTTCCCGTGTGCTGCGCGCGGAAATCGCAATAGCGGCAGGAATTGACGCAGGTGTTCCCGATATAGAGGGGCGCATAGACGCTGACCGTCTTGCCGTAGTACCTGATTCGCGCCAGCCGGGCCTTCCGGCGCATCGCGTCCAGCCGGGAATAGGCGGCCGGCGACAGGAGATTGAGCAGATCGAACCAGTCGTGGCGGTCCTTCGCCAGGCTCCCGTCGACCATCTGCGGCGTGACCTTGGCGAAGTAGTCGTCGACCTGCTCGCGGGTAAACTTCAAAAGCGGAAACATGCCGGCGCGCCTTACTTGAAAATGTCGAACGTCCGCATCGGACTGGTCGGATTGGCCGTGCGCGACGGCGACGGCGGATCCGCCTGCAGGGCGAGTTCGGCGCCGCGCACGGCGAGTTTGAACGCCTCCGCCATCTTGACGGGATCGCCCGCGGCCGCCACCGCCGTATTGGCCAGCACGGCGTCCGCGCCGAGTTCGATCGCCTCCGCCGCGTGCGACGGCAGCCCGATGCCCGCGTCGACGACCACGGGCACGTGGCTCTGCTCGACGATGATCTCGATCATGTCGCGCGTCCGGAGGCCGCGGTTCGACCCGATCGGCGCGCCGAGCGGCATCACCGCCGCGGCGCCCGCCTCTTCGCAATGGCGGGCCAGAACGGGGTCGGCGTTGATGTACGGCAGCACGACCATGCCCAGCTTCACGCATTGCCGGACGGCCTCCAGCGTTTCGACCGGATCCGGCAGCAGATAGCGCGCGTCGGGATGGATCTCCAGTTTGATCCAGTTGAAGCCCGCCGCCTGGCCGAGCTTCGCGATGCGCACCGCCTCGTCGGCCGTCCGCGCGCCGCTCGTGTTCAGCATCACCTCGACCTTGGAGCGGTCGATGGCTTTCAGGATGTCGTCATGCGCCGCATCCCCCTCGTGCACGCGCGTCAGGGCCGACGTCACGAGTTCCGTTTCGCTCGCCGCCAGGGCGCCGCGCATGATTTCGGAATCGGCGAACTTGCCCGTGCCCAGAAAGAAGCGGTTCGTAAACTTGCGTCCGCCAATGACCAGATCTCTCATCTTGTCCCCTTCCTTTCAGCGTTCGGATTTCAGTCCGGCCGCCAGTTTCGCGATCCGGCGCGACGTCCGCACCGCGCAGAACTGCTTGCCGCACATCGAGCAGTGGTCGTCGCCGTGCGCCTCGTCGGCGAACGCGCGCGTTTTGAGCCAGCGCGTCCGGGCGCGGACCGGGTCCAGGCACAGCTCGAACTGCCTGTCCCAGTCGAATTCCGCCCGCGCGCGCGCCATCGCGTCGTCCACGTCGCGCGCGCCGGGAAGTCCGCGCGCCACGTCGCCCGCGTGGGCGGCGATCTTGTAGGCCATGCAGCCCTGGCGGACTTCCTCGCCATCGGGAAGGCCCAGATGCTCGGCCGGCGTCACGTAGCACAGGAGCGAAGCCCCGTAGGTCGCCGCCGCCGTCGCCCCGATCGCCGAGACGATGTGGTCGTATCCCGGCGCGATGTCCGTCGTCACCGGGCCGAGCACGTAGAACGGCGCCTTGCCGCAGACGGCCTGCTGGCGCTCCATGTTCATCCGGATCTGGTCGAACGGCACGTGGCCGGGGCCTTCCACCATCACCTGCACGCCGCGCGCCCGGCAGCGCGCGACGAGTTCGCCCAGCACGTCCAGCTCCCCGAACTGCGCGGCGTCGCTCGCGTCGGCCAGGCAGCCGGGCCGCAGGCCGTCGCCCAGCGAGACCGTCACGTCATGCGCGGCGAGAATGTCCATCACCTCGTCCCAGCGGACGTAGAGCGGATTCTCGGCCCCGTTCTCCATCATCCATTCGGCCATGATCGCGCCGCCGCGCGAAACGATGCCCATGATGCGTTTCATGGCAATCGGAATGTGCTTCAGCAGCAGCCCCGCGTGAAGCGTCATGAAATCGACGCCCTGCTCGGCCTGCGCGCGGATGACGTCCAGCAGAAACGCCGGATCCATCCGGGGGATGTCGCCTTCCAGACGCGAAATCGTCTCGTAGACCGGCACCGTGCCCAGCGGCCGGGGGCTGGCGTCGAGCATGCCCTGGCGGATGGACTTCAAGTCGTCCGACCCCACCGAAAGGTCCATCACGAAATCGGCGCCCGCGTCGAGCGCGATCTTCAGCTTCTCAAGTTCGTCGCCCTTCCCGGAGTGCGTCACGCTCCGGCCGAGATTCGCGTTGATCTTCGTCGTGAACAGGCGTCCCACGCCAACCGGACGCGCCGCGGCGTGATGGATGTTCAGCGGAATCACCGCCTCGCCGGACGCGACGGCGGCGCGCACGGCTTCCGCGCCGACATGCTCGTCGGCCGCGACGGTTTCCATGGCTTGGGTGACAATTCCCTGCTTGGCTGCTTGAAGTTGTGTCATGTCCTCGTACCTTTTGCGTGTGGATGGATCGGCGGAATTCCCCGAAACGGCGGCCGCCCGGCTCAACCGCCCGCCACGACGTTGAACACGTTCAACTCGGCGCCGGCTTCCAGCCGGAGGGATTCCAGATCGGCGCCGGGCGCATAGACTTCGCCGCGGTATTCGACCAGCGCGCGCGACAGGTCGACGCCCGCTTCCTCAAGATAGGCCTTCACGTGGGCGGCGTTCGTCTCGCGCGAACGCCCCTGATAGACGATCTTCATTGCACATTCCTCCGCCGGCATTGCCCGGGTCAGGTTCGACGGGTATCATCTCAGCCTGCGGACACTCGCCCGCCAGCACCCCGTGTTGCGGGATATTCTAGCACAAAACGCGCCGCGGCGGCAAAGATTGTCGCGCGGATTTCACACGCGGATTTCGCGTGCGGCCGGCTTGGCCTTCAGCGGCCGCCCCAGTGCTGGCGGCGGTAGAAGCCGGGCGTGTGGCCCGTGAAGCGCTTGAAGGTCCGGATGAAATGGCTGTGGTCGCAAAAACCCGTTTCCTGGGCGATGTCGGTGATGAGCTCGTCCGTCGTCTCCAGGAGAACGCGCGCCTTGTTCACGCGGACGTTGAGGATGTAGTCGGCGGGCGTCTGCGCCGTCACGCGGGCGAACAGCCGCCGGAACTGGCTGACCGACCGCCGGGACAGTTCCGCCAGCCGGGCGACGGGAATGTCCTCCGCCGCGTGCCGGTTGATGTACTCGATCACGTCGCGGATGGGATCGTACCAGTTCGGCGCCTGTTCCCGCGAACGGGCGCGGTAGTGAAGCGTCACCCAGCCGATGGACGTGCCCCGGGCGTCGCGGATCGGGAAGATCGACACGCGGTTGAGGTTGGTCGAGCGGTCGGCGACAAACCCGTAGACGCGGTCGACGACGGGCACGCCCGACTCGAAGACCTCCCGTTCGCGGGCCGTGTAGTGGGCGGCGATTTCGGGCGGATAGACGTCCTCCGCCCGTTTGCCGAGAATCTGGTCCAGACTGCCGAGGTTGTTCAGCTCCAGCGCCCGGCGGTTCTTGTAGATGAAGCGCCCCTGGGCGTCCTTGATGGTGATGCCCGCCTCGGGCAGAAATTCGAGCAGCTGCATGAACATGCCCATGTTCGGTCCCGCCGCGCGCAGAAACCGCCGGCGTTCGCGTTCGAAACCCGTGGCGCGTGCCATCATCTCCTCCTGTTCCCGTTTCCGTCGCCGCGGCGGCCGGCGGGGACGCCCGTCAGCACGTCCTTCTGCCGCTGCTTCCCGCCCAGACCGCGTTCCACGAAGACCGGCCGCCCCGTGGCCGGATCGAGCCCGGTGTAGTACATGGCCGTTGCGGCGGTCAGCGGCGTGGGCGTGAAAATCTGCACCTGCTCGGGATTGAGCTTCAGGTTCCGCAGGGCGAAGCGCTTGAGCTCGCGCATGTCGGCCTCCGTGCATCCCGGATGGGCGGCGATGAAATAGTACGTCAGATACTGCTTCTTGCCGCATTGCGCCGACGCCGCGTCGAACGTCTCCTTGAAGCGGAGCAGCGCCCGGACGCCGGGCTTGCCCATCGCGGCCAGCACGCGGTCGACGACGTGTTCGGGCGCCAGTTTGAGCTGTCCCGACACGTGATGCCGCGCCAGCGCGGCGACGTATTCGCGGCCGTGCGACGGATCGGCCGCCACCAGGTCGGGCCGAATGCCCGAGGCCACGAAAACGTGCTTCACGCCCGGCAGCGAACGGATTTTCCGCAACAGCCGAAGCTGCGGCCCATGGTCCGGCCTGAGCGCCGGACAGCACGCCGGAAAGAGGCAGTCCCGGTCCGGACAGGCCCCCTGCCCGGCCTTGCGCGGACAGTCGAACCCGTACATGTTCGCCGTCGGTCCGCCAACGTCCGCCACCGTGCCGCGGAAGTGGCGGTCCGCCGTGAAGCGTCGCACCTCGTCGAGAATCGACCGTTCGCTCCGGCTCACCACGCGCCGTCCCTGGTGGACGGCAATCGCGCAGAACCGGCAGTTGCCGTAGCAGCCGCGATGGGTCGTCACCGAATGGCGGATCGTGTCCAGCGCGCGGATCGGTCCCTGCGCGCGAATGGCCGGCGGCGCGTCCAGCATGTAGGGGATGTCGTAGACCGCATCCAGTTCGGCCGTTTCCAGCGGCGGCGCCGGCGGGTTGTGGACGAGCCACCGCAGATCGACCCGCTGGACGAGCATCCGGGCCGTGACGGCGTCCTGCTGGGCGGAAAACAGGTTGTGCGCCCGCAGAAACGCCCGCCGCCCTTCGTCCGTCCGGGCCGCAACGTCGTCGTAGCACGGAAGTTCGACGGCATCGGCGCTGCGGTAGGCCGCGAGCTGCGCCGCGTTCGCCATCCAGCAGATGCCGCGGATGCGCCGCCAATCCCCGCCGTCCCGCAGCGCGGCCGCCAGTTCCAGCGTGGAGCGCTCGCCCATGCCGTACTGGAGGATGTCGGCCTTGGCGTCGAAGATGACGGGACGGCGCACCTTGTCGCCCCAGAAATCGTAGTGCGCCACCCGGCGCAGCGACGCCTCGATTCCGCCGAGCACGATGGGCTTGGCCGGCTTGAACGCCTGGCGGATCGCGTTGGCGTAGACGATCGTCGCGCGGTCGGGACGGCGGGTGTTCGCGCCGCCCGGCGTGAAGTCGTCCCGCTGGCGGCGTTTCCCGGCCGCCGTGTAGTTGGCGACCATGGAATCGACGCATCCCGCCGACACGCCCCAGTAGAGGCGCGGTTCCCCGAAGATCCTGAAGGCGTCGGGGGCGTCGACGTCCGGCTGCGAGAGAACCGCCACGCGATAGCCGGCCTTCAGCAGAACCTGCCCGATCACCGCCGTGCCCGAATACGGCGTATCCACGTAGGCGTCTCCCGAAACCAGAATGACGTCGACCGCGTCCCAGCCCAGGCGACGCATCTCGTCAGGTGTGGTGGGAATGAACATCACGTCCCCTTCCGCCAGAGGCGGAGCGTCATGATCCTGGCGGCGGATCCTTCGCCGGCGTCCGAAATCAGGACGAGAACCCGCGTCCCGTCGGCCAGGGTCGGACCCGGACACATCGCCTCGTACATCGCAAGGCCCGTATCGGCCTCGAACAGCAGCCGCTTGCCGACGGTCCTGACGGCCGCGGACGCCAGCGACGGGACGCAGGAGGTGTCCGTCGCCCCCTGAAGGTCGATGGCGTAGATGCGGCAGCGGAACGCCGGCCGGATGGCCTTGACGCTGAATTCCCGCTCCAGCGCCAGCAAGACGCCGCCGTCCAGGCAGCAGAGTTCGACGACGCCGCATCGGCCCCTGTTCAGGACGCTCCGCCCCGCCAGCGCGTCCGTTTCGTATCCATGCTGCCCGGCCGGCGTCCAGGGCGCCCAGGCGGACGGGCGCGTGAAGCGCTGGAGCCGCACGAGCGAACCCCGCGTGCGCGTGGCGAGCGGCCCGTCTTCGACGGGCGGACCCTTCCCGTGCGCGGCCTGCCGCCGCGACAGGGCGTCCTCGTTGCAGACCCAGAACGTGCGCCCGTCCGGGCACAGGGCCGTCGCCTCGATCGCATAGTTGGGCCGGAATGCCGAATAGCACGGGGGAAGCGCCAGCGTGTCCAGCAGATTGCCGGTCGCCGGCGAGAAGGCCCGCACGGAACCGTCGCTTTCGTCGCTCGCCCACACGCAGGCGCGCGCCGGGTCCCAGACCACGCTTTCGAGATCCTTCCGGCCGGCCAGCGCGACGGGCGGGCCCACTTCGCAGCGCCGCGCGCGCCCCGTCTCGCGGTCGACCGGAATCGTCAGGGGATAGAGCTTCCCGTCCCGGTCGTCCACCGCCCAATAGGCGTCATCCCCCCGCCAGGCCAGGCCGCTGAATCCCCGTCCTTCCGTCTGCGAAGGGATTTCGCCGATCAGCGCGATCCGGACGGCGGCCAGGGAGATGGCGGCCAGGGCGTTCATTCCTTGACGGCCGACAGGATCCAATGCGGCATCGGCGGCGGAACGGGATGCGTCTCGCCGGGGGCGAAACCGGCCTGGACCAGCCAGCTCTTGAGCTCCTCGTCGGAAAACACCCAGCCATTCCGCGTCGTCAGCGCCATGTTGACGGCGAAGAGCGCGCTGAACGCCGGTTCCGTGCGCGTCCGGTCGGTCATCATGTCCAGAATGAAAATGCGGCCGCCCCGCTTGAGCGCCCGGCCGGCCCGCGCGAGAATGTCGCAGATCTGCTCGGGCGATTCCTGGTGCAGGGCGCCGAAAATCGTCACCGCGTCGTAGGATTCCGGCTCGTATTCGTCCACATGGTAGTCGCCCGCGCGGCATTCGATGCGCGCCGCCAGCCCCGCTTCGTCCACGCACGCCTTCGCCACGGCGCTGACGGCCGGCACGTCGACCGTCACGCAGGACAGCCCCGGATTCGCCTTCACGATCAGTTCGGCATAGGCGGCCGGACCGCCCGCGAGGTCCAACAGCCGCGCGCATCCCGAAAGATCCAGCATCGGCACGACGCCGCGCCCGATCGCCAGCGCGCGGCCGCGCATCGCGAGCGCGAAACGGCGCGTCCGTTCCGGATCGTCGCCCAGATGGAGCTGCGGCGGCTCGACCGGCTCGCCCGTCCGCGCGAACTGCGCGAGACGCCCCCACAGCGGATAGACGTCCTGGTTGTAGCGGACGGCCTTGGACAGGTCGGCCGGCGCGCCGGGCACGAGCGCCATCTTCCCCGCGGCGGTGTTGAAGTAGGTCTCTTCCTGCTTGCCGAGCAGGCCCACGGCCACGCAGGCGTCCAGCAGCAGCCGCAGACCGCGCGGCGAAACCCCCATCTCATGGGCGAGGGGCGACAGGCAAACGGAGCCGCCCATGTCGGCGATCGCCTTGAAGACGCCAAGCTCCAAGGCGGCGAACAGAACCGAACTGCCGTAGAACGCGCTGGCCAGATCGACGATTTCGGGAATTGATTTTTCAGCCATGACCTTTCCTCCGGCGGCCATTATAGCATAAACGCCGCCGGCGCCGGCGCAACGGCCACGGAAACGCCCCAGGCACGGGACAGGTTGTCCGCCGTCAGCACCGCCGCGGGTTCGCCGTCGGCCACGATCCGACCTTCCGCCATCAGCGCGACCCGCGTGAAGCAGCCGGACGCGAACGGGAGTTCGTGGACGGTCATCACCAGCGTCCGGGGCAGCGTCTTCAGCAGCGTCTGGAGTTCGGCGCGGTGGACGAAATCCAGCTGTGCCGCCGGCTCGTCCAGGAGCAGCGCGGGCGCCTCCGAAGCGAGGGCCAGGGCCACGGCCAGCCGGCGGCGTTCGCCGCCCGACACCTCGTCCAGCCGGCGCTCCGCCAGAAAGGCCGCGTCGACGGCCCGCAACGCGGCCCGGACGGCCTCCTCGTCGGCCGCCGACGGACGGCGCCACGGCGACAGGTGCGCCGCACGGCCCAGCATCACGAACTCGCGGGCCGTCAGGCCCGGCGCGTCCGGCATCTGCTGCGGAACGAGAACCGCCCGGTTTCCGCCGCCGGCCAGTTCGCGCAGCAGCGTCGACTTGCCGGCGCCGTTCGGCCCGACAATCGCCACCCGCTCGCCCGCCGCGACGCGAAACGTCACGTCGTCCAGGGCCGTCACGGCACCGTAGCGAACGGTCTTGCGGACAATCTCAAGCACGGCCCCTCCGCGTCAGCAGCCACAGGAAGAACGGCGCGCCGGCCAGCGCGCACACCACGCCCAGCGGCACGGAGCCCGGCAGAAACCGCGCCACGCCCTGGGCCAGCACGAGGAAGACGCCGCCCAGCAGCGCGCTGACGGGCAGATAGACGCCGTGGCGGACGCCGAAGATCCGCCGCGTCGCGTGCGGGACGATCAGCCCGACAAACCCGACCGCGCCGGCCAGCGCCACGGAAATCGCCGTGGCGAGGGACGCCGCGCCCAGGGCCAGCAGCTGCGTCCGGCGGACGTTGACGCCGAGCGACCTCGCCACGTCCTCGCCGAGGGCCAGCACGTCCAGCTTGCGGCTCAGGGCGACGAGCGCCAGCAGCGAAACGGCCAGCGCCGCGCCCGCCAGGGCCAGCGGCCCCGCCTGGACCGCCTGCAGATCGCCCCACACCCATTTCAGGGCGGCGGCGGACTGCTCGGGCGTCGCAAACGAAAGCACGAGCATCTGGAGCGAATTGGTGAACGAACCGGCCACGAAACCGGCCACGACGACCGTGCTGCCGCTCAAGGCGCGCCGTCCCAGCCGACGCGCGGCCCAGACGGACACGAGGCACACGAGCGACAGCGACAGGCACGCCCCCAGGAATGCCGCCGCCGGCACCAGCAGGGCGGAGACGGCGGCCAGCCCCAGGCAGAAGACGACGGCCACCCCCAACGACGCGCCGCCGACCAGCCCCAGGATGTAGGGTTCGGCCAGCGGATTGCCGAGAACGCTCTGCAAAGCCGCGCCCGAGAGCGCAAGCGAGGCCCCCACCACGAGATCTGCCGCCAGCAACGTCGGATTCATCGCACCTCCTCAACCGGCGAACGCGCAGACGATCGTGTAGTTGTCGCCGGCGCCGGCGGCGCGCACGGCCCGCGAAATGTTCTCGACGACCCCTTCGGGATTCCGCGCCGACGACATCAGCGCGCAGAGGTCGGCGTCCGACAGCATGTCGTGGACGCCGTCCGAGCAGAGCAGATAGCGGTCGCCCCGGCAGACGTTCACCCGCCTCCACTCGGGGTTCACCCGCAGCTGCGTGCCCACGGCGCGCGTCAGCACGTGCGTCAGGGGATTCTGGCGTGATTTGAGCGTCCGCGATTCCATGCCGTCGAACGAAGAGCAGGCGCGGCCGAGTTCGCTGCCAACGGTGTGGTCCGTCGTCAGGGGATCCAGCCGCCGCGCCCGCAGCCGGTAGATGCGCGTGTCGCCCGCATGGCCCACCAGGCCCGACGCCGGGGCTTTCGGGTCGACCCGGAACACCGCCACCGTCGTTCCCATCATCCTGAATCCCCGTTCGGCGGCATACTGGCGGATGCGGTCGTTGGCGGCCTGGAGCGCGGCCGTCGCCCGGGCCTGGTAGGTGTCGGCGCACGACGCCTCCACGGCGTCCAGCGCCTCGACCGTCCACTGGCTGGCCCGGGCGCCCTCCTGCCCGCCGCCCATGCCGTCGGCCACGCAGAAGACGCCCGTTTCGGGATGGCAGAAATAGCGGTCCTGGTTCTCCTTGCGGACCAGCCCGACGTCCGACATGCCGGCCGCCCGGAACGTGACCGTCCCGTGCGGCGACGCCCCCAGCAGGTCCTTGAGCCAATCCATCATCGGGCGGCGACCTCGTAGTTCATGCGCGCCAGCGGCGCGGCGATTTCCGCCGTGAAGACGAGGCGGTCCCCCTCCACCCGGGACGGGATCTCCGCCAGCCGGTTGCCCGCCGTGTCCAGGACCCAGACGGCCAGCGTCCGCGCCGCCGCGTGCGCGATCCTCACCTCCGCCCTGCCGGCACGGGCGACGGGCCGCCGCCCCCATTCGAGCAGGACGGTCTTCGTGTCGTCCGCATAGACGTTGCCGTCCGCCTGGACGTCCGTCAGATGCGTCACCAGCAGGCGTTTCGCTTCGCGCACGGGCGTCTTCTCGGCGTCCACGCTGCTCACCCACACCGTCGCCGGCCGGCCATCCGTCGAAAAGGCGAGCGCGCCGCAGTCGAGCGCGCCGTCGGGGGCGAAACCGCCCGCCGTCCGCGGCGTGTCGATGACGAACGTGCCGCGCGTCCGGTCCAGCGCGAAGCCCGGCGCGGACGCGGCCGGATACGGCGCCTGCTCCTTGCCGTAGGCGTCCGCGGCCGGCATCGCGTCCATCCCCGGGGGGATGCGGGACGCGACGGCTGTCGTGGCCACGCGGCGCTGCCAGGCGATGGCGTCGCCCCACGACTTCGGACGGACGGCGGCGGCCCTTCCGCCGGTCTTCGCCAACGCCTCCGGCGCCACCACGAAAGCCGTGCCGGCGGCCAGCGGCGCCAGATCGCGGCGCAGGAAGAGGCAGATGCTGGCCCGGTCGGACGCCTGTCCCAGCGGGTCGGTTCCCACGTTGAAATAGCCCGGAATGCCATGGCCGTCGCGCAGATTCTCCGCGCTGTGCGCGTAGGCGAAACGCCACATGCCGTCCCAGTCCTGCAGCGCGGAGAACGCGCCCGTCATGATGCCGCCCACGCCCCGATACTGGCCCGGTCCCGAGAAGTTCCATTCCGTCACGCACATCGGCCGGTCGGGCTGGCGCGTCCAGGCCGGCGACACGAGCGGCAGCGCGCGCATCAGCACGGGATTCACGTTGCCGATTCGCGACGGCAGGCGCCAGCGTTTTTCCAGGAACTGCGGGTGGTCCACGTAGAAATGGTCGTCCACGTAGTCGTAGAGCTCGCCGCGCACCGCCTGCATCGGGGTGAAATGGGGCCCGCAGTTCGCATTCGTGAAGAGCGCCTTCGACCCCATTCCCCGCAGGAAGGCGATCATGCGGCCCGCGCTGCGGCGCTCGACGTCCGCCATGAACAGCGCCATCGCGGCGCCATTGCCCGCATAGGCCGAAAGCCCGTCGGTGGCGTCCGGCGCATCCGGACAGAACGCCGGATCGGCGGCGCGCTTTTCGGCCAGCCACTTCCGGTAGGCCGCCTGGATGACGGGATGCTCCTTCGCCCCGCGCTCCCAGCCCATCGTCAGCTGGCCCTCGTTGATCAGCGAGATCAGGGGGAGCGCCGGTTCGTCGAGGTAGCGGCGGCGCGTGTAGGGATTGACGTGCTCCAGCAGGAGCCGCGAAAACGCGCACCAGTCGGCGAACGCGGGCTCCCACAGGGCGACCAGGCACTTGTAGAGCGCGCTGTCGCCGATCAGGCCCGTGTGCGTCCCATCGGCCAGGCCGATCTGCTCCCAGCTGACGGACCGCGACACGAAGAGGTCGATCGTGATGTAGAACCCGGCGCCGATCGCCCGCGCCAGCAGGTAGTCGAAACGGTCCAGCCGCTCCGGCGAGAGGTCAAGGCCGCCCGCGCGCGGGTTGGCCAGCAGATCGCGTTCGTAGTGGTGAATGCGAATCGAGTTGTAGCCCAGCCGCGCCAGCCGGACGACCAGTTCGTCCGCGGCCTCTTTGTCGGGCACGTTGGCGCCGAAGCAGAGATTGACGCCGTAGAACCGCTGCGGCACGCCCGGAAGATCCGCGAACTCGAAGTGTCCGCCCACGTTCCGGAGCCAGCCGTGCCGGCCGGCCGGCGCATCGAGAAAGCCCTGGTTGGAGAAGTCCAGCGCGCTGCCCGCGGCCACGTTCTTCCGGTTGTCGACGGGAATCCACTCCGGACCGGCCCGGATGACCGTCGGGACCGCCAGCTTCACGTTGACGGGCTCCGAACCGGACAGCCTGAAGGCGAAGGTGCGCGTCGCCATCCTGCCGAACGGCACCCGCCCGCTGTAAAGGCGCATCGTGAACGTCTCCCCGTTCCAGCGCCGCCCGTCCTGGATCATCACGGACACGGGTTCGGCAAACGAGAAGGAACAGGTCCGGCCCTTCACGTCCGTCACGGACACCGTCCGGCACCGGCCGGCATAGGGCACGAGACGCCGCGGGTCGTAGGCGGCCGGCAGCGTGCCCTGCGCCGCGTCCGCCGTCCAGCGGCCGCCGGCGAACCGGTCGACCGGAAGCTCGACCGCCCAGACGACGCCTTCGGGCTTCTGGTCGGCATCGGACGTCACCACCGCCTCGACCCGCGCCGCGCCGTCCGCTTCGGCACGGAACGCGACCGTGCCGTGCGCCAGCCGGGCCGCGTTCTTCCCCGCGGGAAACGCATTCCACCGGGCCACGCCCGTGCGGGCGTCCGGGAAGCGCCGTCCGGGGTCGGGACGGAGCGCAAGCGCGCCGCGCCAGCCTTCCTGGTAGACTTTCACGCCCATCGCAATGCCCGAAGACGGAATCGAAATCCGGCCATCGCCGCCCAGCTGGGCGTCAAAGGCCATCGCCGCCAGCGAACACGCCGCCGCCACCGCCACCGCTCCCAAACGCATCATCTCCGCTCCTTTCATCAGACCAGTCCGTCCAGCCAGGCGTCCACCATCTTGCGGGCGATCGACACCCGCTTCGGAAGCAACGGCAGCTCCGCGCGTCCGAACCACCGCGACGCGACCACCTCCTCGCCGTCGGGCGTCGGCTCGCCCGCCGTCCAGTCCGCCACGTAGCCGGCCATGACGTTCGACGGAAACGGCCAGATCTGCGAACCGAAATAGCGGAGGTGGCCGATTTCCAGCTTCGACTCCTCCCGGACTTCGCGGACGGCGGCCTCTTCGAAGGTCTCGGCGGGATCGACGAATCCCGCGACGAGCGACCAGTGCGGCAGGCGATAGTGCGAATTGCGCTGCAGCAGGATCCGGTCGCCCTTCTTGACGAGAACGATCACGGCCGGCGTCACCCGCGGATAGGCCATGTAGCCGCAGGACGGACACACCATGGCGTGTTCGCGCGCATCCGCGTGCGGCTCCATCCGGACGCCGCACCTGCCGCAGAACCGGTTCGTCTCGCGCCAGACCTTCAGTTCGCTCTCGTACGACGCCTGGCGCCACGCGGCCGGCGGCAGCGTGTCGTAGAGGTCGCGCAGGGACTTTTCGTCGCAGGTCGTCATTCGAACCGGTTCCGTCCAAACGCGCGGTCGGCGAAATCCAGCGTCCGCATCCAGTCGTCGCCGGAAATCCCGTGCTGCCCGCCCCGGCGGACGTAGCCCAGATGGGTGCCGATGCAGCAGGTGTCGAAATTGTCCGGGAACGGCTTGTCCGGCAGACCCGGCAGACCGTTCACCGTCCAGGCCGGCGACGCCGCCCGGCAGGCGAGATACTCGCCTTCCGTGTCGAACCAGGGCTGGTTGAATCCCTGGACGAGAATGCGGCGCGGCGCAATCGCCGCCACGAGCAGATGCTGGTCGAATTTCATCGCCCGCTCGTTGTCCGCGTACTTGCCGTAGGCCTTGCAGTACCAGTGGGTGAACGACTTCATCTCGGTCGACACGTTCTCGCCGAAATCGCGCTTGGCGAGCGGCACGCCGCCGCCGCCGGTCTGGACCGGCACGCACACCGCGAAGCGCGTGTCGCGCGCGCAGGCGAGAAGCGGCGTCTTCGCCAGGCGCGAACAGCCGGTCGCCACGCTCCTGGCGGCGTCGATTTCGGGAATCCGCTCCGCCAGATCGAGTCCGCGGCTCAAGGCCCACGCCCACGCGCCAAGCGACGTGATGTCGTCCTGCGCGGCCGGATCGCGCGGCCCCCACAGCTCGAACACGCCGGTGTAGGCCAGGCGGTCCTGCGCCTGCCGGTTCGTCTCGCCGTTTTCGCCGACCGGGTCGGGGGAGATCTGCCCGTAGCAGGCGCTCATCACGGCATAGCCGCGCGCGAGGATCGTCTCCAGCGGGAACGGCGAGGCGGACGACGTCCGCCGGGCGGCGCCGCCCGTCTTCGCGAGCGGCTTGTGCCCGACGCAGAGTTCGGGGGCGTTGCGCACCCAGACGCCCTCCGGCACCTTCACTTCGGGGTCCGTGCAGAGTTCCTGGTTGCCGCGGTAGTTGAGGAAGAGGACGACCGGCGCCTTCTCCCTGTTCTCGCAGACGATGCGGCCGTCCCTGACGAGCGGCGTCAGTCCGTTGATGCGATTCGGCAGAAAGAGGATCCAGTCGACGAACGGACCCGTCCGGTCCTTTCTGAACCACATCCGGTACTGGCGGCGGATGCCCAGTCCCGCCAGCGTGGGGCCTTCCTCGAAGAGTTCCGTCGCCACGGCTTCCGGCGCGGGCGGCTCGCGGCCGTACATTTCGCGCGCGAAGATGCCGAGAATCTCCCGCCGGCGCGCGGCCCAGTCGGCCGCGGTCCTGACCGCGCGCCCGTCGGCGAACGTCAGCGGATCCTCCAGCGCATACGGGGCGATTTTCGCGGCGTCGTAGTTCGGCGGCCGCGCGGCAACCGCGGCGGCCAGAGACGCGCACAGGGCAAAAATCGAGTTTTTCACCGAACGGCTCCTTTCCAGACGTGGACCTCACCTCACGGCGGGCGACAGATAGACGGGCAGCGGATCGGGCCGCATCAGCCCGGGATTCGACACGGCGATTTCCGCCAGACGCCCCGCCAGCGGGACGAGCGCCCCCGCGTACGACCCGGCGAAGACGGCCTTCAGCAGCGGCTCGATGCGCGCGCCGTCGGGCGTCACGACCGTGTAGCCCTCGGGAACGGACTGCCCCAGCGTCTCCCGCGTCGCCAGCGTGAAATCCCGGACGGTCCGCACGCCCTCGTAGAGGACGACCCAGTAGCGTTCGCGGCGGGCGTCGCCGACGACGGCGATTTTCGTCCCCGAGCGCGTCAGGGCCATGGCGCTCGGCAGCCCCACGACCGGCTTGCCGCCCGGCAGCGCCAGCCCCTGGGCGAACGCCAGGGCGGCCCGGATGCCCGCGAAGGAGCCGGGGCCCTGGCCCACCAGAATCTGGTCGATTTCCGGCAGAGCGAGACCGTTCGCGGCAACGAACGCGCGGATTTTCACGGGCCATTCGGCACTGCGCGAATCGAGGCCGGCGAAGACCCGGGAAACGACCGTCCCGTCCAGCGCCAGCGCCACGCTCTGCGTGTCCGTGGACCGGTCTATCGCCAGAAGGTTCATCGGTTCACCCCCATCGGGAAATCCCTCCCTCAGCCCTTCGCCGCCTGCTGCTGCAGCCACGCCTCGATGAACGGCTGGAGACGGCCGTCCATCACGGCGTTCACGTCCGACGTCTCGACCTCCGTGCGCAGGTCCTTCACCATCGTGTACGGGCAGAAGACGTAGGAACGGATCTGGGACCCCCAGCCGTTCGCGCTCTTCGCGCCGTAGAAGCGGTCCATCTCCGCCTTCTTCTGGTCTTCGTAGTACTCGTAGAGCTGGGCCTTGAGCATGTTCATGGCCTTCTCCCGGTTCATGTGCTGCGAACGCTCCTTCTGGCAGGCCACCACGATGCCCGTGGGCAGATGGGTCAGGCGCACGGCCGAATCCGTCTTGTTCACGTGCTGGCCGCCGGCGCCGCCCGAACGGTAGGTGTCGATGCGCAGGTCCTCGTCCTTGATCTCGACGTCGATGTCGTCGTTGATCTCCGCCACGGTCTCGACCGAGGCGAACGACGTCTGGCGGCGCTTGTTGGCGTCGAACGGCGAAATGCGCACGAGGCGGTGGATGCCGCGCTCGGCTTTCATCGTGCCGAACGCATACGGCCCCTCGATGCGGAAATAGACGTCCTTGAGGCCGGCTTCCTCGCCCGGCTGCTGGTCGTACTCCTCGATCTTCCAGCCCTGGCTTTCGGCATAGCGCTGGTACATGCGGTAGAGCATCGCCACCCAGTCGCAGGCTTCCGTGCCGCCCTGCCCCGCGTGCAGTTTCACGAACACGTTGCAGGCGTCGAACTTGCCGCCCAGCAGCGACTGCATGCGGAGCTTGGCGAAGAAGGCGTCGGCCTTGTCGCATTCGCCGAGCGTGTCCTTCAGCGCCGCCTGCTGCGCCGGCCCCTCCTCCATCTCGGCCAGTTCCAGCATGACGGCGGCATCCTCGACCGTCTTCGACAGCGCGTCGAACGGCTGGACGTAGGCGCGCTCGGCATTCGTCCGGGCGATGACGTCCTTGGCCTTGCCCTGATCGTTCCAGAAATCGCCGGAAGCCTGCAACTCCTCCAGTTCCGCCAGCGTCCTGCGGCGATCCGCGATCTTGATGTAGTCCGCCATCTCGGCAACGCTCTTCTTGAGCGCCGCGACGCGCTGCGAGACCGTTTCGGCCTCAAGCAGCCTCTCTTTCTCTTCTTCCGCCATAGCATCCTCTCGTCGTGTGACGGAAGATTATAGCACAAACCAGACGATTGCGCTTGTCACTCCTCCGTCGTGAAGGGCGACGCGGGAAGGCCGGCGGCATTGGCGAGATTGCCGAATCCCTGCATGCCCCAGGCGTAGCGGACGGCTTTCGGGCGGGGCGCGTCGGGCGACCACACCCGGACCGAGCACGTCCCCGTGATCCGGGCGTCGGCCCAGTGCCAGGAGCCGTCGCCCGCCTGGATCGTGAAGCCCTCCAGCGCGCTGGCCGGCGACGACCGGCGCGCGATTCGGATCACGTCGTTCGATTTCGCGTTCCAGGTGAAGGAGGTGCGGACGGGCGCCGCCTTGAGCCGCGAACCGTACGTGTCGAAAGTCAGAGTCGCCGCATCCGGCCCGAACCGGGCCGCGCGGAAGTCGGGCGACTCGCACACGAGGTCCTTCCCGTAGACGCGCGCGAGCGCCAGCGCGGCCAGACGGTCGCCCGCGGGGCCCTTGAAGCGGCCGTGGATCTCGTATTCGCTGTGGTCGAGGATCACGGCCATCGCGCTATGGGGAATCAGTTTCCGCGCCCGGCGCTGGCCCTCGCGCAGCCGGGCCGGCCCCGGATTCGCGTCCGGCCGCGCGGGCGGCATCTGCCAGCCCGCCAGCTGGCAGTAGAGAAACGGCAGCTCGGGCTTCCTCATCGCCGTGCGCCAGGCGTCCACCATCAGCGCCAGCCAGTTCGGATAGGTGTGGACGCCGTCCGGCAGCCCCGAATCGCAGCACCCCTGATACCAGATGACGCCGCGGCAGCTGATGTCGACGACGGGAAACAGCTGGTTGTTCCAGCACACGACCACGGGCTTGCGGACCTTCGCCCCCTCGCCCCCCGCGATGAGCGCCTCCTGGCGCAGGCGCTCCGCCTTCAGTTCCGGCACGGAATCGACCGTCTCGCGGCTCATCCACGCCCAGCACCGCGTGCCGCTCCGGGAAATGTCCACCACGCCCGCCGCGCCGCCGAGCGTCTTCTGGAGCGTGTCGATGAACGCGTACCCGACGGCCGAGACGGCGCCGAGATTCGTCGGGTCGATCACGCGCCAGATGCCCCGCGCGTCGCCCTTGACGGGCGTCTTCTCGTTCCGCCTGGCGGCGCGGAACATGCGGATCGGCCGGTCCTTGCACGCGGCGGCGCGCGCGTCGAAGTCCGCGACCGCCCCGAATCCGCCCTTCATCGTGAACTCCATGTTGCTCTGGCCGGCCGCCAGCCACACTTCGCCCACGAGGATGTCGGACGAAACCACTTCGTTCTCCTCGCCCGCGACCTTCAGCTCAAACGGGCCGTCCCCCATCTTCGACGTGTCGAGCCGCGCGAGCCACCAGCCGTCCGGCCCCGCCACGGCCGTCGTCGCGGCCGTGCCGAGCGAAACCGCCACGGTCCGCCCCGGCGTTTCGCGTCCCCAGATCGCGGTGTCGGCGCCCCGCTGCACGATCGCATGGTCGGCGAACAGGTCCGGCAGGCTCACCGCCGCCGACGCGAGAGAGGCCGCCAGCAGGCAGCCCGGCGCAACCGCCCGTTTCATTCCGCACGCCCCCCTTCCGCGCGCCGTCCGACCGCACCCAGGACCTTCTTCGCGTGATTCGCGTAGGCGCGGCGCGGATCGTCCGCGTAGGCGCGAAGCGTCCGTTCGCCCAGCCCCGCCCTGTCGCCCAGACGGAAAAGCGCGCGGGCGAGGCACAGTTCGCGCAGACACAGCGTCCGCTCGTCGTCGGCAATGCCCAGATGAGAGACGTTCCGCTCGTAGCCCGCGATCTTCGGCAGCGCGCCGGGCGCCAGCGCGTGGCCGCCAACGCCCGGTTTCAGCAGCAGTTCGGCCAGCACGTCCGCGCCCCGCGCATCGCCCATTCCCTCAAGGGCCAGCGCCACCGCGCGGAAATGCGAATAGCGGTTCGCCGCCGTCAGCTGCCGGGCCTTCCCGACGGCCGCCGCCAGCCCTTCGTCCGCCCGCGAACGGCCAAGGGCGATGAGGTAGCTGTCGATCTGGCTGACGCTGCGGCCGAACTGCCCCATGCCGCGGTAGTTCCAGCCTTCGTCCCACGCCGCGGATTCGACCGCCGCCACCAGATCGGCCGCGCCCGTCCGGTCGCCCAGAAGGCCCAGCACGTGCGCGTAGACGAGCCGCGCCGGCGCGCCGGCCGGCGACGGCGGATCGCAATAGGCCTGCACCAGCAGCGGCCGGGCGCGCCGGGGGTCGGACAGGACCTTCGCCAGATCCTTGTAGTCCGCGCCCAGTTCCCGCACCGCCGCGGCCAGCGCCTCGTCCGACAGCGGATAGTTGTCCGTCATCGTCAGGACGGCTTCGGGGACGATGCCCTTCGCCACCAGCTCGCGCTGCAGCGCCTTCACGTCGATTGCGCGCAGACGGACCCCGCGCGACACGCTCTGCGCCGCCGCGAGGCCCGCCGCGTATCCCTGGTTCTGCACGTCGGGCTGCATGCGGAGAATCGGCATCGCGTCGCGGTGCGCGCTCATGCCGAGGCCGATCGTCAGCAGCCCGTCCGTCTTCCGCGGCAGAATGCAGCGGTAGGGCAGATGGACCGTGGTCGCCGCGCGCCCCGGGTCCTCCACGAAGAACTGCGGGTCCACCGTCTGCCCGTGCGTATCGAAATTGCTCCGGGTGAGGCCGATGACGTCGGGATAGGTCCGTCCGCCCATGGCGTCCTGGACCGTCACGTAGAAGGCGCCGACCATGCGCCGGCGCTCACGGCTGTTCACCACCTGCGCCTGGTCCCACACGTGATGGCCGAAACTCGTCCGCGCCCGCAGCCAGAAGTAGGTGAGGTCCGCGACGTCCGTGTCGTCGACGAACTGGCTGTCCGTGTTCTGGTAGCTCTTGCCGAGAATGCGCGGCGTCGAGCCGGCGCCCTGGACGGACAGTTCCGCATCGTCGATGAACTCGGTCGCCTCGCCCGCCTTGAACGCCAAATCGGCATTGCCCGTGGCGTCGATTGCCGCCTTGCAGAGCACGCGCCCGCACGTGCCGTCCGCGAAGGCCACCACGGCGCCCACCACCGCGTCGCCCTCCATGAGGACGTCCGCCACCAGCGCGCCCAGCCAGATTTCCGCCCCCGCCTCGCGGGCCTGCCGGCGCAGCCATTCGGCCTTGCAGACGCCGTAGACGCTGCCCATCTTCTTCAGGGCGCGGTCCAGCTCCTCCGTGAAACCGACCCGCAGGCCGAAGCAGTAGAGGCCGATGCCGCCATCCGTCATCACGCCGCCCAGCCGGTGGGAGTATTCGCAGAGAATCGTCTTCATGCCCTTGCGCGCGGCGCCGATCGCCGCCGGCGCGCCGCCCGTTCCGCCGCCGGCCACGAGAACGTCGCACGTCGCCAGCAGCGGCAGGTCGTCCATCTGCCGGAGGCGCGCCGCCGGCTGCGTCCGCCGTTTCGCGGCGGCGGCCGCCTCCCGGCCGATCTTCGCCGCCGCCGTCAGCGATTCGCCGGGCTTGCGCCGGCCCGCCGCCGGGCCGCACGTGAAGACGTCCGCGACGTCCGCAATGAGCGTGTCGGGCGGATCGAAGAGAAGCGTGTCGGCCGCGTCGACCGTCGTCCGCGTCCACGTCCGGTCGCGCGCGATCTGCTCCGCCCGGGCAAACGCGCGCGCGGACCCGTCGGCCATCGGAATCTTCAGTTCGCAGCGCCACATCCGGGCCGTCACCACGCCCGGCGCGTCCGCCGCGGGCGCCAGCTGTCCCCGGCCCCGGGCGTCGACCGGCTGCGGTTCCCCCACGGACGCCACGGCGTCCGGCGGCCGGTCGCCCGAAATCACGTACCGCGTGAAGTCCTGCGCGCCCGCGGGAAACGGCCTGAACGCGGCGCCGGCCGAACGGGCCATCGTCGCGCGCTCGGTGGCGTCGACCACCACCTTCGCCCGCACCAGCTGGCGGCCGCCGCGGTTCACGACCCACACGCCCGCCACGCGCCCCGCCTCGTCCCTGGCGACGCCGACGGGGATCGTCCAGGCCAGGAACGGAATGCCCGCCTTGACCAGCGCCTCGTCGCAGACGCGCTTGATCTGGATCGGCGTCACGCCGCCGAACTGGTGGAGGGGCCGCCCGCGGACCGCGTAGATCGCCTGCGCGAGCGGCGACGACAGGTCGTCGTCCGCCTCCTTGGCCAGACGGAGCTTGCCCGCGAGATCCTCGCCCAGATACGGCCGCGCCGAGACGACAAACACGTCCGCCCCGGCCGCCTTGGCCGCCACGGCGGCGGCCACGCCCGCCGCGCCGCCGCCCGCCACCACCACGTCGCAGGTCGCCAGCACGGCCGGCGCCCTCTCCGGAAGCGCCGGCACGTCGACGCGTTCCGGACGGTCCCGGTGCGCCACGCGGACGCCATCGACCGAAATCGCGAAGCCGTCGCCCCGCTTCCAGCGGATGTCGACGTCATGCCCGCGATAGCGCAGATTGGTCAGCGACCACGAATCCCACGACGGATCGGCCAGCGGATCGACCGCGAAGCCGCCCGATTCGGACGGCAGGAAACCGACCAGGCCCGAAATCACGAGATCGCAGTAGGTCGAATGGTTGTAGTCCTTGCCGCGTTCCGGCCACTTCTGCTTGCCAATGCCCAGCCGTTCCCACTCCCGCATCACCGCGCGGGCCAGCCACTCCTGCCTGAACGGATCGTAGTTCTCGTCGATCCACGGCACCACGGTTCCGTCCGGAAGCGTCATGCGCTGCTGCACCGCGTACTGGCGCAGCAGCCGCCGGTAGGCCGCCGCGTTCGCCGGCGTGCGGGCCGTGCCGTGCAGACGGTTCGCGAACGCCGTGAGGGCGACGGAAGTCGCGTACGGCCAGCTCGGGCCGTTCCACAGGCACTCGTGCCGGTTCGTGAAAACGCCCACCTCGAAGCCGGGCGTGTCGCGCCGCGGAAACGTCAGCCCGTGGGGCGCAAGAAAGCCCCGCTCGTCCGAAAGACCGGCGAACGCCGCGTCGTAGCGCGCGTCCAGAGGCATCTCGAAGTAGAACGGCGCGTAGCCGTGCAGCTCGCACACGTCGTCCTGCCGGCCTTCGATCGACAGGACCGTAAAGAACTTGCGCGCCGGATTCCACAGCTTCTCCTTGATGTTCCGCTCCAGGTCCCGCGCCTTGGCGGCGAATCTCCCGGCCAGCGCCCCGTCGCCCCGGCGCCGCGCGAGTTCGGCAATCGCCGTGGCCTCCGCCCACATCATCGCGTTCTGCATCGGCCGGGCGCCGTCGTCGGAGAGCGCGAATTCGCTGCCCTCGCGGTCGCCCGCAAAGTCGAAAAGGCCGCGTTCGGGACGGAATCCCGTCTTGATCGGAAAGGCCTTCCAGTGGCGGACGTTCGCCACGCGCTTCAGGCTCAGGGACCGCGCGTTCCAGCCCTTCTCCCACCGTTCGTAGTTGGCGACGAACGCGTCCAGCAGGCGCAGAGCCAGCGCGTCGTCGCCCGTCACGCGGCTGCGGTCGAGCGTGCTCCAGGCCAGGCAGTTGGCGTAGGCCTTCGGGCCGGCGACGTTGCCCTTGGCCGCCATGGTCGCCAGATAGCCGTCGAGATAGGCCGGATCGCGCAGCCAACGGCCTTCCTTGACATGGTGGATCAGCGGACAGGCGATGGTGTTGCCGTAGCCCGACCAGCCCACGGGCGGCAGGAACTCGGAAACGACCCATTCGCCCGCCGGCGCCCGGCGCAGATGCTTGCGGTAGGTCCACCAGCGGAA
>JBJEWF010000057.1:0-15573 GCA_051884915.1 Kiritimatiellia bacterium
TGCGCGACGAAGCGCACTTCCGGGCGCTGAAGGCCGCCGGCAAGTTCCATTGACCGGATTCGGGCGTGGCGTGGCGCAACGCGCCACACGGCGTTTGGTTTTTATGGTATAATCGGCCCCATGAAAATTCAGGCTCGTGCGTCGTTGCTTCATGTCGTCGTCGTGGCCGCCCTGGGCGGCTTTCTTTTCGGTTTCGATTCGGGGGTCATTTCGGGCTGCGAAAAGGCCATCCAGGCCGAGTTCGCCCTGGACGCCTTCTGGCATGGTTTTGTCGTCTCGGTCGCGCTGATCGGCACGGTCATCGGGGTTTTCGGCGCCGGCGCGCCGAGCGACCGGTGGGGGCGCCGTCCCACGCTGTGGCTGATGGGGACGCTCTTTCTCGTCTCGGCGCTCGGGTGCGCGTTCACGCCGCGTTCCGCGGCGCTCGGCCCCCATCTTCTGGGCTGGTTCCGCTTCATCGGCGGCCTGGCGATTGGCGGCGTGTCGGTGGTCGTGCCGCTCTACATCGTCGAAGTCTCGCCGGGGCCGCTCCGCGGGCGTCTCGTGGCGATGAACCAGCTGAACATCGTCTTCGGCATTCTGATCTCCTACGTGTCCAACTATTTCGTGGCCCGCTGGATGGCGGCGGAGGGCAGCTGGTTCAGCGGCCTCTGCACCTGGCTGGCCGGCGTGTTCGCCTCCGGCCCCATGACGGTCGAGATGGTCAAGTGGCGCGTGATGCTCGGCATGGAATGTCTGCCGATCGTCCTCTTCATGGCCCTGCTGACGACCATCCCCGAATCGCCGCGCTGGCTGGTGCGGGTCGGCAGGAAGGCCGAGGCGGAAGCCGTGCTGACGCGGATCGGCTTCGCCGAAGCGGGCAAGTCGACGGGCGACATCCTGGCGGACATCGAGAACTCCCTCCGGGAGGTTGCCCGCGGCACGTCGGCCGCGCTCTTCCAGCGCAAGTATTTCAAGCCGATCCTGCTCGCGTTCTTCATCGCGTTCTTCAACCAGGTCTCGGGCATCAACGCCATCAACTACTACGCGCCGCGGATTTTCGACATGATCTTCGGCGCCGGCAGCGAAATGGCCTCGCTGGCGGGGACGATGGGCGTGGGCACGGTGAATCTGACGTTCACGGTGCTCGCGTTCTTCATCATCGACAAGTTCGGCCGCCGGGCGATGATCGTCGGGGGCTCGGCGCTGATGATTCTGATGCACTCCCTGGTGGCGTGGCAGCTCGCGCTGGGCGACAGGTGCAATTCGACGCTGGCCGTGCTGGGCATTCTCGGGTTCATCGCGTTCTTCGCCTGTTCGTCGGGTGCGGTGATCTGGGTCTACATCAGCGAAGTCTTCCCGAATGCGGTCCGCGCGAAGGGCCAGGCGCTGGGCTGCTTCACGCACTGGTTCATGTGCACCCTCATTTCCTGGGCGTTCCCCGCCGTGGCCGAACGGGCGGGCACCTGGGCGTTTGGCTTCTTCGCGTTCATGATGTTCGTCCAGCTGCTGTGGGCGGTCTTCTTCATGCCCGAAACCAAGGGCGGAACGATTGAGGACATCGAACGGCGGCTGGGCATCCAGTGAAAGGAAAGGGCGGGTGGAGATGAAACGTGCGCTCATGGCAGGTTGCGCGCTCGCGTGCGCGGCCGTTTGGTGCGATGTCGCCTATGTGGACGAATACGACCTTTCGGGGGTCAGCTGCGGCATGGGGCGTTCGGTGCGCGCCCGGACGTCGGTCGACGGCAATCCCATCCGCCTGGGCGCCGGGCGGTATGAGCGCGGCATCGGCCTGCGCCCGGAAAGCGGCATCGGCTTCACGCTGGACGGCCGGGTCGAGGCCTTCGACGCGATTGTCGGCATCGACCAGGACGCGAAGGACGTGAAAGGGCGCACGACGCGCCAGGCCGGCGCCATTTTCCGCGTGTGGGTAGACGGCCGGATCGTCTGGGATTCGGGGCGGGTGACGGAACGGCAGCAGCCGAAGAGCGTCCACGTCGATCTGCGGGGCGCGCGGGAAGCGGTTCTGGAAACGGCGTCGTTCGCGCCCTGGTGCGGCTTCGAGTGCTCGAATGCGGACTGGGCGGACGCCAAGTTCACCTATCCGCCCGGGGCGAAACCGGCCCTTGTTCCCGCGAGCCGCGTGGCGCAGCTGGGCATTCTGACGCCGCCCGTCAAGCCGGCGCCGCAGTTCAACGGCGCGTCGGTCTGGGGCGTCCGTCCGGGACGTCCGGTCATTTTCCGCGTGCCGGTTTCCGGCGAACGCCCGATGGCTCTCGCGGCGGACGGCCTGCCGCCGGGCGTGACGTTTGACGCGGCAAAGGGCGTTCTGCGGGGGACGGCGCCGCAGACCGCGGGCGATTACCCCATCCGCGTCACGGCGGAAAACGCCAAGGGGACGGCCGCCGCGACCATCGTCCTGAAGGTGGGCGAGACGATCTGCCTGACGCCGCCGATGGGCTGGAACAGCTGGAACATCTGGGGGAACGCGTTCACGATGAAGCACGCGCTGGACGCGGCGGAGGCGATGGACGCGAGCGGCCTGGGGGACCACGGCTGGGCCTATGTCAATCTCGACGACTGGTGGGAAATGAACAACAGCGGCAGCGCGGCGGCCCGGGCGCGCGCGGCCGTGCAGGGACCGGCGCGCGATGCCGCCGGGAGGATCAACGCGAACGGCTCGTTCCCCGACATGAAGAAGATGACCGACGCCATCCACGCGCTGGGCTTCAAGGCCGGCCTCTATTCGTCGCCGGGTCCCACGACGTGCGGCGGCTGCGAGGGCAGCTTCGGGCACGAGCTGCAGGACGCCGAACGCTACGCCGAATGGGGGTTCGACTACCTGAAATACGACTGGTGCTCGTATGGCGAGATCTTCAAGCGGGAAACGGGCTGGGACACCTGGGAATGGATGGGCGGCGGCCGCGTCGGGCGCAACCCGGCGAACAAGCCGGCCCCGCCCCGCGAAGCCTGGGCGAAGCCGTACCGCCTGATGCAGAAGTGCCTGCGGGCCCAGAACCGCGACATCGTCTACGCCTATTGCCAGTACGGGTGCGGCGAGACGGAGCTGTGGGGACGCGAGGCGGGGGCCAACGTGTGGCGGATCTGGCAGGACATGAAGGACACCTGGACGTGGATGCGCACCGCCATGGAGGGCTATGTCAAGGACGCCGCCTACTACCAGTACACGGGGCCGGGATTCTGGGCCGATCCGGACATGATGCTCGTCGGCCTCCAGCGGTCGTTCGGTTCGACGCACCCGACGTATCTGACGCCGAACGAACAGTACACGCACGTGTCGATGTGGTGTCTGCTCGCCGCGCCGCTGCTGATCGGAACGGACCTTACGCGGCTCGACGACTTCACGAAGTCGCTCCTGATGAACGACGAACTCATCGCCATCAACCAGGACGTCCTGGGCCGGCAGGCGCGCCGCTGGGTGCGCGAGGACGCCACGGAGGTCTGGGCCCGTCCGCTCGCCAACGGGGACATCGCCGTGGGCGTGATGAACGCCTATCCGCTGTCGCGGAAGGTGGCGCTGGACTTCCGGTCCTTCGGGCAGTCGGGGACGTTCAGCCTGCGCGATTGCTGGCGCCAGTCCGATCTGGGGCGCTTTGCGGACCGCTACGAGGCGGAGATCCCCGCGCACGCCACGCTGGTTCTGCGCCTCTCGCGCTAGCCGCGCGGACCGTCACGGCCTTGCATTCGGATTCCGGACCATGAAAAACTCCTACAAGTGGCTGCTGCTGGCGCTCCTCTCGTGCGCCTTCTTCTTCCATCAGGCCGATCGCGCCCTGTTCGGCCTGCTGACCGAACGCATCCAGGGCGAGCTCCATCTGGACGACCTGGCGATTGGCGCGATCCACGCCTCGCTCTTCTGCACGCTCGCGGTCATGACGCCTGTCGCCGGTTTTCTGGGCGACCGTTTCAGCCGCAAGTGGATCATCACCGGTTCGCTGATTTTCTGGTCGCTGACGACGGCCCTCACCGGCTCGCCGCTGGTGACGGGCATGTACGGCCTGATTTTCTTCCGTTCGATCGCCACGGGCGGCGGCGAATCGTTCTACGCCCCCAGCGCCTACGCCCTGCTGGCAACCCACCACCGCGAAACGCGGTCGGTGGCCATGGCCGTCCATCAGGCCGCCCTGTACGTGGGGCTGATCTTCTCGGGCAAGATCGTGAAGTGGGTGATCGGCGCGCTGGACCACAACGCGGCCGTGCGCGGAATCTTCGGCGCGGCCGGGACCTGGCGGCTCGTTTTCATCGTCTTCGGCGCGCTGGGCTTTCTGCTCGGCGTCCTCTTCGTCTTCGTGCTGCGCGACCGGCCCGTTTCCGGCGACGCGGCCCCGCCGCGGCCCGATGGGCGGACGGGCGAACCGCCTCTGCCGCTCATGGCCGGACTGAAAGCCTACTTCCGCACGCCGTCCGCCCTGCTGGCGTCGGCGGGGTTCATCGCCGTCGTTTTCGCGAACAACGCCTACATGTCCTGGGCGCCGAAGTTCGCCGCGCGCAAGTATGGCGTCGCCGATGTGGTGGCGGGCGACGACACGATGTTCTGGCACTATGCGTTCGCGTTCGGCGCGATCATGCTGGGCGGCGTGATCACCGACCGTTTTGTCGGCCGCCACCCGCGTTTCCGGCTGGCGCTCCAGTCGTGCGCGCTGCTGGTCGGCGCGCCGGTGCTCGTTTTCCTCGGCCGTGCGCCGACCTACGCCGCGATGCTTGCCGCCATCGTCGGATACGGCGTCTTCCGCGGCCTCTTCGAGGTGAATACGCACGCTTCGCTCTTCGACGTCGTCGAGCCGAAGTTCCGCTCGATCGCCGTGGGGCTGATGACCATGAGCGCGTTTTTCGTCGGTTCGCTCGCGCCGCCGCTGATCGGCTGGCTGAGCAAGAGCGCGTCGGTGGCGGCGCTCGCCGCGAAGGGGCTGTCCGCGGAACAGGTCGAAATGCTGATCGCCAATCCCCGAGCGGCCGCGGCCGCGCCGCTTCTGGAGCAGATCCAGATGAGTGCCGATCAGGTCCTCGGCCTGGGCGTGCCCGGTTTCGAGCAGGGGTTCATGTGGATGGGCGCGGTGTACGCCATCGGCGGCGCGCTGATGCTCGTTTCCGCCTTCTGCACGTTCAGGCGCGACCGCATTGCCGAGTGAGCGCGCCGGGTTTCCTGCGCGTCCGCGGCCGCTGCGTCCGCCGCACGGGAGGGACGCGCTCCCGCGCGTCCGTTCTCGCCCGCGTCCAATCTGTGACATAATTCACATTTCCGCGAAAATATTTTGCGGAATATGAATTACCCCCCCCCCCGAGTGGATTCACAAGCCATTTTTTCGTTTTTCGCTTGCGGAAACCCATGCGTTGTGCGATAATGATGGCGCTTCCCGGGCGGGCGATCAGGGGTTCGGGAGGCCGTCTCAACCCAAAGAGAGAACATCGACGATGCCTTCATGCAACGTGATTGCCGCAGGAGTCCTGTCGGGACTGGCGCTGACGGTTTCGGGCGCCTACAAAAAGGGAGATCTGCTCTGGAAAACGGACTTCACCGCCGCAGAGGTCGCCGCGATCAACCGCGACGCGCAGCAGCGGCTGGTTGAAGGGCGGACGTGGCGTGCCGCCGACGGGAAGACCGGCGACGGGACCGTCTACGTCCGGCACCAGACGGCGGCCGGGGACTTCAAGCTCGACATTCCGCTCGATCCGGAGAAATTCAAGGGGCTTGTGTTCGTCGAGGCGGATGTGAAGGGGGTCGATCTGGAACGCGGTCCCCAGCCGTTCAACGGACCGAAAATCATGGTTCCGTGGGACGATGGCGGGCGCACACGATACCCGCAGGCGCCTTCGGAGTTCGGCACCTTCGACTGGAAAACCTGGGTGATGGTGCTCAACCTGCCGCCGGATCTGAAGCGGATTTCGCTGGTCGTCGGACTGGAGAACGCGCCCGGCGAGTTCTGGATCGACGGCGTGCGCATCTGGCGGGCCGTCGAGATTCCCGACGACGAGGCGGCGACGGCGCCGCCGAATCCGCGGGCCGATGCGCTGCCGCGCGGGCGCTTCGCGGGGAAGCCCTCGCCCGCCTGTTTCCGCGGCGTGATGAGCGGCGGGGATCTGAGCGAGGAGGCGTTCAAGACGCTGCGCGACTGGCGCGCGAACCTCATTCGCTTCCAGATCGGCATCGGCACCCGCGACTGCAACGACATGGACGAGTGGTTCCGGCGTCTCGACCGCAAGCTGGACGAGATGGACGCGGCCCTGAAACTCTGCCGCAAGTACGGGCTGAAGCTGGTCGTCGATTTGCATGGCGGACCCGGCACGAAGCGGACGAAGTACGCGTCCAACGTCGTCCCCGGCGACTACGACACGACGAACCTGCGGAAGGCCTGGCGGACGATCGCCACGCGCTTCAGGGAGGATCCCGCCATCTACGGGTACGACATCCTCAACGAGCCGGCCACGTCGCCGGCGACGTGGGATCGCGTCTTCCGCGAGGTTGTCGCGGAGATCCGGACGGTCGACGCGAAGACGCCGGTGATCACCGAGACCGTCGCGTTCCACTATCCGGACGAGAACGTGATCTATTCGCCGCACTACTATTCGCCGCATACGCTCACGCACATGGGGATTGGCGGCGGGCCGACCGTCCGCTGGAGCTACAACAACTGGATCAACGGCGAGTTCTGGAACAAGGACCGCATCCGCGAGGCGCTGGCGCCGTTCATCCTGTTCCAGCAGCGGCATCCGGAGGCGCGGATCTACGTGGGCGAGTTCAGCTGCATTCTGTGGGCGAAAGGCGCGGCCGCGTACATCAACGACTGCATCGAACTGTTCGACGAATATGGCTGGGACTGGACCTACCATGCGTTTCGCGAATGGCCGCCCTGGAGCGTGGAGCACGAGCATGCCGACGACTATGCGCTCGGGAAGGTGCACAAGGCCGCGCACGACACGGACCGCAAGCAGGCCCTGCTGAAGGGTTTGCGCAACAACGCCGTCCGCGAGCCCCGGCCGGGAACCGATTGAAGCGGAAGAAAAGGAGAAACCAGAATGGCAGACAAAAAGGACAATGCGCGGGGCGTCCGCGCGGCGCGCAAGGCGCTTGCGCTGTCGGGCGCGCTTCTGTTCGCGGGCTTGCTTCCCGGGGAGGAGCCCGTCTATCTCCAGTGGCTGAAAACGACGTGGCACGACGACAACACCAACCCCGAGAAGTCCTTTGCGACGGCGTCCTACTGGTCGCCGGAGGTCACGCCCACGAATTCGCCCGCCAACTACCTGTGCTGGGCCGCGGCCGAGGATCCCGGACTGGCGCTCAACCAGTGGGTGAGCTGGCCGTCGTGCAGTATCACGATCTGGGGCGTGGCCAACTCTTCCTCCTTTCAGGTGTTCCGCCAGAATAGCGGAAACGGGAACTACTATTCCTTCTACGATGCCGCCAACTCGCCGGCCCTGTGGTTCATGGGCGGCCGTTCGGGATTTGCCACGCGCGGACCGGACGTCTTGGCGCTGGATCGGGTGCTGATGACCGTCCAGTCCCATTTCTATCCCACAAACGAGACTCATGCGATCGCGCTGCGCCATCCGTTCGGGCAGGCGCCGATCAAGAAGCTGGGACCGGGCAAGCTGGTGCTGGAGAAGCCTTTCCGCGGCGGCGTGATCCATGAGGCGGGCACGCTTGAAATCGGCGCCGCGCAATCCGCGGACCTGTCCCGTCCGGCCGGCGTGCCCGCATACCGTTTTGACGCGGCCGCCACGAATACGATGGAGGTTTCGCAGGATGACGACGGCACGGACCGTCTCACGCGCTGGCACGACGCCGAAGGCGGCAGCCTCTATCTCTACGGTCCCTCTTCCACCGGCGACTACACGTGGAAATGTCCCCAGCTCGGCCCGGAAACGGTCAATGGCGTACGCCTTGTCAATTTTGGCGCGTACAGCGCCGGACTGGAGTATCCCGCGGACGACGAAGCGGTTTACGGCACGACGGCGCTGCTGGACTATTGCGACTACCGTTCGAGCGGCGCGCAGGAGGTTTTCTTCGTGGCCAAGTGCACGACGCCCGGCTACATGCACTCGCCCTTCGAATGGTGGACGAAAGACGGCTCGGGGACTGGCGCCTTTCACCTCCAGGGCGCCGGCGTGGGCGTATTGGACACGAACGTGGCGCTGACATACGATTCCGCGAGCGCAATCAACGGGGCGCCCGTGTATTCCCGCACCGGCAGTTTCACCGACTACCGCGATCCCCAGACCTTGCAGGTCTACCACATTGCGGCGACCAACCTCGTCAGCGTCTGGCACTGCGGAGGCATGAAGGGGAGCAAAACGGCGGGCGGCCTCGTCCTCGCGGAGGCCATTGCCTACACCAATGCGCTGACGGAAGCCGAGCGGCTGCAGACCACGCGCTACCTCATGGCGAAATGGCACGAGAAGGGGAAGACCGATCTCGTCTGGCAGGACCTCAACTACCTTGAGATTCCCGTCGAGGGCGTCCGGGTCTGCGTGCCCGAGGGCAAGACGGCCAGCATCCGGACGGTCCATGCGCCGGCCAGCGCACCCACGCGCGGCTTCACCAAGACGGGCGCGGGAACGCTGATTCTCGACCGGGCGGGGAAGGAGAACCTGACGGTCGAGGAGGGACGCGTCAAGTTCGTCCACCAGGTGGCCGACGCATACGACGATCCCCAGCCGGCGCCCAATCCGCATTTCTGGGGCGATGCCACGAAGCCGGATCGCTTCCTGTTCGAGAAGGACGCCGAGGGGAACGACACCACCGACATCGCGGCCTGGCTGGATTGCCGGGAGGGCGTGGGCGTCACCATGACCAACAACTACATCAAGGAGACGTTGAAGCCCACCTACAATTCCGCCGGACCGCGCGGCATGCCCTGCGTGGACTTCGGGTCGGCCTATGCGGGAAATGGCGCGCGCCTGGGGTTGAGCACCTGCCTGAACGATTCCGGAAACGTCACCTACACGGCAAAATTGATGGAAGGCTTCATCGTGTGGCGCAATCTGGCCGGCAAGGACGCGGCGCCGATGATCTTCTCCGATTACGCGGCCGTTTCCTTCGGCCGGGACAGCAAATCCCTTTGCCAGTGGGGCGGAAATGCGGATTCCACCCAGAGTTCGGCGCACTGGAGCGTGGACGGGTCGTACATGAGCAGCACCAATGAATTCTACGGCAAAGGCGTGGACGACTGGGTGGTCATCCGCTTCTCGTCCGCGCGCCCCTGCTACGGCAATTCGCTTGCGGGCTACCGGAGCGACAATGGCGGCGGCATTCAGGTCGGCGAATATCTCTTCTACGACCGGACGCTGACGGATGCGGAGCGCCGCCGCACGGAAGCCTATCTGCTGAAGAAGTGGAAAGGCATGGCGCATCCGGACACCGCCGAAGACACCTTCGGCACGGTGACCTTTTCCGAACAGGCCGATCCCGTCCTGGAGACGGACAGCGACCGCCGCTTCACCGCCGTCGTCACGCCCGGCACGCTGGTCAAGAAGGGTGCGGGCGCGGCGCAGATCGGCTGGACTCCCGATGCGGACTTCTCCGGCCTTGCCGTACAGGAAGGCGTGCTGTCATTCGACCTTGTGGCGGACCGGGACGCCATCCTCCCCCTGCTGGAAACGGCCTATTTCCACTTTGACGCGTCCGATCTCTCCACCCTTGTCGCGGAAACGAACGCGTCCACGGTGACGCTCCGCCGCGTCAATCCGGCGAATGGGCGCGCCGATGGCGGATATGCGCTCGCCCCGATGACGTCAACGAGTCTGAGCGTGACCAATCTTCCCCGGCTCGTGACCGAGACGATTGGCGGACAATCGCGCACGGTTTTCGATTTCGGTCCGTATTGTGCGCTCGACCCGGACGAGAACGGCTGCTACCACGTGGAGAATTCCGCGGGCTCGTTCTCCCTCTCGGCGAACCGCTGGAGCATCAGGGAACTCTACATCGTTTTCCGCGATACGGACGAGCAGTGCCGCCGGTCGGTTTTCGGCACGTGGGAATATTACGCGGACCGCGGCACCGGCGGCGCGCTGTTCCAGGGAAATCAGAGCCACCGGGTGTTCAACGACTACTGGCTGGACGTGGACGGCGTCTCGGTGCCGTACAACCACGTCTTGCCCGCGGGGTGGCACGTGCTCTGCCTGTCCTCGGCCAGCGACACCATTCCGATCTGCCAGTTCGGCTGCCAGAAAATCAACAGCCGCCTTTACCTGGGCGGGCAGCAAATCGCCGAGTTCATCGCGTTCGACGCGCAGAACGACCTTTCGACCCGGATCGCGATCCGGGACCATCTGCGGCGGAAATGGCTGAACCAGGCCGACGTCCAGACACGGGTCCTGGGCGACGTCTCGGTGGCGGCCGGCGCCACGCTCAAGGTCGATTCGAAAGGCTGGGACGCCGATTTCCTGCTTTCGCTCACCTCGCTTGCCGGCGGCGGCAGGCTGGATCTGGGCGCGGTTTCCGTGACGAACCTTGCCCGCCTCGCCGTGGAAATCGGCCCGGAGGGGACCGTTCCCCTGTGCACGGTGAGTTCGGCGGTGTCGTTTGCCGACACGGTGACGGTGGCGCTGACGGCGGCCGGATCCGACGTCCGGCCGGCGTACGGGCGCCATCCGATCCTCACGGCCCAGGGCGGGCTCGTGAACGCCGAACCGCGCGGCAAGTGGCTCGTGACGGCGGAAGAGGGCCTCAACCGGTCCCTGCGCATCGTCGTGGAAGGCGACACGGTCTACCTGGAAGTCTGCCGCGCCAATTCCATCGTGATCATCCGCTAGACGCGCGCCGGTGGCCGGGCGCCGGCGGTCGCGGTTGATTCCGCCGAACGGATGTGGTAGAATACGCGCGCCATGAAATTGTGGACTGCTTTTGCAGATGGCGGTTTGACGTGCGTTGCCGTGTCCGACGGGGACGCGGCAACGGTTTGACCCGGAAAGGTTTGATGATGTTGACTTGGATGCCGGAACTCTATGGCCGCTCGCTGATGCGGATGACCTCGTTCACCGACGAGGAGATGCTGAATCTCATTGATCTCGCGGGGCAGCTGAAGGCCCGCCGGGCGGCGGGAATCCGCGGCGATCTGCTGCACCGCAAGAATATCGCCCTCATTTTCGAGAAGTCCTCGACGCGCACGCGCAACTCCTCCGTCATCGCCGCGCGCGACGAGGGCGGCGGCGCCGAGTATCTGACGCGCCCCGACATCCACTTCGGGAAGAAGGAGTCGGTCAAGGACACGGCGCGCGTGCTGGGGCGCATCTACGACGGCATTCTCTTCCGCGGGTTCAAGCAGTCGACCTGCGAAGCGCTCGCCAAGTGGTCGGGCGTGCCGGTGTGGAACGGCCTGACGGACGACTACCATCCCACGCAGATCTTCGCCGACCTGCTGACGATCAAGGAGACGTTCGGTTCGCTTCGCGACTGCACGGTCGCCTATGTGGGCGACGGGCGCAACAACGTGGCGAACTCGCTGATGATGGGCTGCGCCAAGGCGGGGGTCCGCTACGTCTGCTGCACGCCGAAAGAGCTGTGGCCCGACGAAAAGGAGCTGGCGGAGGCCGAGGCCGTCGCCAAGCGGAACGGCGTGGACGTCCGCGTCTTCTCCGATCCCGTCGCGGGCGTGAGGGGGGCGAACGTGATCTACACCGACGTCTGGGTGTCGATGGGCGAGGAAGCCAAGACGGCCGAGCGCATCCGGATGCTCCGCCCGTACCAGATCAACATGGACCTGATGAGGGCGACCGGCAATCTCGACGGCAAGCTGATGTTTCTCCACTGCCTCCCGGCGTTCCACGACTTCAATACGGACGTGACGAAGGACAGCGGCGCCCTGGAAGTGACGGACGAGGTTTTCGAGTCGAAGTATTCGAAGGTCTTCGACGAATCCGAAAATCGGATGCACACGATCAAGGCGCTTTTCGTGAGTTCGCTCTGCAATCAGGCGGCGTTGTAGGTTCTGCTGGACTGTCAAATGGCCGGACGCCGCCATTTGACGGCGTCCGGACGAAACGAAAAAGGGGGGCGCGGAAATGGCGAAGTTGACGGAAATCGGATGGGAAGACTACGAACGGCTTCCCCTGGAGGCGAAGAGGCCGTATCTGGAAAACTACGAGATCCCGAACACGCCGTACCACACGCTGTTCGCCCAGCAGTTCGACCGCGGCCTGCTGGAGCGGCTTGCGGCCCTCGCCAACCGCATCCGCTTCATGGCGAAGACGAAGGAGGGCGCGCTCTATCTGAAGTCGCTGCTGCCCCACAAGCGCGCCATGCTCTATTTCTCCCAGCCGAGCTCGCGGACGTTCCTGTCCCATCTGAACGCCTGCCAGATCCTCGGGCTCACGACCAGTTCCGTGCGCGACGCCGCGACGAGTTCGGAGGCGAAGGGCGAATCGAAGACGGACACGATCCGGACGTTTTCGAGCTACGTGGACATGATCATCATGCGCTGTCCCGAAAAGGGCCTGGCCGAACAGATGGCCTGGGAGCTTTCGAACAGCGACCGTCCGATTCCGATTCTCAACGCCGGTTCGGGCAAGGACCAGCATCCCACGCAGGCGCTGCTGGACGTCTACACGCTCCTCCGCTCGTTCGAGAAGAAGGGCGGGCTTGAAAACCGCACGGTCACGTTCTGCGGGGATCTGCTGCGCGGCCGCACGGTCCGTTCGCTCAGCTATCTGCTGACCAACTTCGCCAACGTCCGGCAGGTGTTCGTGGCGCCACCGCAGCTGCAGGTTCCGGAGGACGTCCTGGCGATCCTGAAGGAGAAGGGCGTGTCCTACGCCGTCTCCGGCAATCTCCGCGAGGCCACGTCGCTGTCCGACGCCGTCTACATGACCCGCATCCAGGACGAGTGGGACAGCTCGAAGGGGGAAAGTTCGCGGATCGACACCTCCCTCTTCAAGTTCGGCGCCGAAGAGCTGAAGCTGCTGCCGAAGGACGGCGTGATTCTCCACCCGCTGCCCCGCCGCGACGAGATCGCGACGTGCTGCGACCGCGATCCGCGCGCGATGTACTGGCGCCAGATGCGCAACGGCATGTGGATCCGCAGCGCGCTGATCGCCATGACGTTCGGTTTCGAGAAGCAGATCATGTGCTTCGGCGCCTGAGGAGGACGTGGCGTGCGCTGGTTCATGTTCTGCTGGCAGCGGCTTTTCGACTACGCGGGGCGTTCCCGTCGCCGCGAATACTGGCTGTTTCTGCTTTTCGACCAGGTGCTGGCCGGTCTGCTGCTGGGCATCGCGTTCACCTCCACCTCCATGGAGGCGCTGGCCGCCGGGAAACCCGATGCGTGGGCGGTGGTGGCGCTGGTGGCGTTCTGCGGCTATTCCCTCGCGGCGCTTCTGCCCTATTTCGCCGTCACGGTGCGGCGGTTCCACGACGTGGGACGCTCGGGCTGGTGGCTGCTGCTCGTGATCGGCGCGACCCTCGCCAACCGGCTGGGCGTGGTGGCTTCGCTGTCCGCGAGGTGCGAGACGCCGTTCCTGTCCGACGGTCTGCAGACGGCGTTCTTCCGGATTTCGCAAATCGCCGGATGGATCTGGATCTATCTGCTCTTCACGGTCTTCGTGCGCGACGGCCAGCCGGAAGAGAATCGCTACGGGCCGTCGCCGAAATCCCTTTCGTCCGACGACTGAGGGCGTCCGGCCCGCGGTTTTCACGTTCAACGGTCAACGGCCATGCTCCACGTTGTTGCAACGCCAATCGGCAATCTGGGCGATTTGAGCCCGCGGGCGGTCGACGCGCTCCGGAACGCGTCGCTGATCGCCTGCGAAGACACGCGGCGGACCTGGCAGCTGCTGGCGCATTTCGGCATTCCGCGGCCGGAGATGGTCAGCTACCGCCAGGGCAACGAGGACCGGATCGCCGAAACGGTCGTGACGGCGGTCAAGGCGGGGCGGGAGGTGGCATTGGCCTCCGACGGCGGCTATCCCGCCATTTCCGATCCCGGCTACCGCCTGGTGCGGAAATGCGCGCAGGAACGCGTTCCGTTCGACGTCATTCCCGGCGCCAGCGCCGTCAACGTGGCGCTGCTGATGAGCGGCTTGCCGACGAGTTCGTTCACGTTCCGCGGCTTTCCGCCGCGCGGGCCGGGCGCGCTTCGCCACTGGTTTGCGGAGGACCGCGACCGGGAGCACACCCTCATCGGCTATGAAAGCCCGTTCCGCATCGGCGCGACGCTGCAGGCGGCGTTCGAGGTTCTGGGCGACCGCGAGGCCGCGGTCTGCATTGAACTGACCAAGCTGCACGAACGCGTCGAGCGCGGCTATCTGTCCGAACTGGCGGAGCGATTCAAGGGCGTGGCCGTCAAGGGCGAAGTCGCCTTTGTCATTGCCGGCTGCAACCCCAAGTTCTGCCGGAAGGCCGACTGACGGCGGCGCGGCGGCCGCCGGCGTGAACCCTGCCGCCCCGGCCGGCGTTCAATTTCCAGAAAGGAGAACGACATGAAGAAAACGATTCTGGCGCTCGCCGTGGCGTGGGGCGGCCTCGTCCATGCGGATCAGACCGCGGCCATCGACGCGGCCCTTGCGAACGGCATCAGGTTCCTGCTGGCGCAGCAGGCCGAGGACGGGCATTTCAGCGATCCGCAGATGCCGGCGCTGACGGCTCTGCCGCTGTGGGCGTTCGTCCATGGCGGAAAGGGGCAGACGGAGGCGGCGAAGAAGGCCGCCGCCTTCGTGCTGAAAACGCAGCGTCCGGATGGCGGGTTCTACGTCCCGAAGCCCGGACGGGGCGGCAGCGGCCTGGGCAACTACAACACGAGCGTCTGCATGAGCGCGCTGTTCGACAGCGGCCACGCGCCCATGAAGGCCATTCTGGACGCCCGCACCTACATCGCCTCCAGCCAGCTGACGGGCGATGACACGATGGCCGGCGGCTTCGGCTACGACCGGACCAGCCGCCGGCGCTATGCCGACCTCTCGAACACCTCCTACGCGATGGACGCGATGCGCCGGACGGAGAAGGCCGAGGACTTCCGCCCGAAAGGCCAGGCGCGCGCCGACCTGAACTGGGAGCAGGCGCTGGCGTTCGTGACCCGGCTCCAGGAGAAGGAGGGCGAGCGCGCCGGCGGCGCGGCCTACAACGAACGGACGGCCCAGGCGGGACTGTCGACCAACGGAACGGGGCGCGTCCAGTTGCGCGCCTACGGTTCCATGAGCTATGCGGCCGTGCTTTCGATGTGCCACGCGAAATTGACGCGGTCCGACGCGCGCGTGAAAAGCGCGCTGGAGTACTGCTCGAAGTTCTGGACGGTCGACGAGAATCCCGGCATGGGCAGCCAGGGGCTCTACTACTACTACGACATCCTGACGCGGGCGCTGTCCGTCGCCGGCGTGGACTCGTTCGTGCTGCCCGACGGGCGCACGGCCCACTGGCGCCGCGAACTGGCCGCCAAGCTGCTGGCGTTGCAGAAGGCGGACGGCAGCTGGGCCAACGACAACAACCGGTTCTGGGAAAACGATCCCGTCCTCGCCACGTCCTTCGCCGTCCTCGCGCTTTCGGCATGCCGGTGAAAAGGGGCTTTGCCGCGGGCGAAACTTTCCCGGGCTGAAACACCCTTATCCCGGATTTTTGCAAAGGGGATGGAGGCGGCCATGGACAAGGTC
>JBJEWF010000058.1:0-3535 GCA_051884915.1 Kiritimatiellia bacterium
GCCGCGGCCATGGCCGCCGCCGCCGACATCCAGTCGGCGAACGTCGTGGGGTACAGCAATACCGCCGCGCGGGAAAACCTGAACTGGTATTCGCCGGTGTTCCGGTCGATTGGCTGCAATACGACCGACATCAACGAGGTGAATCTTGATGACGGTGGCGCCGGCGAGGTTGGCTGGGGCGACTCGATGCAGATTGTCGGTCCGCTCGGCAACCCAAGCGAGGCGTATCTTTATTATGACAAGTCGATGAATCCGGCTGGCGAAGAGGCTGGCAACTTCTGGGGCGATGCGGAATTAAACCCGGTCAATGTCGTCTTTGACGGTGGAGATGGCATCGCGATCGACAACGCGAACGGTCTTGAGTTCAACATCGTCAGCGCCGGCGAAGCGCCCAAGGGGAATGTAAGCTTTGCCGCCCGTGAGAACCTCAACTGGTCTGGCAATCCGTTCCCGGCGGCGATCAACATCAACGACGTCAATCTTGATGACGGCGGCGCCGGCGAAGTTGGCTGGGGCGACTCGATGCAGATCGTCGGCCCGCTCGGCAATCCAAGCGAGGCGTATCTTTATTATGACAAGTCGATGAATCCGGCTGGCGAAGAGGCGGGAAACTTCTGGGGCGATGCTGAATTGAATCCGGTTGATGTCACGCTGGAGCCGGGAGCTGGTTTCGCGATTGACAATGCAAACGGGCTGACGTTCAACATCGTCATCACCTGTCCGTATACACTTTGATTTTGTGCCTTGCGAAGTGCATGGCGCGACTAAAGAAGGAAAATAGACAATGAAAAAATTAATGACAGTGGCAGCGGCGGTCATGCTCGCTGCCGTTACTCACGCGGCCGCGGTCGGCTGGTCGATTCTGGGCGCATCTGCGTATGCAAATGGTGCCTACAATGTATTCGTTGTCGGCATGAATGGCGTCACCGATGTGAACCAGATTGTTGCCATGGTAGCGGATGGGTCCGATGTGTCCAGCTTCGCATTCTATGATGGCGGCACCGTTACCAGTTCCGGAACGGCAAGCGTTACTGTTGCCACTTCTGGCAAGTCCATCACCTACAGTGGCAGCGGCACGGATGTCTACAAGGCTTTCGCCGTTCTCTGGACGGCTGACAACAGCGCGGCCTCGTATACCGACATCAGGTCGATCAGCATGGCGAATGATACCACCGGAAAGACATTCGCTTTCGGCAACCAGGCGACGACGCTGGCCAACAACCAGTTCACGATTGGCGCCGTGCCGGAGCCGACTTCGGGTCTGCTGCTCCTGCTCGGCATGGCGGGGTTGGCGTTGAAGCGCAAGGTCGCGTAAGACCGCCGCGCGGATAACAGACGCCAAGGCCCGTCAGCATTGCGCGATGAGCCGGTGATGAAATCATCAGGTTGCCCGAGATTGCGGACGGGCCGCAATCAAGCCCGCAGGGTCGCAAGAGGCCTCGCGGGCTTCTTCTTTTGGGGAACGACAAATGGCATGGAATAGATCTGACGGGCGGGAGGCGCCGCCACCGCCAAGGGCGAAGCGCGCCGAGCCGATGTTGCGGTGGCGTTGGATTGTCGCCGGAGCGCTTGTCGTGGCTGTCGTTGTCGGCGCGGCACTTTATTTCTCCGGCAGCCGCGACGATGCTTCGGTGGCGGATGGATCGAAAATGAAAGTCCGCGAGAAGCCCGTGCGACGCCAGGCCCAGCCATTGCCGGCGAAGGCGAAAGAAGCCCCCGGAGCCGCCACGAATGCTCCCGCGGCGCCGCCTTCCGCGCCGCCGGTGTTCGTGAAGCGACCCGGCGCGTTGAAACTCCCCGATGGTCGGGTGCTGACGTTCAGGCCGCCGAAGGAGGGCGAATACAAGATCGTCCATTCGCACGGCGCGGTCTACAAGTGCGACCATCTGGGCAACTGGGAGGACGTGACGCCGAAGCCGGTCTTCGACAACTCCTTCGAGGAAAGCCTCGTCGGCATGGCCACGAGCGGCAATTTCATCCCCGGCGTGCTGCTGGGCCTGGACTACGACTATGTCGCCGGGATGCTGGCGAAGCCGGTCGAGATCGGACCGGACGACTCCGAAGACGTGAAGGCGAAGAAGCAGGCCGTCGCCGATGCCAAGGAAGCGATTCTCGACTACATGAAGGACGGCGCGAGTTTCGATGACTTCGTCATGGCCATGCGCAGGCAGGTGGTCAGGGAGCGCGCCATCAGGGGCATGGCGCTCAAGGAGATCGTCAGGCTGTTGAAGGAGGGCAAGGCCGAGGATGCGGCCGATATGCGCGATGCCGCCGGGCAGCTGCTGGAGCGCGAGACGGGCGGCGGGTTGACGCTGCCGGCGCACATCGAATCTTCATTGGAGGGTAAATAATGGAACGGTTGGTTGTCGGCGCGATTTTCGCGCTTGCCGCATCCGTCGGCGGGGCCGAGTACGTCAGTCCGGTCACCGGCAAGCCGATTGCTGCGGACGGCAAGCTCACCATAGAGCAGATCAAGGAGCGCGACGAGCGCGTCATGAAGAAGACGGGCGGCTTTGTCGAAGTCGCGGCCAACGGCGTCGCGGTCGCCGTCTGGGACGGGCGTACCAAGCCCGGCGGCGCGGCGATTCAGTTCGCGGACGTGTTCGGTTCGCTCTCCAGGACCAACGTCAAGGTCGAGCGCAAGCCGCTGGCGGCGGGAGCGCAGGCGGTCGACGCGGCAATCGCGTTCCGCGGCGAGCGGAAGGCCGCCTATGCGGTCGCGATTGTCGAGGACGCGGCGCTGCGCGGGCTGACGGTCCTGCCCGAGGACGGCGTCGCGCTCGTCAATGCGGCGAGATACGTGGACGGCGCCGACGATCCCGTGAAGGCGGAGGTGCGCATTCACAAGGAGGTCTGGCGGGCGCTGGGGTTCGTCGCGGGCATCGGCTACGCGCCCTATCCCAACGACGTGATGCAGAACGTCTCGACGGTGCGGGAACTCGACGCCCTGGAGTACCAGGTCATGCAGCCGATGAACTTCCAGAAGATGTACGGGGCGCTTGCGAAAGCCGGCATAACCCGCGCCCGCCGCGTTCCCTACCGCGTCGCCTGCCGCGAGGGCTGGGCCGCACCGCCCACCAACGACTACCAGAAGGCCGTCTGGAACGAGGTCCACGCCATCCCGGACAAACCGCTGACGATTGAGTTCGATCCGAAGAAGGACAAGTAGTGGCCAGTCGTTGGCGGTTAGAGCAAAGAAGCCGTCCTCGAACGAGGGAGATTTTTGGGCGTCGCGTCCAGAAGTGAACAAACTTTCTGATAGTAAACAGTCTGGTTGTCGCTAAGTTTCGCCCGTCGGGATTCGTCTTGTCTGGCTTTATGTCGCTAATGCGTTCGATTTTCGGTGTGTTTCTGTCGGCAGTCCCTTGATATTCGCAAATCGCGAATGGTATAATATTCGCAAAATGCGAATGGAGGTGCTGATGATAAAAAACCAAGACATACTGGTTCTCGCAACCCTGGTGGGAGACAAGGAGGGACGCTTGTCGTATGCCAAAATCGCCAACAAGGCGAAGTTGAGCGTTTCCGAGTCTTT
>JBJEWF010000059.1:0-3523 GCA_051884915.1 Kiritimatiellia bacterium
ATGCGGGCTTGGGCTTCAACGTGATTTTCGAATTTTCAAGTGGCAAACTCGGGAGGTCCGGCCGTTCTTCCCGTCGCGCGCGGGCGGCCGGCTTTAGGGTGCCGTTCCGCTCGCACCGGCCGCTCGTCGCGTTCTTCCCGTCACGCGCGGGCGGCCGCGGCTTGCGCCGGGGCGGCGCGCGGGACCGTCGCGGCGCGGTTGCGATTTTTCCCTTTGGCCGATTCTTCGCGGGAAGAATGTGGTATAATCGGGCCATGATGAATTTCACTTGCAGCGCGAAGATCGCCGGGATGGCCTGCGCGGGCCTCGTTTCGTTCTGTGCCCTCGCGGCGGAACCCCGTGCCGACGCGGTCGTCGCGGAGACTCTGGACGGCGCCGCGAAAATCGGGGCCGTCCGGCCCGGGGCGGCGCCTTGCGGGGGCGGCGTCTGCGCGATGCCCACGGGGGCGGCCTTCCTGTCCGGGACGTGCGCGACGGCGAAGGAGCGGGCCGCGACGGGCCCGTTCTTCGCGGGGGACATCCACGATGTGATCGAACGGGCGGGCCGGGACGGGAAGCGCGTCGTGATGTCGCTTGGCCGCGCGGCCTGTCCGCGCTGCCTGAAATTCTACCGGCTCGTGGAGGAGGGGCGGCTGGAATTCGATCCGGCGAAATGCGTCTACGTGAAACTCCTCGTCGACGACGTCGACCAGCGGGAGACGTTCCTGTCGTTCTGCGACCCCGACGGCGACAACCGTCTCCCGTATCTAGGCGTCTACGATCCGGCTTCGGGCGAGGCGTCCACGCGCGCCGCCGGCGGCACGCTGGAGGAATGCCGGTCGTTTTTCGGGGATGTCTTGCGGAAATAGGAGGTTGGCGATGCACGTGCGTTCGGCGGTTCGTCTGGTCGTCTTGGCGTCATTGGGGGTTTGCGCGTTTTCCGTCCGGGCCGGGGAACCGGCTGCCGGCGAGGCCCGCATTCTCGCCTGCCTGAAGGGAACTCCCAGCGAGCGGGAGGATCCGCGGGGCATTCTGGTCAACCGGCCGGACTACGTCGTCTTCGTCCCCCGGCAGCCGCGCGCGAAGAACCTGCGCGATCCCGCGCGTCCGGGCGACACCTACAACGACCATTTCCAGGTGATTTCCAATCCCTCGAACGGCCTTCTCTACGCGTTCTGGACGCAGGCGTCCAGGGAGTCCGACATCGACCAGCACATCGCGTTCGCGAAGAGCGCGGACAAGGGCGTGACCTGGACGGAGCCCGTGATCCTGGCCGGGTCGCCCAACCGGAAGAACCCCGCCTTGCTGGCCAGCTGGCAGCAACCGATGCTGGCGAAGAGCGGCCGGCTGTACTGCCTGTGGAACCAGCAGACGACGAGCCGGGGCCCGCACTGCGGCCTGATGTTCGGCGCCTGGTCCGACGATGACGGCGAGACGTGGAGCGCGCCCAAGCTCGTTCCGTTCCCCGAGCGGATGGACGCCGACCCGGCGGACGACCGCGTCCCGCCCAGCTGGTGCAACTGGCAGCGTCCGCTGCGGCTGGGCGAGCAGGGCAAGTTCTTCGTCGGCTGCTCCCGCCACGGCAAGGCTCCCTACGACCGGAGGGCGGGCTGCAAGGTCGAGTTCTGGCAGTTCGAGAACATCGACGAGAATCCGCCGGTGGAGAAGATCAGGGTGAGTTTCTTCTCCACGAACAAGGACGCCCTGGACGCCACGAAAATCGGCCCGGGCGACTGGTTCATGCCCAAGGAGGGCCCCGCCGTCGAGGAGGCGGGAATCGTCAAACTGCCGGATGGCCGGCTGTTCGCCATGATGCGCTCTTCGATCGGCCATCCCGTGTGGAGCCAGAGCCGCGATGGCGGGCGGACCTGGTCCGCCATCAAGCCGCTGCTGGACCGTGACGGGGGCCGGCCCTATCTGCACCCGCGCTCGCCCTGCCCGATCTACGACTGGAAGGGCCCGGAGGCGGGGAGCGGCAAATATTTCGCGCTCGTCCACCGGACGTTCGACTTCAAGGACACGACGGCGTACCAGGCGCGCGGTCCGCTCTATCTGATCGCGGGGACCTTCAATCCCCATGCGGAGCAGCCGATCGAGTTCAAGGAACCCAGGCTTTTCGCGCCGCGCAAAGGCGGCAATTCGTTCTATACGAGCTACTGTCTGGTCGACGGGAAGGGCGTCCTGTGGTACAACGACATGAAGTTCTACCTTTGCGGTCGCGTGATTGGCCCTGAATGGTTTGAATAGTCCGCGATATTTTCAATTTCGCGCTTGCGATTTGGCGCATGAATGGGTATAATAATACCCAATTTTGCGCCAGGGAGTCCCCTGGGCATCAACCAAGGAGTAAGAAACATGGCCAAGACGCCGAAATTCGCCAACGCGAAGGTGTTCGCGTGGGTTGACAAGTGGAACAAGATCTGCACGCCGGACAAGATTGTCGTCGTGACGGGTACGAAGAAGGAACACCTCGCGATTTGCGAGATGATGGTCAAGAACGGCCAGTTCATCAAGCTCAACCAGAAGAAGCGTCCGGAGTGCTACCTCGCCCGCTCGCATGAATCCGACGTGGCCCGTGTCGAGGGCCGCACGTTCATCTGCTCCAAGAAGGAGATCGACGCGGGTCCGACGAACCACTGGATGGATCCCGACCAGATGAAGAAGCAGATGGAGAAGTCGTACAAGGGCTGCATGAAGGGCCGCACGATGTACGTCATTCCGTACGCGATGGGTCCGATCGGCAACCCGATCACCCAGTACGGCATCGAGATCACGGATTCTCCGTACGTGGTCGTCAACATGAACATCATGACCCGCACGGGCGATGCGGTGATGAAGTACATCGACAAGATCGGCGACGGCTTCATCCCCTGCATCCATTCCGTCGGCGCGCCGCTCAAGAAGGGCCAGAAGGACGTCGCCTGGCCGTGCGCCAAGAAGATCGAGGACAAGTACATCACGCAGTTCCCCGAAGACGGCGAAATCTGGTCGTTCGGTTCGGGCTACGGCGGGAACGCCCTCCTCGGCAAGAAGTGCTTCGCGCTGCGCATCGCCTCGAAGCTGGCGAAGGACAATGGCTGGATGGCCGAACACATGCTCATCCTCACGCTCACCTCGCCCGAGAAGAAGCAGTACCACGTGACGGCGGCGTTCCCGTCCGCCTGCGGCAAGACGAATCTCGCGATGATGCTGCCGAAGCTCCCGGGCTGGAAGCTCCAGACGATCGGCGACGACATCGCGTGGCTGAAGCCGGGCGACGACGGCAAGCTCTACGCCATCAACCCCGAGAACGGTTTCTTCGGCGTGGCGCCGGGTACGTCGATGGACTCGAACCCGAATGCGCTCAAGAGCTGCAAGAAGGGCACGATCTTCACGAACGTGGTGCTCACCCCCGATGGCGACATCTGGTGGGAGGACATGGGCGTCAAGGCCCCGAAGGAAGGCACCGACTGGAAGGGCAACCCCTGCTACGTCTGCGCCGACGATCCGTACCGCATGGGTCCGAAGCCGGGCATGACGAAGAAGGAGATCAAGGAGCTCGGCT
>JBJEWF010000060.1:0-56132 GCA_051884915.1 Kiritimatiellia bacterium
TCAAGGACATCGTGCCGCGCTACCAGACGATGCGCGGCAAGTACGTCGAGCGCCGTTTCGGCTGGGACACCCACGGTCTGCCGATCGAGGCCCTCGCGCAGGACGCGCTCGGCATTGCCGGGGCGCCGGAGATCAAGGCCCTGGGCGTCGACGCGTTCAACGAGAAGTGCCGTTCGATGGTGCTGAAGTACGTCTCCGAGTGGCGCAAAACGGTGACGCGCATGGGCCGCTGGGTCGACTTCGACCACGACTACAAGACCATGAACCCCGACTTCATGGAGACGATCTGGTGGGTCTTCAAGCAGTTGTGGAACCAGGGCCGCGTCTACCGAAGCCACCGCATCATGCCGTATTCGTGGAAGCTGTCGACGCCGCTGTCGAACTTCGAGGCCGGCTCCAACTACAAGGACGTCCAGGATCCGTCGGTCACCGTCCGCACGAGGGCGCTCGCGGCCGAGTCGCCCGTGGTCGCCGATCTGCTGGCCCGGGAGCCGACGGTCTATCTCCTGGTGTGGACGACGACGCCGTGGACGCTGCCCGAGAACCTGATGATGTGCGCGGGCGCCTCGATCGACTACGTGGCGGTGCGCGACGTCACGGACGACGCGCGGCCCGTCTACGTGCTGGCGAAGGACCGTCTCGCGTCGATCTTCAGGAAGCCGGAGCAGTATGAGCTGGTGTCCGCGTTCAAGGGCACGGAACTGAAGGGCGTTTCGTACGAGCCGATCTTCCCGCATTTTGCCGACCGGAAGGCGCAGGGCGCCTTCCGGGTGCTGAACGACGACTACGTGACGACGGACGACGGCGTGGGCATCGTCCACATCGCGCCGGCCTACGGCGAGGACGACTTCCGCGTCTGCCGGGAGGCGGGCATGACGGCCATCGTCGACCCGCTGGACGCCGCCTGCGCCTTCACGGACGAGGTCCCCGAGTACAAGGGGCGGTTCTGCAAGGACTGCGACAAGGACATCATCAAGGCGCTCAAGGCGTCGGGCAAGCTGGTCCATCAGGCCACGATCACCCACTCCTATCCGTTCTGCGACCGGACCGACACGCCGCTCATCTACCGCGCGATCGACGCCTGGTACGTGCGCGTCGAGGACCTCCACGGGCAGCTCGCCGCGAACAATGCGGGCGTGCACTGGACGCCCGCCCACGTGGGCGAGAAGCGCTTCGGCAACTGGCTGAAGGACGCGCGCGACTGGAACATTTCCCGCAACCGCTTCTGGGGCAGTTGCATTCCGGTGTGGGTGAACGACGCCGATCCCTCGGACATGATCTGCGTCGGTTCCGTCGCGGAACTTGAGGCGCTGTCGGGACAGAAGGTGACGGACCTGCACAAGCACTACGTGGACCGGATCGTCATCGAGAAGGACGGCAAGACCTACCATCGCACGCCGGAAGTCCTCGACTGCTGGTTCGAGAGCGGCTCGATGCCGTACGCGCAGCAGCACTACATGGGCGAGGGGGACGGCGCGGGCGGAATCGACCGGTTCTTCCCCGCCGATTTCATCGCCGAGGGGCTTGACCAGACGCGCGGCTGGTTCTACACGCTGATGCTCCTCGGCACGATGCTCTTCGGCAAGGCGCCCTACCGGAACGTGGTCGTGAACGGTCTCGTGCTGGCCGAGGACGGCAAGAAGATGTCCAAGCGGCTCAAGAACTATCCGGACCCGAACGTGATGCTGGACACGTACGGCGCGGACGCGATCCGCCTGTACATGATCTGCTCGCCGGTCGTCCGGGCCGAGAACCTCAAGTTCTCCGAGGCGGGCGTCCGGCAGGTGCTCCGCGATTTGCTGATCCCGTGGTGGAACGCCTACTCGTTCTTCGTGACCTACGCGAACGTGGACGGCTTCCACGACCCGGAGGTCGTCGAGCCGACGAGCGACAACGTGCTGGACCGCTGGATCGTCTCCTCGCTCGAAACGCTGGTGAACGACGTGACGGCGGCGATGGACGGCTACGACCTCCAGCGGGCCGTCCGCCCGTTCGTCGCGTTCATCGAGGACCTCACGAACTGGTACATCCGTCGCAGCCGCCGCCGCTTCTGGAAGAGCCAGAACGACGGCGACAAGCGGCACGCCTACCGGACGCTGCGCTACGTGCTCGTCCAGCTCTGCAAGGTCGCGGCGCCGTTCACGCCGTTCATCTCCGAGACGATCTACCGCAATCTCCGCGGCGTCTCCGATCCGGAATCCGTGCATCTGTGCGATTTTCCGACGGCCCGCGCCGGAGCGCGCGACCTGCCGCTCGAACGGGACATGGCGACCGTCCAGGCAATCGTCAAGCTCGGCCGCCAGCTGCGCGTGGACAACGATCTCAAGGTCCGCCAGCCGCTTGCGAAGATTTTCGTGGCGGGCGCGGCGGTCGGCCTGAAGGACCTGGTCCTCGACGAGCTCAACATCCGGGAACTGGTCTCCATCGCCGACGAGACGGAGCTGTGCGACCTTTCCTTCAAGGCGAATTTCAAGACGCTCGGCCGCGTGTGCGGACCGAAGATGAAGGCCGTCGCGGCGGGCGTCGCCGCCCTGACGTCCTTCGCCGGCACGGCGCGCGTCGAAGGTTTCGAGCTGACGGAGGAAGACGTTCTGGTGACGCGCCGCCCGAAGCCCGGCATGGTCGTCGCGTCGGAAGGGCGGCTGGTCGTCGGCCTGGAGACGGCGCTGACGCCCGAACTCGTCGCCGAGGGCCTGGCCCGCGAGTTCGTCAGCCACGTCCAGACGATGCGCAAGGAGGCCGGCTTCGAGGTCTCCCAGCGCATCGTCGTGACCGTGGCGGCCGACGACGAGATGCGCGCCGCCCTTGAGGCGCACGCCGGGTACGTCAAAACGGAGACGCTGGCGACCGTGCTGGCATTCGATGCGGTTGACGCCGCGGCCGCCGACCTGAACGGCCACGCGACGAAGATCGCCGTCGGCAAGGCGTAGGCGCATGGGCGGCCGCCCATGCGCGCGGCCCCGGAGCGAACAACATGGAACATCTCGCGAAGTCCAGACGACTGATCCTGTTCCTGGCGACGGCCGGAAGTCTGCTCTACGGCTTTTCCGGCATGTTCGCCCGGGTCGCGCAGGTGTTTTCCGACGCCAAGGAGGACATGTCGTTCGGCTGGCTGGTTCCGTTTTTCTCGCTTTACGTGCTGTGGACGCAGCGCCGGGAACTGCGCGCGGCCGTCGGGGCGCCTTCGCTCTGGGGGCTGGTGGCCAGCGTTCCCTTCTTCCTCCTGGCCCTGCTGGGCACGCGCGGCATCCAGATCCGCCTGGAGCAGGTGGGGTTCATCGGCCTGTGCGTGACCGTTCCGTGGGCGTTCTTCGGCGGACGGCTGGCCCGGCTCTGCGTGTTCCCCGCCGCCTATCTGGCCTTCACGATTCCGGTCGGCGCCTTTCTGGATTTCGCCACCATCCATCTGCGGCTGCTGGCGAGCGGGACCGCGATGGCCGTGCTGAAGGGGTTCGGCGTCGACGCCGTCCAGCGGGGGACGGCCATCTGCTCGCAGGGGGCCCACGCCTTTTCGATTGACGTCGCGGAGCCGTGTTCGGGTCTGCGTTCGCTTTTCGCCCTGATGGCGCTGACGGCGGCCTACGCCTGGTATCACCAGCCCACGTGGCCGCGCCGGGCCGCGCTCTTCGCCTGTTCGATTCCGCTGGCCGTCCTGGGCAACGTGGTCCGCATCCTCAGCATCTGCCTGTTCGCCGCCTTTGCGGATCCCGAATTCGCGATGGGATTCTACCACGACTACTCGGGGTATGTCGTCTTTCTCGTCGCCATCGTCTGCATGGTGGGCTGCGACGGACTGATCACGCGCTTCGCGAAGGGCCGGCCTCGGCCGGCGCCTGAAGCCGCGCCGGCCGAGGCCGCGCCGGCCGCGCCCGCCCGTCCGCTGGCGGTTCCCGTGGCGGCCTGCGCGCTGCTGGCCGCGCTGTCCCTGTTCCAGGCGTCCACGCCGCGGCCGGTTCTTGCGGCGCCGCCGGCCGTCGAACTGCCCGACGATCTGCCGGGCTATCCCGGCGACGGCATCCGCTACTGCCAGGAGGAGCCGTGCGCGCGTTCGTTCCCGCTTTCCCGGCTGGAGCCGGGCAAGGAGGGCGTCTGCCCGGCCTGCGGCGGCCGTCTCGATCCGGTTTCCCTGGGCGAGCGGACCATTCTGCCCGACGACACGGACTTCCGGAAGCGCATCTACCAGGACGCCTCTGGCGTGCGCTTCACGGTGAGCGTGGTCGTCGGCGGGGCGTCGAAAAGCTCCATCCACCGCCCCGAACTCTGTCTGCCGGCCCAGGGCTTCCAGATGTCGAACCCCTGGAATTTCACGGTGGAGGGCTGGCCGTTCCACGCGGTGCAGTTCGTTTCGGCGCACACGGCCCCGGGCGTGCTGGCCTACACGTTCTTCAACCAGGCGGGCGTCCACACGGCGTCGCACACGCGGCGCATCTTCGTCGACACGTGGGACCGTTCCGTCCTGAACCGCATCGACCGCTGGGTGATGGTGACGGTCGACATGTCGGCGGACGGCCGTCCGCTGGCGCAGACGGCGGATTCCGGCACGCTGGAGCGCTTTCTCGCCGCGCTGGTGAAAGGACTGAAGCCGTGAGCCTGTTCGCATCCAGCCTGTGGCGTGTCATCATGAAGGCCTCCCCCTACTGGGGCATGTTCCTGGCGGCGCTGCTGGCGTCTCTGGCGCTGACGCCGCTGTGCCGGGAGGCCGCGCGCCGCCTGGGGATGGTCGACCGGCCGTCGGCCCGCCGCATCAACAAGACGCCCATTCCCCGCGCGGGCGGCCTGGCCGTCTTTCTCGCGCTCGGGGTTTCGCTGCTGGTGGGCGAATGGCTGTTTGCCGACTGCCTGCGCGAATCGGCGGTGCTCGCGCCGAGGAACGCGTTCCGGATGTTCGTGCTGGGCGGTCTGCTGTGTCTGCTCGGTCTGCTGGACGACAGGTTCTCGCTGCCGCCGCTCGTCAAGCTGCTGGGGCAGATCGCCGTGGCGCTGGGCGCGGTCTTCTGGTGCGGCGTCGGTTTCCACACGGTCATTCCGGGTCTGCCCGCGGCGGTGGACTGCGCGCTTACCCTGTTCTGGATCGTGGGGGCCGTCAACGCGTTCAATCTGATAGACGGGCTGGACGGGCTGGCGACGGGGCTGGCCTGCATCGCGTCGATTGGCATGGTGGGGGCGCTCTGCTTCGTGGGGCATCCGGAAAACGCCCTGGTCCTGTTCGCGTTCGTCGGCGCCTGTCTCGGCTTTCTCCACTACAATTTCCATCCGGCGTCGGTGTTTCTGGGCGATACGGGGTCGATGTTCATCGGCTTCACCCTCGCGACGCTGCCGCTGCTGGCGGGCAGCACGAATTCGCTGTTCGTGGGCGTCGGCGTGCCGATTCTGGCGATGGGCGTTCCGATTCTCGACACGTCGCTGGCGATTGTCCGCCGGGTGATCCGCGCGGCCCTCCGGCGGAAGACGGCCGATCCCGCCGCCGGCGAGCCGCACGTCATGCAGCCGGACACGGACCATCTCCACCACCGGATCCTCCGGCGGCTGTCCAGCCAGCGCAAGGCCGCGCTGGCCCTCTACGGGGTGGCCGTGCTGTTCGTCGCGATCGGCCTGGGCGGCCTGGCGCTGGAGGGACGGGCCGTCTCGCTCTACATCGTCGGGTTCGTGGTCGCCGTCGTCGTCATCTTTCGCGACATGCGCCGCATCGAGCTGTGGGACGCCGGCCGTCTGCTGAATTCCATCGCCCACGACCGCACGCTCGCATCCTGCCGCCGGTTCCACGTTCTCAAGGTCCCGATGCTGATGACCTTCGATTTCTTCGTGCTGGTCGTGGCCTGGCTGCTGACGACGCTGGCGCTGTCGCTTCCCATCTCGGGGCAGATCATCCACCGGTGGCTTCCGCTGCGCGTGGTTCCCATCTTCCTCTGCCTGGTCTTCTCCCGCACCTACACGACCGTCTGGTCGCGGGCGGTCCTCTCCAATTACGTGCGGCTGGCCGCGGCCGTCGTGGTAGGTACGGCCCTGACGGCGAGCGTCGTGGCGGGACTCGATTTTCCGCATTCCCATCTGCTGGTCTTCTCGCTTCTGTACGCGCTGCTGGTGCTGGCGGGGCTGGTTTCCGTCCGGACGCTGCGCGCCGTGGTGCGCGATCTGTTCTACGCGCTGGACGCCGACCGCCTGGCCGACCTGGCGGACACGCGCCGCATCGTCGTCTACGGCTCCGGCCTGCGCTACCGCTCGTTCCGCCGCGAACTGGTCCGCTCGTCCGCGAGCGGCCACCGCGTCATCGTCGGCCTGCTTGACGACGACGTGCTGCTGCGCGGCCAGTACATCGGCGGCGTCCGCATCTACGGCACGCTCGAACAGGCTCCATCCATCCTGCAGCAGCTCAGGGCCGATGCGGTCGTCGTCGCCTGCAAGTTGACGGACCGGCGTCTGGAGGTCGCCCGCCAGATGTTCGCGCGCTGTGGAATCGAGGCGACAATCTGGACATGCGAAGAGACGGCATTGTGACGCAGAAACCTCCCACCGGATCCTACCTGTTGCGCTGGAAAGGCGACGTCCTCGACGTCGTGTTGACGCTGGACCGCCCGCGCGGGGGACGCGCCGCCCTGCGGACGAACCTGGGCGCGGCCTCCGTTCGCCGCCGCGAGATCATTGCGCAGACGGAGACGGGGGAGACGCCCCTCGCCCGGGCCTGGCGCGACGTGCCGATGCGGGAGGTGGAGCCGGGCGTGTTCGTCTGCTCCGTGCCGCTGGACGAGGTGGGGGTCTTTTCGGGGAAATGCTGTTTCTTCGCGGCGGACGCCCACGCTCCGGAGTGGCCCGCCGGCCAGAACTTCCACGTCAAGGTGATGCCGGCCTCGACCCGGACGGCCAACGCCATCTACACGGTCTTCCCGCGCCAGTTCGGCGGGGCGAAGCGCATCAACCCCGAACGGGAGCCGGGGGTGAAGGCCGCCCAGGACTTCCTGGACGCGAAGGGCTACGCCGTCATTCCGCCCTCGGGCACGCTGCGCGACGTGAAACGCGCGCTCGGCCACATCATGGACGAAATGAAGTTCCGCATCGTCCAGCTGCTGCCGATTTTCCCCACGCCGACCGTTTTCGCGCGCATGGGCCGCTACGGCTGCCCGTTCGCGGCCACGGACTTCCTCTCCGTCGATCCCGCCCTCGCCGAGTTCGACGACCATGCGACGCCGCTGGACCAGTTCCGCGAGCTGGCGGACGCCGTCCACGCGAAGGGCGGCCTGCTGTTCGTCGATCTGCCGGCGAACCACACGGGCTGGGCGGCCACGCTGCAGACGCACCATCCGCACTGGTACCGCCGGGCGGCGGACGGCCGGTTCGTCTCGCCCGGCGCGTGGGGCGTCACGTGGGCCGATCTGGTGGAGCTCGACTACGCGAATCCCGGCCTCCGCGCCTACATGGCCGACGTGTTCCTGTTCTGGTGCCGCCAGGGCGTGGACGGGTTCCGCTGCGACGCGGGCTACATGATTCCCGCCGACACCTGGACCTACATCGTGGCGCGCGTGCGCGAGGAGTATCCGGATACCGTCTTCATGCTGGAAGGCCTGGGCGGCAGGATCGAGGTCACCGACCGGCTGCTGTCGGAAGCGGGGCTGGACTGGGCCTATTCGGAGATCTTCCAGACCTACGACCGCGGTGCGTTCGAGTGGTATCTCCCCGGCGCGATCGCGCGGGCCGAGAAATACGGCGCGCTCGTCCATTTCGCCGAAACGCACGACAACGACCGCCTCGCCCGGGGCGGAAAGGTCTACGCGAAGCTCCGCGTCCAGCTGGCGGCCCTGCTGAGCCATGAAGGCGCCTGGGGCATCGCGAACGGCGTGGAGTGGTACGCCACGGAGAAAATCGACGTCCATGGCGCGAGTTCGCTCAACTGGGAGGCGCGGGACAACCTCGTTTCCCTGATCGGCCGGCTCAACGCCATCCTGGCCGAGCACCCCGCGTTCGGGCCGCAGGGCGCCGAACGGGTCGTCACGCGCGGCGAGGGGAACACGCTGGCCGTCTGCCGCGCCGGCGCGCGTCCCGTTCTCGTGCTGGCCAACCTCGACTGCGACCGGCCGGCCGTGATCCAGTGGGACGCCGGCGCGTTCGACGCCGTCCGCGTGCGCGACCTGATCACCGGCCGGCAGATGGACGTGAATCCCCGGACGGGGACCGGGCTTGCGCCGGGCGAGGTCCTCTGCCTGGAGCCGCGCGATCTGCCGGCTCCGGCCGCGCCGGCACAACCGCCGCCGCCGCCGCCGGCCGGGCCGCGGGTCGTCTGGACCTGGCCGGAGGACGCCCGCCGCGCCGTCTGCGTGCCGGCGGGCTGCGCGTTGCGCGTGAAGGCCCCCCACGCCTTCCGCGTGGAGGTTCTGGACGGTGCGCGAACCGTGGCCGTGGCCCGTTCGGAGGGCACGGCGGCCGATCTCGTCCTGCCGCCGTACCGGGGCGACGGCTGCCGCGCGGAGCGGCGGTCGATCCGGCTGTCGGTCTACGCGCCGGCGGGCGTCGTGCGGACGGATGCCGCGCTCCTGATGACGCCGCCGGGCGCGCAGGCGCGCGTCAAGCTCGTCTACTCGGGCGCCGACATCCGCCGGGACCCGACGCTGGAGACGATCCTTTCCGACGGCCAGGGCTCGATGAGCCGGGTGAAGCTGGCCTGGGGGGAGATCCGCAGCCAGTACGACGCGCTCTTCGCCGTGAACCTCGACCCGGACGTGCCGTCCGACCGCCAGGTCCTCTGGGCGAATTGCCGCTGCTGGCTTCAGCACGAGGGGTATTCGCGCGAAATCAACCGCGACTGCGTCGAATCGTTTCGCGCCGATCCGGCGGGGCGGACGGCGACGTGGACGTTCAAGGTCCCCTGCGGCATGGGCCAGGCCGTCCGGTTCGTCTTTACCCTGGCGCTCGCCCGTTCGGGGACGCGCGCGGCGCGTCTGGCGGTGACGCGTCTGCCGGGCGACGGGGTCGACGCGCCCGTGCGCATCGTCTTCCGCCCGAATCTCGAATGCCGCAGTTTCCACGCGACGACCAAGGCGTTCCAGGGTCCCGAGTCCGTCTGGGAGGACCGCATCCGCGCGGCCGCCGATTTCCAGGTCGAGGGCGGCACCTTCCATCCCGAAGGCGAATGGACCTATTGCGTGGACCATCCCGAAGAGGCCGAACGCGGACAGGACCCGTCGGGAGACCTGTTTTCGCCCGGATGGGTGTCGTGCGATTTCGGGCCGGGCGCCTCGGCGGCGCTGGTCTGCCGCGCGCGCGCCCGGCAGGACGGCGACAGCGCGTTCCCCGAACCGCCGGCGCGCGCGCCGGCGGTGGCGTCGGTTCCGGAGACGCTGCGCCGGTCGCTGGAGCTCTTCATCGTCAAGCGCGACGACGTCAAGACCGTCATCGCCGGCTATCCGTGGTTCCTGGACTGGGGCCGCGACACGTTCATCTTCCTCCATGGCGCGATTGCCGCCGGCTTCGAGCGGGAGGCGCTCGACATCGTCGTCGCCTTCGCGCGTTTCGAGGAGCGCGGCACGCTGCCGAACATCATCTACGGCAACACGGCCGGCAATCGCGACACGACCGATGCGCCGCTCTGGTTCCTGGTGGCCGTCCGCGATCTCGTGGGCCGGCTGGGAACGGACATTCTCCAGACGGACTGCCGGGGGCGGACGCTGGCCCAGGTCATGGAGTCGATTGTCGCCAACTACGTGCGGGGCACGCCGAACGGCATTCGCGTCGACGCGGCGTCGGGCCTCGTCTGGTCGCCCTCCCATTTCACCTGGATGGACACCAACTATCCGGCCTGCACGCCGCGGGTCGGCTATCCGGTCGAGATCCAGGCGCTGTGGATCGCCGCGCTCAGGTTTCTCGGCGGCGCGAAGTGGACGGCGCTCGCCGATCGGGCCGAGGCGTCGTTGCGCGCCCTCTTCGTCCGCACGGACGGCGTGCCGGGGCTTTACGACTGTCTCGACGCGGCCCATGGCGAACCGGCGGCGCAGGCGCGCCCGGACGCCGGCATCCGGCCCAACCAGCTGTTCGTGCTGTCGCTGGACGCGCTCGGCGATGCCGCGGACGTGGCGCCGGGCATCGTCGACGCCTGCGAACGGCTGCTGGTCCCCGGCGGCATCCGCTCGCTGGCGGACGGCGACGCCCGCTATCGCGGACGCTACACGGGCGATGAGGACACGAGCCGCAAGCCGGCCTACCACAACGGCACGGTGTGGGCGTGGCCGTTCCCGATGTTCGCCGAGGCGCTGGTCAAGGCGGGGCGGGCGTCTCCGGAAACGGCCCTGTCGCTGCTGGCGTCGGCGGTCGAGAACCTGAACGCGGGCTGCGTCTGCCAGATTTCCGAGAATGCCGACGGGGACGCCCCGCATGGCCAGAAGGGATGTCGCGCGCAGGCCTGGAGCGCCAGCGAACTGCTGCGCGTGTGGCTGGCGCTTGAGGGGAGAACGCGGTGACGGCGGGTCGGCTGGCACGGCTTGCCGCGGCCGTCTTGAGCGCGGTTCTGCTGTGGGCGGCGTTCCCGCCCTGCGGCGAAACGGCGGGGCTGGCCGTCGCGCTGACGCCGCTGCTGGCCGTCTCCCGCCTCTGCGCGGTCCGGCGCGCGGCGGCGGCCTGGACGCTCGGCGGGTTTCTCTTCTGGGCCGCCACGCTGTCCTGGATGCCGGCCATCGTCAAGAACGGCGGTCCGTGGCCGCTGGTCGTTCTCGGCTGGCTGGGCCTGGCGGGGCTTTGCACCGCCTACTTCGCGCTCTACGGCGCGCTGAGCGCGCGCTACTGGTCGGCCGTCCGTCCGCTGGGCGGCCGGAAGGGGGCGGCTCTGACCCTGCTGGGGCTGGTCGTCGTCGAACCGTCGCTCTGGGCCGGCGTCGAATGGCTGCGCGGCACGCTGTTCACGGGCTTCGCCTGGAACTTCCTGGGCACGGGGCTGGCCCACGTCCCCGCCTTCGCCCGGCCCGCGCGGCTGGGCGGCGTCTATCTCGTCAGCGCGCTGGTCGTTCTGCTGAACGGCGTCTTCGCCACGCTGGTCTGCCGGATCGTCTCCCAGATGGTCCGCGCCGCGCCGGCCGTCCGGCCCCGCCTGCTGCGTTCGCTGGAAACGGCGCTTCCGCTGGCGGCCGTGATGGCCGTCTACTGGCTCGCCTCGCCCGCCGTCACGCCGCCGGCGTCGGCGGCCGGGGCCGCGCGGCCGCCGGTTGCGCTCCGCGTGGCGCTCGTCCAGCGCAACCTGCCCTGCGTCTTTTCGGACCGTTCCGGACGGGACGATCCCTCCGCGGTCTACGGGCGGCTGCTCGCCCCGGCGGCGGCGGCCCGGCCCCATCTGGTCGTGTGGGGCGAAAGCGCGATGGCGGAGTTCGGGACGCTGCGCAGCGCGGCGGCGCGGGCGGCCGCCCAGCGGTTCTGCGAACAGGCGGGCGGCGCCTCGCTGCTGGCCGGCGGGGACGACGTCGAGACGGGACCCGACGGCACGCGGAAGGTCTTCAACGCCGCCGGGCTCTATTCGCCGTCCGCGCCGCCCGCCCGGCCGTCGCCGGCGCTTGCCGTCTACGCCAAGCAGCATCTCGTGCCGTTCGGCGAATACATTCCCTTCGACAAGCTGGTGCCCGCCCTGCAGCGGCTTTCGCCCATCGGCGTCTCCCTCTGGCCGGGCGACGCGAAGGTCCTCGATCTGCCGGTCGGGGCGGACGTCGTGAAAATCGCGCCGCTCATCTGCTTCGAGGATACGGATCCCGCGCTCGCGCGCGCGGCGGCGAAACGCGGCGCGCAGGCGATCGTCCTGATCACCAACGACAGCTGGTTCTCGCATTCGCAGGAGCCGCTCCAGCACGCCTGGCAGGCCGTGCTGCGCGCGGTCGAGACGGGGCTTCCCGTCATCCGCGTCGGCAACTCCGGCGTGACGGGCGTCATTTCGCCGGACGGAAAGGCCCGGTGGCTGGGCGGGGAGCGGCCCGCCGTCGACGTGCAGGGCACGATGACGACGTCCGTCGAAATCCCCGCCGGCGGCGTCCTCACGCCCTACGTCCGGTACGGAAATCTTCTGCTGCTCGTCCTCTTCGCCTCTTCCCTCCTGGGCGTCTTTTTGGTAGAATACGCCCATGACAAACGATGAACTTTGCCCCTGTCAATCGGGGAAGAGATTTGGCGAGTGCTGCGGCGCCATTCTGGCGGGCGAGCGGAAGGCCGCCACGGCGGTCGAGCTGATGCGGGCGCGTTACAGCGCGTATGCCGTCTGCGACGTGGATTTTCTCTACCAGTCCTCCGGACCCGAGGTCCAGAGCGAATTCGACGAGAAGACGACGCGCGAATGGTCGCGGAACGCCACGTGGCAGGGAATCGAGATTCTCGCCGTCGAGAAGGGCGGCGTCGACGATGACGAGGGGTGCGTCTCCTTCATCGCCCGCTACGCGTCGCAGAAGCAGGCCTGCGAGCATCGCGAGACCTCCTATTTCAAGAAGATCGACGGCGACTGGCGCTTCATCGACGGCGAGATCCAGCCGTCCGAGCCCTATCGCCGCGACGAACCCAAGACGGGCCGCAACGATCCGTGCCCGTGCGGGAGCGGCAAGAAATACAAGAAGTGCTGCGGAAAGGGCCAATGAAGCCGGCGGCGTTCCTGTTCGATCTTGACGGAACGTTGATCGACTCGGAACGGCCGTGGGCGCGCGCGATGGTCGCGTGGTTGGCCGCGCGCGGGCAGGCGACGACCGTGGAGAGGATCGCGCCGCTCGTCTCCGGCCGAAGCTGGCGGGACATCCACGCCGCGCTCCATCGGGCGTTCCCCGGGATGGGCGCGTCCACGATCGAGCGGGACGTCGGGGAGCTTCGCCCCCACTTCGACCGTCTGGTCGCCGACCCGTCCGTCCTGGTCGTGCCGGGGGCCGTCGCGTTCGTCCGCCGCGCGGCCCGGCACGCGCCGTGCGCCGTCGTGTCGGGTTCGCCGCAGGCCGACGTCGAGCAGATGGTCGCGGTGTGCGGGCTGGACGGCGAGGTCGCCTTCGCCCTGGGCGGCGAGGCGTATGGCCGCGGCAAGCCGGCGCCCGACGGCTATCTGCTGGCGGCCCGGCGGCTGGGGGTTCCGCCCGCCGCGTGCGTGGTCGTCGAGGACTCCGTGCACGGCGTCCGCGCCGGCGTCGCCGCCGGCATGCGCGTGCTCGGCGTCAAGGGCCGGCAGCTGGTGCCGCACGAGCTGGAGGGCTGCGACTGGACGGTGGACGACCTGTCCCGGTTCGACTGGCGGCATTTCGAGGTGTGACGGATCATCGTCGTTGAAGGAGGCAAGAAACGGTATGTACACGGTTTTGATTTCGGTTTTCGCGGGAATGTGCGTGACGGCGGGCCTCGCCCTGCCCGGATTCGCGGGATGGGGGTGGAGCGTGTTCCTGGGCGTGCTGGCGTTTGGCGCGTGCCAGGGCGTTGCGACCTGGCAGGTCCAGAAACGCGCGAAGGCGGTCGTCGCCGGGATCCAGGCCATCATGGCCGCCGGGCAGAAGCAGATCCAGGCCAAGCAGATGCGCTGGCAGACGAGGCCGTCGGGTTCGCCCCAGTCGATGATGGCCGAGATCATGCGCGACGTGAAGGTTTTCGTCAAGGACGCCATCGCCGCCACCGAATCGCTTCGCCGGTTCGAGAAGTGGGCGCCGGGGATGAACCGGCAGATCGCGACGATCCAGTTCGGGCTCTACTGGCAGATCAAGGACTTCAAGAAGGTCGACGAACTGCTGCCGAAGATCTTCCTGCTCGATCCCATGCTGCCGGCCATGAAGATCGCCCGCATGTACATGCTGGGCCGGCCCAGCGCGGAAATCGCCAAGGTGTACGAAAAGGCCGTCCGGCGTCTCCGCTACAACCAGAACGTCCCGCTTGCCGCGGTCTGGTCCTGGGTCCTCGTCCAGCGCAAGGACGTGGACGGCGCGTTCAAGGTCCTGGTCCGCGCGCTCGCGAACAGCGACAACGAGACCCTCAAGGCCAACCGCGACACGCTGGCCAACAACCGGGTGGCCCATTTCAGCAATGCCGCGCTGGGCGAACAGTGGTACGGGCTCTTCCTCGAAGAGCCGCGCCTGCACATGCCGCGTTCGCGCATGCAGTGGCGCTAGGGGGCCGGCGATGGACGCGTTGAAAATCAACGGAATCGAGGTCGTCTGCATCCTGGGGGAACGCCCCGAGGAGCGGATCCGGCCGCAGCGGATCCTGGTCGACGTGGCGCTGGAGACCGATCTCGCGGCGGCCGCGATGTCGGATTCGCTGGACGACACGGTCGACTACGCCGCGCTGGCCGCGGCGATCCGCGAATCGCTGGAAAAGGCGAAATGCCGTCTGCTGGAGCGGGCGGCCGACGTCGTGGCCGACGTCTGCCTGGCCGATCCGCGCGTGACGCGCGCCGTGGTCGGCGTGCGCAAGTTCGGGGGCGTCCCCGGCATTGAAAGCGCCGAGGTCAGGATTTCGAGGACGGCATGAAGGCGTCGGAAGTCAAGAAGGCGGTCGTCCTGGCGGCGGGCTTGGGAACGCGTCTGCGGCCGCTGACGTGGGTCCTGCCGAAGCCGCTGCTGCCGATCTGGGGCGTGCCGATGCTGGAGCGCATCCTGTCGATGCTGGAGTCCTGGGGCGTCGAGGACATCGTGGTCAACGCCCATTGGCAGGCGGAGAAGGTGCGCGCCTACGTGGCGGCGCGCAAGGGACCGGCGAAGGTCGCGGTTGCCGACGAGCCCGAGATTCTCGGCACCGGCGGCGTCCTCAATCCCCTCAGGGACTGGCTGGGCGCCGAGCCGTTCTGGCTGGTCAACGGGGACGTCGTCATCGCGGATCTCGACCCGCAGCCGATTGTCGACGCGTTCGAGGCGAGCGGCCGTTTCGCCGGATGCTGGCTTTCCGACGCGCTGGGGCCGCGGACCGTCGAGGCCGATCCCGAAGGGCGCATCTGCAACTGGGCGAGCGACGTCGCGGGCGACGCCGGGACGTACACGTACTGCGGGTGCGCGCTGCTGAGCGCGGCCGTCGCCGGCTATCTGCCGCCGTCGGGCTTCTCGACCATCGTTTCGGCCTACGAGAAGGCCCTGCCGGACAGCCGGTTCGTGCGCGGCGTGGTGGAGCGGGATGCGTTCTGGGCGGACGCGGGCACGTTCGCGCGCTACCTCGAAATCCACGCGGCCCTGGACGCGGCGCGCTTCGACGACAATCCCAACGTCATCTTCCCCGGCGTCAAGCTGCTGCCCGACGCCGAACTGCTGGGCTGCGTCGTGACCGGCGGCCTGATTGGCGGCGCCTTCGAGCGGACGGCGCTGGTGGGCGTCGACCAGATCGGCGAACCCCGCCTGGAGGCCCTGGCGCGGGCGCTGTCCTGGAATCCGGCCGACGTGGCGGGCGTTTTTCTGGGGGCGCGGGGAAGCGACCGGACCTTCTGGCGGTTCGTCCACGGCGCGGATCGCGCCATCGCCATCGCCTACGACGACGCGAAGCGCCCGGAAAACGCCCGCTACGCGTCCCACGCCCGGCTGCTGGCGTCGGCCGGCGTACCCGTGCCGGACGTGCTGGCGGACCTCCCCGGACAGAAAGCCCTGGCGCTTGAGGAGATCGCCGGCGGCTCCCTGGAAAGCCGGGCGCGGACGGCCGGCACGAATCTCCGCGCGCTTTACGCGCCGGTCGTCAAGGTGCTGCGGACGCTGCACGAGCGGGGAACCGAGGCGGCCCTGGCGGCCGACGCCGTTCTCGAACCGGCTTTCAGCGCCGAACTCTACGCATGGGAGCGCGACCTTTTCGAGACCCATTGCGTCAGGTCGCGCTTTGGCCTGGACGGCATGCCGGCGGACGTCCGGGCCGAGCTGGAGCAGGTCGCCGAAGAGCTGCTTCGCCAGCGTCCCGTTCTCGTCCACCGGGATTTCCAGAGTTCGAACGTCCTGTACCGCGAAGACGGCTCCCTGGCGGTCATCGACTTCCAGGGCATGCGCCTGGGCGCGGCCGCGTACGATCTGGCCTCCCTGCTGTACGATCCCTACGTTCCGCTGGGCGAGGGCGACCGCGCGGCGCTGGCGAAACTGTATCCCGTGGACAAGCTCGCGTACGGGGCCGTCCAGCGCCTGGTCCAGGTGCTGGGCGCGTTCGGCCGTCTCGCGTCGGCCGGCCAGCCCGCGTTCGAGCGGCACGTGCCCCAGGCGCTCGCCAATCTGCTGGCGGCGGCCGACGAGGCCGATCTGGACGCGCTGGGCGCCTTCGCCGAGGATCTGATCGCCAAGGAGGAGATTCGCCGGGGGCATTTCCCGCATCACCGCCACGGCTCCGGCGACGACGAGGCGCAGACGTGAAGTCGACCGTCAAGCAGCTGCTTTCGAAAATCCGGCGGGAGGGCGTTCGCCGGCGGCGTCTCGTCGAGACGCGCGCCATGGGACGGGTCCGCCGGTTCAACGCCTACGACTGGGGCGAGGACACGTTCGTCTTCGAGAAGGGCGTGTGGGAGAAGCTGGACGCGCACGCCTCCGTGCTGCTGATCGAAAAGGAGGAACTGCGCCACGGCGCGCACGGCCATGTCATGACGGTGTCCACGGGCAACCATTCGGTGGCCGCGCTGCCGCTCCTGCAGGGGCTGTTCTGGGATTTGTGCAAGCTGCCCGCCGCGAAGCGCGGCGACGTGATGACGCATGGCGTCCTCTGCGCCAACATGGTCGCGGGGAAACTTGAGATTTCCCAGCGGGACGTGCCCTGCGCGCGGCTGGTGGCGCTGGACAGCTGGCTGGTGGAGACGCTGAAGTTCCCGCTGGGCGACGTGGTCATGCTCGACCGCGCGGACGCGACCCTGCAGCACTACCGCGGCCGGGGACAGGAATGGCGCGTGAAGCCGCTGGCGTGGACGGCGTGCGAGATGTCGGCGGCGCTGGCCGCGAGCCGCAAGCGCATTTCCACGGACGTGCGCTACTACCACAGCTCCCGCGGCGTCCATTTCCTGTCCTACGCCGACTTCCACGCCTTCGCCGGCTGGGCCGCGAGCGACTTCGCGAAATTCCGCGCGGCCCTGCGCGAGATGACGAGCGTGTTCGAGGGCCACAGGCAGTCCTTTCTGCGGCAGCCGAAGTGCTTCGGCCACCACGAGATCGAGTTGTTCGGCCTGAAGCGCGGCGTCGCCCAGGAACGGCTCGTGCCGGCGCTCGACCGGCTGATGGAGGGGATCGTCCTCGGCCGGATCTCCCAGGCGGAGGCCGCCGTCCGGATTGCCGAGCTGGACGTGCTGTACAAGTCGCTGCTGACGCATGCCGAACTGGCGGACGACACGTCGAAGATCTTCACCGAGATGCTGTACATGCACCTGACCGGCGAGATCTACGCCGTGAACAGCGAGGGCGCCACGCCGGCTTTCGACGACCGCCGGACGGCGCTTCCCGGGGCCTCGTTCGTCGACGGCCGCCCCGTCTACCATCCCGGCGCGGACGCCCGCAGCGAAGTCCTGCTCTCCAATCTCCGCGCGCTGATGAGCAAGGACGAGCACGTGGAATTCGCCAACGTCTACGAAATCCGCACGGACGACGGCGGCGATGCGGCGCCGGTGATCGGCCAGGGGAAAACGCGGGAGGTCGTCTACAAGACCAATCGCCGGCCGCTGACGTCGTCGCTGGTGGAAAAGCGCCTGGCGCGTCCGGGGCAGGGATACGGCAGCTACGTCATCGCGCGCGTCCACGCGTTCAAGGCGCTGGGGGTCCATCTTCCGGAATTCCGGCTGCTGCGGCGCCGCCCGCTGGAGAAGAAGCGGTCTTTCGACTACTTCATCCGCGAACGGTGCGAAGGGGAGCCGATTGCCGACCTGTCGGCCGACTATTTCCAGGTCGCGGGCGAATTCGGCGGCGCGGACGCGGGCGAGGATCCCCAGGTCGTGCTCGCGCTGGCCTTCCTGATGGGCGATGCGGCCGCGCAGAACATGGCGATGAAGAAGTACGATCCCGTCCGGAAGACGCCGGTCTACGGCGAAGGCAAGGAAATCTACCGTTTCGCCTACGACATGAAGACCGGCCGTCCGATGCCCCATGCCGTCGACTGCTGTTCGGCGCGCGGCATCCTGGGCTGGCCGGACACCTCGCTTTCGGACCGGAACCTCGAAAAGGTCGGGAACTTCTATCTCTCGGCGTACGCCCGGCATCTGCGCGCGTTTGCCGCCAGCCATCCCGTCGCGTCCCTGAAAGACCTCTCGGAGCAGTTTTTCGCCGGTTTCGACTACCGTTCGCGGGCGATGGAGTGGGCGTTTACGGTTCAGCGCGACTGGTTCGACGCCTTCGACCCGCAGCTGCCGCCGCGCTACGGCTTCCTGACGAAATGGCGCTTCGCGCTGTGGGCGCTGGAGCGCCAGGTGCGGCGCATCGGCACGCTGCGCAAAAAGTTCATGGCCTACGTCGACCATCCCGGGCTGGAGGACGCCGACATTCCCCCGTCCGACGTCCAGGTGCTGGAGGACGCGAACGCGGAAAGCGTCCTGAACGCCTTGCAGGATGCCGAAATCCGCTTTATAACGGAAGGACGCGAAGAGTGAAAGACGAATCGACAACGGCGCTGGATCCCGCTTCCAGACTCTCCGTCGTGATGGTGGACTGCACGTCCGCGGCGGGCGTCCTGGCGCGGGCCCATCTGTCCGGCCCCACGGCCTCGGCCGTTCTCGCGCGGGCCCTCGCGGGCGTCTCGCTTCTGGGGTCCGAATGTTCGCAGGCGGAGGAGACGGTCACGTTCCGTCTCGACTGCCCGGGCCCGCTGGAGGGGTTTCTCGTCGAGGCGACGGCGGCGGGCACGCTGCGGGGATACACGAAGAAGAAGGTGCTCGGCGACTTCGACGGGATGGGCGTGCCGGCGGAAGAGCGGGTTCTGGGGGCGACGGGGACCTTCGAGGTCATCCGTTCCGTCCCCGGCACGATCCTTTCGTCGGGCACCGTGGCCACGGATCTCGGCGGGGAAGGGGCGATTTCGCGCGGGCTGGACGTCTATTTCGAACAGTCGCTCCAGCGCCGGGTCCGCACGGCCGTCGCGGGTTTCGCCGGCGACGACGGCGTGCCGTCGTCCGCCCGCGGCCTCATGGTGGAATGCCCGCCCGATGGCGACGCCGCCGTGTTCGGGCGGGTCGCCGCGTTCTTTGCCGACGGGCGCGCGCGGAAGGCCCTTGAGGGCGCGTCTTTCGTCCCCCGCGCGCTTTTGAAGAAGATGGGGCTGGCGCAGGCCGAAATCCGGCGGACGACGCCGCTTTCGTTCGCCTGCCGGTGCAGCGCCGAGCGCGTCAAGTCCGTCGTCGTGGCGATTCCGCCCGACGAGCGCAAGACGCTGCCGCCGACGCTGGACGTCACCTGCCACATGTGCGGGCGGACGTGGACGGTCCACACCCGCGACGAGCAGCTTGGCTAGAGGAGGTTGGCATGGTCCGGATTGCACTGGTCGGTTTTGGTTTCATGGGCCGTATGCACTACGGCGGCTGGAAGAGGATTCCCGGCGCGAACGTGGTGGCCGTGTGCGACGCGAATCTGAAACAGCTGACGACGGTGTCCGGCGGCAATCTGCCGGGCGTCGACGCGACGACGGACTTCACCGGCGTGGCCGTCTTTGACGATTATGCCGCGCTGCTGGCCGCCGGCGGGTTCGACGCCGTCGACATCACGCTGCCCACGGCCCTGCATCCCGCGACCGCGATCGCGGCCCTGGAGGCGGGCTTCCACGTCCTCTGCGAAAAGCCGATGGCGCTGTCGGTCAGGGACTGCGACGCGATGCTGGCGGCCGCCGGGAAGGCCCGGCGGACCTTGCTGATCGCCCAGTGCCTCCGCTTCTGGCCGGAATACGTGGCGCTGAAGCGGATCGTCGCGTCGGGACGCTACGGAGCCGTTGTCGCGGCCGATTTCCAGCGTTCGTCGAACGCGCCCGATCCCCGGGGACCGCACGGCTGGTTTCTCGACGAGCGGAAGTCGGGGGGCTGCCTGCTCGACATGCACATCCACGACGCGGACATGGTGGCCTGGCTCTTCGGTCCGCCCGCGTCGGCGTCGGCCTGGGTGCACCGCCGCGCGGACGGCGTGCTCGACCATGCCCAGCTGCGCTACGCCTATCCCGACAAGATCGTCACGGCCACCGTTTCCTGGGCCGTCGCGAAAACGCTCGGATTCGAGGCGTCGTTCCGCGTCGTCTTCGAGAAGGCGACCGTCGTCATGGACGGCCGGCGCGAACGGCCGTTCATGGTCTATCCCGATCGGGGCCGGCCTTTTGCGCCCAAGGTCCCGAAACGCTCCGCCTACGAGGCCGAACAGCGGTATTTCCTCGACCTCGTGCGGGGAAGGGCCGACGGTTCCGTGCTGTCCGCCCGCGACGCGCGGGATGCCGTCGCGCGGATCGAAAACGCGGTCCGCATCGTCGCGCATGGTTGTAAGCCGGGGGAAAATAGTGTAGAATGAACCGGTCGCGCGCAAACGCGCCTCCGTAAACCGTGATAGGACATGCCGATGAAGAAACTTCCGCTCCTTTTCCTGGCCGTCGCGTGCGCCGTCCTCGCCGGGTGCTTCGACAACCGCGCGAAACCGGCCGACGCCACGCCCGTGACGTCGTTGGAGGCGCTGGCGGCGACCAACCGCGCCGACGTCGTGCGGCTCTACCTCCGGGGGCGCGCGGAGCCGGTGGCGGGCGCCGCGCTGGAGAATCTGCCGAATCTCCGGGAACTCGACCTCTCGGAAATGAACTTGAAGGAGATCCCCGCGAGCGTCTTCGCCCTGAAGACGCTGGAGCGCCTCTACCTTGTCCGGAATGGGCTGGAGGCGCTGCCCGCGGGATGGGACCGGCTTCCGGCGCTGACCTATCTCAACCTTGACGGCAACAAGCTGGACGCGATTCCGGACGCCCTGTCGGGGGCGACTTCGCTGCGGTGGCTGCGTCTCAACGAGAACCGGCTGAAGGGACTGCCGGATTCCCTGAAGGCGCTCGCCGGCCTGAAGCGGATCTATCTCCGCCGCAACCGCCTGGAGGCGGTCCCCGAAGTCCTCGGCAGCTGGCGGCAGCTGGAGGATGTCGCGCTGGACCACAATCCGATCCGGGAGGTCCCCGCGTGGATGACCGCGCTTCCGAAGCTGAAGGCCGTCTCGTTCGTCGGGTGCCAGATTTCCAGACTGCCGGAGGATCTGTCCGCCTGGCGGAAACTGGAGCAGCTGACCCTGTCGGGCTGTCCCATCCCGGTGGAGGAGATGAAGCGGATCCGCAAGGCGCTGGGGGACGACGTGGCCGTCGTGTTCTAGGCCATGGGGAGCGTTGGGATGGCGACGGCGAAAATCCTGTTCGCGGCGGGCGCAATCTCTTGCGCCCGTCTCCTTTGTGCGGCGTCTTCGGCGCGCGTCGTCCCGCTCGACCTCCCAACCTATCCGTTCTCGGATCCGGATCCCGTGCCCTGCACGTCGGCGAAACGCTACCCCTACTTCCGGTATGACGGCTTCTCCACCGTGGCGAAGACGCAGACGTGGACGGCGGTCGTCCTGGAGAACGGGAAGGTGCGCGTGACGATGCTGCCGGAAATCGGCGGCAAGGTCTGGGGCGCGCTGGACAAGCGTTCGCAGCGCGAGTTCATCTACTTCAACCATGTCGTGAAATTCCGCGACGTCGCGATGCGCGGCCCCTGGTGTTCGGGCGGCATCGAATTCAATTTCGGCATCATGGGCCATTCGCCCACGACGGCGACGCCCGTGGACTGGCTGGTCCGGGAGAATCCCGACGGCAGCGCCAGCTGTTTCGTTTCGGCGACGGAATACATCACCCGCACGACCTGGCAGGTCGAGGTTTCGCTTCCGCCCGACGCCGATTCCTTCACCACGAAGACGACGTGGTTCAACGCCTCGAACCTGCCGCAGCCCTACTACCAGTGGATGACGGCCGCCTATGCGGCGCGCGGAAATCCCGAACTCCATTTCCCCGGAACGGCCTACATCGGGCATGACGGCGACGCGCACGCCTGGCCGGTCGACGGCAAGGGGCGCAATCTCGGCGTCTACGGGAACAACGCCTTCGGCGGCTCCAAGTCCTATCACGTCCTCAACGGCAACCCGTCCCTTTTCGCCATCTGGTGGCCCGCGGCGAAATTCGGCTCGTACCATGTCGGCGACGCCAAATGCGGCCGCAAGATCTGGCTGTGGGCGCTGTCGCGCCAGGGGGGCATCTGGGAGGACCTGCTGACGGACGCGGACGGGCAGTACGTGGAACTGCAAAGCGGACGCGCCTTCAACCAGCCGCGCGGCAGGACGCATGAAACGCCGTTCAAGCATCCGTCGTTCGCGCCCGGGGCCACGGACGTCTTCGAGGAGACGTGGGGCGCGCTCCGGTCCCTGGACGCGATCGCCCCCGCGTGCGCGGCGTCCAATTTCGTGTCCCGTCCGCTCCGGCTGCCCGACGATTTCGACTGGAATACCGCCTACGGACGCCATGTCCGCGGCGAACAGGCCTTGCGCGAACGCGAGGAGCGCACCGCGCGGCAGGCGTTGCGGGAGGCGCTGGAAAAAGAGCCGTGCCTGGTGCCCGCGCTGACGGCGCTGGCGGAACTGGAGATGCGCCATGGACGGCCGGCGCGCGTCCGCGAACTCTGCGCCAAGGCGCTCGCGGTGGACACCTACGATCCTGCCGCGAACTACCTGGACGGATTCGCGGCTTTCGTCCAGGGAAATCGCCCGGTCGCCCGCGAACGGCTGACGCTGGCCGCCTATTCGCCGCTCTACCGCGCGCCGGCGCAGGTTCTGCTCGGCAAACTGGCGCTGCGCGAAGGGGACTGGCGCCGCGCGGACGACGCGGCCGTGCGCGCGACGCAGGCCAACAGCTTCAATTACGACGCCTGGATGATCCGGCTGGTCTGCGCGCGCAAGACGGGCAATCTGCGTTCCGTCCGCAAGATGCTCCAGTTGGCCACGTCGCTGGTTCCGCTGAATCAGGGCATCCGGTTCGAGGCCCGGCTTGCGGGCGAGCTGGACGACGAGGCGTTCGGCAGGCTCGTCCTGAACGAGCTGCCGGAGCAGATGTACCAGGAGCTTGGCGGCTGGTATGAAGAGGCGGGGCTTTACGACGAGGCCCTGGATCTGTTCGGCCGCGCGTCCGGCCTGATGGCGAAGATCCGCCTGGCCCATGCGGCCCATCTGAAAGGCGACGGGGCGCGGGCGGCGGCCGCGCTGAAGGCCGCCGCGGAGATGCCCGTCGCCGGCGCCTTCCCGTTCCGCCGCGAGGCGCGGCCCGCCCTCGACTGGGCGATGTCCGCGCACGCGTCCTGGAAATTCCGCTATCTGAAGGCGGTCCTGCTGGCCGCGTTCGGCGAGGATTCCGAATCCGACCGGCTGCTGGCCGATACGTGCGACGTGGCCGACGAGCCTGAAGTCTTTCTGTATCGGGCGCGCCGCCGGACGGGCGACGGACGGCTTGCCGACCTGAACCGGGCGAAGGAGCTGGGCGATTCCTGGCGCGTCGGGCGCGATCTGATGGCCTGTCTGCTTGCGCGCGGGGATTATGCGGCGGCGCACAAGACGGGGCTTGACTGCCTGAAACGCAATCCGGGCAACGACAAGATCGAAATGGGCCTGGCCCGTGCGCTGTGCGGCCTGGGACGTTTTGACGAGGCCGCGGCATATCTTGAGACGATTCGCGTTCTGCCGTCCGAGCACGGCGAGAACGCGCACGGCATCTGGCAGGAGGCCTGGGCGGGCGTCGCCCGCCTGGCGCTGCAGAAGGGCGATCTGAAACGCGCGGACCGGGCGCTGGAGCGGCGGAACGAATATCCGGAGAACCTTGGTTTGGGGAAGCCCTATCCCCCTGAAGAATGAGGCGATGGTCCGCGATTCCAGATTGAAGGAACTGGGAGAGGCCCCGTTGGGGCGTCTGCTGTTCAGGTATTCATGGCCGGCGCTCGTCTCCATGACGCTGAACGCCCTGTATTCGGTCGTCGACCGTTTCTACATCGGCAACGGGTGCGGCATGGACGCCATGGCGGGCATGTCGTTCGCCATCCCCGTCATGATGGTCTTCGCGGCCTTCGGGGTCTGGATCGGCGCGGGGCATTCCGCGCTGCTCTCCATCAAGCTGGGGGAGGGCGACCGGATCGCGGCCGAAAAGACGCTTGGCCAGCTTGTCGCCTTCAAGATCCTGTTTTTTCTGGTGCTGCCGGTCCTGGTGCTGCCGTTTCTGGACCCGCTGCTGCGCCTGATGGGCGCGTCGGGCGTTTCGGCGGAGGCCTTGCGGCAGGGCCGGCTCTATCTGTCCATCGTCCTGCCGCCGCAGGTCTTTCTCCATCTGGCGTTCGGCCTGTCGGGCATGATGCGGGCGGAAGGGGCCGTCCATTCGTCGATGATGTGCATGGTGGTGGGGTTCGTCCTGAACATGGTGCTCGATCCCCTGCTCATTTTCGGATTGGACATGGGAATCGCGGGGGCGGCATGGGCGACGAACGCGTCCATGTTCTGTTCCTGCCTTTGGGCCATTCGGCATTATGCGCGCCGGACAAGCGTGGTCGGACTCCGGCTGTCGGCGATCCGCTTCCACCGCCGGCTCGCCGTGCGGGCCATGGGAATCGGCATGGGGCCGTTTCTGCAGCAGGTGCTGGGCGCGCTGATCTCCCTTTCCCTGCCGAAGGCGCTGACCCTGTGGTCGGCTTCGCCCGAGGAGGCGACCGTCCAGGTGGCGGCGCTTGGAATCTTCCATGCCGTGATGATCCTGTTCTTCATGCCGGTCATGGGGCTTCAGCAGGGGATCTCGCCGATCATGGGGTTCAACTGGGGCGCGCGCAACTACGGGCGCGTGCGCGAACTGTTCGTCCTGGGCTTCTGGATGACCACGGCCATGGTCGCGTTCGCGTCGTTTTCCCAGCTGCTGTTCCCGGCGGCGATCGCCCGCGCCTTTGGCGCGGAGGGCGCATGCCTCGCCGCTTCGGTCAAGGTGCTGCGCGTCTCGAACTGCATGCTCTGGTGCATCGGCATCAACGTGATGGCAACGACCTATTTCCAGTCGATCGGCAAGCCGCTGACCGCCATCCTGCTTTCCACGCTCCGCCAGGGCGTCTGCCTGCTGCCCTGCCTGTGGCTGCTGCCCCATGTCCTGGGAGGCGATCCGGTGCTGGCGATCTGGCTGGCGCTGCCGATTTCCGACGTGCTCTGCCAGCTGGCCACCATCCCGCCGCTGCATCTGCACCTGACGTTCCTGAAACGCGCCGCCGAGCGGCTGAAAAAAGACGGCCGCTGACAACGCCGGACGGCATGTCTGCGACGACTACAAGCCCGGACTCATGTGGGCAACGCGGACATGCGCCTTGGTCAAGAGCGGATAGAGGCCTGCATGTCATCCTTCTGGACGTACGCCCTTTCCCCCTTGCCACGACAATACCCGCAGACCATGTGCCCGGCGATCTTCTTGTGCGACACGTCGACGAGCGTCACTTGTGTCCGACCGCCTCTGCGGTTTTGCGGGCATTCATCCGCCATCCGCGCCGGTTCCCGCTCGCATCCGACGAACTCGGCAGAATCCTTCTTGTCAGCAAACTTCAGGGCGACGGATAATTATCAACATACGACCAAACAAACCGTTCGGCCCATTGACGGACTTTCAATGGTTTCCCCGTGGCACAATCCATCACGCCAACAATCTTGATATGCCCATCTACATCATTCCCCCAAAGGATTCCCGCCTACAAGCGACGCCAACCCCTCATACGCGTCCCTTGAACTTGGAATAGCCAAGCCGCTTCAAACCCGCCTTGCTTTCGCTTGTATTGAATTTCGAGAGAAACAAGCCTGCGAGCATTTCCTTGCGGTTTGCATCGCTCATTCTGTCTGAAATCGGCCTAAGGCACGCCTTTCAAATCCTCTGCATTATCGACTGGATGAACATCGCATCCATCTTCGTTACGGCGCAGTACTGGCGGCCAAAATCCTTGAGCGATGCACCGAAGTGGTAGAGTTCCTTGTCGTCAAGGATCAGAAATCGGTCATGGAATGCGCCGACAACCTTGACTGCGAGTGTCGGGTTCTGCCGGTTGAACTTCGCGACCGCGACGGGGGTTAGATGCCGGTCGATCATCTTCTGCGCGGTCGCCACCACAACCTCCACGCCGCTTTTCTTCTGCGAAAGAATATCCAGCGTAACATCATCGCAGTAGCCATCGACAAGGACGATCTTCTTCGCCGCCTTGCGCACAAGCTTCTTGGCGAACGAGTGCGCGTCATAGTGCCTCCCCTCAAAGAACACCTTCTGCGGTGGGAAGTCTCCGCCGTCCATCGCCTTGAAAATCGTATCAAACCGTTCCTCGTTACGCCGCTGATTCTCGTCGTTGCGTGTTTGGTCTGCTATTTGTCTCCTTTCAACATTGTCTATGCGCATCAGTATGGGCGCAATGGAGGCCAGCGCCTTTCGCATGGTAACGAACACGCGGGTAATCCTCACGCTGATTTGCGCCGCAATCTCGCTCTTCAGCACGCTTGCGACCATTATCACGCCATGTTCACTAAACGCTCGCATGGGAACTGTCGAATGCTTCATACTTGCGAACCGGTCACAATTTGTGACCAGTTCCTCCATTTCGTCCTTAGCAAGGATGAACATGAACTCAGGAGGGAACCTGTTTGCATTACGCTTTACGGCTTGATTGAGAACCTTTGTCTGAACTCCGTAAAGCTCGGCAAGATCCCGATCGATCACAACCTGAGTGCCGCGAACTGTAAAGATGCGCGACTTGATAAAGTCGTCAGTCGCGGCGATTTTGGAATCAGCCAACTCAGAAAAACCCGTCATGTTCATACCGCCTCCAAAGTATTCTCGTCGTTGATGACATTCGTATCTGGACGATTCGCCGCGAAGTCTGCCGTGCGGACGATGACGCGCTCGGCGTCTCCGGGGACTGGTGTCTCTTCATTCCCATTTCGCCAAATTCTTCTTGTTCGCCATTGCCAGCGCACTTCCCTGCCCGATTGCGAACGCCGTTTGGGTCGAGGTCCTAACCTTGCTCCGGCACATAATCGACCACCTCGCCGATACGACAGCCCAAGACGCGGCAAATCTTCTCTATGGTAGACATGCCAACTGGCTCACACTTGGAAAGCCGCGCCAGCGTGTCCGGCGACATCCCAACCGCCAGGCGAAGATCGGTCTTGGACATTTCCTTGTCACTCAAGAGTTTCCACAAATTATTGTAACTGAGCGCCATTGCCAGTCTCCTGCGATTCTTTCGCCGAGATTTTACTGCAACCCTGCCGTCAAAGTCAATTGCGAAGTCCAAGCCGAAGAACCATATATTCATCTTGTTGAACATCATATACCCCTTGCAGCCAATTCTGTTGTCATCCGCTATTCGGCCGAGAATATCCGTCTGCCCGCTTGACATTCCGGTTCGGTACGGTATCAGATTGGCGACACAACCTGAATCGTCGTGGCGAATGCCGTTTACCCGCTTCGCGCCACATATCCGCCACACGAAAGCATCCCAAAAGTGGGGCGCTCAATCAAATTGTGATAAAACATTTGTCTGTCTGCCATTCGACGACAGAAGATCTTGCGCACAAAATAAAAATAACCGCATTTGATGCGGTTATCTTCTATCGGTAATGGTCGGAGCGGAGGGATTTGAACCCTCGGCCTTTTGGTCCCGAACCAAACGCGCTACCAGGCTGCGCTACGCTCCGTATGAACACGCGAAACAGTATATTCTTTTTGGGCTTCTGAGTCAAGGGCCTATTTGCCGAATTTACGAGAAAGTTCACGGTTCGAGGTGAAGACCATGACGGGTTTCCCGCGGGGGCAGACGTAGGGCATGCGGGCGGCGGCAAGTTCTTCGACCAGTTGGACGGCGCCCTCGCGCGTGAGCCGCGTCGAGGCGCCCGCAAACGAACGGGCGACGGATTTGGCGACGATTTCGTCGCGCCATCTCGTTCCGCCGCGGCGCGCGCCGGCTTCGGCGATGTCCGCCGCGATGGTGGCGAGCAGGTCGGCCGTCGGGATGCCCGCCGCCAGATCGGGCACGGCGTCCAGTTTCCAGGTGTCGCGCCCGAACTCTTCGAGCATGAAGCCCAGCGCGGTCAGTTCGGCCAGGAAGTTCCGGATGCGCGCCGAATCGGCCGGCGGCAGTTTGACCGTCTCCGGCAGGAGCAGCGGCTGGGAGACGGCCTGATGGCGGTCGATCAGCCGCTCGTAGACGATCCGTTCGCGCGCCGCACGCGGATCGAGCGTCACCAGCCCGGCGTCCGTCTCAAGAAGAAGGTAGCCGGAATCCGTCTGGGCCAGGTAGTTGAAACAGCGCCAAAGCGGCGTGGCCGGCGCGCGCGTTCCGGGGTCGTCCGGCCCGGTCTGCGCGGCGGGCTCCGCCACGTGCGCGGCGGAAGGGCCGGTTGGCGCGGAACGGGGCGGCTGCGGCGGCGTGGGCAGCTGGAAGGCCGGCTGGACCGGGGCGGAGGTGAAGGGGGCGAGAAAGACCGCGGGTTCGTTCCGCGCGGCCGGCCCGTCCGGCGGCGCGCAAACCGGTTCGGGCGCGTCGCGGCGGAGCGATTGGGCAAAGGCGCCGAGAATGGCCTCGCGGACGTCCGACGCACGGCGGAAGCGGACTTCGCGCTTGGCGGGATGGACATTGACGTCCACCTGGTCGGCGGGAAGGTCGATGAAGAGGATGAGCGCCGGCCGCGATTCGTCGCGGGCGCGCGGATAGGCCTCCCGGATCGCCGCGGCGATGGCGGCGGCCGTTGCGGGGCGTCCGTTGATGAAGACGAACTGGTCCTTGCGCAGGCCGGCCGCGTGGCCCGGGCGTTCGACATAGCCATGGACGTGGACGGCGCCCGTCGTGCCGTCCACGGGGACGAGCGCTTCGGAAAAGGCGGCGCCGAAGAGATCGTGGATCCGCTCCTCAAGGCTTGCGCCGGGCGCCAGACGGTACGTTTCGCGGCCGTCAAGCGCCAGCGAGAAGCCGATGTCCGGATGGGCGAGCGCGTGGACGGTGAACGTGGCGCGGACGTGGCCTTCTTCGGTCGCAAAGGCCCGCAGAAACTTCCGGCGGGCCGGAACGTTGCAGAAGAGATCGCGGACCTCGACGCACGTGCCGGGCGGCGCGCCGCAATCCCTGACTTCGGCGAGCGTGCCGGCGTTGACGGTCAGGCGGGTGCCGCCCTCGTCGCCGGCGCGGCGCGTCGTCAGCGAAAAGCGCGAGACGGAGGCGATCGAGGGGATGGCCTCGCCGCGGAATCCCAGCGTGTCGATCCGTTCGATGTCGTCGACGTCGCGGATTTTCGAGGTCGCCTGCCGTTCAAGGGAGAGCAGGGCGTCCTCGCGCGCCATGCCGCAGCCGTCGTCGCGCACGGAGACGAGTTTCCGTCCGCCGGCCGTGACGACCGCGTCGATGCGCGTCGCCCCCGCGTCGATGGCGTTTTCCAGCAGCTCCTTCAGGACGGAGGCCGGGCGCTCGACGACCTCGCCCGCCGCGATCTTGTTCGCGACATGGAGCGGCAGAAGCCGGATATGTCCGTCGCGCGTGCTCACCGGTCGAGCGTCAGGTTGCGGCGCATGTAGGTCGGAATGTCGAGGTCTTCGCCGTTCCACGTGGACTTGTCCGTGTGGCGGAACCGGCTGTTGCCCGCCAGCGAGCGTTCGCCCGCCGACTGCGCGCGTCCCGCCGCGTCCCGTTCGCGCTTGCCCGCGGTGGCGCTTTCCTCGAAGAGCAGGACCACGACGGACAGCCGTCCCGAGAACGTCGTCTCGTCATTGACCGTGCCCAGTTCAATGGTCGCGTGCTCGCCGAACGCGGCGGAAAGGCCGCCGGAAATCTCCGCGATTTCGGCAAGGCGCAGGTCGTCGCCCGCGAGAATCCCGACGAGGATCGAGCGGACGGGCGGCGACGATTCGTCGCGCCTGAGCAGCGGCATCGCGGCCAGCGCGGCCAGAACGTCCCCCGTGCGGCGGGGTCCCTGCGCCGTGGCGGTCGCGAAACGGGCCTTTCCGCAGCCCGCGAGGAGGTTGCGGAGGCGTTCGGCGTCGAGGCGGATGTAGCCCGGCCTTTCGAGAATCCGCCAGAGCAGGGTGACGCCCGTGGCCATCGTGTCGACGGCGTGCTGCAGGGCCTCCCCCATGACGTCCGTCCGGGCGTCGGCGACCAGATCGTCCAGCGGCATGATCACGCTGGCGTCGGCGTGCTGCTCGATGGGGCCCGCGGCCGTCTTCGCGTTGCGCTGGCGTTCCGCGCCTTCGAACGAAAAGGGCATTGTCGCGAACAGCAGCGTCACGATCCCCAGGGCGTGAAGGTGCTTGAGCAGTTCGCCCGTCGCGCCGCCGCCGGTTCCTCCCCCCAGCGCGGTGACGACGACGACCGTCCGGACGCCTTCGAGTTCCGCGTCCAGAAGCGTGGGATCGTCCTGGAACGCGGCGCGCGCCGACGTCGGCTGGCCGCCCGTGCCCTGCCCGGCAAGGCGGTTCCCGCCCAGAAGCACGAAGGGGACGTCTCCCGTCGACCCGCCCGATTTGGCGTCCGTGTCGAGGATCAGCGCCCGGATGCCCGGACCGAACGCGCGGAGAATGCCGCGGGTCATGGCCGCGCCGGATCCGCCGACGCCGAGAAGAAGAAGATCGGATGACGTGGGGTTCATTTTCCGAACAGGCCTCCAAACAGGTTTCTGAACGAATCGAAAACGGAGTGCGAGGGCGTGGTCTCGCGCGCCTTCAGCAGCAGTCCCGCGATGGTCGCGTGAAGCGCCGGATGCTCTTCCTGCTCCAGCCCCTCGATTTCGGGAACCAGCGTGCCGATGGCGGCGCGGCAGCCGAAGACGGATGCCGCCAGCGGCACCACGTTGTTCAGCAGCGCGCCGCCGCCGGTCAGGACGACGCCCGCGTGGAGGCCGTGGAGGCGGTTCTCGTCGTCGAGCCGGGTGCGGATGATGGTGAAAAGCTCCTGCATGCGGGCGTTGACGACCGTGTTGAGCGCGCGCCGCGAAATGGAGGGCGCCTTGAAGCCGGGGGTCGAGGCCGGGACCGTGATGCGCTGGAGGGCGTCGCCGGGGCCGATGAGGCACGAGGCGGATCCGGTCTTGACCTGGTCGGCCTGGTTCGCGGTCAGGGAAAAGGCGTGCCGGATGTCCTGGGTGACGTGATCGCCGCCCACGCCGACGACGCCGGCCTGGACCAGCGTGCCTTCCGACCAGACCGTGAAAGACGTGGTGCCGCCGCCCAGGTCGACGACCAGCGCCCCCTCGCGCTTCATCTGCGGGGACAGGACGGCCGTCGCCGCGCACACGCCCGAGAAGAAGATGTTGTTCTCGTCGATTTCGAGCTTGGCCGCGCGGGCGACATTCCGCGCGTCGTTGATGCGCTGGGTGGAGCCGTGGATGCAGAGCGAATGCAGCTTGAGCAGGTGGCCGCTCATGCCTTCGGGCGACGCGATGTGGTCCATGTCGTCCAGGCCGAAATCGATTTTCATGAGTTCGAGCGGCGTCCGCTCGTGGGGAAGATGCGGATCGTAGGAGGCGTCGACGGCCTGGTCGATGTCGTCGCCGCCGACGACGCCGCGCTCGACCGGCAGCTGGACGTTGGTGGGCGAGGTCTGGACATGGGTTCCCGAGATGGCCAGGCAGGCCTGGCCGACGGAATAGCCCTTCTGGTCGGCCAGGCGCTTGATGACCGAAGCCAGGGAGTAGCGGGCCTGGGGGACGTCGACGATCTGCCCCTTGCGGACGCCCGCGGAGGGAATGTCGCTGATGGCCGTCACGCGGACATGGTTGTTGGGCGCGGGTTCGCCCATGGCGATCACGGTGCGCGAAGTGCCGATTTCCAGGGCGGCGATGGGTTCGGAGAGATTCACGGCGGGAGGATCCTTTCTGGCGGGCGCCTAGTGTCCAAGGGGCGCGGCGTCGCTCGCATAGACGCGCCCCGGCGTTCCGTAGTCCGTCGCCGTCCACAGCGTCGTCCGCGGACTGGCGCGCGATCCGATCGCCTGGACGAGGCGGGTGAGCTGGCGGCGGAGCGATTCGCGGGAACGCCGGGAATCTTCGAGCATGTGGTCCCAGGCGATTCTGGCGCGGGAATAGTCGCCCAGCGTCAGCATCAGGTAGTCGGGGTGGTTCGTGGCGATCTCCAGCACGCGCAAGTCGGCCAGTTCGGGCTGCGACAGCGCTTCGAGAAGCCGCAAGGCGGCCAACACGGGCGGCGGCAGCCGCTTGCCGGGCTGCGTGAGCGGATCCGAGGGTTCCCGGATGAGCGGCAGGGTCTCGACGTCGACCGCGAAGGAGAAGACCACGCCGGCGAAGTCGGCGACGTGGCCGGTGCGGACGCGGCCCTTGACCGGTCCGATGCGGGCGACCGGTTCGCGTTCCACGACGTCGATGACGACGCGATTGGGCAGACGCCGCTCGATCTTCACGTCGCGGATTTTCGGCTGTTTTTCCAGCAGGGTCGTCCGCCATTCGCCAAAGGGCAGCGTCGCCAGATTGGCGCCGTTCGTGAGGCCGAAATGGAGCGTGATGACGTCCGGGTGGACGGTTTTCGTCGTGATGGCGACGTCCACGTCCCTGTCCTCCACGCGGAACTGCTCCAGCCAGATGCCGCGCAGGACGCCGAACGCGTATCCCAGCCCGCTCAGGCAGCCGCCGATCACGAGCGCCCCCGCCACGAGCGCCGCGACGGCCAGGCCCTGGTGGTTCGCCCGCTCTGTCACCCGCCGTCTAATCATGCGCGGCGGCCTTCAACACGCGCGCGCACAGTTCGGGGAACGGCAGACCCGCCCGCGCGGCGGCTTTGGGAACGAGGGAATGGCCCGTCATGCCGGGCGAGGTGTTGAGTTCGAGGACGAACATCCGGCCTTCGGGCGTCACGCGGAAGTCGACCCGCGCCACGCCGCGGCAGCCCGTCGCCTCGCAGGCGGCGCGCGCGAGGCGCTGCATTTCGGGCAGGAAGCCGTCCGACGGAAAGACGTAGCGCGTTTCGTCGGACCGGTATTTCTCGTCGTACCCGTACCAGCCGCCCGGCGCGCAGATCTCCACGACGGGCAGAACCTGGTCCCCCAGGACGCCGACCGTCATCTCGCGGCCGGGGACGAAGGCTTCGACGAGCGCGTCGCCGGGACCGCCGAACGCGGCCCGGTCGATTTCCACGGCGCCGCGGACGGCGTCGCGCCACTGGGCGAAGGTCTTGACGCAGTAGACGCCGACGGAGGACCCGTCGCGGGGGGCCTTGACGACAACGGGAAGCGGGAGCGGAAGCGCGTCTTCCGCCAGATCGGCGTCGGCCGCGCCGACGACGCACCACGGCGCGTTGGGGATGCCCGCCGCGTCGAGGGTCTTTTTGGTCTCGATCTTGTCCATCGCGATCCGGCTCGCGGCGGCGCCCGGACCCGTGTAGGGGATGCCCCTCGCGTCGAGGGCGGCCTGGACGCCGCCGTTCTCCCCCCAGCCGCCGTGGAGGGCGATGTAGCAGGCGTCGACGCCGGGCGGCAGCGCGTCGAGACTGTCGGCGTCGAGGACGACGGGGACGACCTCGCCGACGCCGCACGACGCCAGGGCCTCGGCGACGTTGCCTCCGGAGACGAGGGAGATTTCGCGTTCGCTGGACGTGCCGCCCATGAGGACGGCGACCTTCTTGAAAATTTGCATGGGGGTATTCTACCACATCGGAAGGGGATGTGAAACGGCAAATGTTGTCCCCGCCCCGGCCGCCGGGTCCACCGCCGCGGGCGCGGGGCGGAATCGCGTCGCGAGGCGTCCCGGGGTGTGCTATAATGGCGCGGCGCGTCGCCGGCGGGGGCCGGAACGGGCTTCGAAGATGCGCAAAGAGAGACGAACCATGAAACTTGTCTTCATCGACCACGCATGCCACCGGAAGACGCAGTCGTCCGGTTTCTTCCTGGAGATTCTGCGCCAGGCCTTCCAGGTCGCCGAACACTGGTACGCGCGCCACTACGCGACGGGGGCGGCGGCGGCGGTGCGCGCGCGGGATCTCGCGGTCGTCTGGGAGTTTCCGGTTTCCCGCTTCCGCTTCTTCTTCCCCGGCAAGCGCAACGTGTTCGTGCCGATGTACGACAACGAGTGGGCGAGCTTCTGGCAGTGGAAGCGCATCGCCTGGTCGGGCATGGGGGTGGTTTCCTTCTGCGCGAAGGTGTCGGCGCACGCGCGGCGGTGCGGGGTGGCCAATCTGCTCGACGTGCGGTATTTCCCCGATCCGGCGCAGCTGCCGCAGCGGCCCGGCGATCCCCGGCGGGTGTTCCTGTGGGAGCGCGGCGAAATCACGCGGGAGATGGCCGAACGGCTGTTCCCGCCGGCGGCCGGCTACACCTTCGACGTCAAGGGGGCTTCGGAATTCCTGCCGCGCGCGGCGTATCTGGCGCGCCTGGCCGCGTGCGGCGTCGTGATCGCGCCGCGCCGCAAGGAAGGCATCGGCATGGCGTTTCTGGAGGCGATGGCCATGGGCAAATGCGTCGTCGCCTGGGACGACGCCACGATGAACGAGTACGTCGAGGACGGCGTCACGGGGATTCTCTTCGACGGGACGCGGCTTCAGCCGGTCGATCCGGGCCGCGTGGAGATCGTGCTGCGGAACATGCCGGAACGCGCGGCGCAGTTCCATCGCCGCTGGCTCGCGGACGCCCGGACGATCAACGGGTTCCTGGCCGCCCAGTCCGCGCTCCGTCCGTCCGCGGCCGCGCGCGCGAAGATCCTGCTGGCCTATCCCCTGTTCCTGCTGGAGGGGCTTGTCTACCGGCTGGCGCACCGCGGCGGCCGCCGCGGGTGAGAACCGGCCAGGGGGGCGAAGACGACAGGCCAGCTGCCGCGAACGACCGCGCCCGGACTTTTCCCCGGCCGAATTGGTTTGCATTGGCGGCGGGCTTTTGCTAGAATCCGTGTCACGTGAGTTAAAACGGGGAAGACGAACATGGGGAACGCTTTCGTGAGGAACGCTTTCTTGCTGGCGGCGCTGGGCACGGCTTCGGCCCTGTGCGCGGCGGAGGATCTGGTCGTCAATGGCGGGTTCGACGACGTCAAGGACGGCCGGACGGTGGGCTGGAACGAAGTCCGGCCGCGCTACGTCTACTGCGACGGCGAGGGCCGCAGCGGCACGCGGGCCCTCTGCTACGCGAACGACGACCCGGCGTTCTACTCCTTTCCGGGGCAGGTCGTCGACCTGAAGCCGGGCCGCGTCTACGCGTTCGAGGTCTGGGTGAAGACCGAGAATCTGACGGGCGACGAAAGCGGCGCTTCGATCTGCATCGAGTGGAGCGACGCGAAGGGGAAGTGGCTGGGAGGCGCCTACGCCGAGGGCGTGAAGGGCACGAAGGACTGGACGCGCGTGGAGGGGCTGACCGAGGCCATCCCGGCGGCGGCCCGGCGCTGCCGCGTGCATCCCTACGTCCGCAAGGGCATGACCGGCCGCGCGTGGTTCGACGACGTCTCGGTGCGGGAATGCGTGCCGCGGCCGCTGGAGGGCCTCTACTCCACCGCCTACCGCAATCTGGCCGCCGACGGCGAGGTGACGTTCCGCGCCGCCGTGAACCTGTCGCCGGACAGCCGCGAAAAGGGCGTCCGCGCGCGCTTCCGCTATGCCGACGCCGGCGGCGTGTGCCGCATGGTGGCCGCCGCTTCGGCGGAGGCGCCGGAACTGACGCTTGACGTCGCCGCGCTGAAGATGGGCGAGCAGTCCGTCGCGGTCGATCTGGTCGCGGCGGGCGGCGAGGTGATCGCGACCGCGAAGCGGACGTTCACGCGGGTCGCGCGTCTGCCGGCGCGCGCGGCGTGGATCGACGCCCACGGCCGCACGATTCTCCACGGCCAGCCGTTCTTCCCGCTCGGCATGTACTGGTCGGGGATCGTCTCGAACAAGGTCGATCTCTACGCGCAGGGCCCGTTCAACTGCCTGATGCCCTACAATTCCCCGCAGGACCGCGACCTGATGGACTACTGCCACGCGAAGGGCCTGAAGGTCATTTACAGCGTGAAAGACATCTACTCCGGAACGCGCTGGGCGCCGAAGGGCATCCGGACCGAGGCGGACGAGACGCGCCACATCGCCGCGCGCGTGGCGCGCTTCAAGGACCATCCCGCCCTGCTGGCGTGGTATCTGAACGACGAACTGCCGCTGACGATGCGGGATCGTCTCGTGGCGCGCCGCGACCTGATGGAAAAGCTCGATCCCGGCCATCCGGGCTGGGCGGTCCTCTACCAGTACTCGCAGATCCGCGGCTATCTGCCGACGTTCGACGTCGTCGGGACGGACCCCTATCCGATTCCCGGCAAGCCGGCCCTTGTGGCCTCGGTCTGGACGCGCCGGACGAAGGAGGGGACGCTGGGCTGCAAGCCGCTGTGGCAGGTTCCCCAGGCGTTCAACTGGGCGGCCTACAAGAAGACGCCGGAGGCGCGGGCGAAGTCCCGCGCGCCGACGGAGGCCGAGCTGCGCAGCATGTGCTGGCAGTGCATCGCCAACGGCGCGAACGGGCTGGTGCTCTACTCGTTCTTCGATCTGGAGAAGCGCCCGAACGGCGAATCCTTCGAGCGCCGCTGGGCGGAATGCTGCCGGGTGGGCGCGGAAATCAGGGCCCAGTTCCCCGTGCTGCTCTCCGTCGAGGGGGCAGGGCGCCGGCCGATCCGTTCCGTCGAGACGTCCCGCCCCGCCGCGGAACCCGGCGACGAGGAGCCCGTCTCGGCCCGCGCCTGGGTGAAGGACGGGCAGGTCTACGCGCTGGTCGTCAACGGCGGCGGCGAACCGCAGACGGTCACGGTCCGTCTGGACGGGGAGGTGGCGTCCGCCAGGCCCGTGTTCGGTCCGGAACCCGAACGGAACGGCGCGGCGCTGAAGTTCGCGCTGGCGCCGCTGGAGCCGGCGCTGGTGCGCGTGGACATGGTTGTGAAGTGAACGAGCGAATGCGGAGAAAACCGATGTTGACGAAACGGAAAACAGTGATGGCGCTTCTGGCCGGATTTGCCGCCGGAACGCTTTCAGCGAAAATCTGCACGTGGACTGCCGGCGCGGGCGTCTGGAGCGACGCGGCCTGCTGGGCCGACGGCGCGCTGCCGGAAGACGGCGACGAGGTCGTCTTCGCCGGCTCCGCCCCGGGCAGCGTCTCGCTCGGCGGACAGACGACGGCGGCCCTCCGGGGCGTGGCCTTCACCGACGCCACGGGCAAATGGCGCCTCGCCGACGGCACGTTGAAGGTCCACCCGGATGGCATGGTCGTCTCCAATTCCCTGTCCGCTTCGGTCGAGATCTCCGCGACGCTCGCCGGCGACGGCGACCTGACGAAGCAGGGGACGGGCTCGCTGCCGCTCTTCGACGCATCCGCGTTCACCGGCCGCTTCATCATCGAGGACGGCCGCCTGCAGTTCGAGAACGCCGCCGCGCTGGGCGCCGAACTGCAGGAATTCCGGGCGGACGCCATCGTTCTCAGGGGCGGTGTTCTGGGCTCGAACGAAACGGATACCGACACGCCGCTGGTCATCGGCCCGACGCGCGGCATCACGCTCGACGGCGGCGGCTCGATTGCCGTGCGGTCCATGGGCAGACTGCGGATCCAGAGTCCGATCGCGGGGACGGGCGATTTGCGCATCCTCAGCCAGACCGGCACCCTGCGTCTGGAGGCGCCGTGCACTTACGCGGGCCGGACGGAGGTGGGCGCTGTCGGGAACTATTCGTCCGGAACCGGGTGCGTGCTGGAGCTGGGCTGCGACAACGCCCTGCCGGCGACGACCTGTCTTTCCGCCGCCGCCCCGGATTCGTCGGTGCGCACGTCCACCGTGGCGATCACGGGAACGGTGCAGCGCATCGCCGGCATTGAAACCACGGCGAACGTGCGTCTCATCTTGAGAGGATTGGGCACGGTCCGCTTCGGGACAGACGCGGACGCGGGAGGGACAATTGCCGTCTCCAACACCTACGTGAGCGCCGGGGCCACGCTCGCCTATGCCGGCTCCGGCACGGTGACGCCCTACCTGACGACCGCCGACGGCACGACGTTTGCCCTGGAGGGTGGCGCGTTGGACATGACGGCTGAATCGACGCTCGGTCCCGCGTCGCTGGTGCTGGGCGCGGGAACGACCGCGTCGTTCGCGGCGGGCGCGCCGGACGTGAAGGGCGACCTCGTCCTCGCGGGCAACGCCACGCTCAAGGCGGCGAACCCGCTGGCGCTGAACGGCGATCTCGTCTGCGCGGCGGACGTGGAGGCGGCGCGTCTCACGCTGGCGGCGGGCACGCAGGTGACGCTGGGCGCGGACGACGACCGTCTGCGCCGCTTGGGCGTCGCGGTCGTGCCGGAAACGGACGCCGCGTGCACGCTGGACGGCTGGATTCTCGCGGAGACGGATCCGGCGGGACTCGCGCAGACGGAGACCTGCATCCTCTTCGGGCCCTACGCGCCGGAGGGGACCGTGGAGGGAACGGCGGTCGCCGTCGACGCGAAACGGCTGGGGATGACGTCCGTCGCCGCGCTCGGCGAGGGCGTCGACGCGCTGCGCGTGCGGAACGGCGCAGAGATCGTGTTCCACACCGAAGAGGAAGCGGAGACCTTTGTGGCGGAACTCGACGTGGACGCGACGAGCCAGGTGGTCTTCGGGGGCGCGGGCACGTTCGACCTCACCGGGACGACGCCCGCCGGCGCGGGGACGCTCCGTCTCGCCGGCGCGCGCGTCGTGGTGCAGGGCGACTGGTCGGCCCTGACGCTGGCGGGCGGGTCGGGCGAACTGTACGTGCCGGACGGCCAGACGGCGAAGATCGCGGCCGCGACCGGCGCCGTGCGCAAGACGGGGCCGGGCACGCTCGTCTTCGCGGGCACGGAGACGAACGTCTGCTCGCTCGTCGTTGCGGGAGGGGAGGTCCGCTTCGCCGCCGCGGCGGTGGCGGTGGCCGGGGACGTGACGGTCGACGCCGGCGCGCGCCTCGTGCTGGATGCGGACGAGCAGATCGGCGACGACGCCAGCGTCTATCTCGAAGGCACGCTCGACCTCAACGGGCACGCCGAGTCGGTCCAGCGCGTCCACAACACGCCGCCGTCCGGCACGCTCCGCGACACGCCGACCGGGCGGCTCGTCAACACGTCGTCGTCCCCGGCGGTGATCGCGACGTGTCAGGAGGACGTCTTCCACGGGCATGTCGAAGAGATTCCCGGCACGATCGAGTTCCGGACGCGGGCATCGAATACGAGCTTCTTCGGCCCGGCCGGAAGCGCCGCGCCGTCCAAGGTCGTCATCGACGAAGCGGGCTGCTACTTCTCCTACACGCGGTTCCGCAGTCTGCGGTTCTACTTCAAGAAGATGCGCGATTCCCAGCGGGTGCCCGCGCTGGCCGACATCCAGTTCACCTACCAGGGTCGGACGCTTCCGAGGACTTTGATCAACGCGGTGTCCGGCAACAGTCTCGCCTCGGGCTACCAATACGCCGCGCTGTGCGACGGACAGGCCGGCACGGCGTGGAAGGCGGAGAAGGCCGAGGGCGTGTACGTGGAGATCCAGTTCGCGGGCACCTATCCCCGTGTCGACGGCTACCGCCTCGTGCCCGCCGACCTGGCGAACGCGCCGACCGACTGGGACGTCTACGCCTACCGTGCGGATCCGTCGGGCTGGTTCCTCGTCGACCGCCGCCAGGACGAGGTGGTCGGGCCGGAGGATCTCGCGTGGTCGGGCTTTGCGCGAAATCCGGGGAAGACCTATGCGTTCAGTTTCGAGGACCGCCCGCGCGAGCAGCTTGGACAAGGCTCTTCGGTCGAACTGGTGAAGGGCGGACTGTACCGCATGCGCGTCTCCTCGCTGGAGACGCTCGCCTTGGGCGCGCTTTCCGGCGCAGGCGACGTCCGTGTCGAAGACGGCAGCTGGATCGCCCCCGGCGACATGTCCGGCTGGACGGGCGGCTTCATCTTCCAGAACACGGACGGGCGTGCGAACATGGCCCGCGTGCTGCTGGACGCGGGGCTGGGCGGCGCCGCGCAGGCCGTCCGGGTGAAGGGCGACAACACGAACGTCTCCGTCGAGAATGCGGGCGCGACGCCCGTGTCGCTGCTCGTCGACGACGCGACGGAGTCGACGCGTCTGCGTCTGGCGGACGGCAGCGGCCCGATGGGCCTCGTCAAGCGCGGTGCGGGCACGGTCGCGCTCGCCATCGACGAATCCGCGAACACGGGCGCGACCGTGGTCGAGGCGGGCACGCTGAAGGTCGTCGGCCCCCTTGGCGCCGAACGGCTTGCGAAGCCCGTGCGCTACTTCCGGTTCACGCCGACGTGCGTGGTCGGCGGGGCGGCCTACATGGACGCCTACGGCTACAACTGGGGGGCCGGCGACATCCAGCTGCTCGACGCGGAGGGGGAGGTGGCGCCGTGGCCCGCGGGCACGACGATCTCCGCGCCGTGGGGCGGGCATGGAACGGCGACGCTCGCCTGCCTGATCGACGGCGACCCCGCGACGCGCGGCCTCGTCAAGAACCGCGACTCCGGCACCAGCACGGCCGAACTCACGCCGGTGACGATCGACACGAAGACCGGCGTCGCCTTTGCCGGCTACCGCTGGTATACGTCGTCCAGCGGCGGTACGGACAAGAACCGCACGCCGAGCACGTGGATCCTCGAGACGAGCGACGACGGCACGGACTGGACCGTGGTCTCCACCGGGGCGCAGAATTGGAGCGGCACGGACGCAACCGGCACGGCGAATCTCCGCGGCCCGTTCACGCGCGACGGCGTCGTCCGGTCCGCCTCCACGCTCGCGACGCTGCCGAAGGACTTCTTCGCGGTGGAGACGAATCGCGCGACGCGCGCGCCCGCGCTCAAGGCGCGCTACTTCCGCTTTGCGCCGCACGAGACCTACAACCCGCAGGGGTACGAGAATGGCTATGGGTGGATGGTGTCCGAATTCGCCCTCTTCCGGAAGACCGCGCGCGTCGACTGGCCCGCGGGGACGTCCGCGACCGTCACGGGCGGCGCGGTGAACGGAAACAACGGCTCGGCCGTTGAGAGGATCTGCAATAATTTCACGGACGGCCTGATCGACACCTCGCCGTACGAGCGCACGTTCGTCATGCAGATGCCGTCCTGGGTGGAGATCGACGCGGGCGAGGAGGTCGTTTTCGACGGGTACGGGTTCTACAGCGCGGCCAGCGGCGGCTATCCGCAGCGCATCCCCGTCTCCTGGACGTTCTCCGTCAGTTCGGACGGCACGACCTGGCACGAGGTCGACAACCGCGTCCAGGAACGCGCGAACGTGACGCTGAAGGAATACACGCTTCAGGGCATCTGGAGCGTGGCGGACAAGTTCCCGCTCCTGGACGCCGTCGACGCGACGGACGCCCTGGGCGACGCCTCCCCCGTCGCGATCGCGTCCGGCGCGGCGCTTGAGATCGATTCGGTCTACGAGAAGTTCGGCACGCTGTCGGGGGCGGGGACCCTGAAGGTCAACGGCGGCGTCGTCGCCGAGGTGAATGCGTGCGTGGACGGCACGTTCGCGGGCGCGGTGACGGGCGGCGGCACGCTGGCCGTGTGCGGCGTCGCCACCCAGACGTTCGACAACGCCGCAATCGACGTGGCGGCAATCGAGCTGAACGGCGGCACGGTGGCGGGCACGGCGTCGCGCGCGGGCGACTTGTCCCTCGCGTTCAACGGCGGCGCCTGGTCGGGTTCGCTGGCGGTGTCGGGCGCGCTCGCCGTGACGGGCGCGCCTGCGGTTGCGCTGCCGCCGCCGGAGAGCGTCCAGGACAGTTTCCGCCAGACGCTCTTCTCCTACGCGTCCATCGACGGCGCGTCGGCGGCGGCCCTGGCCGGGGCCGAACTCCGCGGGGCGCTGCCGCAGGGGAAGAAGGCCCGTATCCGCGTGGGGGCGACGTCCTGCGTCCTCACGGTTGGCGCGGACGGCACGATTCTCCTGGTCCGCTGATCGCGTCCGCGCCCGATGGAGACTTTCGCAAACTTCAGGTGAGACAATGAAAATTTTCAGAGAACCGGGGAAATTGCAGAAATGGTGCGGCGCGCGGCGCCTCGCCGGCCGGAAGATCGCCCTTGTGCCGACCATGGGCTATTTGCACGAGGGGCATCTGTCGCTGATCGAAGCGGCCCGGAAGAAGGGGGCCGACGAAATCGTGGTCAGCGTGTTCGTGAATCCCGTCCAGTTCGGCCCGAACGAGGACTACGCCCGGTATCCGCGCGACGAGAAAGCCGATCTGGCCAAATGCCGCGCCGCCGGGGCGACGGCCCTTTTCCTCCCGGCGCCGGCGGACATGTACGACCCGGACTTCAGCGTGTGGGTGGACGAGGCCGGCGCCCTGTCCGGCTCGCTCTGCGGCGCGCGCCGTCCGGGCCATTTCCGCGGCGTCTGCACGGTGGTCGCCAAGCTCTTCAACCTGGTCCATCCGCACGTCGCGGTGTTCGGGCAGAAGGACTACCAGCAGGCGACAATCGTCCGCCGCATGGTCCGCGATCTCAACTTCGACGTGTCCGTCGTCGTGGCGCCGATCGTCCGCGAACCGGGCGGCCTGGCGCGCAGTTCGCGCAACACCTACCTGTCGGAAGACGAGCGGACGCGCGCCCGCGCGCTGTCGCAGGCCCTTTTCGCCGCCCAGGCCGCCGTCAAGGCGAAGTCGTCCGTCCGGTGGGCCGCCTGCCGGAAGAAGATCGTGGCCCGGCTTGAGGCGGCCCGGCTTGAGGTCGACTACGTCGAGGCCGTCGACGGCGCGACGCTGAAGCCCGTCACGACGCTCCGGAAGGGCGTGGTCGTTCTGCTGGCCGTTTTCTGCGGCCGGACGCGGCTCATCGACAACGCGGTGATGTGACGTCCGGACGCATCGGACCGTCGGCATGATCGACCTGTCAAACGAGGAGTGGAAGGAGGCCCGCCGGCTCGTCCGGGGCGCGGCGGCGGGCGACGAGGCGGCGCGGGCGGCGGCGTTCGACTTCCTGCGGACGGCGTCGTCGAAGCGTCTGCTGTCGCTCGCCCATCTGCTGCGGCCCGGCGCGACGGAGCGTTCGATCCAGGCCGCGCTGGTGCCGCTGGAGCGCGTCGACAGGCGCGCGAAGATCACGGACGCCGAAATGGGAATCCGCACGACGGACGAGCCGGGTCATGTCAACCGGGCGGCGTTTGCCGTCGTGGCCGACAACATCCGCAGCGCGTTCAACATGGGCGGCATTTTCCGCACGGCCGACTTCTTCGGCGCCGAGAAGCTCGTCCTCTGCGGCTACGCGCCGACGCCCGACAACGCGCAGGTGAAGAAGACGGCGCTCGGCGCGGACGAATCGACGCCGTGGACGTACGCGGGCGACGTGCGCGACGCGATCGACGCGCTGCGGGCGGAGGGCCGCCGGATCTACGCGCTGGAAACGGTCGACGGCGCGACGGACATCGCCGCGTGCGATCCCGTCTTCCCGTGCGCGCTGCTGCTGGGCAACGAGCGCTTCGGATTGGATCCGGACGTCGTCGCCATGGCCGACGAAGTCCTCGAAATCCCCTCGCGGGGCCTGAAGAATTCGCTCAACGTGGTGAGCGCCTTCGCCGTGGCGGCGGCGTTCTTCCGGCGGAAGGGGTGAAGGTTTTCTCCCCCGGAACCGCCCGAATTGTGGTAGAATCTCCGTCCGAGGTTTTCTGGACATGAACAGGATCGTCTATTTCGACAACAATGCGACAACCTGCGTCGCGCCGGAGGTGCGCGACGCGATGGCGCCGTTTTTCGGCGAACGCTACGGCAACCCGTCCTCCATGCACTTCTTTGGCGGGCAGATCGAAAAAAGCCTGGGCGAGGCCCGCGAGACGGTGGCGTCTTTCCTGAACTGCTCGCCGGACGAGGTCCTGTTCACGTCCTGCGCCTCGGAGTCCGACAACACGGCCATCCGCGGCAGTGCCGACTGGCATGGCCGGTCGATGAAGATGATCACGACCGCCGTGGAGCATCCGGCCGTCCTCCAGCCGTCCCGCCGCCTGAAGGCGCAGGGCCACGAGGAAGTCGAGCTCCCCGTCGACGCCGTCGGCCAGATCGACCTGGAGCGGCTGCGCGCCGAGCTGAAGGGCACGAAGAACGCGCTGGTCTCCGTGATGTGGGCGAACAACGAGACGGGCACGGTCTTCCCGATTCGCGAGGTCGCCGAGATCGCCAAGGAGTACGGCGCCACCGTCCACACGGACGCCGTGCAGGTGGCGGGCAAAATCCCCATCGACGTGCGGAAAGTCCCCGTCGACATGCTGTCCATCTCCGGCCACAAGTTCCACGCGCCCAAGGGCGTCGGCGTCCTGTACGTGCGGCGCGGCACGAAGATCCGGCCGCTCCTGCTGGGCGGCCATCAGGAAGGCGGCCGGCGCGCGGGCACGGAGAACGTCCCGTACATCGTCGGCATCGCCAAGGCCTGCGAACTGGCCGCCGCGCATCTGGCGGACGAGGCGAAGACCCTGGCGCCGCTGCGCGACAGGCTGGAGGCCGGCATCCTGGCGCAGTGTCCGGACGTTCGCGTCAACGGCGACTGCGACCACCGGCTGCCGAACACGCTCAACGTCTCCTTCGCGTACATCGAGGGCGAGGCGATCGCCTACCACCTGTCCGACGCGGGCATCTGCATTTCGACGGGATCGGCCTGCGCGTCCGGTTCCCTGGACCCGTCCCACGTCATCCGCGCGATGGGGGTCCCGTTCATCGCCGTCCACGGTTCCGTCCGCTTCTCCCTGTCGCGCTACAACACGATGGAGGAGGTCGACTACGTGCTGGAGAAACTGCCGCCGATCATCCGGAATCTGCGCGCGCTCTCGCCGTTCGGCCCCGACAAGAACCCGACAACCTATTCGTGACATGATCGTCCGGCTGATGTTGAGAGGGCTGAAACGGGGCAAGGCCCGTTTCCTCTGCGCCGCCACGGGCGTGGCGGCCGCCACCGCCGCCGTGGTGTTCATGTTTTCCCTGGCGGCGACCACGCGCGCCCAGGCTCCGGCCCTCGCGAAGCGGGCGGTCGTCCCCTGGGCCGCCTGGCGGCTGGAGGGGGCGTTCGGCTTCCGCGGCCGTCGCGACGCGCCACCGGACGGACGGGCCGCGCCGGATGGTCGGGTTGCGCCGGATGGGCGGGCTACGCCACCGGACCGTCGGGCCGGACCACCAAACGGGCGGACTGCGCCGGATGGACGGGCCGCGCCACCGGACCGTCGGGCCGGGCCACCAAACGGGCGGCCGAAAGCGCCGCCGCGAGACGGGGCGGGACGTCCCGATCTGACGTTGCCGCTGATCGGCCTGAGCCTCGACTATCGTCCGGGCGGGCGGGTTCTGCAGGGGCCGCCGATGCGGGTCGTTCTCACGGCGGCGCCGGCGGCGTGTCCGTATGGCGCGACGAAGTTGAAGGAAGGGCGCTGGGTCGACGACGGGGCGGCGGACAGGGAGGTGGTCTGCACGGTCACGGCGCTGAAGCGCTTCGGGCGCGGCGACGTTCCGCCGGTGGGTACGGAACTCAAGTTCGTCGGGCGGGCCGGCACGATGACGGCGCGGATTGTCGGATACCTCGAAGAGGCCCGGCTGCCGCCGGGTTGGCCGTGCGTGTTTGCCAACCGGCCGGCGTTTGCCGCGCTGAAGGGCGAGACGCAGGGGCTGCTGTCGCTGTGGCGGCGGATGCCGCCGGCGGGCGACCCCGCGACGTTCCTGACGCCGGACTCCGGACCGGTCGTCGCCGCGTTCGCCGGCGACGAAGTCCGCCGTCTCGACTACGCGCGGCCGCTGCTGCTGATCGCGTCGGCGCTGATGGCCCTGAGCCTGCTGGTGAATTCGCTGCTTCTCTCCGTGGAGGCGAACCGTCCGCTGCTGGCGGTTCTGCGCACGCTCGGCCTGACGCGCGGGGGCGTGGCCGGCCTCGTGCTCGCCGAATCCCTCTGCGCGACGGGCGCGGGCTTTCTGGCCGGGTGCGCGCTGGCGATCGGCGGGCTGACGCTCTACGTCGCGGCCGATCCCGTCGCGTTTCCGACGGGGGCGACGGTCGCCTGGGGAACTGCGGGGACGGCGTTCGCGGTCGGCCTTGCCGTGGCGTTTCTGGCCGTGCTCTTCGCGCTGTCGCCGGCGCTGTCCGTCCGTCCGCTGGACGTGCGGACCGCGCGGTCGCGGTCGCGCCGCCGGGGCATGGCCGTCGTGTTCGCCCTGGGGTTCGGCGCCTTTGCGGCCGTCGAGGTCTGGGGGGCGTCGCTGATGCGGGGTTTCGTGCCGAGTCCCCAGTGGCCGGACGCCATCGTGTCGATTCTGCCGGGCGGCGTGAGCGCTTTCGACATCGAGAAACTGCGCGGGCTTCCCGGCGTGAAGCGCATTTCCGAGCTTCTGCCCCTGCAGCTCGACTACGATCCCGTCGAGGCCGATTCCGCGCGCAACGCGCTGTTCCTGGCCGCGGAGTGGATTCCGGCCTTCCGGTATCTGGAAGGCACGCGCGCGGCGGCCGAGGAGGCGGTGGCGACGTCCGGCGCCTGCGTGATTTCGGAGATGATGTCCCGCGCCCGCAATCTGCACGTGGGGGACCGCCTCCGCGTGACCATGGGCGGCGGGCGCGCGCGCGCCGAGCCGACGTCGCTGCCCATCGCCGGCGTCGTGGACGTGAATTGGCACATGGTGACGAGCCGCGGCCTCGTGCGCGGATTGAACGGCGCCTCGCCGATGACCGACGGACCCGTCTTCGTCTCGTTCGACACCCTGGAGTCCCTGGACGCGCGGCCGGCCGTCCATGTCAGGATGACGCACCTGTGGGTCGAATACGAACCCGGCTTCCTGAAGCGCCACGGCGTGTTTCCCGCCGGGCGGCTCATCGAGAAGGCCATCGACGCGGCCCTGGGGCACCCGGTGGAGTCGACCGTCCGCCTGCACGCGCGCGACGAGATCGCCGACGGCACGCTGGCCCATGGCGACGACGTGATCGGGCAGGTCGCCCGCGTGCCGTTCGCGTTCCTGCTGATCCTCTCGATCGGGTTCATCGCGATGCTGGTCGCCGAAGCGGACGCCGACCGGCGGTCGCTGGCGATTCTGCGCGCGGTGGGCGCCACGCGGCTGCAGCTGGCGGGCCGGCTGGCCGTCCGCGCGCTGCGGACGGCTTTCTGGGGCGTCGTGTTCGGCCTGCCCCTCGGCGCGCTGGTCGGATGGGTCTTCGCCGGCCACACCGGCAACTGGCCGGGGATGCCCCACTATTTCGCCGTTCCCGTGCGCATCGTGCTGGAGGGCGCCGCCCTCTCGTTGGCCGTCGTGCTTCTGGTCGCGGTCGGCACGTCCCTCTCCCTCGTCTCCCATGCCGTCCGGAGCGGGCTTGGCCGGTCGTCGTGACGCGCGCGATTTGCCATTTGTCACGCTGCGCGATTATTGATATAATCCAATGCGTTCCGCAGCGGGGGCGTCTGCCCGTCCGCGTGTCCAGTCTGCAAGGAAAGGAAAGCCGATGAAGGTCCGTAAGAACGCGAAGTACGCCATTGCCTGCCTGTCGAGCATGGGTTTGCGCATCACGCCGGAGAATCGCATGGCGGTTCACAATTCCAGCCGTTTTCTGCTTCAGGCGACGAGCGCGGAGACGAACGTGCTGAACGTGACGTCTTCGCTGGGACCCGAATGCCTGGTTCTGACCCGTTTCGTGGCGGGCAGCCCGATGGCGGCGTTCATCAAGGCCCAGCTGCGCGCGCGCAACATCGCGTACGTCGGGCCGGACGTGCCGCAGGGCGGCCCCTGGGGCTACCGCCACCAGTTCAACATCGCCGATTCCGGATTCGGCCTCCGCGCGCCGCGCGTGTGGAACGACCGCGCCGGCGAGGTGGGCCGGACGCTCGACGCCAAGGACTACGACGTCAAGCGGATCTTCGGCACGGAGGGCGTGGGCATCCTCCATCTGTCGGGGCTGATCGCCGCGATGAGTCCCAGCACGACGAAAGCGTGCCTTGCGCTCGCGAAAGCCGCCAAGAAGCACGGCACGCTCGTCAGTTTCGATCTCAACTACCGGGCGACGTTCTGGAAGGGGCGCGAGGCGGAACTCGCCCGGGCCTTCCACCAGATCGCGTCGGCGGCGGACATTCTCGTGGGGAACGAGGAGGACTTCCAGCTCTGCCTCGGCTTCACGGGCCCCGAGACCGGCGGCAGGGACCTTGAGAGCAAGATCGGGAGCTTCAAGGAGATGATCGAGAAGGTCGCCCTGAAATACCCGAACGCCCAGATGTACGCGACCACGCTGCGCCAGGTCGTTTCGGCCGGCCATCACCTCTGGGGCGCCATCGTCCGCGCCGGCGGCAAGTGGTTCGTCGAAGAGCCGCGCGGCATCGACGTGCTCGACCGCATCGGCGGCGGCGACGGTTTCACGGGCGGCCTCCTCTACGGCGTGCTCAAGGGCTGGAGCGGCGGGAAATGCGCGCAGTTCGGCTGGGCTTCGGGCGTCATGGCCGCCTCGTCGCTCAACGACTACGCCGAGCCGGCCGACGAAAAGCAGGTCTGGGACGTCTATGCGGGCAACGCGCGCGTCCAGCGCTAGCACCGGAATCTGAAAGTCAAGAGAGGGAAACAGGTCAATGAAGAAAGCTGATATCGGTCTTGTCGGTCTTGCCGTGATGGGCGAGAACCTGATCATGAACATGGAGTCGAAGGGCTTCACCGTCGCCGCGTTCAACCGCACGGTCGAAAAGGTCGACGCGTTCGTCAACGGCCGGGCCAAGGGGAAGAACATCGTCGGCTGCCATTCGCTGGACGAGCTGGCCGCGAATCTGGAGCGGCCCCGCAAGGTGTTTCTCATGGTCAAGGCCGGCGCCGCGGTCGACGGCATGATCGAAAGCCTGCTGAAGGTGCTGGAGCCGGGCGACATCATCATCGACGGCGGCAACAGCCATTTTCCGGACACGATCCGCCGGACGCGCTACGTCGAGTCGAAAGGCCTTCTCTACGTCGGCACCGGCGTCTCCGGCGGCGAGGAGGGCGCGCTCAAGGGCCCGTCCCTGATGCCGGGCGGCTCGCCCGCCGCGTGGCCGTACGTGAAGGACATCTTCCAGAGCATCTGCGCGAAGGTCGAGGACGGCTCGCCGTGCTGCGACTGGGTGGGCGAAAACGGCGCCGGGCATTTCGTCAAGATGGTCCACAACGGCATCGAGTACGGCGACATGCAGCTCATCTGCGAAAGCTACCAGCTGATGCGCGACCTGCTCGGGATGTCCGACGACGAGATGCACGAGGTCTTCAAGCGGTGGAACACGACGGAACTCGATTCCTACCTCGTCGAGATCACCCGCGACATCCTGGCCTACAAGGACGCCGACGGCTCGGCGCTCGTCGAGAACATCCTCGACACCGCCGGCCAGAAGGGGACCGGCAAGTGGACGGGCATCGCCGCGCTCGACGAGGGCGTGCCGCTCACGCTCATCGGCGAGGCCGTGTTCGCGCGCTGCCTGTCGGCCATGAAGGCTGACCGCGTGGAGGCCGCGAAGGCGTACGCGCGCGCGCGGCCCGCGTTCACGGGCGACAAGGCGGCCTTCATCGAGGCGATCCGCCAGGCGCTCTACGCGTCGAAGATCATTTCCTACGCGCAGGGCTACACGCTGATGCGCACCGCCGCGAAGACCTACGGCTGGAATCTCAACTACGGCGGCATCGCCCTCATGTGGCGGGGCGGCTGCATCATCCGCTCCGTCTTCCTGGGCAAGATCAAGGACGCCTACGACGCGAATCCGCAGCTCTCGAACCTGCTCCTCGACCCGTATTTCAAGACGACGATCGAGGCGCTCGTGCCGGCGTGGCGCCAGGTCGCGGCGGCGGCCCTGACCTACGGCATCCCGGCGCCGGCGATGACCTCCGCCCTGAGCTACTTCGACGGCTACACGACGGAACGCCTGCCGGCGAACCTGCTCCAGGCGCAGCGCGACTACTTCGGCGCCCACACCTACGAGCGGCTCGACCGGCCGCGCGGCCAGTTCTTCCACACGAACTGGACCGGCCATGGCGGCAGCACGTCGGCGGCGACCTACAATGCCTGACATCCGCATCGTCGCGCTCGACCTTGACGGGACGCTTCTGGATTCCCGGAAGCGCCTGTCCGAGGCCAACCGTGCCGCGCTGGCGGCCGCGGCGGCGAAGGGCGTCCTCGTGGTTCCCACCACGGGACGCTTCTTCGGCATGATGCCGCCCTGCGTGCGCGATCTGCCGTTCGTGCGCTACGCAATCACCATCAACGGCGCCCAGGTCTTCGACCGCGAAACGGGCACGGCGCTGGTCCGCGAGGAGATCCCGCGGACGCTGGCGATCGAGATCATGAAGGTCCTCGACGGCTACGACGTCATCTACGACTGCTACCGGAACGACTGGGGGTGGATGGCGCAGGCGTTCAAGGACGCGGCCGCCGACTACGCGACGGACGCCCACTACCTGAAGATGATCGCCGACTTCCGCACGGGCGTGCCCGAACTGAAAGCCCATCTGGCGGCGACGGCCGACGCGGGCGACGTCCAGAAGATCATGCTGTTCTCCCGGCTCGCGGCCGGCGACGGCGTGACGAAGGCGATTGCGGCGGAGATCGCCGGGCGCTTTCCCGAAATCCGGGTGACGTCCTCGACCTGGAACAATCTCGAACTCAACAGGACGACCGCGTGCAAGGGCGTGGCGCTGGAACGGTTTGCCGGGGCCCTCGGGCTGACGCTGGCCAATTGCATGGCCGTGGGCGACGGCGGCAACGATCTGTCGATGATCGAGGCCGCGGGCATCGGCGTGGCGATGGCCAACGCCTGCCCGGCCGTGCTGGCGGCCGCCGACTACACGACGCGCTCCAACGACGAGGACGGCGTCGCCAGGGCGCTTGAGCATTTCAAACTCGCATAGGGGGATTGCCATGGACGACATCAGCGTGATTGCGGAAACGGAAGCGGGCTTGACGCCGGAGGAGATCACGGCCGCGCTGGCGCGGGCCGTCGCGGGCCGCGCGCTGAAGAAGGTGCTGATCATCCCTCCCGACTTCACGCGCTTCCACTCGAATGCGGGATTCATCACCCAGGCGCTCGACGCGATGTTGTCGGCGAAGGGGGTGGCGGTCGACATCCTGCCCGCGCTGGGAACGCACGTTCCCGTTTCGGAAGCGCAGTGGAAGACGATGTTCGGCGACATCCCCTATTCCAAGATGCTGGTCCACCACTGGCGGACCGACGTCGTCAAGCTGGGCGACGTGCCGGCGGACGTGGTCGAGGAGATTTCCGGCGGCCTCTGGCATACGCCGCTGGCCGTCGAGATCAACCGGCTCGTGATGGACGAGACGTACGATCTCGTGATCTCTCCCGGACAGGTCGTTCCGCATGAGGTCATCGGCATGGCCAACCACGCGAAGAACCTCTTCGTCGGCGTGGGCGGCAGCCAGATGATCAACTGTTCGCACATGATCGGCGCCGTCTGCGGCATGGAACAGGCGATGGGGCGCGACCACACGCCCGTGCGCAGGCTCTTCGACTACGGCATGGAACGCTATCTCTACGGCCGGCGCCCGATTCTCTTCGCGCTGACCGTGACGACGGCGCCGGGCGGGACGATCCGCACGCACGGGCTCTTCCTCGGCGAAGGCCGCAGCTGCCTGACGGAGGCCGTCAAGCTCGCCCAGCGGAAGAACATCGACTACGTCGCGCACGGCCTCCGGAAATGCGTCGTGTACCTCGATCCGTCCGAATTCACGTCGACCTGGCTGGGCAACAAGGCCGTCTACCGGACGCGCATGGCCATGGCGGACGGGGGCGAACTGATCATTCTGGCGCCGGGCGTGCGCCGTTTCGGCGAGGACGAGACGGTCGACCGGCTCATCCGCAAGTACGGCTACCGCGGCCGCCTCCACACGCTGGAGGTCTTCGAGCGGCCGGAAAGCGAGGACCTGCGCGCGAACATGGGCGCCGCGGCGCATCTCATCCACGGCTCGTCCGACGGGCGTTTCTCCATCACCTACTGCGTGAAGAGCATCACGAAGGCGGAGGTGGAGGGCGTGGGCTTCAAGGCCGCCGACTACGACGAGATGGCCCGGAAATACGACCCCGCCCGGCTCCGGTACGGCTACAACACCGTGGACGGGGAGGAGATCTACTTCATCCCCAATCCGGCACTCGGCCTCTGGATCGACCGCGAACGGTTCAATTAGCCGGTTGCGCCGGCCCGTCGCCGGAAGTCTGGTCCCGGCGGATCTTGAGAATGCGCAGGTTGCGGATCCAGAAGGTGCAGGCGAGCCCGGCCGGATTCGCGCCGAGGCGGATCGACTGCACGGGCACGGAGCTTTCGCCGAAGGTGCCGAGTTCGACGCGGCGCGTCTCCCATTGCGTGAGCGGTGCGCCGTAGGCCAGGAAGCGGTCGCAGAGGCCCGAGCCTTTGGGATAGACCAGCATGAGGTTCTGCGTGCGGAAGTCGTTCTCGACCTTGTCCTGGCGGCTCTTCACCTCGAATTCGAACGCCGCCGCGCCGTCCAGGCTTTCCGCCGGCAGTTTCAGGTCGTACACCGGGTAGAACCAGCGGTCGGCGTCCGGGTTCTTCTTCCAGGAGACGTCGAATCGCAGCGCCTGTTCCGCCGCGTCCCAGCTGGCCTTGAAATCGGCGGCCGAGGTGTTGCGCTTCCAGTCCTTCGGATCCTGGCAGCGGAGGGGGATCTTGACGCAGTTGGCGAGGAAGTTCCGCTCGAAGCGGACGGGAATGGCGAGCCGGCTCGTCCGCTTGCCGTTGAAGACGCCCGTGACGACGGCGGTGGACCGGCAGGTCTTGCCGTCGCGCGCGCGGAGCGTCGCGTCGATTTCGGCCTTTCCCCAGGCGGGGAGGTCGAGGGCGTCCGGCAGGCCGTCGAGAGCGGCCCCCCGGACGTCCAGCCGTCCGCGCTTCGCCGTGGCGGAAAGATTCCAGACCTGCAGGCGCAGACGGCCCGCATCGCCTTTGAGTTCGGCGGTCGACTTGCCGCCCGCAATCGCGAAGTCGGCGGGATCGAGGTCCGCGCGGAGGATCACCGCCAGGTCTTCGTCGGCCGCCGGCGCGTAGGTTTCAACCGCACCTTCGGGGACGGGGGCGATGTCGGCCGCGAGGCCCTTCAGACCCGAAACGTAGGCCGTGTAGCGCGTGGCGGACAGGACCAGTTTCCCGTTCCGGGCGGTCACGGCGCGCGCGGCGCCGCACAGGTCCGTCTGCCGGTAGACGCCATCGGCCGCCGCCAGCTCAAGCGTCCTTTCGCCCAGCGGGGCGGCCTGGGCGCCGTCGCGCGACGTGTCGACGGAGGAGACGGACCAGAAGGCGAGCGTCTGCGAACCGTCGGGCTGGTTGAACAGATAGGCCTTCAGACCGTCGCCCACGGCGATTTCGCCGGCGAGCCGGGCGCTGACGAGTTCGCGGGTCATCGTGCTGATGGCCGCGTAGACGGGCTTGACGGTGCCGTCGCGGCGCATCACGCCCCAGTCCTTGGCGCCGCCGCGTTCGTTGTAGGCGCCGAAGACGAAGAAGTAGTTGCGCGAGACGCCCTGCATCTGGAAGGCGATCTGGCTCTTGGCGTAGAATTCGGCCTGGATCAGCTCCTGTTCGGGCGTGTGCGCCTTCTTGCCGCGGTGCGCCCCGTCGGCCATGGCGCTCCCTTCGAGATTCGTGCCGCTCTCGGTCATCCAGATGGCGCGTTTCCCGATGCCGACTTCTTTCATGAACGCCCGCAGCTCGCCGAAGATGGCGGGATAGCTGGCGATGGGCGAGTAGGTGTGGAAGTTGAAGACCTGGCTGTATTTGGCGAGGTCGTTGGCGAACAGCCCGCGGTCGTAGGCGCTGCGCAAGGCCATGCACAGCGCGCCGGGCAGCACGACCGTCTGCGGGCGCCCCGCCTTGAAGCCGAGATAGGCGGCTTTCATGGCGGCCGTGTAGTCCCACGCCGGTTCCGGGGCGAACGAGATGTCCTGCTCGTTCCAGAATTCCCAGTTGCCCATCCGCTCGCCGAAGGCCGCCGCCGCGCGGGCGCAGAACCGGTAGACCTCCACCAGGTCGCGCGGCAGCTTCGCGATGACGTCCGCCCGTTTCGGCGCGTCGTGGAACATCCCCGAGACGAGGATGCCGCGCTGGCGCAGCATGTCCGCGTTGTACATGTAGCGGCCCCACTCCCAGGCGTCCGGTTGGGGATTGACCTCCGCCCAGCACAGGCGCTCGCGCACGTGCGGCAGCCCGGTCCGCCAGAGCAGGTCGCTGACGAGGCGGTACGTGTCGCCGCCGTACCAGGGGCAGTCGAAACTCCCCTTGGACGAAACCCAGCTTTGCGCCGAATCGATGCCGTAGAAGGAGGCGTGGTCGAAGACGCGGCTCTCGGGCACCGGGACGACGGCGAAGGTGGCGTCTTCCGCGCCGCTCTTCACATGGTAGTAGCCAACGCCCGGCGCCTTGAAGACCGCCGTCCCGTCGGCGGCCCAGACGCCGCTTTCGCGGACGTTGCCCAGCCAGTCGGCGAGCTGCCAGGGCCGGCCGGCGCTTCCGCCGCGGGCGGAGGGCGTCTCCTTCTCCGTGTAGACGTGCCCGGGCGCGTCGACCGCGATCCTGGCCTGCAGGCCCAGCGCGCAGATGGCGGCGGCGACGGCGGATATGGATTTCGTCATTTCCCGTTCCCGGCGGGCCAGAACTCGTCCGTGTATTTCGACGGAATGCCGACCTCGTCCTTGTTGAAGCAGGCCGCCAGGATCTTCCAGCCGAGGTCCAGCGCGTCGATCAGGTCGATGTTGACCGAAAGGTCCATCATCTCCTTTTCGAACATCGCGCCGTACTTCAGCAGTTTCTGGTCCCAGGCGCTCATGCGGAAGCCCATGGACTGCTTTTCGACCGTTTCCTTGTAGGACGCGTAGAGCTTGATCATGGCGTCCATGATCGTACGATGGTCGTAGCGCGTCGCGTTCTCCGCCTTGAAGAGGACCTTGTCCATCAGCGTCGAGCGGGACTTCGGGTCGATGCCCTTGTTGACCTGCTGCTTCAGGCGGGACAGCGAGCCGAACGGCTCGATGCGGCCGTTGCGGAGATAGAACTGGCCCTCGGTGATGTAGCCCGTGTTGTCCGGCACCGGGTGCGTCACGTCGTCGCCCGGCATCGTCGTGACGGCGAGAATCGTGATGGAGCCCGCGCCCTTGAAGTCCACGGCCTTCTCGTAGCGGGCGGCAAGCTGCGAGTAGAGGTCGCCCGGATAGCCGCGGTTCGACGGGATCTGCTCCATCGTGATGGCGATCTCCTTCATGGCGTCCGCGAAGGAGGTCATGTCCGTGAGCAGCACGAGCACGTCCTTGTTCTGGAGGGCGAATTTCTCGGCCACGGCCAGCGAAACGTCAGGCACGAGCATGCATTCCACCGTCGGATCGGCCGCCGTATGGACGAACATGACGGTCTTGGCGAGGGCGCCCGACTTGTCGAGCGTGTTGCGGAACTTCAGGTACTCGTCGTACTTGAGCCCCATGCCGCCGATGACGATCACGTCCGAGTTCGCCTGCAGGGCGATGCGGGCGAGCAGTTCGTTGTAGGGTTCGCCGGCGCGCGCGAAGATCGGGAGCTTCTGCGACACGACGAGCGAGTTGAAGAGGTCGATCATCGGGATGTTCGTGCGGACCATGCGGTTCGGCATGATGCGCTTGGCCGGATTCACGGACGGCTGGCCAATCGGAATCATGTTCTCCGCAATGGCCGGTCCGCCGTCGCGCGGCTGCCCCGAACCCGTGAAGGCCCGGCCGAGCAGGGCTTCGGAAAAGGGGACCTTCATCGTTTCGCCAAGAAACCGGACGGAGGCCTCCGTGTCGACGCCGCGCGCGCCCGCGAAGATCTGCAGCGTCACGTTGGGGCCGTCCAGCTTGATGACCTGGGCCAGCGACGTGCCGGCGCGGGACTGGACTTCGGCGATTTCGTTGTATTTGACGCCTTCGGCGCGTAGCGTGGCGATCGAACCCGAGATGGCGTCGATCTTGTGGTACACTTTGCTGTTGAACATGGTGCGACTCCTTGCGAAAACGCGGTTAGTATAGCATAGATGGAGGGGACGGAGGAATGGAAAATGGAGAGCAGCAAAAAGGGTCAGAGTTTATCTATACAGTACCATTGATACACTAAGCCTCTTGTGATATACTCTTTCCCATGAGAAAGGCGAGAGTGATTGAGCATTGCAGATGTTACCATCTGATTAGCAGATTGGCACATCAGGCCTTACTTTCTGGATGACGAGGAGAAGGCGCGTGCGGTCGAGCTTTTACGTCGGGTTGAGGAATTCAGTGGTGTACTCGTTCTCGCGTATGCGATCATGTCGAATCATTTCCACATATTCATCTATGTTC
>JBJEWF010000061.1:0-3360 GCA_051884915.1 Kiritimatiellia bacterium
AATCACGTTGAAGCCCAAGCCCGCATGCGTTTTCCGCTTGTGGGCGTCATAATTTTTGGTAATGTGGCAAAGTCTGGGATGTGTATCAATAAGGTCAGACCCTTTTCTCCCCGTTCAGACTGATCCCGACCACCCGAACTCGCCGCAACAGGCGTACAAGCTGGTATGAGTTACTGTGTCAATAATGCTGTATCAATAAGGTCAGACCCTTTTCTTTTTCGTCGGGGGTGCGCCGCGTTCGGCCGGAGTTTGGTATACTGTCCGCCATGAGAACGATCATGACTTCGACCCTGGCGGGTCTGATTGCGTGCGGGATGCTCTCCGCCGAAACGATCCAGACGCTTCCGCCGGGAACGACGCCTCCCGCGGCCCCGGTTGCGACGGGATGCCCGGACTTCACCGTCGAGCGTCCGCGCGGGACGGCGACCGTGACCGTGAAGGCCGTCGACTTCGGCCTCTCGACGGCGAGCACGACGAACGCCGCCGCGATCATGCGGGCCCTGGAGGCGTGCCGCCGCCGGAAGGCGAACCGGCTTGAACTGGCGCCGGGCACCTACCGCTGCTTCGACGAGCCGGGCATCGTCATCCGCGCGTTTTCGGACTTCACATTCGACGGCAGGGGCGCGGTGCTCGTCTTCCGCCGGGCGGCCGAGTACCGCGGCCAGCCCCAGAGCGAGCTCATCCTCGACAAGGGGAATCTCCTCGTCCAGCGCTGCGTGCGCACGCAGGTGGGGAACTTCACGATGGACTGGGACTGGGAGCACGACCCGCTGGGCGCCTTTGTCCGCGTCGTCGCGCGCCACGAGGACGAGGCGCATCCGGAGCGCTCCTTCGTCGACCTCGCCTTTGTCGACTACGCGCGCCATCCGAAGTACCCGGAACCGGTCCCCGTGCAGAAGATGATGGCCATGGACGAATGCCGCACGCGCTTCCGGCAGGGGCCCGGCTTCTCCTTCGGGCAGACCGAGGGTCATTTCGGCGCGAAGAACGCATGGGTCAAGCCCAATGTGCTGCGCCTGTGGCCCGGCATCCCGATGGAGGGCCGCAACCAGAATCCGATGACGGGGTTCCGTTATTCGCCCGGCGGCAATCTCCGGCAGGTCCGGCAGTTCGAGGCGAACGGTCTTTACCGTCTGCAGCACTGCTACTACGGCAAGAACGGCATCAACCTCGACTCCAACGCGCATCTCACCGTCAAGGACGTCACGATGTGGAGCTGTTTCGGCATGGGGATGGTCGTGGACGGTTCGCAGCACCACTGGCGGGTCGAGAACTTCCGCGTGGAGCCGCCGACGGAGGCCGCGTTCAAAGCCGCCTATCCCGGGCGTCGTTTCTTCCGGCGGCCCGTGTCGTCCGTCTCCGACGGCCACCACGTCGCGCGGTCGAAGGGCGACGGCCAGTACGTCAACTGCCGGTGGACGCTCAACAACGACGACTCGTCGAACTTCCACGACCGCTTCACGATCGCCGTGCGCGCCGCCGACCGCGTGCTCGACATCATCAACCGGCGCGGCGCCGCCTATCTGCGCGCGACGCCCGGCACGACGCTTGAACTGCGCGCCCCGAACTTCGCGCCGATCGGCGCGGAGGGCTTCCGCGCGAAGCTGCTGAAGGTGGACGGCAACCGGCTCCACGTGGACCGCGACCTGCCCGAGCAGCCGGGGCAGTGCTTCCTCGTGTGGGACCGCGCGTTCGGCACGGACCGCATCCTCATGAAGGACTGCCTCTTCGAGGACACCGGCTTCCGGAACATCTTTTCGCCCTCCGACCTCACGCTCGAGGGCTGCACGTTCCGCCGCACCGCCTCCTTCCCCGTCCGCTTCATCGCCGACTACCGCAGCGACCTCTGGTGCGAGGGACTGGGCGCCACGAACCTCGTCGTGCGCAACTGCCTCTTCGAGGACACGTGCGTGCTCAATCCGAAGGGCTCCTGCATCTCGACGGTCTGCGTCACGCCTACGGGGTGGGACGTCGGCGCGGTCGACAAGGGATTCGTGGGCGGCAATCTGCTGATCGAGGGATGCCGGTTCGTCAATCCGGGCGGGTACGTCCTCGACCTCGGCTGCGGCCGGAACATTCTCTTCCGCAACAACCGGATCGAACTGGGGCCGCGCGCGAAGGACAACCCCGGCCAGGCGGGCCGGTTCAACGTCTCGGCCGCCGAGAACGTCCGCATCGAATAAGGCAAACGGTCACATCGTGTCCCCCTCATTGCTTTTCTCTCAACGCAGGCGGGAATTCGTTTGGATTGACCAGAGACATGCCCTTTCGATGGAAGAAGTCGCGCTTGATCTGCTCCACGAAAGAAAGAAAAGGGTCAGAGTTTATCTATACAGTACCATTGATACACTAAGCCTCTTGTGATGTACTCTTTCCCATGCGAATGTATCAATAAGGTCAGACTCTTTTTGCGCCTCGTGCCGATGCTCGAGAAGGGGCTTGTCGTTCAGACTGATCCCGACCACCCGAACTCGCCGCAACAGGCGTACAAGCTGGTATGAGTTACTGTGTCAATAATACTGTATCAATAAGGTCAGACCCTTTTGCGTTCTTTTGCGTTTTTTGCGGCTCTATTTCTTTGCGTCCTTTGCGTTCTTTGCGGCTAATAAAAAAGGCTGGCTTGCTGGCAGGGATTGCGCGTTGGCTTGGAGGACGAAATATATTTGAGCCGCAAAGAACGCAAAGAACGCAAAGGATGCGACGGCTGCAATTTCGCTTCCGTGATGACATTTGCATTCGCTTGCCCCCCCCCCCCCCGCCGAGCGGATATGGTATAATACGCGGCGTTGTCAATGAGGCCGTTTTGGACGTATGGTGAAGGCGCAAGCACGATCCCCCTCATTGGCACAATCTTTTTACGGCTTGCGCTTCCACATTGTCTTGTATTCCAGCGTGTCGGCAATTACGAAAATCGTGTAGGTCGTTCCGTCCTGATAGGTCTTTACGAACTTCGCCGTAGGCAATCCAGTACGGACGTTGGGGTTTCCCTGCTGTATGCCGTCGCGCCCCGCTATGATTTCAGGTATGCGGGCTATGTCCGCCGCCGTTATGGGCGACTGCTTTCTGTTGCGTTCGCGACCTCTTTGCGCTCTTTGCGTCCTTTGCGGCTAAAAATATCCATCTGATTCACTACTCTTCTGCCCATTGACCACTCTATGTCAACACGACTCTGCCAATCAGCCCTTCGCTCTCTTACCGCTCGGGTGTGCGCCGCGTCCCGCCGGAGGTCGCCCTGCGACTGGTCGATTGGCCGCATTTACAATTGACAAAATGGCGGGGGGAGGGGGGTATAATTCGCACATTGATTTTTTTGAAAGGAAAAGGCCTCCATGAAACTTGAAGGACTGATTGTCGCGATTC
>JBJEWF010000062.1:0-14628 GCA_051884915.1 Kiritimatiellia bacterium
TGAAAACAGGCAGGGTCTCACCGATGGCAATCGAACCTGAAAGGCGACGCTCTTTCCCCAAAATCGGCGAAAAACCGCGCAGGCCTCCGTAACCCCTCTCCAGCCGAGAAAAAATTGGGGAACTTCCAAAACGGCTTCCCCTTGTCAGTTATGGCCCGATTTGATAAGATGGCGGCCATTTTTCAGGAGAAGTCATGGAAGCAGGAACATCGGCGGTGCTTTCGCACCCGGAAATCGAAGAGGCGAACTGCAAGGGCTGCGGCCGTTGCGTGGCGGCCTGTCCGCGCCATTGCCTCGAACTGAAGGAGACGCTGAACGCGATGGGCATTAAGCCCGTCGGCTACAAGGGCGAAGGATGCGTCGGCTGCGCCATCTGTTTCTACAACTGCCCGGAACCGTACGCGATCAAGGTGGTGAAGGCATGACCCGGTTCGTCAAGAGCAATGAGGCGGTGGTCATGGGCGCGCTCTATGCGGGCTGCGAACTCTATTTCGGCTATCCGATCACGCCGGCGAGCGAAATCGCCCACGGCGCGGCGAAGTGGTTTCCGATGCTGGGCCGCACGTTCGTGCAGGCCGAGTGCGAGACGGCGTCCGTCAACATGATGTTCGGCGCGGCCGCCGCGGGCAGGCTGTGCATGACGGCGACGAGCGGTCCCGGCTTCTCCCTGATGCAGGAGGGCATCTCCTATCTCGCCGGCGCGGAGCTCCCCGCCGTGGTGGTGGACATCAACCGCGCGGGGCCCGGGCTCGGCAACGTCTACCCCGAGCAGAGCGACTACACGCCGGCCGTGAAGGGCGGCGGACACGGCAACTACCAGACGTTCACCTACGCGCCGGCCAGCGCGCAGGAGATGTGCGATCTCACGATCAAGGCGTTCCGGATGGCGACGAAGTGGCGGCTGCCGGCGATCGTGTTCGCGGACGGCCTCCAGGGCCAGATGATGGAGAACGTGAGGCTTCCCGAAGCCGAACTGCCGAAACCGGACTTTTCGGCCTGGGCCGCGCAGGGCGAGGCGAAGACGCGCGCGAATCTCGTGAAGTCGATCTTCCTCGACGCGGCGGCGCAGGAGGCGTTCAACGAGCATCTGCGGCGGAAGCACGCCGCCATGGCGGCGGATGCCGAGGGCGAGGCCTATCTCGCCGGCGACGCGGATCTCCTGCTCGTCGCGTTTGGCATCGCGAGCCGCGTCGCGCGGACGGCGGCGGACACGCTGCGCGCGGCCGGCGTCAAGGCGGGCGTGTTCCGTCCGATTTCGCTCAATCCGTTTCCGCGGGAGCAGCTGGCGGCCGTGGCGCGCGGACGCCGGATCGTGACGGTCGAGCTTGACGCGGGGCAGTTTTCGGACGACGTCCGCCTCCAGCTGGCGAAGGCCGGGCTGGGCGCCGAAGCCGCCGGCGTCACGACGATCAGCCGCATGGGCGGTCAGGTCGTGTCCGTCGACGACGCCGTTGCGGCCGTGAAGAAGACGCTGGAGGCCTGACATGACGACGATTGAGCAGAAAGGCATGTGCCGGGAGTTTCCGCGCTGCGGAAAGGCGCATGCGCGCACGACGCACTACTGTCCCGGCTGCGGGCACGGCATCGTCAACAAGCTGATTGCGGAATGCTGCGCGGAGATGGGGCTGCAGGACCGGACGATTTTCGTCGATCCCGTCGGCTGCGGCGTGTTCACCTACTACTACTGGGACGCCGCGCACATCTCGGCGGCGCACGGGCGGGCGTCGGCCGTGGCGACCGGCGTGTGCCGTGCGCGCCCCGACGCCGTGACGATCGCCTACCAGGGCGATGGCGATCTGGGCGCCATCGGCTTCAACAACGCCTTCCAGGCGGCGAGCCGCGGCGAGAAGTTCGGCTGCATCTTCATCAACAACTCGCTCTACGGCATGACGGGCGGCCAGATGGCGCCGACGACGCTCGAAGGCGAGCGGACCACGACGACGCCGTTCGGCCGCGATCCGTCCCTGACGGGCCATCCGCTCCACGTGTGCGAAGTCTTCTCCCGGCTGCAGGCTCCCGTCTACCTCGCGCGCGTCTCGGTGGCGGACACGAAGCGCATCCTGCAGGCGAAGCAGGCGATCCGGCGCGTGTTCGAACTGCAGCGCGCGCGCAGGGGCTACTGCCTGCTTGAGATTCTCGCGCCGTGTCCGACGAACTTCGGCATGGACGCCCTCAAGGCGGCCGCGTTCTGCCGCGACGAGATGGAGAGGGAGTTCCCGCTGGGAACGTTCCGCGATGTCGGGAAGGGCATCGGCGTGGCCGAGGTTCCGCCGCCGGCCGAGTCGCCCCACCTGCAGGTGAAGCAGGCGCCGCGGGTGGCGACGTGCGCGGAACTGTTTGCCGAGGCGGCGCCCGTTCCCGCGGCCGAGACGGATCCGGCGTTCGCCGAGAGGCGCTTCAAGTTCGCGGGCTATGGCGGGCAGGGCGTTCTTTCGCTCGGCCTCACGGTCGCCGAGGCCGCGCGCCTGGAGAGGCGCCACGCGCTGTGGTTTCCCAGCTACGGGCCGGAGCAGCGCGGCGGCAGCGCGAACTGCAGCGTCGTCGTGTCGGGGACGCCGATCGGGTCGCCGACGGTGGAGCATCCGGACGTCCTCGTCTGCATGAACCAGCCGTCGTACGAGCGCTTCGCGCCCGACGTCAAGAAGGGCGGCGTCGTCATCGTCGACGAGACGGTGCCCGTCGCCGCGCCGCCGCCGGAAGGCGTGCGGTTCGTCCGGTGGCCCGCCATCCGCATGGCCGAGGAGTTCGGCGTGCCGAAAGCCGCGAACACGATGATGCTGGCGGCGCTGAAGAAGCTCGACTGCACGGGCCTTTCGGGCGACAGCCTGGAGGCGGCGCTGGTGGCGAGTTTCAGGAAGAAGCCGGCGCTCGGCGAGAAGAACCGCGAACTGCTGCGCCAGGCCGAAGCGCAGACCGCCTGACCTCCACGACTTACCGAAGGTTGCAAACACATGGCTGAATTCAAGTTGACCGACCCGTTTGGCGCGGCGCCCGACAAGGCGCCGTTCACGCAGAGCGTTTCCCGCGGCGTGCCGTGGCACAATCTGCCCGTGACCCGCGAATACACGCTGGGCCAGCTCCTCGACCAGACGATCGCCCGTTGCGGCGAAAACGACGCGCTCGTCTATCCGGATCGCGATTTCCGCCTGAACTGGTACGAATTCGGCGAGGAGGTCGACCGCCTGGCGCGCGGCCTGATGGCGCTCGGCGTGAAGAAGGGCGAGAAGATCGCCCTGTGGGCGACCAACGTGCCGCACTGGATCGTTCTCATGTTCGCGGCCGCGAAGATCGGGGCGATCCTGCTGCCGCTGAACCAGAACTACAAGGAACACGAGATGGATTTCGCGCTCGCGCAGTCCGACACGGAGAACCTGTTCGTCATCGACGGTTTCCGCGACTGCAGCTACGTGGACGTGATCTACACGCTCGTTCCCGAACTGCGGACCCAGCCGCGCGGCGAGCTGAAGTGCGGCAAGTATCCGCACCTGAAGCGCGTGATGTTCCTGGGCGGCGAGAAGCACCGCGGCATGTATTCGCTCAACGAAATTTTGGCCCTGGCCGTGGAGACGCCGTGGGCGGACTACGTGGCGCGGCAGGCCCAGTGCGACGTGAACGACGTCGTGAACATGCAGTACACGTCCGGCACGACGGGGTTCCCGAAAGGCGTCCAGCTGACGCACCGCAACATCGGGAACGACGGTTTCTGGATCGGCGCCTGCCAGAACCTGTCGAGCCGCGACCGGGTCTGCATCCCCGTGCCGCTGTTCCACTGCTTCGGCTGCGTGCTGGGCGTGATGAGCTGCGTCAACCACGGCTCGACGATGGTCTTCCTCGAGAAGTTCGACCCCATCCAGGTGATGATGTCCATCGAGAAGGAGAAGTGCACGGCGACGTACGGCGTGCCCACGATGTACATCGCGATGCTGGACCATCCGCTCTTCTCGAAGTTCGACTTCCGTTCGCTCCGCACGGGCATCATGTCCGGTTCGGCCTGCCCGACGCACCGCATGCAGCAGGTGTTCGACCGCATGTACATGAAGGAGGTCACGAACCCGTACGGGCTGACCGAGGCGGGCCCGGTGATGACGATGACGCGCTATTTCGAGCCGTCGATCGAGCGCAAGTGCGCGACGATCGGCCAGGCCCTTCCCGGCATCGAAGTGGCGATCGTCGACCCCGAGTCGGGCGAGATCGCCCCGATCGGACAGGACGGCGAGATCTGCTGCCGCGGCTTCAACAACATGAAGGGCTACTACAAGATGCCCGAGCAGACCGCGGCGTGCATCGACGCGCGCGGCTGGCTCCATTCCGGCGACATCGGGCGCATGGACGCCGACGGCTACTACTACATCACGGGCCGCCTGAAGGACCTCATCATCCGCGGCGGCGAGAACATCTCGCCGAAGGAAGTCGAGGATTTCCTCGGCACGATGCCTGGCGTCAAGGACGTCGCCGTGGTCGGCTGCCCCTCCCGGAAGTACGGCGAACAGCCGGCGGCGTTCATCATCCCGTCGGACGGTGCGGACATCAGGGAGGAGGACGTGGCGGACTTCTGCCGCAACAAGATTTCATGGTTCAAGATCCCGAAGTACGTCCATTTCGTGGACATCTTCCCGATGACGGCTTCGCAGAAGATCCAGAAGTACAAGCTGCGCGAGATGGCCCGCGAACTGTGGCCCGACGCCTAGCCGCGCCGTGAAGGCGCTGGCCGCGAGAAAAATCCAGAGAGGGGGAAGACAATGGAAAAGATGACGGTGGGGGGACGGATCAGGACGTTCCGCGAAAAGCTGCAGATGTCGGCCGAGGACCTTGCGGCCAAGAGCGGCGTGGCGGCGACGGTCGTCGCGGCAATCGAGGCCGGCGACGTCATGCCGGCGCTCGGCGTCCTGACGAAAATATCCCGCGCGCTCGGCCAGCGGCTGGGCACGTTCATGGACGACCAGTTCAAGCCGGATCCGATCGTGACGCGCGCGGTCGAGCTTGAGGCGGCGAAAGTCGCCGCCGAGGGGACGAACGAGCAGGGCTACGCGTCCCATTCGCTCGCGCTCGGCAAGCCCGACCGCCACATGGATCCGTTCCGCATCGAGTTCCCGGCCAATGGCGGCCTGAAGGAGCTGTCCTCCCACGAAGGCGAGGAGCTCATCATCTGCATCGACGGGGAAGTCGAATTGGCGTACGGCGGCGAGACGCAGGTCCTCAAGGCCGGCGATACGGCCTATTACAATTCCGTCGTCAAGCACGGCCTGCGCGCGCTCGGCGGCAAGCCGGCTTCGATCTACGGCGTCGTCTACATGCCGTTCTGACGGGCGCCGCGCGGGCGGCCGGCGCCAGATTCCGGCGGCCCGCCGTTTCCCCGCCCGTTTTCGCTTGCGGCACCTTCCCGGATGGGATATAATCCTTTCCACCATGAAGAAGAATGTCGCAGTCGTTGCAGGTGACGGCATCGGCCCCGAGATCGTGGGGGAAGCCGTCAAGGTCCTGAAGCTGGTCGCCCGGAAGTTCGGCCATGCGTTCGATTTCCAGGAGCATCTCGTCGGCGGAGCCGCGTATGACGCCACGGGGGATTGCCTTCCGGACGCGACGCTGGCGGCCTGCAAGGCGGCCGACGCCGTTCTGCTGGGCGCCGTCGGCGGGCCGAAGTGGGACGCCCTGCCGGGTCCGCAGCGTCCGGAGAAGCGGGCGCTGCTGACGTTGCGCAGGGAATTGGGGCTGTTCGCCAACCTGCGGCCCGCCAGGGTGTGGACGGCCCTGAAGGACGCGAGCCCGCTCAAGCCCGAGATCATCGGCGAGGGGCTGGATCTGCTCGTCGTGCGGGAACTGACGGGCGGCGTGTATTTCGGCGACCACGTCCGCGCGGAGGACGGGCTGAGCGCCTACGACCGCATGCCCTACTCCGTGGCGGAGATCGAGCGCATCGCGCGGGTGGCGTTCGAGGCGGCGCGCAAGCGGGGCCGGAAGGTGACGAGCGTGGACAAGGCCAACGTGCTGGAAACGTCCCGCCTGTGGCGGGAAACGGTGGCGCGGCTGCAGGCGGCCGAGTATGCGGACGTGGCGCTTGAGCATCTCTACGTGGACAATGCCGCGATGCAGCTCGTGCGCGCGCCGCGCCAGTTCGACGTGATCCTGACGGAGAACATGTTCGGGGACATCCTTTCGGACGAGGCGTCGCAGATCACGGGCTCGATCGGCATGCTGCCCTCGGCTTCGCTGCGCGCGGACGGATTCGGCATGTACGAACCCATCCACGGCTCGGCGCCGGACATCGCGGGACAGGATGTGGCGAATCCGCTGGCGACGATCCTGTCGGCGGCGATGATGCTGCGCTACACGTTCGGGCTGGCGGCCGAGGCGGACGCCGTCGAGGCGGCGGTCGGCAGGGTCCTGGCGGGTCCGATGCGCACGGGCGACATCGCCTGCGCGGGCTGCACGAAGGTCGGCACGCGGGCCATGGGCGCGGCGGTCTGCGCGAACTTGTGAACGGGACAGAGGAGGGACGGAGAATGCAGCGGAGAGATTTCTTGAAGATGGCGGCGGGCGTGGCGACGGTGGCGGGCCTGCCGCTCGGCGCGCGCGCGCAGGGGGAAAATCCGGCGACGCCGTTCAAGACGAAACTGAAGAAGGCGCTGATCCGTCCCCGCCTGACCGAAGCCGTGGCGAAGGAACTGCAGGAGGCCGGCTTCCCGGGCGTCGAGCTTCAGGACAAGTCCGTCACGGTGGCGGAGGCGCGCGCCGCGCGCCGTCTGGCCGAAGACCGGGGCCTGCAGATCCACTCGTTCATGGGGGGATGGGCGGAATTCAACTCGAAGGATCCCGCCAAGCGGAAGGCCGCAATCGAGACGACGAAGGCGAACCTCCAGATCGCGCAGGCCTACGGCGCGCCCGTGATGCTGCTCGTGCCGGGGCGCGTGGGGGGCGTCCCCCTGCCGAAGCCGTCGCAGTTCAAGCTGGAGTTCGACCCGACGACGCTGCTGCTCGCGCGCGCGGCCGAGGCGGATTTCCCCGCGTACGTCCAGGCGCAGAACGACGCGACGAAATACGCGCAGGACGCGATCGGCGAACTGGTGCCGCATGCGGCCGACCTGGGCGTGGTGCTGGGCCTGGAGAACGTCTGGAACAATCTCTGGGTGATGCCGGACTTCGCCGCGGCGTTCATCCGGTCCTTCCGGAACCCCTGGGTGAAGGCCTATCTGGATCTGGGCAACCACGCGCGGTATGCGATGCCGGAGAAGTGGCTGACCGCACTGGACGACCAGATCGTCAAGCTGCACATCAAGGATTTCAAGATCGATCGCGCGAAAGACCAGGAGGGCGCGTTCGTGCGCATCGGCGACGGGTCGATCGACTGGCGGCGGGTCCGGCGGACGATCGAGGCCGTCAACTACAACGGCTGGGTTTCGATCGAGAGCGGCGGATGGACCAATGACGAGCACTCGGAAATCATGGACCGGTTCTTCCTGGGTTCCCTGTAGGGGCGGTTCCTTCCGGCGGGACTCCTTGCGATGCTGGAGAAACTGTTCAGATTGACGGCGAACAAGACCTCCGCCAAAACCGAGATCGTCGCCGGCATGACGACGTTCATGACGATGGCCTACATCCTGGCCGTCAACCCGAACCTGCTTTCGCTGGCGGGCATTCCGCGCGGCGGCGTCTTCCTCGCCACGGCCCTCGCGGCCGTCGTCGGGACGCTGCTCATGGCGTTTCTGGCGAACTATCCGTTCGTCCTTGCGCCGGGCATGGGGCTGAATGCGTTCCTGACGTTCGGCGTCTGCCTGCGCATGGGATACAGCTGGCAGTTCGCGCTGCTGGCCGTCTTCGTGGAGGGCCTGGTGTTCCTGGCCCTTTCGCTGACGCCCGTTCGCGAGGGCATCTTCAACGCGATCCCCCTGACGCTCAAGAGGGCGGTGGCCGCCGGCATCGGGCTGTTCATCTGCTTCATCGCCCTGCAGACGTCGGGGGTGGTCGTGAACGACGAAAGCACCCTCGTGGGCCTCGTCTCCTTCAAGAACGTGGACATCCACGCCCATGGCATCTGCGCCATCCTGGCGCTGGCGGGAACGCTGTTGACGGGTCTCCTGCTCGTCAGGAACGTGCGCGGCGCGATCCTCGTCGGCATTCTCGCGACCTGGACGCTGGGCATGATCGCCCAGGGGACGGGCCTCTACGTCCCGGATCCCGCGGCCGGGCGCCTCTCGCTCTATCCGGATTTCTCGTTCGCCGGCGCCGCCCGGAACTTCAGGGAGTTCGGCCAGACGGTCGGCGCGCTCTTCAGGCCGGAATGCTGGACGCATGCGGTTGACGGGCGGATCGTCGGTTCGGGCTGGTCGCTCGTCGCGTCGCTGGACTTCCTCGTCGTGATGTTCGCGTTCTTCTTCGTGGATCTCTTCGACACGCTCGGCACGCTGATCGGCGTTTCGCTGAAGGGCGGCTTTCTGGACGGCGACGGCCGGCTGCCGCGCATCTCCGGCGCGCTCTGCGCCGATTCGATCGCCACGTCGGCGGGCGCCGTGCTGGGAACCTCCACGACGACGACGTACGTGGAATCCGCTTCGGGCGTGATGGCCGGCGGCCGCACGGGGCTGACGGCCGTCGTCGCGGCGGGCCTCTTCGCGCTGGCCATTCCCTTCGCGCCGGTGTTCCTGGCCATTCCCGCCTTCGCGACGGCCCCGGCCCTGATTGTCGTCGGCTGCATGATGCTGTCATCCTGCGCGGACATCGATTTTGCCGATGCCGGAGAGGCCGTTCCGGCGTTTCTCACGATTGTCGCGATGCCGTTCTGCTACTCGATTTCCGACGGCATCATGTTCGGCGTCGTCTCCTATGCGGCCATCAACGCGCTCTGCGGCAACTTCAGGCGCGTCCATTGGGTCATGTACGTCTTGACGGTCTTGTTCATCGCGAAATACGCACTGATGTGATTCGAGGAGAGAGTATGGATATGGGTTTCTGCCGAAACGTCGTTTTTTCCCTTGTCTTCGCCGGCGCCGTCTGCGCGCAGGCCAAGGACGTCGCGTGCATGTGCGTGTACTATCCGCACTGGCACCGCTACCCGAAGGGCGACGAATGGTTCGGACCGGCCTGGAAGCAGGGCGAGTGGACGTTCGTGCGGGACGCCCGCCCGCGGTTTCCCGGCGACCGCCAGCCGCTGCGCCCGTACGCGGGGTTCCTGGACGAATCGAATCCGCTGGACATGGAGAAGGACATCGCGCTGGCCGCCAACGCGGGAATCGACGTCTTCCTGTACGACTACTACTATTACGACGGGAAGATCACGCAGGAGGCCGCGCTGGAGAAGGGCTTCCTCGGCGCGCGCAATCGCAACCGCATGAAGTTCGCGCTGATGTGGTGCTACCATGAACGCAACGACCAGTTCCGCCCGGAGATCGGCAAGCCGCGCCGCCGCCTGATGTCTCTGGCGCACACGCCCGAGGAATTCCAGGGGCTGATCGCGTTGAGCATCCAGCGCTATTTCCCGCGCCCCGAGTATTTCCGCCATGACGGCAGGCTCTTCTTCTCGATCTACAACGCGCCCTATTTCTTCAAGCGGCACGGGGCCGATCCCGTGCGCATCCGCGCGGAACTGGACGCCGCCCGCGCGAAGGTGCGCGCGGCGGGGCTGGGCGAAATCCACTTCAACGCGCAGCAGCCCCGCGACAAGGCGTTTACGGAGCAGCTGCGCGCGTGCGGCTTCGATTCCGTCACCGACTACAACTTCCCGCCGCCGGCGATGTTCCCGCCCGAACGGCGCGCGCAGTTGGGCGCGAACGGGCGCATGGAGGCCGACTACGTGGAGGCCGTTCCGCACATCAAGGCGAAGTGGGCCGAGCGCGCCGAGGGCTGCCTGCCCTACATTCCGCAGGTTCCCACGGGCTGGTGCGCGACGCCACGCTGCCGGGCGGACGTGCCCTACCCCTGGGCGAAGAACGACTACCCGTACTGCTGGTCGTTCACGAACAACACGGCGAACGCGTTCCGCGACCTGCTCGCCGCCGCCAGGGAGCACGCCGCGCGCGACCCGAAGCGGCCGGGCCTCGTCTACATCAACGGCTGGAACGAATACACCGAGGGCACGTACCTGGTGCCGAACAACTTTGACGCCGACGGCTTCCTGCGGGCGGTCGCGTCCGTCTTCGGCCGCGCGCCGGCCGACGAATACACGTATGTGAATCCGTCGACGAAGCAGCTCTTCACGATTCCCGCGCCGGATTTCGCCGACGTGCCGTATGGGGCGCACGACAAGCAGAAGGTGGACGTGTTCCTGCCGAAGAACCGCCCGGCGCCGTATCCCGTGCTCGTCTACATCCACGGCGGCGGCTGGAGCGGCGGCGCGATGGAGGACCATATTCTGGGCAGTTCCATCCGCGGCCTGCTGGCAAAAGGCGTCGCGGTGGCGGCGCTCGGCTACCGCTACGTGCAGGAGGTGCCGCCGGAGACGCGGCCGCGCGTGCAGGGATGCCTGGACGATTGCGCGAAGGCGCTGGCGCTGGTGCGCGCGCACGCGCGGACGTGGGGAATCGACGCGTCGCGGATGGCCCTCGCCGGCGGCAGCGCGGGCGCCTGCACGGCGTTGTATCTGGGCCTGCGCGAGAACAATGTCGACGGCATCGCGGCGGTGGCCGCGATCATCCCGCAGACGTCCATGGACCCGCAGGAGATGCGGGCGTGGATTCCCGACTCGACGTACGGCGCGCACGCGTTCGGGTATCGCGATTTCGACGACTGGCTGGCGAATCGGGCGGCCTGTCTGCCGGCGATCGCGCGCATCTCGCCGGCGGCGCTCGTGCGCGCGATTGCGCCGGCGCGCGCGCCGCGGATCGTGATGCAGGGAACGTCGTTCGTCTCCGCCGCGGGTGTCGTGGACGCCACGCATTCGCCCGTCTTCATGACGAAGTTCAAGGAACTGGCCGATGCGCGCGGCATCGCCTGCGACATCGTCTCGGGCCCCGAACCGTGCTTTGGCGCGGCGCTCGCGCGGGTGGCGGAGATCCTGCTGCGCGCCCCGGCCCGGTAGCGCGGGCAGGGCGGCTGTCGGGCGCCGGGACGGCGCGTTTCCGGCATCCGCGCCCGCCGTCGGCGTGAAGAAGGCAGTGCCGGCCACTGCCTTTTTTGGTATACTACCGCGCCATGGACGACAATTCCCTTTCCCATCTTCGCAACATCGGCATCGTGGCCCACATCGACGCGGGCAAGACGACGACGACCGAACGCATCCTCTACTACACCGGCAAGATCCACGCCATCGGCGAAGTCCACGAAGGCGATACGACGACGGACTGGATGGTCCAGGAGCGCGAGCGCGGCATCACGATCACGTCGGCGGCCATCTCCTGCGAGTGGAAAGGCCACGCGATCAATTTGATCGACACGCCCGGACACGTGGACTTCACGATGGAAGTCGAGCGCTCGCTGCGCGTTCTGGACGGTGCCGTGGGCGTGTTCTGCGCCGTGGGCGGCGTGCAGCCGCAGAGCGAAACCGTCTGGCGCCAGGCGGACCGCTACCAGGTCCCGCGCCTTGCCTTCGTGAACAAGATGGACCGCATGGGTGCCGATTTCGCGCGCGTCGTGCAGGAGATGCGCGACCGGCTGCATGCGAACGCGGTTCCCGTGGAGCTGCCGATCGGCAAAGAGGAGGGGTTTGCGGGGGTCGTCGATCTGCTGGAGATGAAGGCCGTCATTTTCGACGAGGCTTCGCTGGGTGCCAAATTCTCGGTGGAGGATGTCCCGGCCGGCCTCCGGGACGAGGCGGAACTGGCGCGTGCGGAACTCTGCGAGCGGGTGGCGGACCTCGATGAAGGCGTGATGGAGGCCTACCTGACGAACGGCGATCTCACGGCCGACGAGTTGCGGGGGGCGATCCGCCGGCTGGTGGTCGCCAACCAGATGGTGCCGGTTCTGTGCGGCACGTCGTTGCGGGACAAGGGCGTCCAGCCGCTGCTGGACGCAATCGTGTGGTATCTGCCCAGTCCGCTGGACCGCCCGGCGACGGAGGCGACCGACCTGAAGAGCGGCGGGAAGGTGACGCGCAAGCCGGAGAATTCGGAGCTCCTGTCCTCGCTCGTGTTCAAGATCGCGGCCGACACGTATGGACGCCTGTTCTTCGTGCGCGTCTATTCGGGCGTTCTCAAGAAGGGCGCGAACGTCTACAATCCCAGGACGAAGAAGCGCGAGCGCGTGATGAAGCTCGTGCGGATGTTTTCCAATCAGCGCATCGAGATCGACGAGCTCACGGCCGGCGACATCGGCGCGATCGTCGGACTTCGGGAGGCCACGACGGGCGACACGCTGTGCGCGGAAATGAAGCCGTGCTACCTGGAGCGCATCACGGCGCCGCAGCCGGTCATGTTCCTGGCCATCGAGCCGAAGAGCGGGGCGGACAAGGACCGGCTGGTCGACTCGATGAACGAGCTGGCGGCCGAGGACCCGACCTGCCAGGTCCGCCAGGACGAGGAGACGGGGCAGACGATTCTGTCGGGCATGGGCGAACTCCATCTGGAGATTCTGGTGGACCGCCTGAAGCGCGAGTTCAAGGTCGCGGCCAACGTCGGCAAGCCGATGGTCAGCTATGTGGAGACGGTGACGAAGCCGGCGCTCAAGGAGTACACGTTCGACCGCGAACTGGGCGGCAAACGCCATGCGGCGACGCTGGCGATCGAGGTCAAGCCCCTGGAACGCGGCCAGGGCCGCAAGATCGGCCTGTCGCGGGAGGTCCGCAACGCGCTGCCGGACCCGAAACTGGCGGAATGCATCGAGCAGGGCCTGATGGACGGCGTGATGACGGGCGTCCTGGCCCGCTTCCCGATGACGGACATCGAGGTGACGGCGGTTCGGGCGACGATTGTCGATCCGGAGGTTTCGGACGAAATCGCCTTCCGCACGGCGGCGGTCATGGGATTCCGTGAAGTCGCCGAGGCGGCGGACGCGGAATTCCTTGAGCCGATCATGAAACTGGAGATCACGACGCCGCCGGAAAGCGTCGGCGAAGTGCTGGGCGACCTGAACGGCCGCCGGGGAACGGTGCTCGACATGGAGCCGCGCGGCGACATGCAGATCGTCCACGCGCGCGTTCCGATGGCGAAGATGTTCGGCTACGCGACGGCGATCCGTTCGCTCACGAAGGGCCGCGCGTCCTATTCGATGGAAACCGACAGTTTCGATCTCGTGCCGAAGAACGTCCGCGAGGAAATCCTCAGCCGGTAGGCTTGGGTCTGCCCCTTTCCGATCATGCTTGCGCAAGCGGACATCACCCGGGCGGAAATGGCGCGGATTCTCCGCGCGCCGGACGCGCACGCGCTTTTCGAGGCGGCGTACCGCCGCAAGTGCGCCCTGCAGGGCAAGGTGGTGGCGCTGCGCGGGCTGGTCGAGTGTTCGAACGTCTGCGCGAAAGACTGCCTCTATTGCGGAATCCGGCGCGGAAACGGGAAGGTGAAGCGCTACCGGATGTCGGCCGACGAGATTGTCGAGGCCGCCGCCTGGGCGGCGGAAAACGGCTACGGCAGCGTGGTTCTGCAATCCGGCGAAATCCAGAGCGAGGAAAACACCGCTTTCTACGAACAGGTCGTCTCGCGCCTGCACGCGCGCTTCGGCGACGATCTGGGCATTACGCTTTCGCTCGGCGAGCAGCCCCCCGAAACCTACCGCCGCTGGCGCCTGGCCGGCGCCCACCGCTATCTTCTGCGCATCGAAACGTCCAACGCGCAGCTCTACGCGCGCATCCATCCCCGCGGCCATTGCTGGAGCGCGCGGCTGGAATGCCTGCGCGCGCTCCGCGGCGAAGGCTTCATCGTCGGCACCGGCGTGATGATCGGCCTGCCGGGGCAGACGGAGGACGATCTGGCCGGCGACATCGAGTTCTTCCGCCGCGAGAACGTCGACATGATCGGGATGGGCCCGTATCTGCCCCATCCCGACACGCCCCTGGCTGCGGCGGACGGCGCGCGGCTGCCGGCCATGGAGCTTACGCTGCGGATGATCGCCTTGACGCGGCTGGCGCTGCCGGAGACGAACATCGCCGCGACCACCGCCTTGCAGGCGCTGGCGCCGGACGGACGCGAGCGGGGGATTCTCGCGGGCGCCAACGTGATCATGCCCAACGTGACGCCGCGGCGCTACCGCCGGGAATACCTGCTTTATCCCGGCAAGCCGTGCGTCCAGGACAGTTCGGAGTTCTGCCGCGGCTGCATCGAGCGCCGCATCGAGGCGATTGGCGAGACAATCGCCTGGGGCCGGCGGATGGACCCCTTGCGCTGCCGCTAGCGCCCGCCCGGACCGGTTGCGCCTGGCCGCCCCGTCCGGCCTGTCGTCGGGCGTGAGGCGTCCCGGCACCGTCATCGCGGGATGGGGCCGTCGGCCCTCCAGGTCGCGTGGCGCAGGCCGTGTCTCGCGGCGAACTGGCGCAGCGTGATTCGGCATCCCGCCCTGACGGGGTCGTTCCGGCCGGCGGCGAGGGTCTGCCTCCGGGCGAAGGTTGTGAATGTTCCGGGCCTGTGCTGTATGATATGCTTTCCCATGGCGTCCGCCTGTCTGGCTTGATGGTTTGTTTTGACGGCTTCCATCTTGCCGGAAATCGTGACGCCATTGTCATTTTTTTCGAGCGACAGGGGGGGGGGCGTTCCTTCCTCCGCTCTCCCTTCC
>JBJEWF010000063.1:0-54984 GCA_051884915.1 Kiritimatiellia bacterium
TTGGGCTTCAACGTGATTTTCGAATTTTCAAGTGGCAAACTCGGGTTATACCACAAAACTTGTCCTGCGCCGTGTCGGGCGGACAAAACCGGTGACCACCGCAGCGGCCGGTCCGGGCGACCCGGTGCGCTCCGCTTCGCGCTTCGCCGCCAGACCGTTTCGCAAATGTGCTATAATAGACGCCCAAAAGAAGAAGGCGCATCATGGCGACAGTCAACGGAATCCGGACATTCAAAGACGAGCAGGACTACAGGGAGCATTTTGTCATCCAGAAGGAAATCGACAGGTATCTTCCGGGTGGGAAGCATTTCATCGACGACGCGCTGATCGTGCGGACAATCGCCGAAGCGGAGAGCCGGCCGGTCGATCCCGTGCGCATCCGCGAAATCATCGCCAAGTCCGAGTCGACGTGCGAGACGCTGCAACCGGAGGAGACGGCCGCCCTGATGCAGGTCACCGATCCGGCGCTGTTCGAGGAGATGCGCGCCGCGGCCGATCGCATCAAGAAGAAGGTCTACGACAACCGCATCGTCGTCTTCGCTCCGCTCTACGTCGCCAACGCGTGCGTGAACGGATGCCGGTACTGCGGATTCCGCGAGGGCAATTCGCTTCAGCGCCGGCGGATCCTCACGATGGATGAACTGAAGGAGGAGATCGACGTCGTGGCCGGCCGCATCGGCCACAAGCGCCTGATCGCCGTCTACGGCGAGCATCCCAAGACGTCGACGCAGTATATCGCCGATTCGATCCAGACCATCTACGGCCACCAGGTCGCGGCGCCGAAAAGCGGCCACAAGGTCGGCATCCGCCGCGTGAACGTGAACGCGGCGCCGCTGCCGATCGACGACCTGAAGGTGCTGCGCGAGGTCGGCATCGGGACCTTCCAGGTCTTCCAGGAGACCTACAACCGCAAGCTCTACGAGCAGATGCACCCGGCGTGGAGCGTCAAGGGGAACTACGACTGGCGCACGACGTGCTTCCACCGGTGCATGGAGGCCGGCGTGGACGACGTGGGCCTCGGCGTGCTCTACGGACTCTGCGACTGGCGCTACGAGGTCCTTGCGACGATCCTGCACGCGCGGGATCTGGAGCGCTGGTTCAACATCGGCCCGCACACGATTTCCTTCCCGCGCCTGGAGCCGGCTTCGGGCACGCGCGTGCCCGAGGAGTCGCCGTGGCTGATCGACGACGACACGTTTGCCCGCATCGTCGTCATCATGCGCCTCTCCGTCCCCTACACGGGACTGATCGTCACGGCCCGCGAACACGAGAAGTCCCGCAACCGCGTGCTGGATTGCGGCATGACGCAGCTCGACTGCTCGTCCAACATCGCCATCAAGGGTTACAGCGACTTCGCCAACGAGGCGCAGCAGGAGAAGGAGCGCCAGCAGTTCATGCTGTCGGACAGCCGCTCGCTGGACGAGATGGTCCGCTACCTCGCCGCGCGCGGCACGATCACCTCGTTCTGCACGGCGGGCTATCGCTGCGGCCGCACGGGCGGGTGCATCATGGATGCGCTCAAGACGGGCCGCGAAGGCAAGTTCTGCAAGATCAACGCGGTGTTGACCTTCCGCGAGTGGCTGGACGATTTCGCCTCCGGGGAGACGCGCGCCCTCGGCGAGGCGCTGATCGAGCAGGAACTGGCCGGCATCGCGCGCTGGCTGCCGAAGTTCTATCCGACCGTCCTGAAGCAGTATGAGGCCACGTGCCGCGGCGCGCGCGATCTGTTCTTCTGATGGGCGCGGGTTGCGATCTCACGTGGTACTTCCGGGCCGTCTGCCTGCCCGCCGTCGCCATCACGGCGGCGGCGCTGTTCTACCTGCACCGGCAGGAGGCGCGCGACCGGGTCCGCGCGCGCGAACTGCAGATCTCGCGCATCGAACGGCTTGCCGCGGATTTCCAGGATTCGCTTCGCGAGATTTCCCCGGCGAACGACGCGGCGCGCATCCTGGCGGTCCAGACCTGGAAGGGGCCGCCGGGCGTCCGTCCGGTACGGGGCCGGTTCGCCTGGCAGCTGCACCGGGGACTGGTCTGGGAGGAGTCGCTGCCCCGCGAGCTGGCGGACGTCCTGAACGCGTACACGCGCTGGAACGAGTGGACGGCGCTGGGCAAGAAGAACGCCAAGCGCGGGCTGCAGACGGTCCGCGCGGACTGCCAGCTGCTGTGGGCGCGGGTGGGCGCGATGTCGTACGGGCTGGTCTTCGACGGCCCCCCGTTCGAGCCGTCCGCCGCCTTGCCGAACTGGCCGCTGGGCGTGATTCTCGTCGGGCTGCTGGTCGGCGTTCTGCTCCCGGGCGGCTGGCTGCTGGCGCAGGCGGCGAAGCGGGCGCGCGAGGACGACGCCCGGAAGACGACGTTCGTCTCCAACGTGTCGCATGAGCTCAAGACGCCGCTGGCGGCAATCGGGCTGTGGGCGGAACTTCTGGCGCGCGGGCGCGTGAAGACGGACGAAAAGCGCCGGCGGGCCTATTCGATCATCGTCGACGAGAATGCGCGCATGGCGCGGCTCGTCGAGAATCTGCTGGACTTCACGCGCCTGGAACAGGGCCGGCGCGTCTACCGGCCGCAACCGGTGGATCTCGTCCGGCTGGCGCAGGACGCCGTCGAACTCGTCCGCACGGAATTGCCGAAGGGCGTTGCCGTGTCCGGCGTGTCCGCCTGCACGGTCGAGACCGATCCGGACGCCGTGAAGCAGATCCTGGTCAACCTGCTCGGCAACGCGGCGAAATACGCGTCCGAGGGCGGTCCGGTCGACGTGGCGGTCGAACGCCATGCGGCGGGCTGCACCATCGCCGTCGCCGATCGCGGCCCGGGCATCGCCGCCGCCGATCGCGAGCGGATTTTCGAGCGCTTCTTCCGCGCCAACGCCGTTCTGGAGAACACGGCGCCGGGGCTGGGCCTGGGGCTTTCGATTTCACGGGCGCTCGCGCGCGACCTGAAGGGCGAACTGTCCGTCGCCGCCCGCGCGGGCGGCGGCGCGGTCTTCACGCTCGCGCTGCCGGGATGAGCGCACCGGCGGCACGGGCGCGCCGCCGGCGTCGAGACGGGGGCGGTACCACAGGATGCCGCGGGGACGGAGCGCGAACCGGCGGATGCCGTTGAACCGCGTGCCGGTCTTCGACCAGTCGGCCGCGTTGCGGCAATCCTTCAGATAGCTGGCGATGCCGACGACTTTCCCCTCCCGGTTGATGACGGGGCTGCCGCTGTTGCCGGTCACGAATTTGGCGTCGACTTCGATTTCGCTGGGGCCGACGCCAAGAATGCGCCCGCGCAGTTCCGTCACGACGCCCCGTCCGTCGCTGTTGCCCAGAATGACGATCGGCTCCCCGATGTCGGGGATGTCCGGTTCGATGAGGAAGAAGGGATAGTCGCCGATTACCTCGAAACGGGCCATGTCCCGATTGCGGGCGTAGTCGCGCGCGCCGAGCCGGATGTCCTGTCCGTTGAGGCGCGTCGCCGTGACGAACGGGGCGTCCTTGACGATGTGCAGATTGGTGAAGAGAAACGTGCGCGCCCCGTCGCGCAGCAGAAAGCCCGTCCCCGTCCTGTCGCCGGCGACAATGACGGCCAGCTTGTCCTTGGCGCTCTCGAACGCATTCGGGACTCCGGCCGGCGTCCGGTCGCTTCGGCGGGACGTCATGGAACTGAGGCTGAAGAGGGGACGGTGCCAGGCGTTCGTCCGGGGCCTGGCCGCGGCGGAACCGCCGGCGCTGTCGGGAGACTCGTTCCGCTTCTGGAAAACGGACGCGCGCGTGCCCTTCGAAAGGGCGTCCGTGAGGTCGTGCCAGGCCTCGGAGAACGGGCGCGGCTGGCTCTGGGCGGGCGAGACGAGGACGGCGCATCCGGCAAGAACCGCCAGCAGACGCGGAATGGACCCGGACGCGCTCATGCCGCGAACCGCTCCCGTCCGGGAAGCCAGCCGATGGCGCGCGCGACGGGGTCGCCCCCGAAAGGCCCTGTCGTCATTGTCTCCATGGCGAGAAGTATAGCAAAAATTGTGGTAGAATACGGTCCCGTCCGCCAGTTCTTTCAATTGTCCTCACCGGAAAGGGGTCTGTCCCCATCGGAACCGGGGGCCTGTCCCCATCGGAAAGGGGCCTGTCCCCGCGGGAAACGACGGAAAGGGGTCTGTCCCCATCGGAAAGGGGACTGTTTCCGGATAAAAACAGGACGGAAACAGGGGACTGTCCCCATGGGAACGATGACGAAAACGGGACGGGAAGGGGGCTGTATCCGTGGAAAATGACGAAAATGGGGTCTGTCCCCATGGAAACGATGAGCATCGGAAAGGGGACTGTCCCCATCGGGAACGGACGGAAACGGGGACTGTCCCCATGGGAACGATAGGATGGAAAGGGGACTGTCCCCATGAGAAACGATGACGAAAACGGGACGGAAAGGGGACTATCCAAGTGGAAAATGGCGGAAATGGGGGACTGTCCCCATGAGAACGTGGGGACTGTCCCCGTGGGAACGGACGGAAACGGGGCCTGTCCCCGGACGAAAACGGCGGAAATGGGGGGACGAAAACGGGGACTGTCCCCGCGGGAAACGACGGAAAGGGGTCTGTCCCCATCGGGAACGGGGGACTGTCCCCATCGGGAACGGACGGAAACGGGGACTGTCCCCGGACAAAAACAGGACGGAAACAGGGGACTGTCCCCATGGGAACGATGACGAAAACGGGACGAAAAGGGGACTGTACCCGTGGAAAATGATGAAAAATGGAGGACTGTCCCCATCGGGAACGGGGGACTGTCCCCGTGGAAACGGACGGAAACGGGGCCTGTCCCCGTGGGACGGAAAGGGGACTGTCCCCATCGGAAAGGGGACTGTCCCCATCGGGAACGGGGGACTGTCCCCATCGGGAACGGGGGACTGTCCCCATGAGGAACGATAGGATGGAAAGGGGACTGTCCCCATGAGAAACGATGACGAAAACGGGACGGAAAGGGGACTATCCAAGTGGAAAACGGCGGGAATGGGGGACTGTCCCCATTGGGAACGGGGGACTGTACACGTGGAAAATGACGAGAATGGGGTCTGTCCCCATGAGAACGTGGGGACTGTCCCCGCGGGAACGATAGGATGGAAACGGGGGACTGTCCCCATGGGAGGACGATGAAAGGGATTCTGGCGGTTTGGACCATTGCGGGCGCCATTCTTGGCGCGGCGGGGGACGCGGCTTTTCCGAAGGCGCGGATCGTGGCGGAACAGTCGGTCGATTCGCGTCTGGCCGGGAAAGATCCCGTCAGGGCGATGCGGCGCTTTGCCGGATATGGCGGCGAGGCGGCGAAAGCGGGCCGGTTTACGCCGAATCCCGACTTCTGGGCGAAAGGCGTCGACTTCTCCTGCGCGAGCATGTGGAATTCGCAGGGCGGCAACACGCGGGCGGGCACGGCCGTCACGCCGCGCCACGTCGTGTTCGCCCACCACTATGCGCTCCAGCCGGGAACGCGGCTCGACTTCTGGGGGACCGACGGGACGGTGCACAGCCGCAAGCTCGTGGCCACGTGCCGCGTCTCCACGACCGATCTGGCGGTGGGGGCGTTGGACGCCGACCTGCCGGGGAGCGTCCGCCCCGCGCCGATCCTGCCGGCGGATTACGCCACATACCTGGGCCGTGGCGCCGACGTGCCCTGCGTGGCCTTCGACTACGAGGAAAAGGCCCTCGTCGTCGAACTGGCGGCCATCCCGAACGGCCGGCGGGAGACGGACGTCCGCACGCACGCGCCGCGGGACGCGAACCGTCTGCGGTTCTTCGAGCAGTTGGTTGCGGGGGATTCCGGCAATCCCGTCTTTCTCGTCATGAACGAAGACGCCATCCTGCTGCTGACGAGTTTCCGCCGTTCCGTCGACGGCGCGCCGTCAGGGCCTTCGCCGACGCTTCTCCGGACGCTTCTCCAGTACGAGATGGACAGGCTCGCGCCCGGCTACCGGCTGCGGGAATACGACTTCTCCGCGTACCGGTAGGGGTTTCGGGCAGAATCGGGAGGGGACGGCGGGGAAACGGGGAATTTCCGCCAGCGTCGTTAGACCATTGGCAAGCGCACGTGAATTGTGCTAGAATTGAGCCGCTATGAAACTCAGGAAATCCGAAAACGAGCCGGCCCCGGCGGCCACGGCGACGCAGACGGGCGGCGCGGTGATCGCCGACCGCTTCAAACTCGACATCGACATGAATGCCAGCAAGGGCTCTTCGGGCGTCGGCACGGCGGCGTCCATGGTCGCGCTGATCTGTTCGCTCGCGTCGATTGCGATGCTGGGCACGGTCGCCGCGCTCATGTACATGAACTGGGAACTCATCGAGAACGTCTAACCGGGTTCGGGCAATGACCGATGTCATGAAGTCCGCGCGCGCGCGCGCGGCCGTTCGTCTTGCGTTGGACGAGGATCTGGGGTCCGTCGAGAAGACCGCGTTCGTCCGCCGCTGCGACGCGACGAGCGAGGCGCTTGTCGATCCGGGGGCGAAGGCCACGGGCGAGATCTATTCCCGCGAGCCCTGCACGGTTGCCGGGGCGACCGTCGCGGCCGCCGTGCTCAGGGCCGTCGATCCGCGCGTCCGGGTCGAGATCCTCCGGCCGGACGGCACCCAGGTCCGGCCCGGCGAGACGATTCTGCAGTTCCGCGGCAAGGCGCGGAGCATTCTGGCGGCGGAACGGACGGCGCTGAATTTCATGCAGCGGATGTCGGCGACGGCCACGCTGACGCGTCGGTTCGTCGACGCGACGAAGGCATACGGCACGTTGATTCTCGACACGCGCAAGACGACGCCCGGCCTCCGCGTGTTCGAGAAATACGCGGTGACCTGCGGCGGCGGCGTGAACCACCGCATGGGCATGTACGACCGCGTGCTGATGAAGGACAACCACCGGCGCCTCTGGAAGGGGGGCAGTCCCGACGAACTCGACCAGGCGGTGGTGGCGGCGCGCCGGGCGTTCCCGAAGCTTGAGGTCGAAATCGAGGTGGAGTCGGTCCGCGAGTGCAAAAGCGCGCTCAAGGCGAAGCCCGAGTGGATCATGCTCGACAACATGTCGATTGCGGACATGAAGACGTGCGTCAGGCTTTGCCGGGGCATTTCCAAGACGGAGGCGTCCGGCGGCATCACGCTGGACCGCGCGAAGCGGGTGGCGGCGACGGGCGTGACGGCGATTTCGCTGGGCTGCCTGACGCACAGCCAGGGTTCGGTCGACCTGACCCTGGAGTGGAAGGCCGTCTGACGCTTCCGGCGCGGACGAGGAAGGATTCCCGCACATGAATTTCCGACGGAGAGACTTTCTGAAGACGGCGTCCGCCGCGCTCGCCTTCCCCAATTTGCGCGCGGCGGCCGCCTCGCCGAACGGGAAGGTGAACATGGCGTTCGTCGGCATCGGCCACCAGGCGAAGTACGACTTCAACATGTTCGCCTACTACAAGAACCTGGTGAACGTCGTGGCCTTCTGCGACACGCAGATGGGGGCGGAGCACACGCAAAACGTCCTGAACGCCTATCCGGACGTGCCGCGCTACCAGGACTTCCGCAAGATGTTCGACGAGCACGCGCGCGAGATCGACGCCGTGTGCATCGCCACGCCCGACTTCTCCCACTTCCCCGCGGCGATGCTGGCGATGTCGATGGGCAAGGCCGTCTACTGCGAGAAGCCGATGGGCAACTGCTTCCGCGAAATCGGCCTGATGATGGCCGCGGCGAAGAAGTTCAAGGTCGTCACGCAGATGGGCAACCAGGGCCATTCGGACGCCAACTACTGGCAGATGAAGGCGCTGACGGCAAGCGGGTTCGTCACGGACGTCACGCACGTCGACGCCTACATGTGCGCGAACAACCGCCGCTGGTTCAAGTGGAACGGGACGCTGACGGAGATGCCGGGCGAGGAGGCCGAGCCGGCCGAGATGGACTGGGACGTCTGGCTCGCGCAGCGTCCGTTCCGCCCGTTCAACCACAATTTCATCAACGGCGACTGGCGCTGCTTCTACGAATACGGGACGGGCGCGCTGGGCGACTGGGGCGCGCACATCTTCGATGCGGCGCACGAGTTCCTGAAGCTGGGGCTTCCGGTCCGGATCGAAACGCTCAAGAACGACCGCCGCACGGACGTCGTCTTCCCGATGGCCTCGACGATCCGCTACGTGTTTCCCGCCCGCGGCGACGGGCTGCCGGAATGTTCGCTCGACTGGCACGACGGCGCGGGCAACTTCCCCGCGCCCCTCGCGAAGGTGACGGACCGCAAGTGGACGCGCAAGACGTGCGGGGCGGAACTCCATCTGAAGGACGGGCGCGTCTTCGCGCGCGGCAGCCACGGCAGCGCGCTGCAGCTTGTCGCCGGGGGCGATCCGCGCGACCCGGAGATCCGGAAGGCGCTGGGGGCGTTCCCGCGGGGGAAGAGCGGGCACTATCTGAACTTTCTCAAGGCCGTCAAGGGCGAGGAGCCCGCGAACTCGGACTTTGCCGTGGCCGGTCCGCTTTCGCAGGTCATGGCGCTCGGCGCGCTGGCCCAGCGGCTGGCGGCGCCGAAACTCGCGTTCGATCCCGTGCGGGGACGGTTCACGGACAGCGACGCGGCGAACGCGCTCCTCGACGGCCCGCCCGTCCGCAAGGGCTGGGAAGAGTTCGAGAAACTGGTGTAGGCGGGCAAAAGGGCCGGGACGCGAAAGGGCGTTCGGGCGCCGGCAAGGAAGGCAAGGGTTCGAGATGGCATTCTGGTTTTTCATGTTGGGGTTCCCCGTGCTGGCGTACGGGCTCGTCTGCGCGTGTTCGCCGGCGAAGGCGGCGGCGGGGCAGCTGGCGTTCGCGCGGAACCGGGTCGCGGGCGGCGTCCTGTGCGCGCTGGGCTGGCTCTTCACGGCATACGAGGTGGACACGATCGGCATTGACGTCTTCGACCAGATTGTCCGCCGCCTCTGGTTCCTGCCCCGGGAGATTCCCGGCGCGGTGTGGATCTGGGCCGTCGTCCTGTGCGTTCTGACCTGCCTGTGGATGCCGAATCTGCTGCCGATCCGCGGCCTGAGCGCGCTCTTCATGCTCTTCCCCGCGGAACTCTTCCCCGTCATTCGCCTGTGCGAGACGCCGTGGCGCCTGACGCTGGTCGTCTTCGCGTACGGCTGCGCGATTGCCGGCATGTACGCGATGTTCTATCCGTGGAAGGTGCGCCAGTTCATGAGCTGGCAGGCCGCCCGGCCCGACCGGCGCCTTCGCCTTCCCGGCGCCGTCTGGGCCGCGACGGGCGGGCTTTTCCTCGTGCTGGGCGCGTTGAGCGCCGCCGGCGTTCTGGTCTGACGGTGGCGAAGCGATGAAGGCCGCACCGCGCATCCTGTTCGTGGGCAATTTCCTGACGCGCCATTGGGGCCGCGGGCGCACGGGAATCGACATGCGCCTGATGGCGGGCGCGATCCGCAACGACTGGCCGGCCCTTTCCTTTTCCGAGCGCGACATCGCCCGGTTCCTCGCGCCGCTGGGCTTTCTGCGGACGGTCGGCGCGGCGATGATGAACACGCGGCTGGTGGCGACGGCGAAGAACTGGAAGCCGGACGTCGTCTTCGTCAGCCACTGCGACTACGTGACGAACGCGACGCTGGCGGCGATCCGCCGCGCCGTGCCGGGCGTGCGGATCGCCCATCTCAACTGCGATCCCGTGGAGACGGCGCATTGCCGGGCGCAGATCGCGCGGCGGGTGGATTCCTGCGACGCGATCTTCGTGACCACGGCGGGGGCGGCGCTGGAGCCGTGGAAGACGGCGAAGAACGTGGTGGGGTTCTTCCCCAATCCGAGCGATCCCGCCTACGAGGTGGAGGACAATTCGGCGAAGACGGATTTCGCCTACGACCTCTTCTTCGCGGGACGTCCGGCGCTGGCGGACGCGCGGCAGGCGCTGCTGGACGACCTGCTGCCGCGGCTGGCGCCCTCCGTGCGCCTGGGGCTGTTCGGCATGGGGAAGGCGCTGGTCGTCGGCCGCGCCTACGAAGAGGCGATTGCGGCCTCGAAGATGGGCCTGTCCATCAACCGGTTCGAGAACTGGAAGTGGTACGCGTCCGACCGCATCACGCACCTGATGGCCAACGGCGTGCTCGCGTTCCAGTACGACGGCAACCAGATGCAGGATTTCTTCTCGGCGGAGGAGACCGTCTATTTCCACACGGCGGCCGAACTGGCCGAGAAGATCGCCTTCTACCAGGCGCACGACGGCGCGCGCCGCGCCGTGGCCGCGGCCGGGCGCGCGGCGTACCGCCGGCTGTTCGACGCGCGGCGCGTCCTGAAATGCCTGGTCGAGGCGACGCTGGGCGAGCCCTTCTCCGAGGCCTACGAGTGGGCCGGGGAAGTCCACCGGGAGCGGAACGGGCGTTTTTGATCGGGAGGGTCGTCCAGTCGTGTCAAGCCAGAGCCAGAGAGCGGAATTCCGGCGCGAGTTCTTCGACCGGGACTACACGGTCCGGGAGGCCTACGCGCGCGCGGCCGCATACGCGAAACCGTACCGGCTGCGCATCGTGCTGGGCATTGTCTGCGGGATGCTGACGGCGGGCACGCTGGTCCCCCTCTTCCAGATGGTCCAGCCGGCCGTCCGGCAGTTGGCCGAAGTCGGCCGGCCGAAGGCCGAATGCCCCGCCGGCGCGCCGGCCGCGCCGGCGCCCGTGCCGGCGGCCGGCCGGCAGAAGTTGCCGGGCTGGTACCGCGACGCGGAAAAGCTCGCCCGGAAGGCCGGATTCGAGCTGACGGACGAACGGGGGGCGATGGGCGGGCCGCTGCTGCTGGCCGCGCTGTTCGTCGTTCCGGCGGTTGCCGGCCTTCGCCTGCTGCTCAAGTTCCTGAACGGATACTGCCTGTCCTGGGCGGCGGTCCATGCCGTGTCGGACCTGAGCTGCGACATGTTGCGCCACGTCCAGAACCAGTCGCTGCAGTTCTTCGGCCGGATCGACGTGGGCCAGCTGATGTCGCGCATCGGCAACGATCCGCGCGAGGTGCGCACCATCATCCGCGTGGTGATGGCGGAACTCGCCGAGGCGCCGTTCGAGATCGCCGTCTCGCTGCTCTACATCGTGTGGTTCGCCGTCGCGAACGACATGATTCCCACCCTGGTCGTGCTGTCCGTGGCCTTTCCGGCCTTTCTCTTCCCGGTCAAGAGGATCGGCCACGCGATCCGCCTCTGGTCGCGCCAGGCCATGGTGCGTTCGGCGCAGCTGCTGGGGCGCGTCCACGAGGTGCTGACGTGCGTGAAGCTGGTGAAATCGGCCGACGCCGAGGCGTTCGAGAACGCGCTCTACCGGAAGGCCAACCGCGAGCAGGTGAAGATCACGCTCAGGGCGGCGCGCGCGGGGCTGGCCGTTCCGCCCGCGCTGGAAATGGTGGGCGTGCTGCTGCTGTGCGGTCTGGTGGCCTGGTGCTTCTGGCAGCGCGTCGCCCTGGAGCGCATCCTGCCCATGCTGGCGCCGCTGCTCGTCATCTACAAGCCGGTGAAGAAGCTCTCCCGCCTCCAGGTCCAGATCGAAGGCGGCATGGCGGCGCTTTCGCGCGTGTTTTCCCTGATGGACGTCCGCATGGAGATTCCGGAGCCGGCGGCGCCCGTGCCCCTGAAGGAATTCGCGGAGGCGATCCGGTTCGAGGACGTCTCGTTCACCTACGAGACGGCCGGCGCGCCGGCGGTGAAGCACGCGTCGTTCACGCTGGCGCGGGGGCAGACCGTGGCGGTGGTGGGCGGCACGGGGAGCGGAAAGACCACGCTGGGCGCGCTGCTGGCGCGCTTCGCGGATCCGACGTCCGGCCGCGTGACGATCGACGGCGTGGATCTTCGCGACGTGGCGACGGACGATCTCCGCCGGCTGGTCGGCGTCGTCACGCAGGAGCCGCAGCTCTTCAACGTCTCGATCGGGCGGAACATCGCCTACGGGATGCCCGCGGCGACGGAAGCCGACATCGTGGCGGCGGCGAAGTCGGCGCATGCCGACGGCTTCATCCGCGCGCAGCCGGAGGGCTACGCGCGGACGGCCGGCGAAAAGGGGCTGGCGCTTTCCGGCGGCGAACGGCAGCGCGTGGCAATCGCCCGGGCCATTCTCCGCAACGCCCCCATTCTCATCCTGGACGAGGCGACCAGCGCGCTGGACACGGTGACGGAAGCCCAGGTCCAGCAGGCGCTCGACAACCTGATGGCGAACCGGACGACGCTGGTCATCGCCCACCGGCTGGCGACGATCCGCCATGCGGACCTGATTCTGGTGATGGACCATGGCGAAATCGTCGAGCGGGGCACGCACGAGACGCTGCTCGCGCAGAAGGGCCGGTACGCGCAGTTGTGCGCCCTGCAGAAGGTGGACTGAGGCCATGGCGAAACGCAAAGAATACCGCAGGGAATTTTTCGACCGCGAATACGCCGCGCGCGAAGCCTACGCCCGGCTGTGGGCGTTTGCCGGGAAGTTCCGGGCGCGGATCTTCTTCGGGCTGTTCTGCGGGCTGCTGAGCGCCGGCGCCCTCCTGCCCTTCTACCAGATGGTCCAGCCGGCCGTGGCGGAGGTGCCGATGACCGCGGCGGACGTGCCGGCGGCCGGTTCCGGCCGGCCGCGGATGGCCAAGGCGCTGGACCGCGCGGCCCGCCTGCCGGGCTGGTTCGTCGAAGTCGAGAAGGTGGCGGGGAAGGCGGGCATTTCGGTCGCGTCCGAGGACGGCGGCCTGAGCGGGGCCATGCTCCTCATCGTCTTTCTCGTCCTCCCGGCCGTCTGCGGCTTCCGCGTGCTGATGGTCTTCCTCAACCACTACTGCCTGACGTCGGCGGTCACGAAGGCGACGGCGGCGATCCGCGTGAAGCTGCTGGAGCACGTGCAGCGCCAGTCCATGCAGTTCCACGGGCGGGTCGACGTGGGCCAGCTCATGTCGCGCATGACGGCCGATCCGAACCAGCTGGCGCGCGTCCTGCCGGTCATCCTCGCCGAACTGGCCATTGCGCCATTCGAGATCGCCTTCTCGCTGTTCTTCATCGTCTCCTTCGCGATCCGGAACGGCCTGGCGGAGGTGCTGCTGATTCTGCTCGTCGCCGTGCCGGCGTTCGTGCTGCCGATTGCCGCGCTGGGGCGGAAGATGCGGAAGTGGACGAAGCGCTCGCTGGAGCGCAGCTCGGTGATCGGGTCGGACGTCCACGAGGTCCTGACCTGCGTGCGCACGGTGAAGGCCTACCATACGGAGGAGCTGGAGAACGGGGTCTTCCGGAAGGTCTACGACCATCTGAACAAGTCGGTTCTGCGCGCCCTGCGGCTGGGCCTGCTGACGGGGCCGCTCGTGGAGTCGATCGGCATTGCGCTGATCGGCGCCGCGCTGATCGGCTGTTTCGCGCTCCAGATTCCGCTGATGGATTTCCTGCCGCTGCTGGCGCCGGCCCTGATGGTCTACCGGCCCATCAAGGAACTGTCCAAACTCCAGGTCCAGATCCAGGACTCCATGGCGGGGCTGTCGCGGATCTTCTCGCTGCTCGACTGCCACATGGAATTGGCGGAGCCGCCGGTTCCGGCGGTCCTCCCCGCGTTCCGCGACGCCGTCCGCTTCGAGGACGTCGTCTTCACCTACGACACGGCCGACGCGCCGGCGGTCGACCATGTTTCGTTCGAGCTGAAGCGCGGCCAGATGGTCGCCGTCGTCGGCGCCACGGGGTCGGGGAAGTCGACGCTGGGCGCCCTGCTGTCGCGTTTCCACGATCCGCAGGCGGGGCGCATAACCATCGACGGCGTCGACATCCGGTCGCTCGCGCCGTCCGCGGTGCACCGTCTGGTGGGGGTCGTGCCGCAGGAGACGAGCCTGTTCAACGACACGATCGAGGCGAACATCGGCTACGGCCTGCCCGGCGCGACGCGCGAACAGATCGTGGCGGCCGCGCAAACCGCCAACGCCTACGACTTCATCATGGCCCAGCCCGAGGGCTTCAGCCGGAAATGCGGCGAAAAGGGCTTTGCCCTGTCGGGGGGCGAACGCCAGCGCCTGGCCATCGCGCGCGCGATCCTGCGGAATCCGCCCATTCTCGTCCTCGACGAGGCCACCAGCGCGCTCGACACGGTGACCGAGCATCTGGTCCAGCAGGCCCTGGAGAATCTGATGCGGAACCGGACGGTGTTCTCCATCGCCCACCGGCTTTCGACCGTGCGGCACGCGGACCGGATCCTCGTCATGGACCGCGGGCGCATCGTCGAGTCCGGCACGCACGACGAGCTGCTGGCGCTCAAGGGCGTCTACTCCGGGCTTTGCGCGGCCCAGACGTCCGGTTGACGCCGGGTTCCCGCCCGGGCGGCCGCGCCGGGCCGCGTGCGCCGCCGGCGGGATTCGCGCTTGCGCGCACGTGCCGCAATAGTGTATAATCCGCCCAGTCAACTAGCATCCTCAAGACGGGACTTTGTCATGGCAACATTTCAATACATTGCGAAAGATGGTTCGGGGAACGAGCGCCGCGGCATGATCGAGGCCGGCGACCGGTCGGGCGCGATTGCCGCGATCCGCGCGCAGGGTCTGATGCCGACGGCCTTGGGCGAGGTGAAGGGCGCCCCCGCGCCGGCGGCCCAGAAGCCCGTCGCCAAGAAGGGGAAGGGCGCCCGGCCCGCGCCCGCCAAGAAGAGCGGCATGAACCGGGAGATCAACATCAAGCTCCCGAAGTTCCTCCTGGGCCGCGTCAAGCCGAAGGACCTGACGGCCTTCACGCGCCAGCTGGCCACGCTGGTGAACGCCGGTCTGCCGCTGATGCGCTGCATCGAGGTCATGAAGAAGCAGAAGATGGCGCCGGCCATGAAGGACTGCCTGGACGGCATATCCGAGGGCATCGCCGGCGGCGCGACGTTCTCGGAGTCGCTCACGGCCTATCCGAAGGTCTTCGATAATCTCTACGTCAACATGGTGAAGGCCGGCGAGGCGGGCGGCGTGCTGGAAGTCGTGCTGAACCGGTTGGCCGAATTCGCCGAAAAGGCCCAGAAGATCAAGAACAAGGTCAAGGGCGCGATGATCTACCCGATCGTCGTCCTGACGGCCGCAATCGGCATCACCGCGTTCCTGCTCGTGACGGTGATCCCGAAGTTCCAGCAGGTGTTCAACGACATTCTCGGCGGCCAGCAGCTGCCGGCGATCACGGAATTCGTGATGTCGCTCTCCGACTACGTGCAGAACAACGGCCTCCAGCTGCTGGGCGTCGTGGTGGCGCTCGTCGTCCTCTACAAGGTGCTGGGCAAGACGAAGAAAGGCGCCTTCCTGCTGGACAAGATGCGCATTTCCATGCCGATCACCGGCACGCTCGTGCGCCGGACGGCCATCTCCCAGTTCTCGCGCACGCTGGGCACGCTGCTCGCTTCCGGCGTGCCGATCCTGCAGGCGCTCGTCATCGTGCGCGACACGACGGCGAACCGCGTCGTCCAGAAGGCCATCCAGATGGTCCATGACGCCGTGAAGGAAGGCGAGTCGATGACGGATCCGCTGGCCGCGTCCGGCGTCTTCCCGCCGATGGTCGTCTCCATGGTGCAGGTCGGCGAGGAGACGGGCGCGCTTTCGGACATGCTGACGCGCGTGGCGAACACGTACGACGACGAAGTGGACAATGCCGTGGCCGGCATGACGGCCGCCATCGAACCCGCCCTGATCATCTTCCTCGCCGTCATCGTCGGCACGATCGTGATCGCCATGTTCCTGCCGATGATCAAGATCATCTCCTCCGTCTCGGGCGCGGGCGCGTGAGACCGGCGGAGGCGGACGGACGGGACGCAGAGGTGGAGACTGCCAACGCTGAGAGGTGACTATGGCTCGGAAAAGAGGTTTTACGCTGATTGAGCTCCTGATCGTGACGGTGGTCATCGTCACGCTCATGGGGGTCGTCTTCCGTCTGGCCGGCATCGGCGGGTCCGCCAAGGCCAAGAACGTGACGGTGTCCCGGCTGCAGAAGATCGAGAACGCGCTATCGGGCTATTACGCGGCCTACGGCTCCTATCCGCCGGTTCCGTTCCACGGCTACCGGGACATCTACCTCCGGTGCAACGACAACGGGCTGCTGGTCGACGAGTCCGGCAGCCGCGACTTCTCGTCCGGGGATTTCCGGCGCCAGGTCGAGGCGGCCTGCCGGGCGCAGCCGCTGGCCGTCCGCTTCCCCTACGACGTCGAGAAGTACGGCGACTACATCGACGCGCTGTCGGACCAGTGCAAGCTGCTCTGCACGATGCAGGGGTCGGCCTACGCGCAGTGGCGCGACCGCGCGAGCGTCTTCAGCAGGGGGTTCGACTGCATGAAGCAGAACCTCTACGGCACCAAGCTGAAGACGAGTCCCGAATGGCAGGACGTCCGCGTTTTCCAGTTCGGGCTGCTGTCCTTTCTGCTGCCGCGCTACCTGTTCATGATGGAGGGGAAGAAGGACTACTACGACGATTGCGCCCAGTGGGAGCGGAACAACCGCCACATCTGCGACTTCACGGACGGCAAGCGGATCACGCAGTGGGCGACCGTCCAGCAGTATCTGGGCACGGGGCAGGGCGTCGGCGGCAGCGGCGACCGGTCGAAGGCGGCGATGATCACCAACCTGCCGAGCCAGTCCGTGTGCGCGCGCTGGATGCCGAACTTCCAGGGCATCATCCGCGGCGGCCGCACGTTCTACGGCGTCGACACGTCGGACGGCAATGCGTTCAACAACGCGGATTCGCCCAATCTGGGGGTCTTTTCGACGGACTCCAACGGTGGCGGCGGCGGCCGGCAGTACGTGCTCAACGGCATGACCATCTGGGACGGCTGGTATCGCGACATCTACTACTACTCCGAGCCGCCGTACCAGAGCTACCGGCTGTGGTCGGCCGGTCCCGACGGGCGGACGTTCCCGCCGTGGATCGATTTGGCCTCGCTGCCGAGCGAGAGCGACCGGAAACTGGCGGCCCAATGGATGGCGGACGACATCGTCCACATGTCGAACTGAACGGATGCGAAGGCCTGAAAGGTGAGCAAAATGGAAAAACGCGGATTCACGTTGATTGAAATGCTGGTGGTGCTGGGGATCATCGGCGTGCTGATCGGGGCGCTGCTGGCCGGGTTCAGCACGATGACGAAGTCGGCCCAGCGCGCGCGCGCGCAGGAGACCGTGTCGAACGCGGCCACCGCGCTGGGATCCATCCTGGCCACCGAAGGCGCCTGGCCCAAGGCCCTGCTCCAGAACACGCGGATGAACGTGGCCGTGGCGCGCGCGCTGGCTCGCCGGAACCTGATGGGCGTCGCCTACGATCCGGACGCGAAGAAGGCCGACGGCTCGCAGGACTATACGCCCAAGGGGACGGATCGGCACGGCATCGTCGACCCGTGGGCCGTGGCGGTGCTGAAGCGCAAGCCGTCCGCCGGCACGGGCGAAGCCGTCCCCTCGGGCGGCACGGTGGCCGACCACGTGCTCTATTTCGCGGTCGACCAGGATGGCGACGGCTTCGTGACGCGGAAGGAGAATGCGCCCTGCTCGAAGGTCCGCGCGTCGGCAATCGTCTGGTGCGCGGGGGCGGACGGCAAGCTGGGCGACTACGGCCGGCGGACGAAGGAGTCGGCCGACGACATCTACAGCTGGCAGAAATCGCAGGTTGAGGACTGACGGAACGGAAGCAAAGGGAGGGCGCGGACATGAGACTGCGGAAAACGGGCTTTACGATCGTGGAAATGCTGATGGTGATTGCGGTGCTGTCGATTCTCGCGGGCATCATCACGACGGCCGCCTCGTCGGCCATCAAGAACGCGCGCAGCCGCCGTGCGGACGCCATGAAGCAGACGTTGAAGAACGGCATCGGCGTCTACTACCAGCAGAAGGGCGAATGGCCGGGCGCGCTGAAAAGCCTGTCCGAAAACGGAAGCGGCAGCGAGAAGGTCTTTCTTCTGACCTCCCAGCAGGCCCAGAGCGTGTTCCGCGAGGTGGCCGAGGAAAGCCTCAAGTCCGGCGCCAATTCCATGATGGACGTGACGGGGCTTTTCGTCTCCCGCTCGGCGGGAACCGACGAAAGCGGCAAGGGGACGGGCATGGACTTCACGACCGCCAAGAAGGGCGACAAGGGCCGCAAGGCCATCACGAGCGTGAGCCAGATGTATTTCGGCTATCCCGACACGAAGACGGGTTTCTTCCGGAGCTATTGGATCGACTACAATACCGAGACCGACTCCATCAACGTCCTGACTCTCTCGGAGAAGCAGAACAATGTCAACGACAAGAAATACACCAACAAGAACTAGGGCGGCGCGCGGGTTCACCCTCGTCGAGCTCCTGGTCACCATCGGGCTGATGGCCCTTCTGGCGACCCTGGCGACGACGGGCTACTATGCCGCTTCCCGCGGCATGGCCGACCGCGGGGCGGTGACCGACGCGAAGTCGATCATCCGTTCCGCCATGCAGCGCGCGCTGATCGACCAGGTTCCGACGGCGGTGCTGTTCTACAACCAGCGGCTCCGGGACGACTCGTCGGACGACGAGTCGGAAATCTGCGTGGGAACGGCGGTCGCCATCCGCATGTCGGGCCGCTTCTCCCACGTGTTCAGCGACATGCTGGTGGACCAGTTCGCCGATCTCCAGCAGACCTATCCGACCACCCAGCTGTCCGCCGGCGGCGACAGCGGCATGCGGATCTACCGCATGGCGTCGGTCGACGAGGGCTACGAGAAGTGCAAGACGATCGTCGAGAGTTCGGTGCGGAAGAAAGACGGCATCAACGAGTATCTGGTGGCGTCGGTGAGCAATCTCGTCAACGTGTCCTACTGGGGCTTCAAGTACAGTTCCCGCAACGCGAACGCGAACTGGAAGGTGGGCGACGCCTACGCGTCGGAAATCGCGTCCCTGCAGCTGCCGCACGGCTACATCTTCGGCAGTTCGAAGCCGACGCGGTACGAGGCGACGACGCCGGCGGGGACGAAGGCCCTGATCTTCAATCCGCTGAACGCGACGATGGACATGAAGGAGAACCAGACGGACTTCTCGTTCGCCAACGTGGAAATCTACGCGTTGCGTCCGGGCAGCGGCGGGACGTCGTTGCAGAAAGTGGACTCCTTCAACAAGGTTGACGACTGAGGGGCGCCGGCATGAAAAAACGGGGTTTTACATTGATGGAAGTCAACCTCGCGGTCTTCATCATGGCCGTGGGCGTGTTGGCGATGGTGGGCCTGTACCCGCTGGGATTCCGCGAAAGCCAGCAGTCGCAGGACGACGTGGCGGGCGCGATTCTCGCCGACGCCGTGCTGAATCCGATCGTGGCGGCGCTTTCGTCGACGAACGTCACGTGGCAGGCCTGGAACAACGTCTGCGGCGGCCAGGGCAAGAGCGTCCCCGCCAACGGCTGGAAGGCGTTCTGCAAGGACGACACGTCGTATGTTCCGGGCGGGACGATCGACGGCAACGCGGTCATCAGCAGGGTCAAAAGCGCTTACAGCGGCGGCGGCTCCTTCGATTTCCCGACGTCGGGGAGTTCGGCCGCCAACGGGCTTTTCTACGCGCTCGTGATGACGCAGACGGACGTCAACACCATTCGCGTCAGCTTCCGCGCCACGCGCCGCAAGGGCCAGCTCTTCGTCCAGCCCTTCTACTACACGGAAGTCCACTTCCAGGGATTCAAGGAGTGACGATGAAAAAGGGATTTACGCTCATCGAGATGCTGGTCGCCTCCCTTTTGCTGGGGATGCTGGTCTCCATCTTGACGATGGTGTTCAACGCCTCGTCCATCGCCTGGCGCACGGGCCGCGCCAGCATGGTCGATCTGGACAAGACCCGCCGCCAGGTCTCCCTGCTCCAGCGGCTGGCGGACGATACGATCTACGACCAGGCCGCGAACGCCCTGACGGTGGTCCGCACGCCGTGGGACGATTCGACCGACAGCCGCACGGGCGAGGGCGCCTCGCTGCGGACGCGCGCCGTCCGGGAGCTGACGGGCAGCACCTGGTTCGGCGTTTCGGACCTGAAGGACACAAGGGGGCCCTGGAAGGTCGTGAACTCGATCAGCGGTCGCGACGGGAGCACCCGGCAGCACACGTACACGGTGGGCGTGTGGTCGTATGGCCCGGACGGGCAGCCGGACACCGCCGACGACATCACCTCGTGGCCGGAGGGCATCCAATGAACACGCATCCGCACTGTCGCAAGCCGGCCGCGCGCGGCTTCACGCTGGTCGAACTCCTGGTCGTCATCGGCATGCTGATGCTGCTGATGGGATCCGTGACCTCGGCCATCGTCTCGGCGCAGAAGCGCGCGAAGATCGCGCAGGCGACCACGGCGGTCAAGGAAATGACGAACGCCATTCTCGCCTACGAGAACTATGCGGACACGCACGACCTTTCGACGGTCGCCAGCGGCGGATGGAAAGAGGCGGACGAAGCGACGCTGGGCTTCATCCTGGGCAAGAAGTCGAACAAGAACGGACCGGTTCCCGTGCTCTACAACGCCGCCGTGAAGGGCGGCAAGATCCTCGATCCGTGGAACCGCCCCTACCGGGTGCAGATCAAGCAGGGCACGATCCAGGTGGACAGCGGCACCGTTCTGCAGGGGGCGCAGCGCACGGCCGTGGCGTTCCCGAATTTCTACCGCCGCCAGGCGGGGGAGTGAGTGAAGATGAAGAGATCCAAAAGAGGCAGCGCGCTCCTGATCGTGTTGGGATTCCTGTCGTTCATGGTGGTTTCCGCCGTGGCGTTCTCCATCTACATGCGCTCCGAACGCCTGCCGTCGTCGGCCCTGCGGCGCGCGGTGGCGAACCGCCATCTCGTCAAGGCGGCCCTGGCCCGCGCCATCGGCGACATCGACGACGCGCTTCGCCACGAGCCGTTCCCCGGCTGCCTCGCCGATGGTCCGCGGATGGAGGGCAGCGCCTACGGCAAGAGATGGCCGGGCGGGAGCCGCCGCGCCCTATGGTATGGGCGCGTCTTCATGCCGATCTGCCAGGAAGGCCCGGTGGGCCAGGAGAACGACATCACCGCGGTGAACGCGGACGAACTGTATCTGGTGCCGGACACGCGCCGGGATGAAACGGTGGCGACGATGACCCTGGAGGGGTTGGGCTACGTTCCGCCGCCGCTCGCCAACGAGGCGCGGCTGCTGGGGCCGAAGTCCTGGGCCGCGAAGTGGCACTACTTCGACTATGACGCCGGCCGCTACGCCTACACGGCGCTGAACGTGTCGGACTACTTCGACCTGAATCGCGTCCACGCCGCGACGAACCGCAACTCGGGCGTCGACGGCCGGCTTTCGCTCGCCTATCTCTTTGCCGACACGTCGGGCAAGATACAGACTTCGAAAGCCGAGGCCTTCGAGCAGTTCGTCCACCGCGCGCGCAATGGACAGCCGCGCTTCGCCTTCGTGTCCATGCTGGACTATTCGCTGGCGCTGGCCGGCAGTGCGGCGTCCTACAATCTGGCCAACCCGTTCTACGACTACCTCAAATCGGGCAGCCGGCCGCTGTACTACGGCAACTCCTGGGGGGATGGCTACAACGCCGTGAAGAGCGACGAGGACTATCTGAAGATCGCCCGCCAGGTCTTCGTGACGGATTCCTGGTGCCCGGCCACGAACGTGATCGACCGGGCCAACACGGTCAATCTGAGCGAGTCGGACTGGCAGCCGTTCGACAACGTGCCCGAACAGAACGCCAATCTTGTGGACTTGAGCGAGGAGAACAAGTTCTGGAACAAGTTCCTGAAGGAATTTCCGATTCCGACGGCGGCCATGCTCTACGACTATCTGGACGCGGACGACATCCCGACCTCCCTCGTGCTGCCCTGCACGGAATTCATGCCGATGATCGCCGAGTTCGACATTTCCGGCCAGCCGGAGCTGATTCTCAAGACGTCGTCGAGCGAGGAAACGGACGACGCAGGCAATGTGATCAGCACGACGACGACCTATTCGATGGACCTGAATGTGCCCCGTCTGGACGTCGCGGTGACGCCCGTTTTCCCGTTCAAGCGCGGCCGCGACCGCATGGCGAGCACGTCCTACGGCGTGCAGGCCGTGGTGCGCCTGTTCTTCGCGCCGGCGGGAACGCTCAACCGGTCGAGCGGATTCGGCGCCGTGGACTGGACGCAGTACAGCAGCCAGAAGGCGGAGATCGAGAGCATGAGTTCCGTCGTGTTCGTGTCGGACAGGAAGTCGTTCTCGATCCCCGCGAACGTCCAGAGCGAGAACGACGCCGAAATCAGCGGCGTGATGGTCACCTTGCCGGCCTTCAACCAGGGCGATCTGAAACTGCTGGAGGTCACGCAGAAGAAAGGGGCGGCCGAACAGGTCGTCATTCCCGACGGCGCGTTCCGCTTCCTGAACGCGGACTACACGGCGGGCGAGGTCGGTTTGGCGGACGTGGTGCCGCAAGTCACGGTGAATCTGCGCATCACCTGCGGCAACGACACGGTCGACGTGGTGCCGGCGCGCGCGACGGACGACAAGCTGAACAGTCGCGAGCGCAACAGCAGCATCAACAACATCAACGAGGTGTGCGGCTCGCAGACGCCCCTGCTGCGGTTCACGACGACGTTCGCCGGCGGCAAGCAGCTGACGCTGACGAAGGAAGGGCTGGCCGCGCTCACGGCGGGCGGCGCCCAGGCCAATCTGACGGCCGACGCCTGGGGGAACACGGCCGACGCCTACGTCTGCTGCGACCCGCGGTTCAACTGGGCGCCGGAAGACTGGTTCCTGCGGAAAAGCTCGGGCGACGGGTTCAAGGACTGGCTGGAGGCCGCGGGCAATCTGCTGGGCAGCAGCGACGCCCACGACAGCGACATTTTCATGAACGCCTCCAACGTCGGCTATCTCCAGTCCATCGGCGAGTTCATGTTCATTCCCCGCGTCAGCAGTCTCGACGGATCGCACGATCCGGAATGGGGGTTTCTGCGTCGCGGCGATACCGTCTACAACGGCGCGGTCAAGACGGACGTCACGCAGCTGGCCAACCGCGACTGCATGTGGCGGTGCTACAAGGCGAGCCAGCTGGGCGGCAACGACGACCTCTACGGCCTGAACGTCATCAACGGGACGGGCGGATACAAGGTCAATCCGTATACGGACAACGCGCAGATCTTCCTGGCGGCAATCGCCAACACGCCCGTCGACTGGTGGGCGGCGGGCACGAACACGAACACCCGCACCTCCTCGAAGACGACGAGCGACCTCAAGTTCAGCACGGCCATCACGGACACCTACGGCCCGGAAAACGCGACGGACAAGTGGACGTGGGACCAGGTGGGCGCCGTCTCCTCGGCGCTCCATGCGCAGTTGCTCGCCAATTCGTCTTCGCCGAATTCCTGGCTGACGGCCTACGACAATTTCTGGCGGGATCGCTTCAATTCCGATTCGGAAAAACAGCTCTTCGGGGTGGATCTCGACTCGGCGCTGTGCGAGGCCGACCGCAAGTTCCTCTACGACTACTGGCGCGGCTGTTTCGGCTGCTGCCAGCAGCTGTTCCTGATTTTCGTCCGGGCCGAATCGACGGCCCTGGGCGGTTCGGGCGACGGCCGCACGCCGGGACAGCTCGGCGCGCGCGCGGTGGCCCTGGTGTGGCGCGATCCGAACGAACCGAAGGATTCGCAGGATGCGGACTACGCGAAGCCGCTGGCGTTGAGCGAGGGCGACACGGATGGCAATCCGCGTCCGCCGCACAAGACGCGCATCCTGTTCTATCACCAGTTCGACTGACGCCATGCCGTCCCTTCAACCCTCCAACCTTGGTTTATCATGGAATTGACCGACGAACAGAAAAACCTTGTCGCCCAGTGGTTCGCGCAGGGCGCCACCCTGGATGAAATCCAGAAGCGCCTGCGCGCCGAATGCGGTATCCACATGACCTATCTGGATCTTCGCCTCCTCGTGGCCGAACTGCCCCAGCCCGCCGAAGAGGAGCCGCCCGCCGCCCCGGCGCCCGCGGCGCCGGCGGATCCCGCGCGGGACGAAACGGACCGCAATCCGCCCGCGGCGGCCTCCGCGCCTCCCGTCGACGGCGACGCCGCCGCCGACGCGCCGGAGGCCGGCGCGGACAAGACGGTTCCCCAGGTGACGGTCACCGTCGACGCGCTGATGATTCCCGGAACCATGGCTTCGGGCGACGTGACGTTCACGGACGGGACGTCCGGCAAGTGGTATCTGGACCCGCAGGGCCGCCTTGGCCTTGGCGACTTCCCCCAGGGCTACATGCCCTCGCAGCCCGACCAGATCGTCTTCCGCCAGCGCCTGATGGAAGCCCTCCAGTCCCGCGGCCTGTGCTGAAGGCGCAGGGCCGAGACCGTTCAACTTTCAACTTCGGACCGATCGGATGAAAACAACTCTTGGTTTCTGGGGCGCCGGCAAGATGGCGGAAGGCATTCTCGCGGCGGCTTCGCTGATGAAGGGGTTCAATCCCCGGCACGTGCTCATGGCCGAAAAGATCCCCGCGCGGGCGCGGGAACTCGCCGACAAGTACGGCGTGCGCACGACGGCGGACGCGCGGGAGGTCGCCAAGGCCGCGCCGGTCATTTTCCTCGCGGTCCGTCCGCAGGATCTGGCCGCGCTGGCGATGGACGTGAAGCCGCTGCTCACGGCGGACACGCTGGTCGTCTCCATTGCCGCCGGCAAAAGCCTGGCGACCCTGCGGAAAGCGCTCGGCCGGGCGGTGCGCCTCGTGCGCGTGATGCCCAACCTGGCGTTGCGCGCCAGGGAGGGCATGTGCGCCGTGTGCGGCGGCGCGAACGCGACGGCGGCGGACGTCCGGCTCGTGCAGGACATTCTCGCGGGCGCGGGCAAAACGGCGGTTCTGCCCGAAAGGAATTTCGACGCCGTGACGGCGCTGTCGGGTTCGGGTCCGGCGTTCTTCGCGTTCATGGAGAAGGCCATGGCCGAAGGCGGCCGCAAACTGGGGCTGCCGAAGGCGGCGGCGCGGCTTCTGGCGGAGCAGACGATGCTCGGGACCGCGGCCTATCTGCGCCAGAGCGGCGCGGATCTCGACGCCTTCATTTCCGGGGTCGCGACGCCGGGCGGCACGACGGCCGCCGGCATGGACGTGATGCGGGCGTCCGATTTCGCCGCCGTCGTCGCCGACACGCTGAAAGCCGCCGCCAGCCGGTCGAAAGAACTCGGCCGGTAGCGGCCCGTCGCCGGATCGGCCGCCGCCGGTTCACGCCGGACGGCCGGACGGCCGGACGTTCGCGAGCCGGTAGCCGACGTTGCGCACCGTTTCGACGCAGGCGGCGTCGGCGCCGAGTTTCCTGCGGACGAGCGCGACGTGCTGGTCGAGCGTGCGCGTGTTGCCGTAGAAGCTGACGCCCCAGATCTCGTCGAGCAGGCGATCGCGGGCGAGCACTTCGCCCGGATGGGCGGCCAGCAGTTTCAGCAAGGCGAATTCGCGGGCGGCAAGAGGGGTTTTCGCGCCATCCGCCGCCACGAGGACCAGGCGCGCGGGGTCGACCACGGTGCCGCCCACCCGGAACGGGGCCGTTCCCGCGGCGGCGGCGGACACGAGACGCCCGCGCCGGAGCAAGGCGCCGACGCGGGCGAAAAGCTCTTCCATCAGAAAGGGCTTGGTCATGTAGTCGTCGGCTCCCAGGCCCAGCCCCTTGACCTTGTCGCGCGGGGAGCTTTTGGCCGTGAGCATGAGAATGGGAAGGGCGGAATCGCTCCGGCGGACCGTTTCGCAGACCGAGAAGCCGTCGCGCTTCGGCATGGCGATGTCGAGAATGAGCGCGTCGGGCCGCCGTTCCGCCAGCGCCGCCAGCGCCGCGTCGCCGTCCTGGACCGCGCGCACGCCATGCCCCTCGGAGCGCAAGGCGACGGTCAGCCACTTGCGGACGTCGGCATCGTCTTCGGCGATGAGCAGGTCAGCCATGGCGGCGCGCTCCGATGTAGGCGAGAACTTCGTCGACGAGCCCGTTCAGTTTGGCCGTCTCGGACGCGATTGTCGCCGTGGCCTCCTGGGCCATGTCCGCGGGCAGCCGCTTCGACCGGGCCAGTTCGGCGCACAGCGAGATGGAGGTCAGCGGGGTTTTCAGCCGGTGGGAGAACCCGTCGACGTATTCCAGCTGTTCGCGGGCCTCGCGCCGGGCGCGGAAAACGGCCCGGATCAGCAGGCCGAGTCCGGTCAGGAAAATCAGGCCCGAACCGGTCCAGACGCAAATCTGCGCGCGCACCAGTTTCCGGCGACGGCGCGCGCCCGGACTGGGCGTTCCGGCCCAGACGACCCGCACCGCGCGGCCGGGGGCGACGGCGGCCTCGCCCTGGCAGCGGCCGTCGACGGGGAACGAGGCGTCGAGCGGTCGGCCCTGAGGGTCGACGAGGGACAGGAGCAGGGCGCCGTCCGCATCCGCCGCGGGGAGCGTGTCCGTCCCGGCGGCGCGCATCTGGCCGGCGACGAGTTCGGCTTTCGTCTGCAGATAGGCCTGGCCCAGGGCCTTCCCGCGGTTCAGTTCCTGCGTGAGCAGCCGGTGCGTGGCGAACGGCAGCAGGACGAGCGGCGCCAGCATCACGAGAAAGTAGAACAGCAGATCCTTGTTCACGGCAGATGGGCGGGAGCGGGTGGAAAGTGGCGCAGAAGCGCGGGCGTCACGTCGACGAGGGACTTGACGTGGGCGCGGATGTCCGCCTCGTGGGGACCCAGGGCGATGAACGGAACCGGGTTGCGCGTGTGTCCGCGTTCGCCCATGTTTTCGATGTTGCCGTGGTCGGACGTCATGACCAGCGTGATGCCGGCCTTTTCCGTGTAGCGCACGAGCGGCGCCAGGAAGCGGTCGTAGGTCCGCAGGACGCGGCAGGCGCGCATGTAGTCCATCGAATGGCCCGACACGTCCGTCTGGAAGAACTCGTAGAGCGTGAAGTCGTTCGCCCGGGCCAGGTCGAACAGGTGTTCGGCGGCGTCCTCGGGGGCGATGATCGGGATGTCGGGGAAGCGGTCCTGGATGGTTTCGCGCGTGAGATCCTGCGTGACGGCCTGGTCGTCGGCCAGATCGTCCGTCGTGGAGATGACCTCGGGAGCCGTCAGGGCCATGACCGTGGTGACGGACTTGTAGCGCCGCCCCACCAGTTCCTCCGGCGAGTCGATCAGGTAGGCGTCGGCGAATCTGACGTGCCGGCCGCGGCGGCGCAGTTCCAGGAAGAGGTTGTACTCTTCGATCTTCTTGCGCAGCGACGGGCCGGGGAAGCCTTCGCAGTGGCGGCCCATGAAAACCGGTGCGTTGCAGCCCGTGAACATCGTGGCCTGCCCGGTCGCGGACTGGGGCAGGCCCTCGACCGAGAGGCAGGCGTCGATGGGGACCGCATGATGGGAGATCAGCGAGCAGAGCGCCGGGCAGACCTCCGGATTGACGGGGTTGTCGGGGGCGCTTTCGCGCAGGCCAACGCCGTCGATGAACAGAAAGAGGATCTTCACTTGGCGGCCGGTTTCTCCTGGGGCTTGGCGGGGAGCGCGGGAAGGGCGAAGCCGCCCTCCTTCATCTCCGCCCGGATCGCGTCGAGCGACTTCTGGTCGTCCTTGGCCTTCTCGTGCGCCGAGGCGAAGTGCTTCTTCGCCGCGACGAGGTACATGTCGGCGTTCGCCGTGTCGCCCAGTTCGCGGCTCATCTTCGAGCAGCGCATGTAGTTGCGGGCGACCACCCAGTCGCGGGAATAGAGGATGCCCGTGGTCGGATCGCAGTCCTCGAAATCCTTCTGCTCGTCGGAGAGCATGAATTCGCCGAAAATCAGGAGCTGCCGCACGGCCTCCCGGTAGTCCTTCGCGTCCATCGCCTTGTGGGCGCGGAGTTTGGCGGCCGTGCCCCGGCACCAGCCCGCGGAACGGTTCGCGAGGCCGCCCGCGTCCAGGGCCTTGATGGCGCCGTCGTAGTCGCCCGCGAGGAAGAAGCCGTCCAGCCGGCGTTCGCGGAGGGTTTCGGCGGCGCCCTTGGAGAGCACGTCGCGCGCCAGCAGATCCTGCGAGAAGGCAAGCAGCTCCTTCAGGCGGACCACGTCGGCCGGCCGGTCGCCGCCGTTGCCGGCGAAGCGGATGAACTGGTCCTCCGTGAACTGGCCGATCGTGTCGTAGGGGACGCGGGGCGCGAAAGCCATCAGCGGGCCCTTCCCGTCGAACGCCGTCTGGAAAGACTTCTCGTCGGCAAGCCGCCGGAGACAGGCCAGGACGTCCGCGGGGGCGGCCGCCTTGAGCTCCCGGGCGGCTTCCCGGCGCGCGGCGCGGCGGGATTCGGGCGTCTCGCGGATGGAGTAGCACCATCCGAGGAAGCCGCAGACGAGGCCGACAAAGACGATGCCACCGACGCAGAAAACGGGCTTGTTGATCATGCGCACAACTCCTTTCGGGAAAAAACTGGTTCAGGTTCGACTGCCAGTATAGAACAAAATGGGATTTGACGCAAGAGAAATCCTGCTGTATGATATGAGGCCCTACGGCGCCGAAGGGTTTTTCGGCCGCCTCCAAAGGAGACAAAGAGAATGAAACAAGTCGGAGTGGGCATCCTGGGCTTCGGAACCGTCGGCGCGGGCGTGGCGGAAGGGTTGTTGCGCAATCGCAAGGTGATGGCCGAGCGTCTGGGCGTGGATGTCGTGCTGAAGAAGATTTCGGATCTGGACATCGTGACGGACCGCGGCGTGGCGGTGGACCCGGACGTGCTGACGACGGACTCCCAGGGCGTGATCGCCGACCCCTCCGTGCAGATTGTCGTCGAGACGATTGGCGGCACGGGCATCGCGAAGACGCTCGTGCTGGCGGCCCTGAACGCCGGCAAGGCCGTGGTGACGGCCAACAAGAAGCTGCTGGCGGAACACGGCAGGGAGATCTTCGACGCGGCGGCGCAGAACGGCGTGGACATCTACTTCGGCGCGTCCGTGGGCGGCGGCATCCCGATCATCCGCAGCCTCCGCGAGGGCCTGGCCGGCAACGAGATCCAGCAGATCCACGGCATCCTGAACGGAACCTGCAACTACATCCTCACGCGCATGGAGAACGAGGGCCGTCCCTTCGACGAGATCCTCGCCGACGCGCAGAAGCTGGGCTACGCCGAAGCGAACCCCTCCCTGGACATCGACGGCCTCGACACGGCGCACAAGGCCTGCATCCTGTGCGCGCTCGCCTACGGGTTCCAGCCCTCGCTCGACCAGGTCCAGGTCGAGGGCATCCGCAACCTGTCGGGCGCCGACGTGAAATACGCGTCCGATTTCGGCTACCGGATCAAGCTGCTGGCCGTGGTCGCGAAGCACGAGAACGACATCGAGGTGGGCGTGCATCCCACGCTGGTGCCCTTCGACCACATGCTCGCCTCCGTCAACGGCGTGTTCAACGCGGCGATGGTCCGGGGCGACATGGTGGGCGACACGATGTTCTACGGCCGGGGCGCCGGCCGGCTGCCGACGGCGTCGACGGTCGTCGGCGACATCGGCGACATCGCCCGCAACATGGCCCATGGCGAAGTCCGCTACGCCCGCGCCGTGCCGCAGTACGGCGAGGGAAAAGCGAAGCTCCGCGTGCCGGGCGACATCGTGAGCCGCTTCTACCTCCGCTTCAACGTGGCCGACAAGGCGGGCAGCTTCGGCACGATGGCCACGATCCTCGGCAAGCACGGCGTGTCCATTTCGGCCGCGCAGCAGAAGAAGCCCGGGCGCGCGGAAACCGGGTTCGCCCCCGTCGTGGTCCTGACCCATCCGGCGCCGGCGCGGGCGATCGACGCGGCGCTGGCCGAAATCAAGGACGCGGGCGTCCTGAGCGAGGATCCGGTGAAGCTGCGGATGCTGTGATTCCGCGGTTTTCAGTTTTCTTGATTTCCCACTTGATTTTCACCCGCTGAAAAGCGTAAAATAGACGCTCTTTTGCAAACAATAGGAGTTGAAGATGGCAGCTAAAGTGTTCCCGTTGGATCATGTGCGCAATTTCGGCATCATGGCCCACATTGACGGCGGCAAGACGACGACGTCCGAACGGATCCTGTTCTATTCGGGCAAGAACTACAAGATCGGCGAAGTGCACGACGGCGCCGCGACGATGGACTTCATGGTGCAGGAACAGGAGCGCGGCATCACGATCCAGTCCGCGGCCACCTGCGTGATGTGGGGCGACTACCGCCTCTCCCTGATCGACACGCCCGGACACGTGGACTTCACGGCCGAAGTCGAGCGCTCGCTGCGCGTTCTCGACGGCGCCGTGGCCCTCTACTGCGCGGTCGGCGGCGTGCAGCCGCAGTCCGAACAGGTGTGGCGCCAGTCGGAGAAGTACAAGGTGCCGAAGATCGCGTTCGTGAACAAGATGGACCGCGTGGGCGCGAACTTCTACCGCGTGATGGACATGATGAAGGCCCAGCTTCACGCCAACCCGGTGCCGGTGGTGCTGCCGATCGGCGCGGGCGAGACGTTCGACGGCATCGTCGACCTGATCAAGATGAAGGCCCTCCGCTACGACATGAAGTCGCTCGGCAAGAACGTGACCGAGGAGGAGATCCCGGCGGACATGAAGGAGAAGGCCGAGGAATACCGCCAGAAGATGATCGAGAGCGCCGCCGAGCAGGACGAGGAGCTGATGAACAAGTTCTTCGAGGAAGGCACGCTGACGAACGAGGAGATCATCCGCGGCCTCCGCAAGGGCTGCCTGAGCCGCGCGATCACGCCGGCGTTCTGCGGCTCCGCGTTCAAGGACAAGGGCGTGCAGCAGATGCTGGACGGCGTGGTCGCCTTCCTCCCGTCCCCGCTCGACGCGGGCGCCGCGGTTTCGGCGGACGACGAGACGCAGAAGCGCGAGCCGAGCGACCAGGAGCCGTTCTGCGGCCTGGCGTTCAAGATCATGAACGATCCGAAGTCCGGCGGCAAGATCACCTTCGTGCGCGTCTATTCGGGCATCCTGAAGCTGGGCGCGGACCTGCTCGACTCCACGATCGGCAAGGACCAGCGCATTTCCCGGCTGTTCCGCATGCACGCGAACCACCAGGAGCCGATCGAGGAGGCGCATGCCGGCGACATCGTGGCGTGCGTCGGTCTCACGGAAACGCGCACGGGCGACACGCTCTGCGATCCGGACCACAAGATCACGCTGGAATCCATCGACTTCCCGGCGCCGGTCATCTCGGTCGCCGTCAAGCCGAAGAGCCGCGGCGACAACGAGAAGCTCGGCGTGGCGCTCCATGCGCTCGCGATGGAAGACCCCACGTTCGTGGTGAGCTACGACCAGGAGACGAGCGAGACGATCATCGCCGGCATGGGCGAACTCTACCTCGACATCATCGTGGACCGCCTGAAACGCGAGTTCCGCGTCGAGTGCGACGTCGGCGCCCCGCAGGTCGCCTACCGCGAAACGCTCACGCAGACGGTCGAGAACGAGTACAAGCACGTCAAGCAGTCCGGCGGCCGCGGCCAGTACGCCCACGTCTGCCTCCGCGTCGAACCGCAGGAGCCGGGCAAGGAATTCGAGTTCGCCAACGAAGTCAAGGGCGGCGTGATTCCCACGGAATACATTCCAGCGGTCGAAAAGGGCGTGCGCAAGGCGCTGGAGGCGGGTCCGCTCGCGGGCTTCCCGGTGGTCAACTGCAAGGCCACCGTCTACTTCGGCTCCTACCACGAAGTCGACTCGAACGAATTCGCGTTCATCGAATGCGCGCGCCAGTGCTTCAAGCAGGCGTTCCTCAAGGCGAAGCCGCAGCTGCTCGAACCGATGATGGACGTCGAAGTCGTCGTTCCGGACCAGTACATGGGCGCCGCGAACGGCTCGATCAACCAGCGCCGCGGCCGGGTGGAAGGCATGGACGACGACGCGTCGGGCAACAAGCACATCAAGGCGACGGTCCCGCTGGGGGAGATGTTCGGCTACTCGAACGCCATCCGCACGGTCACGCAGGGCCGCGGCACGTTCACGATGATCTTCAAGCAGTACGAGCCGGTTCCGGCTTCGATCTCGAAGGCCGTCATCGAAAAGCGCATCAAGGAGGGCAAGGTCCGTCCGAGCGCCGAGTAGGCGGAACCCTGCCAATTCGACGGGCGGCGTCGCACGTGCGTGCGGCGCCGTCTGCATTAAAAAGGAGAAATCATGAAAAAGACGATTCTTGGGTTGCTGGCTTTCGCGACGGCCGCAGGCGCCTGGGCCGCGAGCCCGTGCGCGGGGCCTTCGGCGCCGGCGGCTTCGTCCGCGCGGAATGCCGAGATCGAACTCCTGAAGCAGCAGCTTGAGGTCGTCAAGAAGGAGCGGGAACTGCTCGCGCTCCAGAAGGAGATGCTGGCGCTGCGCGCCGAGGTCCGGACCGTGCAGGCGAAGGCCGCGGCGGACGCCGAGGCGACGGCCGGACTGCTCGACCGGGCGACGGCGGCGCAGCGCGCAGCCGAGGCCGCGGCGGCCGCCGACCGGACCGCCCTGGCCGCGAAGACCGCGGCGCTGGACAAGGCGGAGAAGGCGCTGGCCGGGCTGCAGGCCCGGTGCGTGGCGCTGGAGGACCGGTTGGCGGGCGAGAAGGAAGTGGTGGCGGCCACGTTGAAGAAGGCGGCGCAGGACAAACTGGCCCGCGAGGCCGAGACGGCGGCTTTGACGAAGACGGTTCGCGACCTGGAGGCGAAAGCCGCCGCCGCGGAGAAGAAGGCCGGCGCGGCCGAACAGAGGGCCGGCGCGGCGGAGAAGAAGGCCGCCGCCGCGGAACAGAAGGCCGCCGCGGTGCAGACGGCCCGGGAAGCCGCCGAACGGGAGGTCCGGCGGCTCGTCGGGGAACAGCCGGCCCGCGAGGACCGGATTCGCCGGCAGGCCGCGGATGCGGCGGCGGCGGAGATCCGGAAGCTGCAGGAGGAGAAAGGCGCCCTTGAGCGGCGGCTGGCGGACGCGCAGGCGGAGATGGCGCGGCAGAAGGGCGCGCGGGTGGCGGAGCTGGAGGAACTGAAGCGGCACGTGGCCGATCTTGAGGCCGCCGACCGGCGGCAGGCCGAGGCCCGCGAAGCCGCCAACCTTGAACGCAAGCGGGAACAGGCCCGCCGGGATCTGGAGGAGATTCTCGACGCCGCCGCGCGCAGGCGCGCCACGGCGGCCAATCCGGTTCCGTGAGGTCCGTCACCGTCCGCCCGATCAACCCAACGAGGAGTCGCCATGATCGATTTTACGCCATCCCAGCAGAAGACGATTGCCGCCGGCGTGACGGTGTTCGCCTTTGCGCTGATTCTGGCTTTCGTCTTTTTCGTCGGCTGGGCCGTGCTGGCGTTCTTCGCGTTCGCGTCGCCCGCGCTGCTGCCGGTCGTTCTCGGCCTGTTTCTCTCCCTGCTGTTCAAGCCGTATTACGACTGGCTGCTCAAGCGCGTGCGCAATCCGACGCTGGCGCTCGTCCTGATGATGCTGTCGGTGCTCGTGCCCATGGGGCTGCTCGGATGGTTCGGCGGGGCCTTTGTCGTCGACCAGGCGACGCATCTCGTCAAGACGCTTCCGACGATCGTCGCGCGGTTGAGCGCGTGGATCAACGCGTGCTTCCCGCAGATCCAGTCGACCGCCGCGCGGCTGGGGGCGCAGCCGACGGACCTGGCCATGCTGTTCCTCACGGACCCTTCGCGCTTCACCGGCGAACTGGTGGCGGAGTTCGGTTCGACCTACGGCACGACGGCGATGAAGGCCGGCGTCGGTTCGCTGAAGTATCTGACGAACCTGGGGACGGCCCTTCTGGCGCTGCTGTTTTTCGCCTTCTTCCTGATGCGTCCGAGCATGAGCGGCGTCGACTACGTCAAGCTGCTTCCGTTCCTGAAGGACGAGACGCGGAATTTCGTCTCCAAGCAGATCGACGCCTTTCTCGACATCCTCGTGGGCTTCTTCCGGCGCCAGGTCGTCATCTGCCTGATCGAGGGTCTGCTGTACGGGGCGGGCTTCATGCTGGTGGGGCTTCCGTACGGCTTCGTCATCGGCTTTCTGCTGGGGACGATCAACCTGGTCCCGTTCCTGGGGACGGTCATCTGCCTGCCGTGCGCCCTGCCCATCGCCTATTTCGGCGACGGCGGCAGTCTGCTGCGGCTGGTCGGCGTCCTGGTGGTATGGGGCATGGGCCAGATTCTGGACGGCTATCTGATCACGCCGAAGATCCAGGGCGAAAAGACGGGCCTCGGCTACGCGGGCGTCATCTTCAGCTTCCTCTTCTGGGGCGTCGTGTTCCATTCGATGCTGGGGCTTTTGCTCGCGATTCCGCTTTCGGCGTTCTGCGTCGTCTTCTGGCGGGCCGTGCGGGATCGGTACATCAAGGGCGTGATCTGACGTGAATTGAACTGAACATTGAAAATCAAAGACGGGAGCAGAGATGGCAGCGTTTCACAGACCAGGCGGGGACAGGGATTTCCGGAGCGGGAAACCGGCGTTTTTCAACAAGCGCCGGCGGCGGCGTCCGGGACGGGGCGGCAGCGGACCTCGCCATCCCGGATTGGCCGAGCGCGATCCGAAGCCCGTGGTGCCCCAGTGTCCCGCGACCCCGCCGCCGGCCGCCTTCGAGGCGAACGTCTTCGGGAAGCTCGACATTCGCCTCCAGCACGCCATCGCCGAGGCGGGGTATGCCGTTCCCACGCCGATTCAGCAGAAGGCGATCGAGCCGCTGCTGGAGGGCCGCGATCTGATCGGCTGCGCGCAGACGGGGACGGGGAAGACGGCGGCGTTCATGCTGCCGATCCTCCACCGCCTGGTCCAGGAGCGTCCGGACGCGGCCGCGCAGGGGGGACCGGCCGGCCATCCGCGCGCGCTGGTGCTGTCTCCCACGCGCGAACTGGCGGCGCAGATCGCCGAGAACGTCGAGAAATACGCGAAGTACACGGGCCTTTCCTACGCGGTCGTCTTCGGCGGCGTGTCGCAGTTTCCGCAGGTGAAGGCCCTGCAGCGGGGCGCCGACGTGGTCGTCGCCACGCCGGGGCGGCTGATGGACCTGATGACCCAGGGCGTCGTGTTCCTCGACCAGGTCGAGATGTTCGTTCTCGACGAAGCCGACCGCATGCTGGACATGGGCTTTCTGCCGGACATCAAGCGCATCATCGCCAAACTGCCGCCGAACCGGATGGTGGCGGGCGCGCATGGCGCCGGACACCTCGCCCGCCAGTCCCTGTTCTTCAGCGCGACGCTCTCGCCGGAAATCCTGAAGCTCGCCGGCGAACTCGTCGTCGATCCCCTGCAGATCATGATTTCGCCGGAAACGCCGACGGTCGAGAAAATCAACCAGAAGTGCATGCTCGTGGAGAAGGGCAGCAAGGACAGTCTGCTCATCCATCTGCTGGAAACCCACAGCGAATGGTTCCGCGTGATCGTTTTCGCGCGGACGCGCCATGGCGCCGACCGCGTGGAGCGGAAACTGCGCGCGAAGGACATTCCGGCGGCGGCCATCCATTCGGACAAGACGCAGAACATGCGCACGCGCGCGCTGCAGGGCTTCAAGTCCGGCAAGATCCGCGTGCTGGTGGCGACGGACATCGCCAGCCGCGGCATCGACGTGCCCGACGTCGATCTCGTCGTCAACATGGAACTCCCCATCGAGACGGAGAGCTATGTGCACCGCATCGGCCGCACGGCGCGCGCGGGCGAAAGCGGCGCGGCCATTTCGTTCGTGGCGCCGGAGGAGCGGGGTCTGCTCAAGGCCGTGGAGCGGTTCATCCGCAAGTCGATCCAGATCGACCGCGACCAGCCCTTCCACTCGGCCGAGGCGGAGCGCCAGGTGGGCAAGCAGCACGAAGGGCTGCCGCAGGCCCCCTGGATCCGCGGCGGCGCCGCGAACCGGAAGGGCAAGGCCCGCCATCCGGGCTCCCGTTTCTTCGGCGGCCCCAAGAACGGGAAGCCGAAGAAGTTCGTCCACCCCGCCAACGCCAAGCGGTCGCACCGCAAGCGCACGAACTACCAGGGCCGCCGCGAGGCCGACTTCGGGCAGAAGTAGGAAGAAATTTGGTATAATCCCGACCGGTTCAACGAAGCACAGCGAGGCGACATGGCAATTCAAATGGACAAATGGCTTGTGGCCGGCCTGGCGGCGTCGGTCGCGGCGGCGTTGGCGGCCGCGCCCGTGCGCAATGTCGTGGGGTCCGGCATGGGCGGGAATTCGCCCTATGCGACGGACGCCTATCCCGGTTTCGACGGGCTGGACGACGTTCCCCGCCCGGAACGCCGCGAGAAGAGCTGGTTCCTCTCCGTCAAGCGGGATACCCCGGCCGGGCAGTACAGTCTGGCCGAGGAACTGGAGGCGCTGGGCGAATACAAGGACGCCGCCCGGGCGTTCGACGCGCTGGTCCGCGAATGGCCGGCGTCGCCCGAGGCGCCGCGGGCGCAGCTGCGTTTCGCCACGCTGCTGGCGGGCAAGCTCGACGAATACGAAGACGCGTTCGACCAGCTGGAATATCTCCTGGACTTCTATCCGAAGGACTGCCCGTATCTCGAAATCGTCGAGAAGGAATACCAGCTGGTCAATCTGATGGTGAAGACCCGGAAGTCGTTTCTCGGCTTCTCCTTCCTCTCCAACCGGCTGGTCCGCCAGCACTACGAGTCGATCGTGCGCCGGGCGCCGGGCGCGGCGTACGTGCCGGAGGCCATGCTGCGGATCGCCGACCTCCGCGAACAGGACAGCCATTACGAAGAGGCCATCGAAGTCTACGCCAGCCTGTCCAGCAAGTTCCCGCAGTCGGACGAGGCGCGGCTGGCCGCCTACCTGGAAGCGCGGGCGCGCATGTGGCTCTGCCGCCGTCTCGCGTACAACATCCCCCGGTGCAAGGACACGGTCGGCTACCTGAAGGCGACGCGGAAACGCCTGCCGGATCTTGAGCAGATCGACGAGCTGAAGGCGTGGGAGGAGGAGCTGTCCGCCTACCTGGCCGAGGACGCGTTCAGGCGCGCGCGGTTCTACGACGCCCGCCAGCGCACGCGCCATGCGGCGATTGCGGCCTGGGAACAGTATCTCCGCGACTATCCCGAATCTGCGCATGAACAGGCCGTCCGCGACCGGATCGCGCAATTGCAGAACGGTGCGGCGCCGGGGACCTTCAAGGAAGGAAAGGTGGAATGATGAAAACGAGACTCCTGTTTCTGTCCGTGGCGGCGTTGCTGGCGGCGGGCTGCTCCAGCTACCGTTGGACGTCCCGCGTGCCGGATGAAATCCGGACGGTCGCCGTGCCCGTGTTCGAGAACCGGACGCAGGCGGCCGAACTCGGCCCGGTCGTGACGCAGTACGTGCTGCGCGAATTCCAGCGCGAGGGGACTTTCTCCATCCGCCGCCCGGGCGATTCGTCGATTGAGGTCCAGGGCGTGATCCGGGATGCCACGCGCCTCCACATCGCGTACGATCGCGCCTTCGGCACGCGCGCGTCCGAATACCGCTACGTCGTGACGGCGGACGTGTCCCTGGTGAACAAGGATACGGGCAAGATCCTGGTGGAGAACCGGCCGTACAAGGCGGAAACCACGTTCCAGGTCCAGAACGACCTGCTGACCGGCCAGCGCAACGCGGCCGCGCGCATCGCCCAGGAACTGGCGCGGCAGATCGTCGACGACGTCCTGTCCTATCCCTACAACCGCCCGGCCGGCGAGTGAGCGGCTTTCCCGTGTCCGCCGCCGAAGAACGCTGGCTGAGCGCCCTCCAGCAGGGACTTCCGCTGGTCGCGCGCCCCTTCGAGGCGCTGGCGCGGGAGCTGGACTGCACGGAAGACGATCTGCTGGCGTTTGCCGCGCGGTGCCGCGCGAAAGGTCTGGTCCGCCGGTTCGGCGCCGTCTTCGACACGCGCCGGCTCGGCTACCGGTCCGTGCTCTGCGCGGCCGCGGTCGCGCCGCGCGATCTGGACGCCGTCGCCGGGCGGCTGCTGCCGCTGGTCGGCGTGACGCACTGCTACGTCCGCGAGCCGTTGGGCGCCCCGGCGCCGGCGCTGCCGAATCTGTGGTTCACCCTGAGCTATCCCGCCGACGTCTTCCCGGCGATGGCCGACGAGGTCCGCGCGCGCGTCGCCCCCTGCCGGCTCCACCTCCTGCCGGCCACCGTCCGCTACAAGGTCGATGTCGTCTTCGGCGCGGGCGCGCGGGCGCGGGAGGAGTCGACGGCGGACGGCGCGCCCGTTTCCGCGCGGGACCGGATCGTCATCGGCGCCCTCCAGGGCGACACGGAGATCCGGGCCGACTATTTCGCCGCATTGGCCGGGAAGACGGGGCTGAAGGAATGGCAGCTGCTGTCGACGCTCGAACTCTGGCGCCGCAACGGGCGGCTGAAGCGGATCGGCCTTCTGCTGGCGCACCGGACGGCGGGCTGGACCGCCAACGGCATGTGCTGCTGGAAGGTCGCGGGGGACACGCACGAGGCCGGGCGCGCCCTGGCCGCGCGGGACGAAGTGACGCATTGCTACGAACGCCCCGAAATCCCCGAGTTCCCCTACAACCTCTTCGCCATGGTCCATGCCCGGAGCGTGGACGACGCGCTCGGCCAGTATCGGAGCCTTTCGGAGACGCTGGCGTCGACGCGGGCCGGAGACGGCATCCCGTCGGTCATGCTGCTCTCGACGAAAGAGTACAAGAAGACGTCCATGACGTTCTTCGCGGACGCGGCCCGTTCCGCGGCAACCCGGTAAAAAACGAAACTGCCGCCCGCGGGCGGCAGCTTTCCGGCACTCTCCAGTGGCGGAGGGAGGGGGATTCGAACCCCCGATACGGAGATAAGTCCGTATGACGATTTAGCAAACCGTTGCCTTCAGCCACTCGGCCATCCCTCCTTGGAGAAACGCCGTATATGATACGGGATTCTGCGGGGAAAAGCAAGCCCCGATTTTGCCGAAAATCGCACTTTTTCGGCCGGCCGCCCGAGGCGCCCCGATTTTGTGCTATAATGAGCGCTCGATTTTTCGGCGGATACAGGATTTCAGGACTATGGCGGTCAAATACGACGACAACAACATCGAGCACCTGAGTGCGATGGAACATATTCGCCTGCGCTTCGGCATGTACATCGGCCGGGCGAGCGACGGAAGCGATTACGATGACGGCATCTACGTTTTGCTGAAGGAGATCATTGACAACGCAATCGACGAATTCATCGTGGGTTTCGGCCGGAAAGTCGAGATTGGGCTCGACTGGAACTCGGGCGCCTGCAGCGTGCGCGACTATGGCCGCGGCATCCCGCTGGGCAAGGTCGTCGATTGCGTGAGCGAGCTCAACACGGGCGCCAAGTTCAATACGAAGAGCTTCCAGTTCTCCGTCGGCATGAACGGCGTCGGCACGAAAGCGGTCAATGCGCTGTCGGACCGGTTCTTCGTCCGCTCGGTCCGGGACGGCGAGTTCGCCGAGGCCCTTTTCGAGAAGGGCGAACTGAAGTCGAAGCGGCGCGGGAAGCTGACGAATCCGAACGAGCGGAGCGGAACGTACGTGGAATTCCTGCCCGACGGGACGATTTTCAAGAAATTCCGTTTCCGCGAAGAGCACGTGATGCGGCGGCTGAAGATGTACGCCTATCTCAACGCGGGCCTGACGCTGGACCTGAACGGCGTGAAAATCGTCAGCGAGGAGGGTCTGGGCGATCTCATCCAGGACGAATCGCAGTTCGAGAAGGTCTACCAGCCGTTCCACTTCCGGTCGAAGACGCTGGAGTTCGTGTTCACGCACACGAACCGGTTCTCGGAGCAGTACTATTCCTTCGTGAACGGCCAGCACACGACGGAGGGCGGCACGCACCTGTCCGCCTTCAAGGAGGGCCTGACCAAGGCGCTGAACGAATACGCGAAGAGGAAGTTCGACGGCGACGACGTCCGCGAGGGCATTGTCGGCGCGATCGCGGTCCGCATCCAGGATCCCGTGTTCGAGGGCCAGGCGAAGACGAAACTCGGCTCCCAGGAGATCCGCGCGGAACTCGTGGCGGAGGTGAAGAAGCACGCCGAGGAGCTGTTCCACAAGAATCCCGTCGAGGCGCAGCGGCTGGTCGACAAGGTGGAGGAGACGGCCAAGCTCCGCAGCCAGCTGAACACGATCAAGAAGCAGGCGCGGGAACGCACGCAGGCCGTCTCTGTCCGCGTGCCGCAGCTGAAGGACTGCAAGAACCATCTGAAGCTCGACAGGATCAACAAGAAGACGGGGCGGCCCGAGGGCGACGAGACGATGATCTTCCTGACGGAAGGCCAGTCCGCCGGCGGCACCCTGGGCCTCGCGCGCGACGCGGTGTGCCAGGCGGTCTTCTTCCTGAAGGGCAAGCCGCTGAACACGTGCGGCCTCAACAAGGACGTCCTCTACCGGAACGAGGAGTTCTTCAATCTGATCAAGACGCTGGACATCGAGGAGACGCTGGAGCGCCTGCGCTATTCGAAGATCATCTTCGCCACCGATGCCGACGTGGACGGCCTGCACATCCGCATGCTGCTGACGACGTTCTTCATGCGCTTCTACCGGCCGCTGATCGCCGAGGGGCGCGTGTTCATCCTGGAGACGCCGCTCTTCCGCGTGCGCAACAAGAAGGAGCAGCGCTACTGCTTCAGCGACGAGGAACGCGAGGCGGCGATCCGGGCGTGCGGGAAGGGCTGCGAAATCACCCGCTTCAAGGGGCTTGGCGAATTGAACGCGAAGGAGTTCAAGGACTTCATCGGTCCGCAGATGCGCCTGACGCCGGTTACGTGCATGGACGATCAGGAAGTCGAGAAGACGATCAAGTTCTACATGGGCGGCAACACGCCGGAACGCAAAGACTACATCATGGAGAACCTGGTTTGCGATTCGCAGGACTTCTAGTTTTCGTCGCCTTCCTGGCCGGATGCGCGTCGGTCCCGCCGGGGGCGGGCGAGGTGCGGGAGTTCCGCTTCCCGTACATCCACGACTATTCGGTGCCGAACAGGACGACGTTCGCGTGGAGCGATTCGTTCCTGGCGCGCGATTCGTACGTCTATTCGCAGGAGCTGGCCGGCCCGCTGTCGGCGCTGGCCGCCAGCACCTACGGCTACCGGCTGGACATGGACGTCGCCTCGCTGGCGGGGCTTGGCTTCAGCCCCGCCGTCCTCTACCGGCGCTACGGGGCCGATCTGGACTATGCCGATCCCCGTCGTGGGAAGGACCAGGTCGGGTTCACGCTGGCGCTCAAGCGGGTCTGGCTGGACGACGCCGTCCGGGACGTCCTGTTCGTCCTGGTCCGCGGGACCTACGGACGCGACGAGTGGCTGTCGAACATGAACGCCTGCAACGCCTGGGGGCGGCAGGCCGCGCCGGAACTGGCGGACATGCCGGCGCTGCACGAGGGATTCGAGCGGGCGGCCCATGCCGTCCGCGAGAAGCTGGCGGACTACATCCGGACCCACCATGTCGACCTTCCCCGGGCGAAGGTCGTCGTCACGGGCCACAGCCGGGGGGCGGCGGTCGCGAACATCCTCGGCGCCTGGTTCGACGAGGGCCTGCCGCCGTTTGCGGGCGTGCGGCCGGAGAACGTCTTCGTCTACACCTTCGCCACGCCCAACAGCGTGATCCGCCCGGATCGCGTCGCCTGCAAGACGGCGCGCTACGGCAACATCTTCAACGTGATCAATCCCGAGGACATCGTGCCGCACGTCCCGATCGCCAAGTGGAACGCCTGCCGTTACGGCAGCGATCTCTTCCTCAAGAACTACGACGGGCTGTCGCTGTGGGGCGTCTGGACGGACGCCGGCTACACGGGCATGAAGCGCGCCTTCAAGGACATGACGGGATATGACTGGTGGCATGCGCCGCTGGGGACGAATTCGACGCTGCTCGTGTCGTCGCTGCTGGGCGTCGCGGCGCCGACCGTGGCCGACCTCTATGCGGTTCCCGCGGACCAGCGGGCCGACGGGAATCTGACGAGCATCCACGGCATTCTCGAAACGATTCTCTACCGGAGCATGGACGCCCCCTCCGGCGAGGCGGACGCGCACGCGTCGCTGGGCGGCGACATCAGCGGCCTGACGCGGGCCTACGCGGGGCCCGGCGAGACGGATGCCGCCGGTTCCGCGGCCTACTTCCATACGCCGGACGGCCGGGACTTCTCGCGCCAGCCGGGCGTTTTCGACCTCCCCTGGCGCTTCTCCTGCATGCACGCCACCCAGACCTACATCGGCTGGATGAAGGCGGCGGAGCGGCATGGGCCGCAAGCCATCTACAAGAATTGGAAAGAGCTCGAACAGTGAAGAACGACACGCATGACGAACCCCCCAGCCTTTTCGACAGCCTGGATCTCTTCGCGCCGGTTCCGAAAGCCGAGAAGCCGCCCGTGACGGCCGGCAAGGCCGCCGCCCCGGCGTCTCCGCCCGCGCCGCCGGCGGTTGCCGCGCCGGCGGCCGGACTGACCGGCCGCGGCCCGATGCGGGACCTGTTCGACTTCAACTTCCGCCAGTATTCGGCCTACGTGATCTGCTCGCGCGCGATTCCGGCCGTCGAGGACGGCCTCAAGCCCGTGCAGCGCCGCATCCTGCATTCGCTGTGGGAGAAGGACGACGGCCGCTACACGAAGGTGGCCAACATCGTCGGCCATGCGATGCAGTACCACCCGCACGGCGACGCGTCCATCGGCGACGCGCTCTGCGTGCTGGCCAACAAGCTCTGGGGCGAGGGCAAGGGCTATCTCATCGACGGGCAGGGGAATTACGGTTCCCTGCTGACGGGCATGCCGCACGCGGCGACGCGCTACATCGAATGCCGCCTCTCCGAACTGGCCCGCCAGGAGGTCTTCAACCGCAAGACGACGACGTTCGTGCCGAACTACGACGGGCGCAAGGAAGAGCCGGTCTATCTGCCGTCGAAGCTGCCGCTGCTGCTGATGCTGGGCGCGGACGGCATCGCCGTCGGCCTGTCGACGGCCATTCTGCCGCACAACTTCATCGAACTGCTGGAGGCGGAGATCGCCTGCATCCAGAAGAAGCCGTTCCGGCTCTTCCCCGACTTCCAGCTGGGCGGCCTGATGGACGTCACCGAGTACCAGGACGGCCTGGGCAAGGTCAGGGTCCGGGCGAAGATCGAGAAGGAGGACCGGAACCGGCTCGTCATCGCGGAATTGCCCTGGGGCGAGACGACGGACTCGCTGGCCGCGTCGATCGAAGAGGCGATCCGGAAGAAGAAGATCCCCGTACGCAGGCTCCACGACCTGACGAACGATGCGGTCAAGATCGAACTGGAGCTCCAGACGGGGGCCACGCAGGAGAAGACGATTGCGGCCCTCTACGCGTTCACCGCCTGCGAGAAGTCGCTGCCGTCGCGCCCCATCGTCCTCGACGGCGGCCGGCCGCGCATGATGACGGTGACGGACATCGTCCGGAAGAATTGCGAACGCCTGATGGAGCTGACGCGCCGCGAGCAGGAAATCCGGCTCGGCGAACTGGCGGAGCTCTTCCACGCCCGCACGCTGGACCGCATCTTCATCGAGGAGCGCATCTACAAGCGCATCGAGCAGGAGAAGACGGAGGAGGGCGTGAAGCGCGCGGTCATCGAGGGCTTCAGGCCGTTCCGCGCCGAACTGCGCCGCGACGTGACGCCCGAAGACGTGGACCGCCTGCTCAAGATCCCGATCCGCCGCATCTCCCGGTTCGACATCGACAAGAACCGCAAGGACATCGCGGACGTGCTGGCGGAAGAGGTGCGGGTCAACGACAATCTCGTCCACCTGAAGGCGTTCGTCGTCAAGTACCTGAAGAACCTCGTCAGGACCTACGCGAAAAAATACCCGCGGTGCACGAAGATTGCCGAAGGCGCCTTCCAGCAGGCGGACGTGCGCAAGCTGACGTCAAGCGAGCTGACGATTCGTTTCGACCGCGAGAACCACTTCGTCGGTTCGGGCCTCAAGGGCGGCGACGAACTCTTCAAGTGCTCGTCGCTCGACCGGCTGCTCTTCGTCTGGAAGGACGGCCGCTACAAGATGGCGCCGCCGACGGACAAGATCTTCGTGGACAAGGACCTGCTCGAAGTCTATCTCTTCAACCCGGAGAAGGACCGCGGGAAGGAATTCGCCTGCGTCTACGAGGAGCCGCTCTACGGGATGGCCTACATCAAGCGCTTCGCCTTTGGCGGCATGATCAACAACAAGGAATACCGCCTGGCGCCCGCCAAGAGCAAGATCCTCTATTTCACGACCGGCTGCCCCGCGCAGCTGTTCCTCAAGTTCAAGCCGGCGAAGAACCAGAAGATCCATCAGATGCTGTTCGAGCCGCTGGAACTCGTCGACAAGGGGGGCGACGGCGGGAAGAAGCCCGTCGTGGAGGTCCGCGGCGCGACGGCCCGGGGCATCCAGCTCACGACGAAGGCCATCGCCCGCATCGCCACCTCGAAGCCGTCCTGGTGGGACGAGTCCGAAGGCTCGGCGAAGGGCGTGACGTTGTAGGCGGCGTTCCGCGTTCCGGCGCGGGACGCTTGACGGCCGGGCGCGGATTTGATAGACTACCAAAAATTTTCCGTCTGGACCAGGCTTACGAACCGACTGCCTGGCCGGTCAGGAACAACGCAAAAGGATACAACAATGCCTAAATTGAAAACGAAAAAGTGCGCGACCAAGCGCATGAAAATGTCGGCTACGGGTAAAGTGATCCGCACGCAGGGCGGCAAGGCGCACCTCAACGGCTACAAGAGCCGCGGTCGCAAGCGCAATCTCCGTGGTACGACCGTGACCGACGCAACCGTTCAGAAGACCATGCATCGCATGCAGCCGTACGCCTAAGGAGGAACCGAAAAATGTCTCGTGCTACCAATGCTCCCGCTTCCCGTGAACGCCGCCGCCGCCGCCTTGCGCTGGCCAAGGGCTTTCGCGGTTCCCGTTCCAAGCTCTTCCGCATCGCGACGGAGGCCGTCGACCGCGCCCGCCGTCTCGCGACGATCCACCGCAAACTGAAGAAGCGCGACTTCCGCCACCTCTGGATTGCCCGCATCAACGCGGCGTCCCGGGCGGAAGGCCTCAGCTACAGCGTGTTCATGGCGGGTCTGATCCGCGCGGGCGTCACGCTGAACCGCAAGATGCTCAGCGAGATCGCGATTCAGGATCCGGACGGATTCAAGCGGCTCGTCGAAATGGCGAAGCAGGCCTGATCGCCTGTCCCATTTCTCCGGAAGGACGCGGACCGATCCGCGTCCTTTTGTTTTTTCAGCGTCCGCTTGATTTCCCGCCCCGAAGATACTATAATGGAAAATCGTTTTCCGTCCGGAGTCCGCCATGGCGAAGATCAAGCTCACAAAAACAGAACTGAAGGCCCAGTCTGACGCCTTGAAGCGTTTTCAGCGGTTTCTGCCGATGCTCCAGCTGAAGAAGCAGCAGCTGCAAGGCGAAATCGCGGGCATTGTCTCCCGGGCCGAGGCCGTGTCGTCCCGCGAGCGGGCCGTGCGCGAGTCGCTGAAGGGCTGGATCGGGCTGCTGGCGACCGGCGAGGACCTGCTGTCGGGGCTGGTCACGGTGACGGAGGTCCGCACGTCCAGCGCGAACATCGCCGGCGTCGAGATTCCCGTGTTCGACGGCATCGACACGGCGGTCAGGCCGGTCGACCTCTGGTCCACGCCGGCGTGGGTCGACGACGCCGTTTCGGCGCTGACCGACATCTTGACGCTCCAGGGCGAACGGGCCGTGCTGGAAAGGCAGCGCGAGCTGGTCGCCGAAGAGCTGCGCACGACATCCCAGCGCGTGAACCTGTTCGAGAAGGTCAAGATTCCGCAGTGCAGGGAAAACATCCGCGTCATCAAGATCGCGATTGGCGACGAGCAGACGGCGGCGGTGACGCGCGGCAAGATCGCGAAGTCCCGCAACGTGGAAGGGGAGGATGCGGCATGATTGTCCCGATGAAGCACGTGACCGTTCTCTGCGTGGCGGCGGCGGGGACGAAGACGCTGGAGGCGCTGCGCGAGCTGGGATGCGTGCATCTCGACCTTGCCGCGGCGGTTTCGGACGAGATGTCGGCCGCTGCGGAGCGCCTGGCGGACGCGGCGCGCGCGGTGCAGATCCTGGTCAAGGCCGCCGAGGCCGCCGGCCGCGACGTCCCTCCGGCCGATGCGTTCGCCGGCGTTTCCGACGGGGATCTCGTGGCGGCCGTTCTCAAGGCCGACGAGACGTGCAAGGCGCTGTCCGAGGAGATCGACAGACTGGAGGCGGCGGTTCGGACCTACGAGCCGTATGGGGATTTCGATCCGGCGCTGGCCCGGAGCCTGCTCGACCGGGGCATCGACCTGTCTGCGGTGTGCACGCTGCCGCAGCCGCTGCCGGAGGAGCGCCTGTCCGCGACGCGGCGCCGGTTGGCCGACGCGCGCGCCCGGCGTTCGGCGCTGGCGGCCGACCTCGCCTCGGCGCGTCCGCGCGTGGCCGCCATCGTGCGGGCCTGTCCGGGACTGCAGGACGAAATCGACTTCGCCGCCGCGCGGAACGCGCTGGCCACGGCGGGCGCCGTTTCCTACATCGGGGGCTGGGTGCCGGAAGACGCCGCGGCGGCGGTCCGCGCCCGCGCGCGCGCGGAGGGGTGGGCGCTGCTGGTGCGGGACGCGCAGGCCGGCGAGAATCCGCCTACGCTGATTCGTCCGCCGAAGCTGTTCCGCCCGGTCGTGGCGCTCTTCAAGGGGCTGGGCGTCGTCCCGGCATACGCGGAGGCCGACGTGTCGGTTCCGTTCATGTGCTACTTCTCGCTCTTCTTCGCGATGCTGGTGGGCGACGGGGCGTACGGCGCGATCTTCCTGGCCGGGACTTTGGCGCTGCGCCGGAAACTGACGCGCAGCTGGTTCGTTCTGCTGACGGTCTTCTCCTGCGCGACGATCGGGTGGGGGCTGCTGAGCAACACCTGGTTCGGCGCGGGCATCCCGTGGTGCGCGAATTGGCCGACGGTTCGATGGCTGGCCGATCCGAGCTACCACAACGTGATGCTGCTCTGCTTCACGATTGGCGTCTCCCATCTGATGCTCGCGCGCATCTGGAACGGCATCTGCAAGGCGCCGGACACGACCTGCCTCGCCGAATTCGGGTGGGCGGGCGTTCTCCTGCTGATGTATCTGGTGACGAATTCGATTGTCGGCATCTTCCCGGGCGTCCCCGGCTGGGGGCTGGTGGCGGGCGGTCTTTCGATTGCGGCGGTTTTCCTCTTCACGGTCAAGCCGTCGGAGCTGAAGACGCGCGCCGCGGAGCTGGGCATGCTGCCGCTGAACATCATGAGCGCGCTGGGTGACGTCATTTCCTACGTCCGGCTGTTCGCGGTCGGGCTGGCGTCCGTCAAGGTTGCGGAGAATTTCAATGCCATGGCGACGGGGCTGCTCGACGCCGGGCAGGCGCCGTGGCTGAACGCCGTGATGGCCGTCGCCATGGTGGCGATTCTCGTGGTCGGGCATGGCCTCAACCTGGCCATGGCCGCCCTGTCGATTCTCGTCCATGCCGTTCGTCTGAACACGCTGGAGTTCTCGAACCACAAGGGCGTCAGCTGGTCGGGGTATGCGTTTCATGCGTTCGCGCGGAACGGCAAGTGAGGAACGGCGCACGGTCCGCGGCGGGATTTCCGGCGCGGCGATCAAACGGTCTTAAACCAGAAAAGGAGTCAACATGAGTGATGCAGCAATGATGGTCGCGGGCGCTATCGCCTGCTTGGGTCTCGCGGGCGCAGGCAGCGCGTTCGGCACGGGCCTCGCGGCTTCCGCCGCCGTGGGAGCCTGGAAGAAATGCTATGCCGCCGGCAAGCCGGCGCCGTTTCTGCTGCTCTCGTTTGTCGGCGCGCCGATCACCCAGACCCTGTACGGAATGATTCTGATGTTCATTATGCTGAACAAGTCCGCGAATCCGCCGGCGGGCGCGGGCGTGCCGGTTCTCGTGGCGGGCATCTTCGCCGGTCTGGCCATCGGCCTTTCCGCGCTCTTCCAGGGGCGCGCCGGCGCGGCCGCGTGCGACGCGCAGGCCGAGACGAACCAGGGCTTCACGAACTATCTCGCGGCGCTCGGCATCGTCGAGACCGTGGCCATCTTCGCGATGGTGTTCGCCCTGATCGCCCTGGTCGCGGTCAAGTGACCGCCGGCGCGGAACCGGGAACCGGCGCGATGCCGAGTTCCGCCAGCGGTTCCGTCACGAAAGCCCGTTCGCGGGCCCGCGGGTGGGGAAGCGTCAGTTCGGGCGTGCGGCGGACGACTCCGCCGAAGTCGATGAGGTCGAGGTCGATCGTCCGCGGGCCGTTCCGCACGGTCCGCACGCGCCCCAGTTCGTCCTCGATGGCGTGCATCCGGCGCGCGAACTCTTCGGGTGAAAGCGCGGATTCGAGGACGGCGACCTGGTTCAGGAACTTGAGCGCGGCAAATTCCGCAGGGACGCCGACGGGTTCCGTCTCCCGGATGGAACTGGCCTGGAGCAGCCGCGTGCGGGGCAGACGGGCCAGGGCCTCCAGCGCGCGCGAAAGATAGGCGCGCCGGGGTTCGATGTTGGTGCCGAGGGAAACGATGGCGCGCGCGGGGGAAGGCTCTGCTTTGTCCGTCATGTCCGCCATTATAGACCATCGCGTGCGGGCGGGCAACGGGAATCTCCGCTTCCGCCCCCCGCGGCCGAATTGCGCCAATTCCCCTCAAGGGGGTGTCTCCCTTGACATTCGGGCGGGGGTGGTGTATGATACGACAAACGCCAGGGGGAGAAGGATGGAATGTCTCTCGGCTTGTTCTGGCTTTAAACAAAGGAGTTGAAATGAAGATTGGCATGATTGGCGGCTTTGCGTTGGCGGCGCTCGCGATCGCAGGTTGCGGCAAGAAGGACGAGGTCGCGGATGCGAATTCGAACGAAGTTCTGCTCGTCGTGAACGGCGCGAAACTGACGCGCGGCGAACTTGACGCCGACGTGGCGAAGATCATCGAATTCCGCAAGGCCCAGATTCCGGCCGAACAGGTGGAAGAGGCGAAGAAGGTGTTCGGTGAACAGATGGCGCACCAGTTCATGATGAAGACGCTGCTCAAGGGCGAAGCGGCCAAGAAGGGCGTCACGGTCTCCGATGAAGAGCGCAAGAAGCGCGAGGCCGATTTCGTCAAGGCGAACGCGGGCAATCCGAATGCCCCGAAGTCGGTTGCGGAATTTGCCGAGAAGTATCCGCTGGGCAAGGACCGTGCCATGCGGGAATTCGAGGACGGCATTCTCATCCAGAAACTCCTCGAACAGGAAGTGACGTCGAAGATCAAGGTGGACGCGAAGAAGGTCGAGGCGATCATCCAGAACGTCGTGTCCAACAACGCGGAACTGGCGAAGAAGGCGCTGGACGCGGAAGCCGGAATCAAGCTCCTCAAGAAGCAGCTGGACGGGCTGAAGGGCGACGAATTGGCGAAGAAGTTCGCCGAGCTCGCCAAGGCGAAGAGCGACTGCCCGTCCAAGGAGAAGGGGGGCGATCTGGGCGAGTTCACGCATGGTCAAATGGTCAAGGAGTTCGACGAGGTCGCGTTCAAGAGCGAACCGTTCACGGTTTCCGATCCGGTCAAGACCCAGTTCGGCTGGCATCTGGTCATGGTGACGAAAAAGATTCCTGCCGTGAAGGCCCAGGGCGATGTGCCGGCATCTCCCGAAAAGGTTCAGGCGTCCCACATTCTGCTGTCGGCAAGGCAGGCGCAGCAGGTCCCCACGAAGGAGCAGGTCGAGCAGGGTCTGAAACGCCAGGAAGAGCAGGAGCGGGTTCGCAAGTATTTCTCCGATCTCCAGGCCGATGCGCAGATCGAGGCGCCTGGCTTCCCCAATCTGCTGCCGAAGCCGCCGGCTCCGCCCGCCAAGGCTAAGCCCGCCGAGGCGAAGCCGGTTGAGACGAAGCCCACCGCGAAACCCGCCGAGGCCAAGCCCACCACGAAACCCGCCGAGGCGAAACCTGCTGCAAAACCCGCGGAGGCGAAGCCCGCCGCGAAACCCGCCGCGAAACCCGCCGAGGCGAAGCCCGCCGCGAAACCCGCCGTGAAACCCGCGGAGACTAAGCCGGTTGAGACGAAGCCTGCCGCGGCCAAGAAGTAAGCGGAGACGGTGTCTCGTGGCCGTTCGGGAATGGCAGGCAGAAGGCGTCGAGAGGTTTCTCGGCGCCTTTTGCGAATGAAGAAAGGAGTGCAGATGAAATTCGGTGCGGTTGCTTCGGTGCTGGTGGCGGTTCTCGTCGTCGCGGGGGACGTGCGGGCGGCGGAAGCCGTGAAAGCGGAAGATCCCAAGGATGTTCTGCTCGTCGTGAATGGCGCGAAACTGACGCGCGGCGAACTTGACGCCGACGTGGCGAAGATTCTCGCATCGTTCAAGGGGCGGATGTCGGCCGCGCAACAGGACAAGGCGAAAGAGCGTCTCCGCAAGCAGATGGCGCGGCAGTTCATGATGCTGACGCTGTTGGAGGGTGAAATCGCGAAGAAAGGAATCGCGCTTGATCCGAAAGACCTTGAAAAGGCCGAAGCCGACTTTGCGAAGGGGAACGCCAGTCGCCCGAATGCGCCGAAGTCGGTTGCGGAATTTGCCGAAAAGCATCCGTTGGGCAAAGAACGCGCCATGCGGGAATTCAGGGACGGCATTCTCATGAAGAAACTGCTCGATTTGGAAGTGGCGTCAAAGATCGAGGTGGACGCGAAGAAGGTCGAGGAGGTCATCCGGAACATCGTGTCCAACAACGTGGAGCAGGCGAAGAAGGCGGTGGACGCGGAAGCCGGCATCAAGCTCCTCAAGAAGCAGCTGGACGGGCTGAAGGGCGACGAATTGGCGAAGAAGTTCGCCGAACTCGCCAAGGCGAAGAGCGACTGCCCGTCCAAGGGGAAGGGTGGCGACTTGGGCGAGTTCGCACGCGGCCAGATGGTCAAGCCATTTAACGATGTGGCGTTCAAAATCGAACCGTTCACGGTCTCCGATCCGGTGAAGACTCCATTCGGCTGGCATCTGATCATGGTGACGAAGAAGATTCCCGCCATTGAGGCGAAGGACGGCAAGTTGGCGCTTCCGGAAAAGATCCGGGCCTCGCATATTCTGCTGACGGCCCGGGAGGTCCAGAAGGTCCCGACCAAGGAGCAGGTCGAGCGGAACTTGAAGCGCCAGGAGGAGCAGAAGGCGATCCGGAAATACTTCGCCGGTCTCCAGTCTGCGGCGAAAATCGAATGCCCCGGATTCCCCGACCTGTTGTCGGAGTCTCCCAAGGCGCGGCCTCCGTCACGTCGGTCGAAAGCGGGGAGCAATTCAATCGAGTCCAAACCCGTCGAATTCAAGCCCGCATCCAGGCCCGCGACCAAGCCCGCATCCAAACCCGCGACCAAGCCCGCGACCAAGACCAAGCCGGTCGAGTCGGCACCTGTGGAGGTCAAGCGGTAAGAAGGTGGACGAGCGAGCGCCGGATGTCGGGCGGCGCTTCAAAATGGTACGCAAGGAAGATGCCGAGAAATCTCGCGGCATCTTCCTTTGCGTCTAGGGAGAGCGCGGCAGCGTCCGGCCGTTGGAGCGCGGCAACCGTCGACCGCGAGAGCCGGATGGTCCGGGAGCCTTCGCCGAAACGGCCGCGGTCGATGGAAAAGGGCGCCCAGGACCCCTCGCGGGGCATGCCCGAGAAGTCGGGGGCCTGTCCACTGAGGCCGAGAAGCGACATTTCGAGCTGGATCAAGTCCGCCAGGAACGTTTCCGGCGGACAGGCCGGAGGCTCGCGCATGGCGAGGTGGTCGAGAAAATGCTCGAAAAAGGCGTACCAGCCGGCCGATTCAGACCCGGCCGGCACCAGTTCGCGAATGAGCGTGGCGGCGTAGCCGGCTAGGGCCGTTTCACGCCAGCGGCCGCGCAATCCTTCGCGCAGCGCCGTGGGAACGGTTTCCCGCAGCGCATGCAGATCGTTCGACGCGCGGGCGTAATAGAGCAGGTCGCACGTATAGAAGAAGTCGTATTGGCCGAGAAAGGCGGATTTCGGACGGACGGCACCTTTGACAAGCGTCGTGACACATCCATGGTCGGGCGTCAGCCACGCGACGACGTGGCTGGTCCGCGACCAGGGATGGATGGCCAGTACGATGCCGGTTGTCTTGATGATTTCTCCTGCCATGGGCGGAGAGATTATATCACAGGCGCTGACATTGTTGGCCGGGTGGAATCTGGCGATGCGGGGTCATGAAAGAAAAAATCGCAGGATGAGATTTTCCCACTTGCGCAAGTTCCGCAAAGGTGCTAGACTAGCGGCGTGAAATTCAAGAAGGGGCGATTCTGTCGACCCTTTGGAAGTCGGTGTTCGGGCGGTTTCTTCCGGATGCGTTAGCGGGCGGTCATCGTAATGAACGAATTACGGCTCTTCTGCTGACAGTCGAGGACACGCTTGAGGCGCGTGAAGGTTGGATAAGGTCGGACGGCGACGTTTTTTCTAGGGGATGCGGCGACGCATCTCCATGCCGGAAGGCAAGCGAGACCGGATCTGCGTCAGCAGGTTCGGTCTCCGCTTTTGTGGTATAATGGCCACTATGATCAAGCAGCATTGGTTTTTCGATTTTGACGGAACGCTCTGCGATACGGAGGCGGACATCAAGAACGCGTGGCGTGCGGCGCTGAAGACTCTGGGGAGGGACTGTCCCCAATTCGACCGGATCTACAAGACGGGACCGACCATCGACCAGGTCGTCTACATGCTGTTCGACGACGCGACGCCCGCGCTGGTCGAACAGATCCGCGCGTGCTTCAAGACCTTCTACGATGCGAGCGGCTTCCCCGGGACGCGCCCGTATCCGTGGGTTCCCGCCTGGCTGGCGGAATTGAAATCCCAGGCCCGCCACATCTACGTGGCGACCAACAAACGCTACGCCCCGACGATGCTGCTGATGGAGAAACTGGGCTGGACGACCCGCTTTGACGGCGTCTTTTCCTTCGACATGTATCCCGGCGAGCAGCTGAAAAAGGCCGATCTGCTGATGCGCGTGATGAAAGCGCGCGCGATTGACGCATCCGATGCCGTGATGGTGGGCGACACGGCGGGCGATGTGGCGGCCGGCAGGGGCGCGGGCGTTGCGACAATCGGATGCACGTGGGGATATGGAACCCGCAAAGAACTGGAGGGAGCGGATGAAATCTATGACGCAAGCCGATTTTCTCGGGAAAGCCGCTGAGGTGCTGGAGGTCGAGTCGGTGACGCCGGAGACACGCTTCCGCGAACTTCCGGGCTGGTGTTCGCTGCAGGCTTTCGGACTTCTCGTTCTTCTGGAAAACGAATGCGGCGTTCGAATGGACCTGGAGATGTTCCGCCGGTGCGAGACAGTGGGAGAGCTCTACCATGGTTGAGCGAAAGCTGGTGCTGCGCGATCGCGCCTTGAGGCGGAAGTTGGCGGCCCGCGTGACGCCGGGTCTTCCCGTCGACGCCGATGCCATCGAGTTGCGCCGTCCGATTCCCCTGCTGGGCTCGACGATGCCGGCGCTGATCGACGAGTTGCTTGTCGAGAAAAGCCCGTTTTTCGATGCCGTCTGCTCGCGCTGGAGCGAACTTTTCCCGGAACTGGCGGCCCGGCCGGGCCGCTTTGAGGATGGCAGGCTGTTTCTGTACGTGCGCTCTTCTGGGCAGGTCTTCGGTCTGCGCTCGAAGCTGGCCAGAATCAAGAAGACGCTCGCCGGACTTTCGGAAGCGCCGCCGCGTTTCACGATCCATCTTGAAATCCATGCGGAGCCCCAAAAGGCCTGAAGATAAGGAGAAGGTCGAATGAAGATCCTGAATGTGATGGCGGTGGCGATGGTGCCGTTCGTGGTTTGCGCGCGGACGAAGCGGGGGAACGACCTGCCGGAGGTCGTCCGGCCTGAAATCGCGCGGGCCGCGGTGCGCGTGGCGGCCTTGCCGCATCCGCGGCTGTTCGGCGACGCGGCGCGATTCGAGTCGATGAAGATGCGTCTGGCGATGGACGAATGGCTGCGGATGGGCGCCGAACACGTCCGCGACCTGGCGGACGGAATGGCGGGAACGGAATCTCCGAAGCGCGTCAAGGAGGGGCGCCGTCTGCTTGGCGTGTGCCGCAAGGCGCTCTACCGGATCAACACGCTGGCGATGGCCTATCGCCTGTACGGCAGAAAGGAACACCTGGACCAGGCGGTCGCGGACCTGCGGGCGGTCTGTGCCTTTGAGGACTGGAATCCCTCGCACTTCCTCGACGTGGCCGAGATGTCGTTGGCCGTGGCGACGGGCTACGACTGGCTCTACCAGGATCTGGACCCCGCCGTCCGGGAGGAGATCGCCACGGGCTTGCGGCGGCACGGATTGGACGCGGGACGGTTGCCGGAGTGGTGGATCCGGTCCGGGAACAACTGGGGCCAGGTCTGCCATGCCGGCATCCTGTCGGCCGCATTGGCGTTGGCGGAACCTGCGCAAGCGGATGACACGGGACGGTTTATCCAGCGGTGCGTCGATTTCCTCCCCTGTTCGATGAAGGCGCTGGCGCCGAACGGGAATTATCCGGAAGGGCCGGGCTACTGGTCGTATGGCGTCGATTTCAACGTGGTCGCGATGACGCTTCTGGAAGAGACGGTCGGCAGCGCTTTCGGCCTGATGGACCAGCCGGGTTTCCGGGAAACGGCCGAATATCCCGATCTGGTCACGGGACCGAGCGGCATGACGTTCAACTACGCCGACGGTGGCTCGGGCCGTGGCTCGTGCTACGCGCTGTGGTGGTTTGCCCGGCGCCTCAAGCGTCCCGACCTGCTCGCGTATTGCGAACTGGAGGCCTACCGGAAAGTCTGCACGGACGTTCAGGTGCGGAAGGGGAAACGTCGCCCGCGCCACACGGGAGACCGTCTGTTCGCCTATTCGCTCTTCTGCGTCGAGACGCCGCCCCCAGACCTGGTGACGAAGGCGCCGCTCGTGTGGAATGCGGGCGGGCCCGTGCCAATTGTCATCCAGCGTTCAAGCTGGGACAGGGCGAAAATGACGTTCGTCGGGCTCAAAGGCGGTTCGCCGTCGAGCAATCACGGTCACATGGATGCCGGCTCGTTTGTGCTGGAGGCCAAGGGCGTTCGCTGGGCTGTCGACTTGGGCGCGGAGAACTACAACAAGATCGAGCAGCTGGGCATGAACTTGTGGTCGGCGGCCCAGGATTCCGACCGCTGGAAGATCTTTCGCCTGAATGCGGCCTCCCACAACATCTTGACGATTGACGGTTGCAACCAGCGGGCGAAGGGGTTCGGCCGGTTTCTGGACGTGGCCGCTTCGGCATCGGGCAGTTCGGCAACGGTGGATCTGTCCGACCTCTACACGAACGCGACGACAGTCGTGCGCACGGGAAGCATGACGA
>JBJEWF010000064.1:0-3339 GCA_051884915.1 Kiritimatiellia bacterium
GCGCGGATGAAGATGCGCTTCTGCATCGTCGTTGTCGTCGCGGCAGGATCCGCGCGCTCTGATCTCCCTGTGCCGCGAATGCTTGACCCTGTCGGCTGGGGCAATGTGCGCCCCTTTCGGAACAGCGAAGACATGAATCCCGTCGCACCCGGCCAAGCCCGATTCTCCTTGATGAGCGGCGCGAACACGGGGTGGCGGCACGCGGGAAAGGACGGAATTTGGCGCATCCACGGGAAACGGCTCCACGTTCCTGTGGCCGGATTTTCACTTGCCGCAAAGTGAAAATGTCGACTTCACCCTTTATCTACAAGGGCGCCGTTGTTCTTTACGTCAAAAAATTGGGGAGTCTCCAACTTTCACTTCCATTGACAATGGGCGCATGATTTGAGACAATCGCCAAGTGAAACGCAAGTGGAAGGTCCTCCAGAATGAGCAAATTGACTGAAACGGTTACAGACAATTCTCGGACTAACATTTGCGGATCGTTTTATAAGAACAAATACAGTTAAATTAAATGAAATCGTAAAATTTTGTCTTTTATTAACAGATAGCAGACATTTTCATCATGAAAGTAAAACAGGAATCATAAGCCGTGGAACTCTTCGAAAAATTCTTACTGTTTCCGTCGTTGGCGGCCGTGGCGATTTGCACCGCGGCGGTCATTTCGCCGCAGCCGGTCCTCGCGTCAGATCGCGGATTCGCCGCCATCCCCGGGCAGGAGTGGCAGCACGCCTCGGTTGCGGAAATTGCCGCCGCATTCAAAACGCCGCCCCATGAGGCGCGACCGCGCGCATGGTGGCACTGGATGGACAACAACATCACCCGCGAAGGGATCACGAAAGATCTCGAAGCGATGGCGGCGGCGGGGCTTGGCGGCGCGACCATACTCGACATCGCCTGTTTCCGCAATGCCAAGGGCCCGGTGAAGAGCCTGTCGCCGGAATGGTACGAAATGGTGAACTGGGCGGGACGCGAAGCCGATCGCCTCGGCCTCTCGCTGTCCTTCCACAACTGCCCCGGCTGGAGTTCGTCCGGTGGGCCTTGGATTAGGCCCGAGGATGCCATGAAGCGGCTTGACTGGACGGAAACCGTCATTGACGGCGGCGCGTCGGTTCGCGTGCGCCTGCCGGAGTGCCGGAAGCCGACCGGATTCGCGCGCGACGTGGCGGTCGTGGCGTTCCCGTCGATTCCCGGCGACCGCTTCGACCGGGCGGCGTATGCGGCGATTGCCACCAATGCGCATTTTGACGCGTCGCTGAAAACCCCGCCGCCGGGCAAGGGCTACAAATGGGTGGTCGGCACCCAGGGCGCGAAAGAAGAGCAGTGGCTCGACTATTCGTTTCGCGACGAGGTCGCTATCGGCCGGGTGGAGATCTATTTCGGTTCGGCGTTCGGGCAGTACGAACTGAACAATCAGGTCGTCTGCGAATTCCGCATTTCCGACGATGGCGAGAACTATCGCTCCTGGTACGTTTCCGATTCGACCCAGAAGGAGGATCCGACGGTGTTCTCGTTTCCGGAGGCGAAAACGCGGCACGTGCGCATCGTGTTCCGCCGCGTCGGACGCGCCAACACCGGCTGGGCGGCGATCCGCGACGTCCGCTTCGCGCCCGGCGCGAGAGTGCCGCACGCGTCGCGGAAGACTTACCGGACATTCAAGCGGAACGCCTTCGCCGACATTCCGTATGTCCCGACGAACAGGCAGCCTTGCCAGGTGGCATTCGCCGTCGATCCGAAGAAAGTGGCGGTCATCAGCGACAGGCTCTCGGCGGACGGGACGCTCGAATGGACGCCGCCAACGGACGGGCCATGGACCGTCTTGCGTTTCATGATGGTGGCGATAGACCGCACCAATCACCCGGTCAACCCGGAAGCCCGCGGTCTGGAATGCGACAAGCTCTCGCGCAAGGGGGTGGACGCCGCGCTGAACGGCATGCTGACGCGCATCATGGACGATGCCGTGCGTTCCGGCGTCAAGGCCTTCAAGTACACGCTTGTCGACAGCTACGAGGTCGGTGCCATGAACTGGACGGACGGCATGGACAAGCTTTTCAAAGCGCGCCGCGGCTACGCGATCGAGCCTTTTCTGCCGGCGATGACCGGCAGGTATGTGGGCGATGCCGAGATGACCGAGCGCTTCCTGCAGGATTTCCGTTGGCTGGTTTCGACGCTCTATTCGGAGAACTACGGCGACTATTTCGCCGCCGTCTGCCACGCCAGGGGCCTGGAATTCGAGAACGAGCCGTATTGCGGGCCGTTCGACGAAATGCGCCAGGCGCGTTCAGTCGACATTCCGATGGGCGAATTCTGGCACGGCAGCCCTCAGAATCTGGGCACGGCGCGGCTCGCCGGCAACATCGGCGACGTGTATGCCCGTCGCTATGTCCAGACCGAAACCTTCACCGCCGGCGACAAATCGGCTTGGATGAGCTACCCCGAAGACCACAAGATCCAGGGTGACGCGGCGTTTTGCGAAGGCGTGAACCGATTCGTGTTCCATTCTTATGCCCATCAGCCGTTCGACACGCCCGGTCCCGGCGTCACGATGGGCCCGTGGGGATTCCACTTCAACCGCCACAATACGCTGTGGGATTTCTATCCCGGCTGGCTCGGCTATCTCGGCCGCTCGCAGTTTCTGCTCCAGCAGGGGAGATCGGTGGCGGACGTCCTCTACGTGACGCGGGAAAACGTGCCGGTCACGGCGGATTGGCGCCCGGAACTGCCGTTCGGCTACAAGGGAAACTGTTGCGATGCCGGCTTGTTCATGGAAAGCGCGAAGGTGGACAACGGGCGCGTCGTCCTGCCCAGTGGCATGAGCTACCGTCTGCTGGTCCTCCCGCAAACGGGCGAAGTCTCGCCGGCGTTTCTGCGCAAGGCGCTTGCGCTCGCGGAAGCCGGCGCCGACGTATGGCTTGGCGGGCGGCCGGCGCGCGTCTTCGGCCTTGGCGGCTATCCGGACAGCGATCGGGAAGTCGCCCGCCTGTCGTCTCGGTTGTGGGACGGGCTTGGCGGCTCGGTTGTTTCCAAAACAATCGGCAAGGGTCGCGTCTGGCACGATGTCGCCCCGTCGCTGGTGCTGAAGCGCCTCGGCGTGCAGCCTGACTTCGCCATTGAAAACGGCTCGTCCGCCGACATTCGCTTCATCCATCGCGCCCTGAAAGACGGCGACGTGTATTTTGTCGCGAACATCGCCCCCACCGGATCGTCCGCCCGCGACATGGTGGCACGTTTTCGCGCCACCGGCGAGGTGGAACTCTGGAATGCCGACGACGCGTCCCGCCGGACCGTGCCGGAATGCCGCACGGCAGGCGACGGCATCACCGAAGTCGGCCTGAATCT
>JBJEWF010000065.1:0-14560 GCA_051884915.1 Kiritimatiellia bacterium
AGGCCGCGTTGCAGAGTCTAACCGCATTGTATATTTTATATAAACATTACAATGCACGGCGGCCCCGGCCCATGCGGCAGAACCGGGGGACCGTGTCCTAGGCACCCTGCTCGAAGTTCTGTGGTGCAGACCAAGTCGAAATCTGAAAAGGCGAGAATGTCGAGAGGCATTCCGCCTCCTCCGTCCTCCGCGGCACGGCGCCGGTCCCGGTGTGGCCGACCTGTTGTAGAGTGCATTGTATAGTTTATATAAGCATTACAATACATGGCGGCCCCGGTCCACGCGGTAGAACCGGGGATGGGTCCCCGCGGTGACATTCACGCGGTCATGCGGTACTGCGCCGATCCCGGGGTGGACGACCTGTTGTAGAGCACCATTGTATAGTTTATATAAACATTACAATGCGCGACGAGTCACGGTCCATAAAGCAGAACCGGAGGGCGTGCCCACGCGGTGACATCCGCGCGGTCACACGGCAGTGCGCCGATTCCGAGGGTGGCCGACCTGTTATAGGCCGCATTGTATAGTTTATATAAACATTACAATGCGACGACGGCCCCGGTCTGTGTAGCAGAACTGGAGAACGTGTCCGGCAGCGACCTTCGCACGGTCACGCGCCAGTGCGCCGGTCCCGGGGTGGTCGACCCGTTGTAGACTGCATTGTATAGTTTATATAAACATTACAATGCACGACGGCCACGGTCCACGCGGTAGAACCGGAGGACGGGTCCCCGCGGCGACATCCGCGCGGTCACGCGGCACGGTGCCGGTCCGGGCGTGGCCGACGCCCCGGACGGCCCGGGCCCGGACGGCATTCGGGACGGCATTCGGGACACTTCGCGCATTCCCAATGAATAGAAAAGATGCTATAATCCTTGCCGATTTTCAGCAAAGGGAGTTTTTGTCCATGTGGAATTATTCGGAAACTATGATGGACCATTTCCGCAATCCGCGGAATGTGGGCGAAATCGAGCATCCCGACGGCACGGCGACCGTCGGGTCGCTGGCCTGCGGCGATGCGCTCCAGTTCCAGTTCAAGCTGGGTCCGGACGGGAAAATCGCCGAAGCGAAATTCAAGACTTTCGGCTGCGCGAGCGCCATCGCCTCCAGTTCGGCGCTGACGGAAATGGTGATCGGTAAGACGCTGGACGAGGCGAAGCAGATCACCAACCAGCAGATCGCCGACTTCCTGGGCGGCCTTCCCCCGCAGAAGATGCACTGTTCCGTGATGGGCCGCGAGGCCATGGAGGCGGCCATCCGGAACTACGAGACCGGCGAAAACGCCGACCGCAATCTCGAAGACGAGCTTCTCTGCACCTGCTACAACGTATCCGAGAACGAGGTGCGCCGCGTCATCACCGAGAACCAGCTGACCTCGGTCGAGGAAGTCACGAACTTCACGAAAGCGGGCGGCGGCTGCGGCCGCTGCAAGGTGAAGATCCAAAAGATCCTCGACGAAATCAACGGCACGCGGGGCTGAATCCATGGCACTCGGTTTCGACAACGAAAAATACCTTCAGGAACAGTCCGAGGAAATCCGTCGGCGGGCGGACCGCTACGGGAAGCTCTACCTTGAATTCGGCGGCAAGCTGATGAACGATCTGCATGCCGCACGCTGTCTTCCCGGCTACGACCCCAACGTGAAGCTCCGTCTGCTCCAGACGCTCAAGGACCAGGCCGAGATCCTGCTGTGCATCTATTCCGGCGACATCGAACACAAGAAGATGCGCGCCGACTTCGGCATCTCCTACGCCGACGACGCCATGAAGCTCATCGACGACCTGAAAAGCCAGGGGCTTCTCGTGCGCGGCATCGTCATCACCCGCTACACGGGACAGCCGGCGGCCCTCCAGTTCCGCCAGCGCCTTGAGAATCGCGGCGTCAGCGTGTGGTTCCACTACGTGACGCAGGGGTATCCGGCCGACGTGGCGACGATCGTGTCCGACGACGGCTATGGCAAGAACGACTACGTGCCGACGGAGCGTCCCATCGTCGTCGTCACCGCTCCGGGTCCGGGATCGGGCAAATTCGCGACCTGTCTCTCCCAGATCTACCACGAGTCGCGCCAGGGCCGCAAGGCCGGCTATTCGAAATTCGAGTCCTTCCCCGTCTGGAACATGCCCCTGGAGCATCCGCTCAACGTCGCCTACGAGGCGGCGACGATCGATCTCAAGGACTTCAACATGATCGACCCGTACCATCTCCAGGCGTACGGGAAGACGACGGTCAACTACAATCGCGACGTCGAGGCCTATCCTCTGCTCCGCGCCATCTGGGAGAAGATGACGGATGGCGACTGTCCCTATCGTTCGCCGACGGACATGGGCGTCAACCGCATCGGCTTCGGAATCGTCGACGACGACGTGGTGCGGGAAGCCTCCAAGCAGGAGGTCATCCGCCGCAATCTGCGCTATCTCTGCGACTTCGCCATGGGCCTGACGGACCGCGATTCCGTCGCCCGCGTCGACGCGCTCATGCACAAGCTCGGGCTGAAGAACGAGGACCGCGTGCCCGTCGAAGCCGCCCGCAAAGCCGCGCAAGACGCCCGGGAGGCCAGCAAGGGCAAGGCCGGCGGCTCCGTCGTTTCAGGCGCGGCCATCCAGCTGCACGACGGCCGCATCGTCACGGGGCACAACTCGGACGAACTCCATGCGACGTCCGCAATGGTCCTCAACGCCGTCAAACTGCTGGCGGGCATTCCGAAGCAGATCCACCTGATCGCCCCGAACGTCCTCCAGTCGATCGCCCACATGAAGCGCGACATTCTCAAGGGCGGGTTCACGTCCCTGAACCTGGACGAAGCGCTCATTGGCCTGGCGATTTCCTGCACGACGAACCCGGCGGCGGCAATCGCCGCCGAAAAGCTGGCGGAGCTGCGCGGATGCGAAGTCCATCTTACGCACATCGCGCCGCCGGGCGACCAGGCCGGCCTGCGCCGTCTCGGATGCCGTTTCACCAGCGATCCGTATTTCGCGTCCAACGCGCTGACGATGGCCGGCCAGTAGGGCGCGGCGCGGCAGTCGACCGCCCGCGCGCGGCTCAAGTCCGCGATTCGGGCGGCACGGCCTCGACGTCGGCCTCGAAGTCGAAGCCGCGCACTTTGACGATTCTGACGCCGACGAACGACCCGACCGGCGCGTCCGAGGTCAGATACGTCACGCCGTCCACGTCCGGCGCCTGGCTTTGCATCCGCGCGATGCCGGGTTCGACGACAAGTGCGGGATAGACCTTGCCCACGAAAGTCCGGGCTTTCGCGTTCCAGATCTTCTTCTGGGCCGCCATCACGTCCTGCTCGCGCTTCTGGGCCGTCTTCAAGGCCGGCCGGCCGTCCATCTCCGCGGCGACCGTCCCCTCTTCCGGCGAGAAGGCGAACGCGCCCAGATGGTCGAACTTCATCTGCTTCACGTCCATCAGGAGTTTCGCGAATGCAGACGGCGTCTCTCCCGGGAAGCCGGTCATGACCGTCGTGCGAAGGGTCACGCCCGGCACCGCCGCGCGGATGCGATCCGCCGCCTCCAGCGTGGCCTTGACGGACTCCCCGCGCGCCATGGCCTTCAGGATCCGGGGATCCGTGTGCTGCAAGGGGACGTCGACGTACTTCACGGCATGCGGCGACGTCGCCAGCCAATCAAGGTATTCGTCCGTGATTTCGCTCGGATACGAATAGAGGACGCGGATCCAGAACTCGCCCGGCAGGCGATCCAGCTTTTTCAGCAGGTCGACAAGTCCGATCCGCTTTTTCCCCGGACGGGCGGCCGAGATGTCGACGCCATACAGCATCGGATCCTGGGCAATGACGTTGAGTTCCTTCACGCCGGTTGCCAGCAGCTGCCGGGCCTCGGCGACGATCGCGCGCATCGCGCGCGACCGATACCGTCCGCGAATGGCGGGAATCGCGCAGTAGGCGCACCGGTGCGCGCATCCTTCGGCGATCTTCAGGTAGGCAAAGGCCGGCCCCGTGAGGCGCAGGGCGGGCGACGGCGAATCGAAGACGCGGCACGGCATGCCGGGCGGAAGCACGAGGTCCTGCGCATCGGCGGGACGCGTCCGCCTGAACAGCCCCTTCACCACGCCGGGGATCCTGTCGAGCGCGTCAACGCCCAGCACGGCATCGACTTCGGGGAACACCTCGGAAAAACGTTCGCCGTAGCGCTGGGCGAAACAGCCCGAGACGACCACCGCCCGGCATTGGCCCGCCCGTTTGAGTTCACACGCCCGCAGAATCTCCGCCGTCGCCTCCTCGCGCGCCGACTGGATGAAGGCGCACGTGTTCACCAGAATGACGTCCGCCTTGTCCGGATCCGGCGCGAGGGTGCAACCGGCCTTGAGCAGATGGCCGGCCATGACCTGGAGGTCGACGGCATTCTTGGAACAGCCGAGAGAAACGAGACCAATCGAAATCGGGACTGGGGACAGGACCGATGCGCGGGAAACGGACGGGGCCGGGTCATGACATTTTTTCATGTCGACAGTTTACCACAATTTAACCATCAATGCTCGAAATAGCGATAGAGGAAACGGCCGTCCGGAGCCGCATCGCCATGACGGTAGAAATCGAGAATGTCGCCGTCGCCGGAGGGGCCGGGCGTGTTGTCCGCCCATTTGAAGCGGACGTCCACGCGCGATTCCTGTCCAATCCGCGCGCGGGGAATCGAAATCTCAAGCAGATTTCCCGCAAGCCGCATCGGCACGCGCGCCACCTCGCGCCACGCCCAGCCGCCCGTGCAGGATTCGAGAACCGCCGTGCAATCGTCCACCGGCGCCACGCGGTTGACGACGAAGTGGAAATGGTTCCAGTTCGGCTGCGGGTCGCGGGCCTGGAGGCGCACGGAGAGAAAGAGCCGCATCCAGGCGGGATCGGTGCGAGGCGTGATGGGGTCCGCGCAGACGACGCGGAAGCGAAGCGTCTCGGCGTCGTGCTCGACGAAGCAGTCCGTGATGTCGTTGCGGCCCGTCGCGTCGCGGTAGCGGATCTTGCCGTATCCAACCGCGTCGCGCGGCAGCGTGTCGCCACGGGCGTCGCGGTAGACGGGCCGTTCGTGGGCGGCCCGCTGGGGGCGCACCCCGCGGAACGCGCGGATGCCGTCGACCAGCTGGTAGTAGGCGTGGTCCTTCATTACGCCGGCGCTCGGTTCGATGTCGCGGCTGAACGCGGGCGAATACTGGTCGGGGAAAGCGCCCTTGCGCCCCATCCACTCGGCAAAGTGGCTGGCAACGTATTCGTTCCATCCCGTGATGAACAGATAATCGGGGTCGATCGCGCGGGCGCGGTCCAGCTGCTGGGCGAAGTTGTCGCACCAAATGAAGCGGTCGGGCTCGTTCCGCCGCGGATTGCGGTCGGCGCCGTAGTAGAGCCGTTCGCCCGGCCCGAGTTCGGCCGCGGAGGGTCCCATGTAGGCGCGCCCGAACACGTTGAGGTCGTTCATCGCGGCAAGGCCGCGGCCGCCGTCCGCCTTCCGCGACGAGTGGTTCTGCGCGACGCCGGCCGCACACATCTCCACCGTGCCGTCGGGACGACGCCCGTAGGCATGCTGGGGGTAACATTCAAGCCAGCACCACTGGCCCGGACCCGTCGGGCCCTGGGCATAGGCCGCCTGGAGCGGCCGGAAGGTGAAGAACGCCAGAATCTCCTCCAGGTCCTTTCGGACGGCAGGGGCCGTCCGGGCGTCCTTCGCCTGGCGCCAGACTTCAAACGGGTTCGCGTGGATGAGCGGGCGGCCCTCCCAATAGAACCAGAGATCGCGGTATTTGCCGGGGCGGTAGATGTCGCGATAGAGCTGCAGGAGGCTGGTCACCTGGACGGGCTGGCTGCCGAACGGCAGCATGTAGACGAACCGCGGCGTGCGGAAACCATCCCGGCGGAGGGCGCTCCAGGTCTTCGCCAGCGTCCAGAAGGACGCCATCCACGTCGCGTCCCCGTTCGTCGCGTCGAAGACGACGGCGTCCACCCCCGCCTCGGCCAGCAACTGCGCGTGACGGCGCGACACCCAGGCGTCGGTCGTCCGATAGTAGCCGAAAAGCGGCTCGTCCCAATGGTGGCTTTCCCAGAACGGGCCCCACTTCGGGTCGCCCGGACGATCCGCGAGCGTGGGGTCGGAGGCCAGAATCGCGGCGTTGTTCCGGGGCATCCGGTCCCGCGCGGCGCCTTCGTGCCAGGTCCAGTAGAAAATGCCCACCTGCTTGCGGCGCGGCGCCGGAAGCGTGCGCGACGAACCGAGGATCCGGTCCAGACCGTCCACCGCGTCCCAGGTGTCCGCCTCAAGGTCGCGCGCCACGAAGGCGCGACCGGGAATGAGCTCGCCATGCTCGTCCGACACCCCGTCCGTCTCGACGGGCGCGCGCGTCGGTCCCGCGAGAAGTCCGTAAAGCGCGCGTTCGCCGTAGAACGGCACGTCCAGCCCCGTCAGCGTCACGCAGAACTCATAGGACCCGCCGGTCACGGGCGCGCCATTCAGGAAGGACTGGACGCCGGGCATCCCCTGCCGCGCCTTCCACACGCCCACGACTTCCGTACCCTGCGAAAGTTCCGCGTAATAGACGCCGGCGGGACGCGGCGCGAACGCGAGAACGAGCGTCGCGTTGTCGGCGAAGTCCTCGAAGCGTTTCGCCGCCAGCGCGCCGCGCGCACGGGACGCCGCCACGCTTCCCGCCCAGGGATAGAGCGCGAGCGTAAGGCCGCCGACGTCGTTGCCGTAGCTGGGGCAGCACGCCGAAACGGCGGAGAACGCCCGTTCCGCCGCAAAGCGGACGCCGGCCGCGGCCGCGCCCTGCAGACGTTCCGGGACGTGGCCGGAACCGCCCGCATGGAGAACGGACAGCCCGTCCCACGCCGCGGCGCGGAAGACGAGCGCGCAGACGACCAGCGGCAGAAAACGGCAGTTCTTCATTTTCGGGCACTCATCTGCGCGGCGGATAGGCCTGGCGGAGATAGAGTTCGGGGCGGCTTTCGTCCAGATAGAGCTGGTAGGGATCGCCCAGTCCCGGGCCAACGGACAGCCAGAGGGTCCGCTTGCGTTCGTCCAGATCGACATCCGCCCAGGCGAAACCGTTGTCCGCGCGGGTTTGGGCCAGCCATGTTCCATCGCGGTCGAGAATGCCGCTGGGGAGATGCCCCTGGCGGGTTGCCACCAGCATCGGGATGCCGGCGTCGATCGTGCGCGACGGCCACGTGTAGTCCATGTGGTCCGCCGCGCAGCCCGCCAGCGGAAAGAGAAGCAGTTCGGCCCCCTTCCGGCGCGCGAACTTCGCGCTTTCGCTGAACCAGTTGTCCCAGCAGACAAGGCAGCCGACCGTGCCGAAGTCCAGCCGGATCGCCTTGTAGTCGTCCCCCGGAAGAATCCCCTTCTGGTATTCGCCGCTGGTCAGATGCGTCTTGCGGTAGGTTCCCGCCAGCTTCCCGTCGCGATCGACGATGAAGACCGTGTTGTAGGCCTCGCCTTCGGGCGTCAGCTCGTGGACGTTCATCGCGATGTTGCACTTGTGCCGGGCGGCATAGCGCGCCGCCAGGCGCCACGTCGGGCCGCCCGGAATCGGCTCGAAGGTCTTTTCGGGAACGGGCGAGCCCGTGTCCGTGAAGCACTCGGAGAAAAGGATCAGGTCGGGATGTTCGACATGGGCGAAGATGTTCGTCAGCGTCGCCTCGATCTGGCCCAGCCGGCGGGCGACCGCCCGTTCGGGATTCGACCAGTCGACAGGTCCCTCATGCGGATTGCCGACGACGCACCGCACGCGGCGCGGCGGGGGCAACGGCAGATTCTCGATGTGCGGTTCGCCGAAGACGATTGTCATTGGATGCCATTTGGCGATGAATTCGACGCGCATCTCCCGCGAACCGCCCGGAACGGGAAGCGTCGCGTCAAACGTCCGCTCGACCGTGCCGTCCGCCACCCGGTCCGTGCAGGCGATGAAATCGCGCTGGACGAACCGCCGGCCCGGCGCGTCGCCGATTTTCGGATCGTAGAACGTCACGAGCATCGCGACGTCGTTCAACGCCGGATCTTTCGCGTCGTCCAGGGCGATTTCCGCCCGGGCCGTGACGCGCACCGCCGGTCCCCGGACCGGGAACTTCGCCTCCCACCAGCCCACCGCCCGTTTGGAAGGCACGCGGAGTTCCAGACCGCCCGTCGCCAGCCGGCGCGCCGAACAGCGATCCGGCGTCAACGGCGCCTCCCGGAACGTCCAGTCGGCGGCCGCCAGCGGCAGCGCCGCCAGCCCCAGCAGCAGTGTCACACGTTTCATCGGACGAAACCTCCCCTCCGTCTGTCGCGGCGACCGGAAACGGCCGCACGCCGTCAGTGCCTGAACGAACGCTGCCCCGTGAACACCATCGCGACGCCGGCGGCGTTCGCGCAGTCGATCACGTCCCAGTCGCGGATGGCGCCGCCGGGCTGGACGACCGACGTGATGCCTTCGCGGATGCCGACTTCCAGGCCGTCGCGGAACGGGAAGAACGCGTCGGACACCATCGCGCAGCCCGGCAGCCCGCCCTTCTCCGCCTTCGTCTGCTCCATGATCTCGGCCTGCTTCCGGCTGCCGTCCGCCTCGCCGAAGGCCAGACGCAGATCGTTGAACGGCTTGCCGTACTTTTCCCACGCGATCCAGTCCGCGTGCTTCGTGTAGGCCTTGTCGCGCGCGATCTCGGCCACGCCCACGCGGTCCTGCTCGCCCGTGCCGATGCCGACCGTCGCGCCGTCCTTGACGTAGAGCACCGAGTTCGACGTCACGCCCGCCTCGACGAGCCAGCCGAACACGAGATCCTCGTATTCCTTCGCCGTCGGCAGGCGGTTGATCCTGTACTCCCTGAAGCTGACGGCGCCCGTCGCCTTGTCCGTCATCTTGCGGTTGCAGTAGGCCGGCATGAAGTCCTCGGGCTTGCGGGCCTGGGCGACAAAGCTCGTCTGCGCGACGAGTCCGCCGTCGATGAGGCTCTTGAAATCGACGACCGTCTTGGCGACGAAGTCGGTCAGACGCGCCATGTTGCGGATGCGGAAGACGCGGAGGTTCTTCTTCGCGGCGAAAAGGTCCATCACGCCCGGCGCGAATTCCGGCGCCACGACGACTTCGGCGTAGTTCTCGACGATGAGCCGGGCCGTGTCGACGTCGCACTCGCGGTTGAGGGCGATCGCGCCGCCGAAGGCCGCCAGGCGGTCGGCCTTGTTCGCGCGGAAATAGGCCTCGGCGAGCGTGCCGCCCGTCGCCACGCCGCACGGGTTGTTGTGCTTGACGATGACCGCGCAGGGCCTGTCCATGAGATAGCGCAGGATGTTCAGCGCGTTGTCCGTGTCCGTCACGTTCGTCTTGCCGGGATGCTTGCCGCTCTGGAGAAGTTCCGGCGTGGAGGCAAGATACTGGCCGGCCTGGATCATCTCGACGTCGCCCAGAACCATGTTGCCGTTCACGAGCTTGTAGAGCGCCGCCTCCTGCCCCGGATTCTCGCCGTAGCGCAGACCCTTCTCCTCGCCGCCGATCTGCCACGTCACCTTCTCGTAGCTCAGCGTCTCGCGCCTGTCGCCCGCGATGAAGGATATTTCCATCCGGGGGGCAAAATGATCGGCTTCAATTGTCTTGTAGGCGGCTTTCAGGTCTTTCATGGGCTTCATCCTCGTTCTTCCGTGAATCCGGAACGGCTATTATAGCACAACCGCGCACGATCCGGAGCGGAAGATTCGCCCGCGGCCGTTTCCGCGCGTTGCGGCCGCCCCTTCAGAATCGCGGCAGTTTCGCGAGCGAGTCCGCCATGCCGCCGATGCGGTTGCGCAGCTGCCAGACCTGATCGTGCTCCTCGCGCAGGAAGCGCAGGCGCCTCTCGTCGCGGCGGTTGCAGGCCGCGTCGACCAGATTGGCCATGTGGACGATCTCCTGCGCCCAGACGTTCGGATACGCCCCGCGCGCGAAGCGGGCGGCTTCGTGGCGGCAGCCCTCGGCAATCGAGGAGATTTCCGCCAGCACGCGGTCCGTCAGTCCGGGATGCCGCGAATACCCACGGTCGCCGGCCAGGATGCGATGGAACTCCGTCGCGTTCGCGCGCAGCGCGCCCCCGCGCAGATAGAGCGTCCCCAGGCGGAGCAGCGTACCGCCGAGGGGCACGCCCATCACGCCGTCGAGCGCGTTTTCCAGATCCATCTTCGACGCCGCGGGACCTTCGTAGGCAAGCGACCCGCCGAGAATCAAGCCCGGCAGGGAAGCCGCCAGCGGCTGCCAGTGGCCTCCGTCGCCCCAGTCCACGACCATGAATCCCCGGGCGCCGAACCGCCGGCCCGCCCGTTCGGCCGCCGCCATGTTCTCGCGCATGTTCTCGACCCGTCCCGAGAGGGAATTCCAGGCGCTCGTCCCGGGGCAGACGTAGAAATCGAGGCCGGCATTCGCGAAGCGTTCCGCCTCCGCCATGAACGGGTGGTCGCCTTCGTATCCCCAGTCGAGCGCGATCAGGTCCTTCGGCAGTTCCGGGACGAGTTCGGGATGGCGGAGGATCACGTCGCCCCAGAACATGGGGCGCTTGCCGTGCCGGCGCGCCAGGTCGGCGACCTGCAGGAGAAAATCGAGATAGACGCGCCCCTCGCCCTTTTCCCTCACGGCGGCGGCGCTGCGGCCCTCCCCCAGGAGATCGAACGTCTCGTCGCAGCCGATGTTGAAGAGATGCGAGCCGAAATTGGGCAGAAGTTCGCCGAACAGGCCGTCCAGAAACGCCAATGAGCGCGGATCGGTCGGACACAGCGTCGTCGGCTCCTTCCTGAAACCGCCCCACGGCAAGGGCGCGCCGCCCTGCGGGAGTTCGGCCAGATGGCTGTACTGCGGATGCGCCAGCCAGCGCTCCAGATGGCCGAAGGAATTCTGGTTCGGCACGAGGTCGATGCCCCGCGCCGCGCAGAACGCGTCGAGCTGGCGGATCTCCGCCGCCGTCATGGGCGACGCGTTCTCCCACACGGCCCGGTGGTCCGCGTAGGCGAACGTGTGCTCCATGTAGAGCTGGAACTGGTTGTAGTTGAACGCGGCCAGAATCTCCACCAGCGCCTTCAAGGTCTCCATCGTCGGCACCTTGTCGCGGCTGATGTCCAGCATGTAAGAACGAACCGTAAACATCGGTTGGGATCCCGCCATGGAAAAAGGACCCGGCAGAAACCGAGTCCTTCTTCAATTCGCACCTTGCGGCCGCGATTACCAGCGGCTGTCGCCGCGATCGCCGCGGTCACGACGGCCGTAGCCGCCGCCAAAACCGCCACGACGTTCGGTGCGGGGCTTGGGCTGGGATTCGTTCACACGAATCGTGCGTCCATCGAGGGACTGGCCGTTGAGGGCGTCGATCGCCGCCTGGGCCTGGGCCGGGTCGGGCATCTCGACAAAGCCAAAGCCTTTGGAGCGGTTGGACATACGGTCCTTGACCACCCGCGCAGAGGTAACTTCGCCATACGCCGCGAAGGCCGCCTTCAGTCCATCGTCAGTCGTGGCGTAAGCCAGGTTACCAACATAGATATCCATACTTCTTGCATCCTTAACTTGATTTCAACGAATCGCACTTCAGCACACGCCTTGTACGAGTTTGGCAACAGTTTACACTTAAATTTTAGTCTCGTCAAGGGGGTGAATTTATGGTTTAATACTGCCCGTCATGACCCAATTGGAGACACGAGAAAAATACCTTGCCGCACAGGCCCTGATCGACAAATCCGCCCGCATCCTCGTTTCCGGGCATCTCAGTCCGGACGGCGATTCGCTTGGTTCGATGATCGCCCTGACGCGCATGCTGCGCGCGGCCGGCCATGACGCGGTTGCGGCCGCCGACCAGCACACGCTCGGCAAACCCGGATTCCTCGAAGGCGCCGCCGACCTCGTGCCCCTGCGCAAGCTCCGCCGCCGCAAGTTCGACCTTTTCATCTACGTCGATGCCGCCGTACCGGGCCGGCTGCCGCCGGAAGTGCGCCCGTTCGCCGAGAAGCTGCCGACGATCACGTTCGACCATCACGCGACCAGCGTGGACGCGGGCGAAGTCTCCATCATCGACCCGACGGCCTCCTCGGCCGGCGAACTCGTCTGGCGCTTCGCCAAGTGGATGGAATGGCCGTTCGACCGGGCCATCGCCGAGGCGCTCTGGGTTGCCATCGTCACGGACTCCGGCCGCTTCGCGTACGATTCGACCAGGCCCGGCACGATGAGGGCCGCGTGCGACCTGCTCAAATACGGCGTCCGGACGGCCTACATCAACGACACCCTCTACTGCGCGTTTCCGCCGAAGGCCATGGAGCTCAAGCGCCGCGCGTGGCGTTCGCTCCGCATCTGGAAGAACCGGAAGGTCGCCGAAGTCACGCTGACGCGCGACGACTTCCGCGAAGTCCGGGGCACCAAGGCCGAAGCCGAGGACGTCATCGAGATCCCCCGGCAGGTCGCGCGCAACGAAATCGCCCTTTTCTTCTACCAGATCCCCGACCGGACCCATGAGACGCGCGTGTCCATCCGGACGCGGACGCCCTGGGACGCCACGGCGCTCGCGGGCCGCTTCGGCGGCGGCGGCCACATGCGCGCCGCGGGCTGCACGATCAAAGGCAGCATGGCCGTCGCCAAGCGGCAGATGCGCAAGGCCGTGCGGGAGATGCTGGCCGGCAAGGCGCACGCCGGCGAATGACACGTGGCCACGCGGCGGGCGGGCATGGCCCCGGTTCTCGCCAAGGAACGGAAAAATTGGAAAAGATCCTGATTCTGACCGACGGGAAGGCTGGACACGAAAACCAGTCCAAGGCCTTCGCCCGCGCGCTGGGACGCGAATTCGACCTGGAGGCCGTCGCGTTCAGGTCGCGGTTCGCCAAACTGCTCTCGTACGTTCTCGACCGGTGCGGCATCCGGACGCTTGCGCTCTTCGCGCCCCTCCGCGCCGCCGCGCGGTCGCGCGGCGCCTACGCGGCCGTGATCGGCACGGGGTCGGGCACGTTCTACGCCGCCAAGGCGCTGGCCGGGCGGCTGGGCGTGGCGTGCGGCGTCGTCCTCTATCCCCGCGGCTACGACCTCGCGTCGTTCGACTGCATCCTCGCGCCGGCGTTCGACAATCCCGCCGCGGCCGCCAACGTCGTCAGGATCCCCGCCAATCTCGTCGCGGCCGACGCCGCGTTCTACGCAGCCGGCACGAAAGCCTTTCTGGAGCGCCATACGCCGCGCAAGGACGCCGTGGCCGTCATCGTGGGCGGCCCCAACAGGTGTTCGACCCTGTCGGCCGCGTGGATGAAAGCCGAACTGGAGAGGATTTTCAGGGAACACGCCGGCCACGAATTCTGGGTCACGACCTCCCGGCGGACGCCGCCCGAAGTCGAAGCCGTCGTCGACGCCTTCCCCTTCGACTACAAGCTCATCTACTCCCGGGACCACTTCAACCCGATTCCCGCATTCGTCTCGCGGGCGAAGATCCTCTACGTGACGGCCGAATCGACGGGCATGCTGTCCGAGGCCTGCACGTTTGGCGCGGCGGAAGTCCGCGCGCTCGACAATCTCAATCCGGGACCCCACAAGTTCCGCCGTTTCGTCGAGGGGCTTGCGGCGCAGGGCTTCATCAACGGATCGCGCAAAATCGACCTCTCCGCGGCGTTCGCCGCGGCCAGACGCCTGCTGGAGCTGTGAGCATGGGCCGCGTCTACTGCATGGCCGGCATCGACACCGGCATCGGGAAAACCGTCGCCACGGGACTGATCGCGCGTGCGCTGATGGCGCGCGGCGTCGACGTGATCACCGTGAAAATGGTGCAGACCGGAAATGACGGCTTTTCCGAGGATATCGCCGTCCATCGCGCCCTGTGTGGCGGCGTCCATTTCCCGGAGGACGACGACCGCCTGACCGCGCCGCAGATTTTCAAGTTCCCCTCGTCGCCCCTGCTGGCCGCCCGGCTCGAAAACCGGACGGTCGATCTCGACGCGATCGCCCATGCCGTCGCCGCCTGTGCGGCCCGGCACGAAATCGTCCTGGTCGAAGCGGCCGGCGGACTTCACGTCCCGCTCGCGGAAGACACGCTGACCATCGACTTCGTCGCCCGGCAGCGCTGGCCGCTGATTCTCGTCACCTGCGGCCGCCTCGGATCCATCAACCACACGCTGCTGTCCCTGGAAGCCGCGAAATCGCGGCAGATGGACGTTGCCGGCGTCGTCTACAACTGGCACCCCGACGCCAATCCGCTGATCGACCGGGACACGGCCGAGACGACGCGCCGCCATCTCGTCCGCTGGGGCTACCGGCCCGTCGTCGTCCGCCTCCCCCGGGTTCCCGCGCAGGGTCCGGTCCCGGACATCGACCCGGGCGGCCTGTTCGCCTAGAGGGCTTCGGGACGCGGGGCGCCGCCGCCGCCCATCCATCTTTCCCCAACCAAAGAAAATGACCCGAAGTCATTGACCAGCGGTCAGCCGAATGCTATAATGCCCGCCGACTTTCACCCGAGAGCGCAAAGGGCAAGAACCAGTGACAAAGCGGCAGAAGAACGCGCTGGAGACGCGGCAGAAGATATACCGGACGGCCTGTTCCCTCATAGAGGAAAAGGGATTCGCCAACGTGTCCGTCGAGGACATCACCAACGCCTGCGGCGTCGCCAAAG
>JBJEWF010000066.1:0-476 GCA_051884915.1 Kiritimatiellia bacterium
GTTTCTTGTAGCCGCCATGCGGCAGCACGATTCTCGGAATCTCACCCATCAGCAAACCCTCCTATGATGCGGTAGATGGGACAATTGCGACGAATGAGACCACTGCGACAGTGTGAAACTCTCGCCGCGCCCCAGCCGTCCCAGTTGCCCCAGTTGTCTCAGCCGTTCCAGTTGTCCCAGCCATCTCAGCGGTCTCAGCGGTCCCGGTTGTCCCAGTGGTCCCAGTTGTCCCAGCGGTCCCAGTTGTCCCGGCGGTCCCAGCCGCCTCAGCGGTCCCGGCTGTCCCAGTGGTCCCAGTTGTCCCAGCTGTCCCAGCGGTCCCGGTTGTCCCAGCGGTCCCGGCTGTCCCAGTGGTCCCAGTTGTCCCAGCCATCTCAGCCGCCTCAGCCGTCCCGGTTGTCCCAGCCGCCTCAGCCGTCCCGGTTGTCCCAGTCGTCTCATCACACCACCCTCCGCTGGCCGGTTGCCGCATCGGC
>JBJEWF010000066.1:576-54747 GCA_051884915.1 Kiritimatiellia bacterium
GATCAGGCGCCGCTTGTATTCCTTGAGCGCCGCCACCTCGGCCTCCAACTTGCCCACCGCCGCGTCTCAGCCGTCCCAGTTGTCCCAGTCGTCTCATCACACCACCCTCCGCTGGCCGGTTGCCGCATCGGCGATCAGGCGCCGCTTGTATTCCTTGAGCGCCGCCACCTCGGCCTCCAACTTGCCCGCACCGCTCATCCAAATACGCCACAATCTCCCGCTGCTCCGGGAGCGGGGGAAGGGGAAAGGGCATATTCCGCATTTCTTGATAACGCGTTGTCCAGAGATCGGCAACAATACCGCGCCCATTCCGATAAAACTCTTCAACCCACGGAGTTGAGCGAAAGAGATAATGGACAAACTGCTGGTCAATATTCCGCGGTTCAAGCACAATGCTGATCGTTGTCACCGAACCATCTTGCGGCGCAAGACCGCAAGAGCCCTTGCGATCGGAGCGCGAATTCACCACATAATCGCCTTTACGCACCAATTTGCGCGTCTCACCTTGTGCCATCGAGATTGCCACATCCGCCAATTGCGGCACTACGCCAATCTTGGCAACAGAAAGCGGCGGATAATCCGCTTCCGAGACCTTCTCGCTGCGCAGGCGGAAATGCTGCCGCACCTTCTTCACTTCCCGCCCCTCCGGCACCTCCTTGTGCCTGGGAATGTCAGCGGGTTGGTTGTACTGTTGGTTTTCCATCTTCATGACGCGGTGGCGGATTCGTAGGTGAGCCTAAACTGCTTATGACATAAAATCTGTACACATTGTATCATTTATTCGGATCTCTTCCAAAAACAGAAGGGGGAAATTGTCTATTGCAGAATGCACGCGGAAATGCCATCCTGCGAACGTCCGAGGTCGACGGGGTGCCAGATGTCCCTGCGCTTTGGCGGGAAACTGGGCGTGTACAAGAGTACAAAAGAGAGTGGGTCATCACATTGAAAGGCGAGTGCAAGCATGAATTTGGCCACTCTTTTATTTGGAATCCGGGAAGTGGCGAGCCTTTCTTGTCAGCGGAAAAACCGGGTTGTCGCGAGATGCAGAAGGTCTGCGAACGCGCGCGGCGTACTTTTGTCGTCAGTCATCGTATGATTGGCACGTTGACGTCGTTCCATTGATTGGCGGGGATGGTTCCGCGCTGTCAGACAAAAAACAAAATAGGAAGGAGCAAACATTCATGGGTGAAGGAAATCCGAATGAAACCAGGAGGCGTGAGTTGGCCATGCATGAGGCCGGGCATCGTCAAGGCTTTCATCGTCCGCAACGAAGATCTGGCGCAGAAGTTGGCCGATGAAATCGAGCGACGTGTTGTGTTGCGGAAGCAAGAGGTGGACGTTCTTCTTGGGGGGACTGCAAGGGCGCAGAAGCTGTTTGAAGAATTCTCTGGGGACTACAAGTCGTGGCTAAGCACGGTAAAAGAGTCATCTCGCGACGAGTTCTTCAAGCGCAATCCCTGGATGGCGAATCTGCCGTAAGCCGCGGCTTGTTTCGCGTGGGGCAAGGCTCGTTCCCGTTGCGGGGGTGGGCCTTGCTGTTTCCCGTACAATTTCCCTGCAATTTCCCAGTTGACAGCCGTGGAGTCTTTGGGGTACAATCTTGCGCATGAAAGTCGAAATATCTGTCGTTTTGGCCGCTTCGGCGATTTTGGGTTCTCCCCTCGCGCAGGCGGACGCGTTGTCCTGGATGTCCGAGCCGGCCGATGCCGAATGGAATACGACCTCCCTCAACTGGGGCGAGGGCGCCGCTTGGGTGAACGGATGCGCGACGGCCGTGTTCGGCGAATCGTCCTGGAAGACGATTGCCCTCGGCGAAGACATCACCTTCACCAATCTGGTTGTGGAGGCCGACGGCTACCGCTTCACGGGGCCGGGTTCGTTCGTGCTGTCGACGGACCTGCCGGAATCCACCAACGAACGGAAGACCGACTTTTTCGTCGGCGAGGGCCTGCAGGCAACCGTCGACGCCACCATCACCAATCCGCTGCCGGCGGCGCCGTTCGTGAAGCAGGGGACGGGCACGCTGACGCTGTCCGGGACGACGACCGTCGCCCGCATCCACGTCAATGCGGGCACGCTTCAGCTTGTCAGCAACGTGGTCGCGACCAGCAAGCTCCGCATGTCGACAGCCCAATCCGTGGCCAATCTGCACGTGGATGGCGCGACCATCATCGGCAGCAAGCTGAACGACTCGGACAACGGGCGCCTCATCGGCGATGTCGGCGTGCGTTTCACGTCGGCCACGCTGGGCACGGGAGGTCTGATCATTCGACAGGTGGGCGGGGACATGGCGATTTCCCAGCCGTTCGCCACGGCCCCCGGCATCGAGACGGATGGCGGCATCGTCAAGTGGGGCCCGTTCTTGCTCATAGCGGAAGACCAGGAGTGCACGTTCAACGGCGGCTTGGTCGTCATGGAGGGTCAGGTGCGCGTCAAGGGTCCCCATGCGTTGGGCACGGGCCCCGTCACGCTTGCCGTGGAGGGATCCCCGTTCTTCGCCGAAGCCGATGTCCGCGTGCCCAACAAAGTCATCTTCGCCAAGCCCGAAACCTGGGTTGGGTCGACGGGATCGGCCCTTTACAATCTGACGCTGACGAGCATCGGCACGGGCGCGGCCAACACGGAGCACGCCGTCTACCTCGGGCGTGCGAACGGCGCCTTCAGCCGTGCCGCCCTGTCTCTGACGCAGACCAATTCGGAACCCGTTTCCGTCATCAAACTGCGCGGCGGCCTTGACTTCGAAATCGACGGGGGCGTGATCGCCGCGCGTTCGGACGCGGCCTCTCCGTTCTTCGACTGTTCGTCGCTGGCGGTTACGAGCGCCCCCGTCGCCAAGGTGACGCACAATGGCTTCACCTTCGATGCGGCCGCGGGCGCGAACACCGAACTCGGGCTGACGCTCCAGCTGGCGGATGCCTACATGACGACCAACTATCCGCCGGCGGAGGGCGCGTTCGCGAATCCGAGTTTCGAATCCGGGTTCGACGGATGGACCTGGGGGAAAACGTCCGAGACGGCTGAGGATGTCTCCAATCCCCAGGCCAACTCGTCCGGATTCACGACGGCGGCGGATTGGAAGACGACGGATGGCGAGAAGTACGCCGTTCTGCGCCGCGAGAACTACATGACCGGTTCCTTCACGGTCCCGTCCAATGGTCTGTGGCGCGTCTCCTTCAAGATGTCGTGCCGGTCCCAAGACGAGTATCAGGGACACCTGATTCCCGTCACGGTCCTGGTCGATGGCGGGGAGGCGCTGGCGATTGGTGCGCGCGAGAAGCACGCCTTCAAGGTCTTCTCCACGCAGCCGGTCGAACTGGCGGCCGGTTCCCATTCGATTCGCATCGAGACGGGGTCCGGCGAGGTCAAATGGGACAGCCTGCTCTTCGACGCGTTCGGCGTGGAGGCGGTCGAGGAAGTCCGGATCCCCATGGCCCCCGTGACGAAGCTGGGCGAGGGCCGGTTGACGATCACGAATCTCGTCACCGATGGACGGGTCGACGTGTCGGGCGGCACGCTGGCGCTGGAGAACTACAGCCTCGTGGGCGCAACGGTCCCCGTGGCCGCGAACGCCCGGCTGGAACTCTACGGCGGGACGCTCGCGCAGGCGGCGGTGACCGTCGCGGCGAACGGCACGCTGGGCATTGGGTCCGCGCGCAATCTCATCCTCAACGGCGACTTCGAGTCGGATTGGCTCGACCCCACCCTCGGCGGCGGAACCTACAGCCAGGTCTCCTCCCTGACGGGCGGATGGACCTTCGACCGTTTCAACGGCCAGTCGTCCCTCTCGGGCGTCCAGCAGAACGGCGGGACGATGTCGGCGAACTGGTACGCGACGCCGAGCGGGAACATGACGGCCTTCATCCGCAGTTCGACGCAGATGAAGTGCACCATCCGGATTCCCGCGGACGGAACCTACCGGCTGTCCTTCCTGCACTGCGCGCGCAACTATTCCAACAGCTACAATCTGCCGATCTACGTGAAGATCGACGGCGAGACCAATCTGACCGTCGCGGCGCGCACGGCCTACTACGACTACACGCGGGAGACGACGGATCTTGAACTCTCCGCCGGAAGCCATGAACTGGCGCTGGAGGTTGGCGGGGACACGCGCTCGGGCGCGCTGATCCTGGTTGACGACATCCGTCTCCAGTGCGTCGATGCCGCCGATCAGACGATTGTCGATTCGCGCATCGACCTGGCGACGGGTTCGATCGTCGATCTGCAGAATATCGGCCCGCTGACGCTCGCCGGCGGCGTGTTCGTCGACGGCGTCAAGTTCACGGGCAGCCGGACGCGTCTCGCCCAGCGGGGCGTCGTCGTGACGGGCGAAGGACAGATCCAGGTCGGTCCGCCGGACGGAACGATTCTGCTCTTTCGCTGAGGTCCATGACGAAGAAAATCGCGACGCTTGGGCGGGGCGTCCCTGCCGTGGGCGCCCTGAACGCGGCGTAGCCCGTGTTCGGCGAATTGCAGACCTTCCGCGCGCCGGTTGAATCGCCGGCGGAGCGCGCCCCCGGGTTCATCTGGCGGGAGGCCGGGGGATTCGCCGACTGTGGCGTCTGCGGATTGTCGTCGCGGCGGGAGAAGCCCCTGCCGTCCTTGCGTCTGCATTTTGCGATTGTCAGTCGCGGTGGTTTTGGTGTATAATGCGGTCGTTTTGTCGTTGTGTCCAGCCCGCTGTTGGAGTTTTCCGGAGTCCGTCATGAAGAATATCGTTGCCGTGATCGCCGTTCTGAATTGTCTGCTGTCGTTGTGCGCGGAGACGCGCACCTGGTCTGGAGCGGGCGAGAATGCGTTTCTTGCGAATCCCGCGAACTGGCAGGGGGACGTGGCGCCGTCCGTCTCGGGCGACAAGCTCGTCTTTCCGACTGCCGACGCCACGCGGGCCGAAAACGACCGGACGGGTTTCGCCGCCAACGGCATTGTGCTGACCGGCGGCGCGTACGTGCTGGGCGGTCTGCCGTGGACGCTGGCCGGCAACCTCGCCGTGGAGGCGGGTGCCGGAGCCGTGCAGACCTTCGATGCGGACCTGCTGTTCTCCGGCTGGAGCCGGACGGTGGATGTACCCGACGGACACACGGTCGTGTTCAACGGCATCGTCGGCCACGCGGCCACGACCGGCTGTTCGGTTCACCTGAACGGGGAGGGCACGAAGATCCTTCGCGGCGGCATGAAGATCGCGGACACCACGGATACGGACAACGACGCGCAAGGAAAGGCGTCCCGCCTCCAGTACGGTACGCTGATTATCGAGGGCGACATCGACATTCCGCGCTACATCATGGGACACGATCAGGCGTCCGGCTCGCCGGCCCATGTCGTCGTGACGAACGGCGCGACGGTGCGGAATTGGAAGCAGGGCATGAACACCTTCATCCAGAACTGCACGCTCGACATTTCGAGCGGCCGGTTCGTGAACGACGGCAGTCTTCTCGTGGCGCAGGGGCTGAACACGCACACGCGCATCAACGTCCTGCGCCATGGCGTCTTCGCCACGGGAACCAACTCCCGGATCGGCAACAACGGCACCGCCGAGTTGACGGTCGAGGAGGGCGGCATCTTCTACTGGCAGGGCGGCAGCTTTTCCGAAAACGGGCGCACGATCCTGAACCTCAAGGGCGGCCGTCTGGTCCGCGGCGGCACCGGCACCGACCAGCTGGGCATCGGCCAGAGGCCCGCCAACGACTCGTCCTACCACGACATCGGCGGCAACGTCATCAATTTGGACGGCGGCGAGATCTGGGTCGGCAGCATCTCCAACAACTCGGACGTCAACCGCAACAAGGGAACGGTCACGACGGTCAACTGCAATGGCGGGACCTTCATGTGCGGAGTCTCGGTCGCGAACTTCTGGAGTGGCGAGCTCGGCAGTCTTGAGGTGAAGGCCCTGGCCGGCGGCATTCGCATGGACACCCGCAGCTGCAACGTCGGCTGGAACGTCACCAGCGCCGGGGAAGGCGGTTTCGTCAAGTGCGGCGTCGGCAAGCTCACGATCTCGGCGCAGCAGACCTTTGCCGGCGCCCTCGACGTCCGGGCCGGCGAAGTCGTCCTCGCGGACCCCTCTTTCGTGACGCAGCGCGTGGTGCTGTCCCCCGGCGCCATCTTCACGCCCGGCGGGCGGGGCGGCTCGCTCGCGGCCCTGGTCGCGCGGGACGGGATTCTCCGTCTCACGTGCGCGGCGGACGAAACGGCCCTGACGCTGGCCGCGGCGCCCGAAGCGGAAGGGACGCTTTTCTTCGATCTTCAGAACGACGCGGGCGAAACGCTCGCCACGCCAGGCGTCTATCCGCTGCTGGCGGCGCCGGAGCTGTCCGACGACCTGGCCGCGCGCTGCCAGGTGCTGAATCCGCCTTCCGGCTCCGCCGCCACCTTCGCCGTGGCGGACGGCGTCTTGACGGTGACGGTGGCCGCGAGCGAGGAGGCCGCCGCCGGGGCCGTGTCGTCGTCCTGGACGGCCGCGGCGGGCGGCGAACTGGTCCGCCGGCGTGCCGGACGGCCTCAACGCCGTGGCGACGCTGGGCGACGGGGGCGCGGGGCCCGTCACGCTGGCGCGGGACGTGACGGTGGGATCGCTGGTGTTCTCCGGCACGCCGTCCTACACGCTTGCGGGCGAGGGGACGCTGACCTTCGCCAGTTCGACCGGCTATGCGGGCGTCAAGGCCCAGGGCGGCACGCAGGAAATCGCCGTGCCGGTGGCCGCCGCGGCTCCGCTGCGCATCACGACGTCGGACGGCGGGCGCGTGGTCTTCTCGGGGAACATGGATGGCGCGCCGGACGTCCAGGTCATCGACGGCATCGTGGCGTCGCCCGATCTTTCGACGCTGCCGAAGTTCCTGCTCGCGGAAGGCGTCTTCGAATACACGGGAACGGGCGCGGGCGTGGCGGAAGGGGAGATCCGGCAGAACGGGAATGGCACGATCCGCCAGACTGCGGAGGCGGGGCCGATGACCCTGAAGCTCGAACCCTACCTCTCGCGGGAGGGCACACTGCGCCTTCAGGGCAGCGGCGCCGCCGCCGTTTCGCTGGATGGCGCGGGCTGGAGCCTGTCGTCGCTCAACGGCCGCCGGCTCTGGCTGGACGGCGGCGACTTCCGCTTCCTGCCGGGGCTGCGCATGGCGTGGAGCCATGATGGCGAGGGCATGACGCGCGTCGGGTCGGCGTCATTCGACCGGCCGACAACCCTTACGATCGAGGATGGCGCGCGCGTCCAGTGGCGCGAGACCTGGATGGGCTCCGAACGGGCAACGGTCGGCGGCTCGCACGTCCGCGTCGACCAGAAGAAGGCCGAGGTGGCGCTGGCGGGCGATCTCTGCCTCAACAAGGCCGCCCAGACGAACGACCTGGATTACGCGCTGGACGGCGGCACGCTCTCCGGCGCGGGCTGGATCAACTTCATGCACGGGGCGGCGACGTTCCGCCAGGTCGGCGGACGGACCTCGTTCGACGGCTTCGCCTTCGGCTGGCAGGACCGCACGGACGGCGACTTCACGAGCGAGGCGCGCGGCGGCCGGGGGCTGCTGGAGCTCCTGGACGGCACCTTCGCCGTCGCGAACGCCTGGAACTGGCTGAGCGACACCAGCGGCCGCCGCGAGGACCGCGTGCGCGTGGCGGGCGGCGAATTGACGATTCCCGCCACGGCGCGCGCGATCGCCTACGACTGGCGGCAGCCGGCCAGTTTCTCGACGCTGGAGCTCGCGGGCGGCACGCTGAAGTTCGGCGGCGTGGGCGCGTCGGGCGCGGCGGACGACTATCTGGCGGGACTCAACTACCTTTCCCTGACGGGCGAATCGGCAATCGACGTGGCGGCGGACGCCACCGTCACGCAGCCGCTGCTGGTCGCGGCGGAGACGACGGGACTCGCCAAGAAGGGCGCCGGCGCGTTGACGCTGGCCGCCACGAACGACGTGCCGGCGAAGGTGTCCGTCGAGGCGGGCACGCTGGCCGCCCGTTTCCGGACGGATTCGAAGGCGAACGTGCCGGATGGCCTGCTGGCCTTCTGGACGTTCGACGGCGAAGATCCGCTGCGCGACGCGACGGGGCATGGCTACGACCTCGTCCAGGCCATGGACGACGTGGCGGTGCAGTTCTCGGAGGAGGGCGCGCACGCGGGCAAGTCCGCCTGGTGGCAGACCGCCGGCGCGGCGCTGAAGTGCACGAATTTCGTCTCCGCGCTGCTTCAGCGCGCGACCGTTTCGCTTTGGGTCCGCCTTGAAACGAAGAGCGGCTACAAGAGCCACATCGGCATGTTCTCGATGCGGAGCAGCAGCAGCGCCAACACCTTCAATGCCACGTTCGATCTCGCCTACAAGGGGACCATCAACTCGACGGTGATGAACGAAAGCGGCATCGGCAATTGCTTCATGGGAAGTCCCCTGACCGGCATCCCCAAGAGCAAGGGTGGCGACATTTCGGTCAAGGAGTGGCACATGATCACGGTCACCCGCGATGAAGGGCGCATCCGCGGCTACATCGACGGCGTGCCGTGCACGGACGTCACCGTGGCCGGCGATTCGCCCCGCGGCGGCGCGCTGCTCGCACAGGGGTACATGGTCACGCTGGGCGCGAACATCCGCAACGATTCGGGCTTCAGCGAGATGATGAACGCCAACGGGCGTCTCGACGACGTGGCGATCTACTCCCGCTGCCTGACGGACGCGGAAGTGGCCGCGCTCTACGCGGCGCAGACGCGTCCGTCGGCGGCGGACGCGGTGTCGGTTGCCGCGAACGCGGCGCTCGATCTGCTCGGCTCGTCGCTCGCGACGGCGACACTCGCCGGCGCGGGCACGGTGTCGGACGGCACGGTGGCGGTCTCCGGCACGCTGGCCGTCGATCCGGCAGCGCCGCTCACGGTCGACCGGATCGTTCTCGGCGCGAACGGCGTCGTCGATTGCGGCCGGACGGCGGACGATCCGCTGCCGACCCGCGGGACGCTGGTCGTGGTGGCGGCCAACGCGGTCGCGGGCGATCCGTCCGGCTGGACCGTCACGGGGACCGGGTGGCCCGAGGGACGCGTCCGCGCCCGCCTTGCCGTGACGGACGACCAGGATCTGGCGCTTGAGCTCACGAGCGGCGGGACGGCAATTTTCATCCGCTGACGCGCCGGATCGCCTTCGCCGCGCCGCGGCGCGCGACAGGGCATCCGGACCCGGCGGCTTCCGGCGAAAGGGAAACGAAATGGACGGATTGACGCGAGGCAGGTTTGTGTTCGGCGCTCTGGCGGCGGCGATGGGCGCGGCGACGCGCGGGTGGGCGGTCAGGGTCGCTCCCGCCGAACGGTTCGGGGACGTCACGATCACGCCCTTCAGCTACGGCGATTTCAACCTCAACCAGCGCTGGACCCTTCCCGGCGGCTCCGCCGCGGTGCCGGTGCCGATCGTGCTTGGGTTCCACCTGCTGGAGTTCGCCGGGCGGCGCGTCCTCGCCGACGTCGGGTGCGATGCGTTCGCGATGGGCGACCAGCGGGCGCGCAACTTCATGAAGCCGGTCGATCTCCTCCGCCGGCAGGGCATCGAGCCGGACTCCATCTCCGCCTGCCTCATTTCCCACCACCACGGCGACCACCTCGGCGCGATCCGGTCCTTCCCCCGGGCGACGGTGTATGTCCAGGAAAAGGAAGTCGCCCTTGCCGGCCGGCTTCTCGACGGCCGCGACCTCGTCACGTTCAAGGACGCGCTCACGGTCTTCGACGGGCGCATGCGCCTGGTCCGGGTGGGCGGACACACGCCCGGCTCGTCCATCGTGGAGATCCCCGACGCGAAGACCGGCAAGACCGCCGTCATCGCCGGCGACGCCTGCTACGTGCGGGAAAACCTGGAGAAGGGCATCCCCACGGCGAGTTCGCAGAACGCGGCGGAGAGTCTCGCCTTCGTGAAGAAGTACGCCGACGCCCGGTATCGCGTCTTCCTGTGCCACCAATTCGCGTGAGGCGGCGGCTTCCGCGCGCGGTCCGATCCCGGCCGCCCCTCTTTCCGCTTGTCCGCGCCTGTTTCTTTTGATAGAATCGGACCGCCATTTCAAGGAGAAGGAAACAGGATGAGCATTCCATACAAGACGTATCTGGCGGAAAACGAGATCCCGACGCGGTGGTACAATGTCCGGGCGGACATGGCGAAGAAGCCGGCGCCGCTGTTGAATCCCGGCACGGGCAAGGCCTGCACGGCCGCGGAACTTGAGCGGGTGTTCTGCGCGGATCTCGTGCGGCAGGAACTGGACGAGACGACGCCGTTCTTCGAGATTCCGGCGGAGATCCAGGATTTCTACCGCATGTTCCGCCCGTCGCCGCTGATTCGCGCCTATTTCCTCGAAAAGGAGCTTGGAACGCCGGCGAAGATCTACTACAAGTTCGAGGGCAACAACACCTCGGGCTCGCACAAGCTCAACAGCGCCATCGCGCAGGCCTACTACGCGAAGCGGCAGGGGCTCAAGGGCGTGACGACCGAGACGGGCGCGGGCCAGTGGGGAACGGCGCTTTCGATGGCGTGCGCGTTCTTCGGGCTGGACTGCCACGTCTACATGGTGAAATGCTCGTACGAGCAGAAGCCGTTCCGCCGCGAAGTGATGCGCACCTATGGCGCCGCCGTGACGCCGTCGCCCTCCATGGAAACGGCCGTCGGGCGCAAGATCAACGCGGAGCATCCCGGCACGTCGGGTTCGCTCGGGTGCGCGATTTCGGAAGCCGTGGAAATGGCGGTTTCCGCTCCCGGCTACCGCTACGTGCTCGGATCCGTCCTCAACCAGGTTCTGCTGCACCAGTCCATCATCGGCCTGGAGGCGCAGACGGCATTCCGCAAACTGGGCGTCAAGCCGGACGTGATCATCGGCTGCGCGGGCGGCGGCTCGAATCTCGGCGGCCTGATCGCGCCGTTCATGGGCGAGAAGCTCCGCGGCGAGAACGACTACCGGTTCATTGCCGTCGAACCGGCGAGCTGCCCGAGTTTCACGCGCGGCACGTATGCCTACGACTTCTGCGACACGGGACGCATCTGCCCGCTGGCGAAGATGTACACGCTGGGCGCGGACTTCATCCCGAGCGCGAGCCATTCGGGCGGCCTCCGCTTCCACGGCATGAGTTCGACGCTCTCCGAACTTTACGACCAGAAGCTGATGGAAGCCGTGAGCGTGAAGCAGACGGACGTCTTCGAGGCGGCGCAGCGCTTTGCCCGCTGCGAGGGCATTCTGCCCGCGCCGGAATCCAGCCACGCCATCCGCGCGACGATCGACGAGGCGCTGCGCTGCCGGGAAACGGGCAAGGCCGAGACGATTCTCTTCGGCCTCACGGGCACGGGCTACTTCGATATGACCGCCTACAAGGCGTACAACGACGGCACGATGAGCGACTACATCCCCACGGACGAGGATCTGGCGCGGACGGTCGCGACGCTGCCCAAAGTCGGCTGAACGTCCGGGCGGCCGGACGTGCCGCCGGCGGTCGGCGGCGGATGGGAGGTCTTCTGGCGGCACGCCCGGGCGGTGCCGCCGCAGGCCCGGGTCGGCCGTTTGCCGTTTCTCCGTGATTGCGTCCCGCACGATTAAAGTATATAATTGGCCGGACTTTCGAGGAGATGTCAGAATGAAGCTTGAAGGCACGATTACAGCCATGGTGACGCCGTTCGACGCGCAAGGCGCCGTCGACTACGGCGCCTTGCGGGCTTTTGTCGATTGGCAATGCGCGAACGGCGTCGAGGGCATCTGCGCCGTGGGAACGAGCGGGGAATCCCCCACGCTGTCGCATGACGAGCATCACAAGGTGATCGAGAAGACGATCGAATACGCGGCGGGGCGCGTCAGAATCGTGGCGGGCACGGGCGCGAATTCGACGGCCGAGGCCGTGTCCCTGACGCGCGCGGCGATTGCCGCGGGCGGCGCGGACGCGACGCTGCAGGTGGCGCCCTACTACAACAAGCCGAACGCCGAGGGCATCTACCGCCACTTCGCGACCGTGGCCGATCTGGGGCTGCCGGTCGTCCTCTACAACGTGCCGGGGCGGAGCGGACGGGAGATTCCGCTGGAGGTGGTCGCGCGTCTCGCGCGGCATCCGAACGTGGTGGCCATCAAGGAGGCCGCCGGCAGCGTGGAGCGCGTGAGCGCCATCACGAGCGCCTGTCCCGGTTTCACCGTGCTTTCGGGCGACGATTCGCTGGCGCTGCCCATGATCAGCGTGGGCGCGGAAGGCGTCATTTCCGTGGCCTCGAACGTGATCCCGAAGGAGATGGGCGATTTCGTGCGCCTGGCGCGTTCGGGCGACATGGTCCGCGCGCGCGCGCAGCACATGAAGTACTACCGCCTGTTCCACGACCTGTTCATCGACACGAACCCGATCATGGTCAAGGAGGCGCTGGTCATGATGAAGCGGATCGGGCCGGGATTCCGCCTGCCGCTCTGCGAAACGACGCCCGACAGGCGCGAGACGCTGCGCCGGACGCTCGCCGCGCTCGGGCTTGTGTGATTTCCATGTCGAACGGCGGAGATGCTATGAAAGTTGCAATTCTTGGAGCGGCTGGACGGATGGGCAGGATGCTCTGCGCGCTGGCCGAAGCGAACGACGGCCTCGAACTCGCCGCGCGCGTCGACGTGGCCGACGGCTACGACCGGACGTGGCCGGCGGGGACGGAGGCCGTGGTCGATTTCACGTTCCACGCCGCGGTGCCCGCGAACGTGGAAAAGGCGGCCGCGGCGGGCGTCGCATACGTCATCGGCACGACGGGCCTGACGGCCGGCGAACAGGCGCGCGTGGACGCCTGCCTGGCGAAAATCCCCATCGTCCAGGCCGCCAACTACTCCCTTGGCGTCAACCTGCTGCTGGGACTCGTCAGACAGGCGGCGGCGGTGCTGGGGCCCGAATACGACATCGAGGTGACGGAACTGCACCACCGGCACAAGAAGGACGCGCCGAGCGGAACGGCCCTGATGCTGGCGAACGCGGCGGCGGCGGGCCGCCGGGTCAGGCTGGACGACGTGGCCTGCTATGGCCGCCGGGGCATGACCGGGGAGCGTCCGGAAGGGCAGATCGCGCTGCACGCGCTGCGCGGCGGATCGGTGGTCGGCGATCACACGGTGATGTTTGCCGGCGAACTGGAGCGCGTCGAGCTGACGCACCGGGCGCAGGGACGCGAGGCGTTTGCCGCCGGCGCCTTGCAGGCCGCGCGCTGGGCCGTGGGCCGCAAACCCGGCAAATACGACATGCTGGACGTCCTGGGATTCAGGTGAGCCGGGGGCGGAGCACATTCCCAGTTGCGTTTCCGCGAAGAAAATTGTAGAATAGTCGAACCGACAAAAAGATGAAAGGCCTTACATGAAGCGGACATTTCCAATGAAAGCGGCAGTCGCGTTCGCGGCTGCGTGCGTGGGTGCGCGTTTGACGCCTGTTTGGGCCCAGGACGAGGCGTCCGCCGACGAGACGACCGGCGCTGGCGAGGAGATCGCTCCGCAGAAGCCCGCCAGGGCCTTTACGCAGCTGATGAACTGCGTGCGGGCCGAAGGGACTGTCGAGGTGCTCAAGCCGCGCGCCGAGCGGTGGACGCCCGCCGAGGAGGGGCGCTACTATCCCCTGGGTTCCACGGTCCGCGTGTCGGGGCCTTCGCCGCGTGCCGAGTTCGCCTTCGGCGAGAAGGCGACGATCGTCGTGACGAACGCGGCCGAGTTCTCGACGCGCGAAATCGCGCTGGGCGAGCAGACGCGGACGGTGGTGCTCAAGTCGGGGCGTGTCTGCCTGAATCTGCCGCGCACGCTGAAGGAGGGGTCGTTCTTCGTGGCGGCGCCGTTCTTCAAGGCCGTCAACCTGGCGGGCGAGAGCCGGTTCGACTATGTCGCGGAAGGCGACGGGGACGAGGTGGTCGTCCGTTGCGTGACGGGGTCCCTCGGCGTCGAGGGCCGCCATTACCGGATTCCCTCGATGGGCGCGGCCAATCAGATCCGCATCCGCACGACGGGCGACGATCTGTTCACCTCGCTCCGCGGCGAGAGCGGCGACTGCAAGGTCGTCCTCGACCAGGGGCTGGCCATGGAGAAGGACTTCGAGACGGGCGACGCGAAGGACGTGCCGCGGTCGTTGACGTTCCAGCTTTTCCCGCAGTACGCGGTCAAGATTTTCCGCCGCAAGGTCGAGGTCGGCGGCAACACGGTGGTCTCGATGATGACGATGGACTCCGCGGGCGAGATCAAGAACCGCTGCGCGTTCGCCGAAGGCCGTTCGATGATCAACTCCGGCGAACTCGTGGTCGCCACGCAGGTCCAGGAGAGCGACGACAAGAACGCCAAGTCGGCGGCCAAGGACGCGGAAGAGGTCGAGGCGGTCGACGCGCCCGCGGAGAAGCAGGACGGCGCGGGCGGAAAGAAGGACGGGCAGGAGGAGAGCGACGGGAAGGAAGAGGATTCCGGCATTTGATCCGTTCCGGACGCGGCTGTTTGTTTCGAAGTCAACAAGAACAGGATAAAATAAAGTGGTCATTCAGCAGTTCAATCGCCTCATCAAGAACAAATGGGTCTGGGGCGTCTTCGCCGTCGCGATTTCGGCGTTCTTCGCCTTCGATTTCCTCTTTACCGGTCGCGACGACGAAGGGCGCGCCTCGGCGACGGTGGGGACCCTGGGGGACAGGGACGTCACGGCCCGGGAATTCAACGCCCTGACCGGCGACGCCCGCGGGTTTGGCCGCGGCCGCGACACCAGGAGCTCCAACGCCGAAATCAACCGGCGGGCCTGGCAGGCGTGCGCGGCGCTCCAGGTGGCGAAGGCCGCCCACATGGAGGCGACGGACGACGAAGTCCGCGCGGCGATTCGCCGCGATCCCTCCTTCCGCGGCGAGGGCGGCGCGTTTTCGCTTCGCGTCTACGAGACGCTGCTGCGGGAAAACGGCATGACGCCGGAGATGTTCGAGGCGTTCCTCAAGCGCCGCCTTACGCTGAACAAGCTGTCCCAGGTCGTGCTGGGCTCGGCCACGTGGGTGTCCCCGACGGAGCTTGAAGGCGCCATCAACGACGTGACGGACAAGTTCACGGTCCGCATCGCCGCCTTCAACGACCAGAACGCCGGCAAGGTCACCGTCGACGACAAGGCGATCGAGGCCTACTACAAGGACAACACGAATTCCATCGCGCTTCCCGATTGCGTGAAGGTCAAATACGTCAGGTTCCAGGCGGACGTGCCGGCGCGTCTCGCCGGTTTCAAGATCTCCGACGACGAACTGCACGAGCACTACGACGCGACCGCCAGCCGGTTCGAGACGACGGGGACGAACGGCGTGACCGTGACCAAGACGTTCGAGGAGGTCAAGCCGATTCTGGAGCGGGAACTTCAGCTCATCGCGTCCGTCGAGGCGTACCGGACGAATCTGCTCTTCCGCGTCTATCCCCAGGACGCCGCGGCCGCGCCGGCTCCGGCGGACGGCAAGAGGATCGACCGTCTTGAGCGGATCGCCGCCGAAGAGAAGGCGAAGGTCGAGACCTCGAAGCGCTTCTCGCTGGACGGCCGCTTCGTGAAGGGCTTCATGACGCGCGCGTCCGCCGTCGCGCCGGGCGTGAGCGGATTCGCGCAGGCCGTGGCCGAACTTGACTACGAGTCGGAAGACCTCCGCTACGGCGTGGTGGCCGGAACGAACGCCGTCTACCTGATCGAACTGGCCGGGCCGGTCGAGAAGGCCCATGTGCCGCCGTTCGCCGAGGCCAAGGAGATCATCCGCCCCGATGCGCTCGCCGACGCCCGCGCGAAGGCCTTCAAGGCGGACGTCGAGAAGGCGCGCGCGCTGCTGGCGGCCGATCTCGCGGCCGGCAAGCCGTTTGACGCGAAGAAGCTGGCGGGCGCGAACGTCTCGACCTCGATCGTCTTCTCCGTGGCGGGTCTGCAGCGCGACGCGTTCCCCGATTCGATGTACGTCGGGTCGGCGACGATGAAGCTCGCCAAGGGCAAGCTCTCCGACTTCATTCCGACGGCGAATCCCCGCCGCGGCCTGGTCGTCTACGTCGAGAACCGCGAACCCGGCGATGCGGCGCAGGCGCAGATGGTGCGCAGCCAGCTCCGCGACGAACTCGGCCAGTTCGCGGCGACGGCGCTGCCGTCCGCGTGGAACGAATGGAATCTCGCCCGTCTGGGCTTCACGACCTCTTCGCTCTCTTCCGTGGACGAGCCAGATGAAAGTCCGGTTTTCGAGGAGTGATCCCGCGGCCCAGCTGCCGGCTTACGCCCATCCCGGCGACGCCGGAATGGACGTGCGTTCGATCGAGGACCTGACGCTGCCGCCGGGCGGCCGCGCCCTGGTGCGCACCGGACTGAAGATGCAGCTGCCGGACGGCGCCGAGGCCCAGGTCCGTCCGCGTTCGGGGCTTGCGCTCAAGCACGGCGTGACGGTGCTGAATTCGCCGGGCACGATCGACGCAGGCTACCGGGGCGAAATCGGGGTGATTCTCGCCAATTTCGGGCAGGAGCCCTTTGTCGTCGAGAAGGGCATGCGCATCGCCCAGCTCGTGATTTCGCCGGTCGTCCGCGCCGAGATCGAGGAAAGCGATGCGCTGGACGGCTCCGTCCGCGCGGCCGGCGGTTTTGGTTCATCGGGCACGGCCTGACTGGCTGGTGGCCGGCAATTCGGGACTGATCATGATTCTTGACATTGTCAAATACGGCGACGGCATCCTGCGCGAAAAGGCGACGCCCGTGCCGGCGGTGACGCCGGCGCTCGTGCAGCTGGCGCAGGACATGGTTGAAACGATGCACAAGGCGCGCGGGGTGGGGCTTGCGGCCGAGCAGGTCGGGCGGCTGGAATCGCTCTGCGTGATCGACGTGCCGGAAAGCTGCGAGGATTCGGACGAGATTCGCGCGTTCAACGCCCCGGTGGCGATGCCGCTGGTGATGTTCAACCCCGTGATCGTTTCCACGGAAGGCACGCAGGATGGCAAGGAGGGCTGCCTGAGCCTTCCGAACATGAGCGCGCCGGTGGTCCGCGCGGACAAGGTGACCTGCCAGTACACGGACGCGGAGGGCCGTCCGCAGATCATCACCGTCCGCGGGTTCCTGGCGCGGGCGGTCCAGCACGAGACGGACCATCTGAACGGGACGCTCTACGTCGACCACGTGAGCGCGGCGGACAGGCCGGCCCTGGCGAAACGGTTGGAGAAGCTCGCAAAGAAGAATGGCGGGATCTTGTAGGGATCAGAGGTGGCGATGACGATTGAAGACTGGTTGAAGGAGGGGTTCGACGCCGCATTCCCGGGCGGCGACTTCTCGAAGGTCCGCGCCGTGCCGGCGACGGACGCGAAATTCGGCGATTTCCAGTGCAACGACGCGCTCGCGGGCGCCAAGGCCCTCCATCTGCCGCCGCGCCAGATCGCCGAGGCGGTCCACGCGAAGCTGATGGCGTCCAGACCCGATTTCGTCGAGCGGGTGGAGTTGGCGGGACCCGGCTTCCTGAACATCACCGTGTCGGCGGCCTGGCTCGCCGCCCGGCTGTCGCAGATCGGCGCCCAGGACACGTTGGGCATTCCGCAGACGGGAACCGGCAAGACGGTCGTCATCGACTATTCTTCGCCGAACGCCGCGAAGCAAATGCACATCGGGCACATCCGCTCCACCGTGATCGGCAACGCGATCGACCGCATCTTCCGCGCGCTGGGCTACACCGTCGTCGCGGACAACCATCTCGGCGACTGGGGCACGCAGTTCGGCATCCTCATCAAGGGCTACCGCGAACTGCTCACCCAGGACGAGCGCGACCATCTGTCGGTCGCCCATCTCGAAAAGTGCTACGTGCTCTCGGCGGCGAAGGCCAAGGAGGCGGATGGCGTCTGGAAAGAGGCCTGCAAGGCCGAGCTGGTGAAGCTCCAGCAGGGCGATCCGGACAACCGGGCGCTGTGGAAGGCGTTCGTCGACATTTCGATTGCCGAGTTCAACCGGATGTACGGCAAGCTCGGCGTCCGGTTCGACACGTGCCGTGGCGAATCGTACTACAACGACGCCATGCCGGGCGTCGTGGAACGCCTCCGGGAAATGGGACTCGCCGTCGAGTCCGAAGGCGCGCTGGTCGTCAACCTTGAGGCCGAAAAGCTCGGCGTCGCCATCGTCCGCAAGTCGGATGGCGGCTACAACTACACGACGAGCGATCTCGCGTGCGTCGGGATGCGCGTCAGGGAATACGCTCCCGAGCGGATCGTCTACGTGACGGACGCGCGCCAGCAGCTCCATTTCCGGCAGTGGTTCAGCATTGCGGGCAAGATGGGGTACGACGTGAAGCTCGTCCACGTGCCGTTCGGCCTGATGAGCTATCAGGGCAAGGCCATTTCCACGCGCGAAGGCAACCTCGTCAAGCTGGACGACCTGCTGGCGGAGGCCGTGCGCCGCGCGTTCGACATCGTCCGGGAACGCGGCGGCGACGAGAAGCTGGCCGAACAGATCGGCTTTGGCGCGGTCAAGTATTCCGACCTCTCGCACGATCCGGCCACGGACGTCGATTTCAGCTGGGACAAGGCGCTGGCCCTTGAGGGCAATTCGGGGCCTTATCTCCAATACGCCTATGCGCGCGTGTGCTCGCTGATGGAGAAGGCCTCGGCCGCCGGCGCGAAACCGGCCGCGACGATTTCCGTCGAGACCCCGGCCGAGAAGAGCCTGGCGCTCCAGCTGCTGCAGTTCGGCCCGACGGTGCTGCGCGCCGCCGAGAACTACAAGCCGAGCATTCTGGCGGACTATCTTTTCCAGACGGCGCAGCTGTACAGCTCTTTCTACCAGCGCTCGCCGGTTCTCAAGAGCGAGCCGGCCGTGCGCGATTCGCGTCTCGCGCTGTGCGCGCTGTTCGGGAAGATCCTGGCCAAGGGGCTGGGCCTTCTGGGCATCGAGACGCCGAAGCGCATCTGACCCGGATCGGCGCCGCCCCCGGGCGGGGAGGACGTGGCGGCGGCAGGAAAAGAAGGAGTCGTGCGATGAGGATGCAGACGGCGTGGCTGTGCTGGACGCTGGGAGCGGTCGCCGCGTGCGCGGCGGCCGCCGGGGACCCCTACGACCACAAGAAGACCGTCCAGCGCCGCGTGGCGCCCGTGGCGATCCGCACGAATGCCGTCGGCCGCGTGCTCGTCGATTTCGGGCGCGAGGCCTTCGGCTTTCTGGAGTTCGTCCCGCCCGCCGGAACGCGGGGGCGCTATCACGTCCGGCTGGGCGAACTGCTGCGCCCGGACGGCAGCGTGAACATGGCGCCGGGCGCGACGATCCGCGCCGAGAAGGTCGAGCGGGAGATCCGGGCCGATGGCGTCCATCGCGTGCCGCTCGCGCCCAATCCCCGCAACACGACGGGCGGCCGGGAAGGCGGGGCCGTGCCGATTCCCCCCGAACACGGGGTGGTGCTGCCGTTCCGCTACGCCGAGGTGTTCGCGGCGCCGTTTCCGGTTACGGCGGAGACGGTCCGGATGGTGGCCGTCAACTATCCGATCGACATGGCGGCCTCCGCGTTCGCCTGCAGCGACGCCCGGCTGGTCCGCGTCTACGATTTCTGCAAATACTCGATTCTGGCCACCTCCTTTGCCGGCCTCTACGTCGACGGCGACCGCGAGCGCATCCCGTATGAGGCGGACGCGTATCTGAACCAGCTCGGCGAGTATGCGGTCCACGCCGACTATTCGCTGGGGCGCACGAGCCACGAGTATCTGATGCGGCATCCGACCTGGCCGACGGAATGGAAGCAGCATTCCATCAAGATGGCCTGGGCGGACTGGATGTGGTCGGGCGACACGCGGTCGCTGGCGAAGTTCTACGACCGGCTGAAGGACGAGAAGCTGCTCCTGCAGTTCGTCCGCGAATCGGACGGGCTGCTGCTGACGGGCGGGGAGCGAAGCCCCGGCAGACTGTGCAACGCGCGCGGCGCGGCGGACATCGTCGACTGGCCGCCCGGCGAACGGGACGGATTCGTCTTCCGGGACGTCAACGCCGTCGTCAACGCGTTCTTCTACCGGAATCTGCTGGAGATGGCGGACATCGCGCGGGCCTTGGGCAAGGCCGCGGACGCCGCGCGCTTCCAGGCGCAGGCCCGCCAGGTCCACGCCGCCTACCAGCAGGCCTTCTTCGACCCGGCACGGCGCGTCTACGTGGACGGCGAGGGGACGGACCACGCGTCGCTGCACGCCAACGCGGCGGCGCTGGCTTTCGGATTGGTGCCCGCCGGACAGCGCCGTTCGGTGGCGCGCCACTGCCTTTCGCGCGGCATGGCCTGCAGCGTCTATTTCTCCCAGTATCTGCTTGAGGCGTTCTACGAGGCGGGAGAGCCCGATGCCGCGCTGGAGCTGATGACGGCGACGGGCGATCGGACGTGGCTGGGCATGCTGGAGCAGGGCGCGACCGTGACGATGGAGGCCTGGTCCGTCAAATACAAGCCCAATCTGGACCTGAACCATGCCTGGGGCACGCCGCCGCTGAACGTGATTTCGCGCTACGTCCTCGGCGTGACGCCGCTTGAGTCCGGATGCGCGAAAGTCCGCATTCGCCCGCAGATCGGGCGGCTCGCGTGGGTCAGGGGGACTGTCCCCACGGCGCAGGGGGCCGTCGAGGTTGCCGTGGCCGATGGCGTTCTCGACGTGGTGACGCCGGTGCCGGCCCGCGTCGAATTCGGGGGGCAGGTGCGCGACGTGCCGGCCGGAAGGTGCCGAATCGGCGCGAAATGAGGCGTTTCCTGTCGTTCTTCTGCCTGTCCCTGGCCCTTGACATCGCGCCGGGGCCGGACATCCTTTTCGTCATGGCCCAGTCTCTGGCGCGGGGATGGGCCGCGGGGGCGCTGGTGACGCTGGGATTGTGCACGGGGCTGTGCTTCCACGTGACGCTTGCCGCGTTCGGCGTCGCCGCCGCTTTGAAGCAAAGCCCGCGCGCCTTTGCCGTGCTGACCTGGTGCGGGGCCGCCTATCTCGCGTGGCTTGGCGTGGACGCCTGGCGGCACGCGGCGGCCGCCGCGACGGGGACGGCGGAGAGCCTGCCCCATCTGCGCCTCTATCTGCGCGGAATCGTGATGAATGTCTGCAACCCCAAAGTCATGCTCTTCTTTCTGGCCCTGGTGCCGCGCTTCATCGTGCCCGAAAAGGGGCGCGTGGCCCTTCAGTTCATCCTGCTGGGTCTGACGTTTGCCATCGCGACGCTGCTGGTCTTCAACGGCGTTGCGTTTTGCGGCGGCGCGTTGGCGCACGTCGTGGGGCGGTGGCTCGCGGCGACGGCGGTTTTCCAGCGCGTCTCGGCCCTCGTCATGTTCGGCCTGGCGGCCTGGATCGGCTGGATGAACCTGAAGAAATGACGGCGGGCGCTCCCCGGCGCCGGCCGGTCCCGGCGCACGACCCGAAACGGCGCGGCGACCGGCCGGATGGATTCGGCCGGTCGGGCGATTGCCGCAAGGGCGCGGTTTCTGCTATAATCGTCCGCATGACGAAGAGCATGAAAGCGATTGCCGTTTCGGGCGCGGTGTGGACGCTGGCGTTCGCCGGCGCGGCGGACGAGGTCGTGAACGGAACCTGTTTCGCGCGGTGGGACGAAACGTCGCTGACGGTGGGCAACGCCGCGTTCTCGCGCGTGTTCGTGGCCGGCAAGGGCCTGCGGACCCGGTCCTGGCAAGCGGGACGGACCGAATGGATCGACGCGTCCCGCGCGGCGAAGGCCGGCGGCAAACTGTCCGTGACGGCCGAAAGGGGACGCTGGAGCGTCGTCGGCGAAGAGGGCGTGAAGGTCGTGGCCACGGTCGACGGCACGGCGGAGACGATCTGGATCCTGCCGGGAATGCCCGGCGTGTTGCGCGCGAGCGCCGTCCGCGCGGACGCCGCGTTCAAGGCGGCGGGGAACGCGTATGCCGACCCGTACCGCCAGGCCGACGCCTATCGCCGCGGGGCCGACACGCTGCCGCTGGCGCCGCTCCACGTCAACGTGACGGCGTTCGAGCTGGTGGACCAGACGGACATGCACAACGAGCTTTGCCACGAGAAGAGCTGGCTGCTGATGGTCCGCGAGGCGCCGCTCGTGCTGTCGGCGCCGATTGTCGCCCTGGAGAATTCGTTTACGGGCGAAGGCGTGCTTTCCGTGCGGCTGGCGCCGCTGCCGACGATGCGCCCCGAGCGTTTCCCCGACGTCGTGGCCTGCGCCAACGGCAACAAGACGGTTTTCGCCTCCGTGCGCAACGGCTATCCCGTGGCCGAGCTCGCGTTTGCGGGAGGGCGGACGGGGCGGATTCGCGCCCTGCGCGATTTCCAGCGGGCGCTGCGCGCCTATCGGCCGGGCCGCGACGGCATTTTCCTCACGAACACCTGGGGCGACTCGAACCGCGACGCGCGCATCAACGCCGGGTTCATGATGGCCGAAGTCGAGGCCGGCGGCGAACTGGGCGTCGACGTCATCCAGATCGACGACGGCTGGCAGAAGGGCAAGAGCGCCAATTCGGCGCTGATCAGGCAGCGTTCCCAGGGCGCGTGGGGCAACTTCCGCGCGTTCGATCCGGACTTCTGGACGCCCGATCCCGTGCGCTTCCCGCAGGGGCTCAAGCCGATTGTCGACGCCGCGAAGGCGCGCGGCCTCGGATTCGGCCTGTGGTTCGGTCCGGATTCGTCGGACGACTGCGGATCGTGGAACGCGGACGCGCAGACGCTGCTCGACTTCTACCGGACGCTGGGCGTGAAATATTTCAAGATCGACTCGCTCAAGATGCACTCGCGCCTGGCGATCGAGAACCAGCGGAAGATGTTCGACCGGATGCTAGCCGAATCGCATGGCGAGATGACCTTCGATCTCGACGTGACGGGCATGGCGCCGCGGCCGGGCTATCTGGGCATGCCGGACATCGGGCCGCTCTTCGTCGAGAACCGCTACTGGAAGGGCGGACGCTACTGGCCGCACCAGACGCTCCGCAACGTCTGGTCGCTCGCGCGGGTCCTCGATCCGGTCCGCCTGCGCATGGAGGTCCTCAATCCGCTCCACGGCCAGGACCAGTACCCCGAAAGCCCCCTGGCGCCCCGGCACTGGCGCGGCGACGCGCTGTTCGCGACGGTGATGGTGGCCTCGCCGCTGGGCTGGTTTGAAATCTCCGAACTCGCGCCCGAGACCCTGGCGCAGATGAAGCCGCTCGTCGCCCGCTGGAAACGGGAGCGCGCCAATCTGCATGGCGGCTTCACGGTGCCGGTCGCGGCGGCGCCGGATGGCGTCGCCTGGACGGGCTTTGTCACGCAGGGCGCCGACGGCCAGGGCGGCTACGCGCTTTTCTTCCGCGAGGCGAACGCGGCGTCGTCCTTTGTTTTCGATTTGCAGGAACTCCTTCCGCAGGCGATTCGCGCCGAGGTCATCGGCGGACGGGGAACGGCGAAGCTGGAGGGGACGGCGCTGTCCGTCGACGTGCCGCTCCGGCTGGACTACGTGTGGGTGAAACTCTGGAATCGGCAGACGCAGGAGGCTGGAAAATGAAGCAGTTGTTCGCATGTGGCCTGGTGTTGGCGGGCCTTGTTTCCGCAGGAGGCGCCGCCGCGCCGAAACTCGTTTCGCGCGACGAGTTCCGGATCCGCGACCCGTTCGTGCTGCCGGAGGGGGACACCTACTATCTCTACGAGTCGAAGCCGTGGTCGGGCGGCAAGGGCGTGGCCGTGCGCACGTCGAAGGACCTTGAGCGCTGGACGGAGAAGGAAATGGTCCTCCAGCTGCCGCCCGAGGTGAAGAACACCGCCGTGTGGGCGCCGGAGGTCCACAAATACGCCGGCGCCTACTGGCTCTTCACGACCCTGACCTTCGATCCCGTCAAGCCCGGCGACACGGACGCGCCGCCCTATCTGAAGCCGATCCGGCCGATGCTGGAGAAGGGATTCTCGGGCGGCGCCCTCCAGCCCCGCGGCGTGTGGGTGTTCCGCAGCGACCGGCCGAAGGGACCGTTCGTTCCCGTGAAGCTGGGGTCCGTGACGCCCCAGGAGTGGATGTGCCTGGACGGCACGCTCTGGGTCGAGGACGGCGTGCCGTGGATGGTGTTCTGCCACGAATGGTGCCAGACGGGCAACGGCCGCATGATGGCCGCGCCGATGAGCCCGGACCTGGCGTCGTTCACGGCCGCGCCGGTCGAGCTTTTCCGCGCGGCCTGCCTGCCGGGCGCCGGTCACGTGACGGACGGGCCGTTTCTGGTGAAGTCGGACGAGGCCGGCTTGCGCATGATCTGGAGCAACTTCCTGAAGGGGAACGGCTACTGCGTGCTGCAGTGCAAGTCCCTGTCGGGCAAGGTCGCGGGCCCCTGGACGGCGCAGACGCCGCTGTTCACGCGCGATGGCGGGCATGGCATGCTGTTCCGGCGTTTCGACGGGCAGCTGACGCTGTCGCTCCATCAGCCGAATTCGAACAACGAGCGCATGAAGCTCTTCCCGCTCCGGCTGACGGGCGAGGGCCTTGTGCGGTGCGACGGAAAGGCGCCGGCGGGCTCCGGGCCGCGATAACGCGCGCCGGCGGCCGTCCGCGGTTCGCCGCGTCGCGCGCCGGCGAGGCTCTCCCGCCATGTTCTTCCGCGTCTTCTTTCTGACGTTTCCCGTCGTCGCCTGGCTGATCGCCTACTTTGTCGGCATCCGTCCGCTGAAGTTGACCTGGCGGCGCGAGGTGCCGCTGGCCGGCCTGCTGTTCCTCGCGTCGCAGAAATTTTCCCTGTCCTGGCTGTTGGGCGGCGACGTGTTCAATCCGGAATTTCCGGCCTGGTTCATGCTGCTGTCGGGCTGGGCGTATGCGGCGTTCATGCTCTATGCGGGCTGGCGCGGCGCCGTGTTCGTCGTGAACGGCCTGGCGAGGATGTGCCTGCCGAAACGGCGGCGCGCGCCGGCGGCGACCGGGGTCGTCCGGCGGCGGGAGTTCATGCACGGCCTGGCGGCGGCGGGCGTGGCGGGCTGGGGCCTCTGGGAAGGCTGCCGCGTGCCGCCGGTCCGGCGGACGGAGATCCGGGTCGAGGGGCTGCCGCCGGCCTTTGACGGCTTCACGATCCTCCAGCTGAGCGATCTGCACTGCAGCGCGGCGGCGCGGCGGGAACATGTCCAGGCGATTGTCGATTTGGCCAATACGGTCGCCGCCGACATCGTCTGCATCACGGGCGATCTGGTCGACGGCTCCGTCGCGGCCCGGCGCGAAGACCTGGCGCCGCTGAAGGGCCTGAAGGCGCGGTCGGGCGTCTTCGGCTGTGCGGGCAACCACGAATACTATTCCGGCTATCGGGCCTGGAAGCCCGTTTTCGAGTCGCTGGGCGTGCAGATGCTGGACAATTGCCATCGCGTGTTCGAGCGGAACGGCTCGCGGGTGGTTCTGGGCGGCATCACGGACGAGGTCGTGCTGGCGCCGAAATATGCGGGCGACTCCCCCCGGCCGGACATCCGCGCGGTCTACCGCGGCGCCCCCGAGGGGTGCCGGATTCTCCTGAAGCACCGCCCCATCCAGCTGCCCCTGCATGAACGCTACGGCGTGCGCCTGCAGCTGAGCGGACATACGCATGGCGGCATCTGCCGGGGAATGGACCTGCTGGTGGCGGAGATGGGCAACGAGGGCCATCTCCGCGGACTCTACCGCGAGGGGAAGATCGCCCTCCACGTGAGTCCGGGGACCGGCCAGTGGACGGGCTTCCCGATTCGGCTGGGCGTGCCGGCGGAAATCAGCGAACTGATCCTGCGGACGCCGGAGCACGGGTAGCCCGGCGCGGGCGGAATCCCGCCGCGGGCGCCGGAGGCATCGCCGCCGTGTTCGCTGTGGAATTTTGCGCGCGGGCGCATACTCTGCCGTGAAAGGACTCTCTATGAAACGTTTTCTTCTGGGCCTGGCGCTTGCCGTGTCGGGATGCGCCGCCGCCGCCGATCCATACGTGGGCTACGTCTACCCGTCCGCGGTCCAGGCCGGCACGACGAATACGCTGATCGTGTGCGGGCAGTTCCTGTGGGGCGTGCAGGGCGGCCACGTGACGGGGCGCGGGGTCGAGGTTCTGGACGTCGAGCTTGTTCCGTCGTTCGCGCCGCCGCCGGGAGACCAGCGCAAGTATCTGGTGAAGTGGCTTGACGCGATTGCCGGCGGGCATCGCGAGAAGCCGCCGCTGCCGAACGTGGAACATCTGGACGAATGGCGCTCGAACCGCTGGTGGAGCGTTCTGGGCGAACTGGACGACCTGCGGCTGTCGCTGGTGGAACAGTGGCTTCACACGCCGCGGAATCCGCTGCAGATGACGCCCGCGCTCAACCAGATGCTGCTGGCCAGAGTCGCGGTGGAGCCCGGGGCGGAGCTTGGCGTGCGCGAGTTCCGCATTTACGGCAACGGGGGGCTTTCGGCGCCGCACGCGTTCCTCGTGACGGCCGCGCCCCACGTCCCGGAACCGCTCTACGTGCCGCCCCATCGCCGGCAGCCGGAAAGGCCGCTGGTCGAAACGCTGCCCTGCGTTCTGGACGGGCAGATCTTTCCGGGCGAGACGGACACGTTCAGAATCGCGCTGAAAGGCGGGCGGACCGTGACGTTCAGGACCTTCGCCCGCGAGTTCGAGCCGTTCATCGGCGATGCCGTGCCGGGCTTCTTCAATCCGGTTCTGCGGCTGCTGGACGACGCGACGAACGAAGTGGCCGTTGCCGACGACTACTTCTACCATCCGGACCCCGTGCTGGTCTACACGCCGCCGACGAATGGCGTGTACACGCTCCGGATCCACGACAACCTCTATCGCGGGCGCGGCGACTTCGTGTACGTGGTCGACGTCCGCGAGGGGAATCTGCCGCCGCCCCTTTTCGATCTGCCGCTGACGCCGGTTCCGCCGGCGGACATCCCCGTTTCGGCCCGTGTCGCCCAGTTCCGCGGGGAGGTGAAGGAGCCGGGGCAGGTCCGGACGCACGTGTTCGACATCCCCGAACCGGGCGAGTACGTGTTCGATTTGCTGGCCCGCCGCCTGGGCTCGCCGCTGGATGGGCGCCTGACCGTACGGGACGAGTCGGGGCGGACGGTTCTCGCGCGTTTCGACGACACGACGAATGCCGTCCACTGCGGCACGATCATCCAGGGCGAATGCGATCCGGTCGGCCGCTGCCGGTTCGAGCGGGAGGGCCGCTATTCCGTCCGCGTCGAGGACGAGGCCGGGAAGGGCGGCGCCGCCTACGTCTACACGCTGCGGATCCATCGCCCCGTTCCGCGCTTCGAGGTCTGGGCGAAGAAGTCGTCGTTCAGTCCGCGTCCGGGCCAGTGGCTGCCGCTTCCGCTCCAGGTGATCCGCCGGGACGGGTTTGATGGCGACATCCGGCTCGAACCGGACGACGCCGTCGAGATGAACGTCCGGGTGATCCCCGCCGCGTCCAATCTGGTGACGGTGTCGATCCGGTCGAAGGCCAAGCGGACGCCCGTGCCGGTTCCCTTCGCTCTCGCGGCGTCCGCCCGCGTCGGCGGCGAACGGGTGGTCGTGCCCGTCATGCCGGCGGACGAGTACAACCAGGCGTTTGCGTGGAACCATCTGCTGCCCGCGCGCAGTTTCATGCTCAAAAGCTGGGGCCCGCCGCCGCCGCCGCCCCGGCGCCCGACGGTTCGCCGGGCGCGCGAGCTGTTCAACGGCAGGAACCTCGACGGATGGTACACGTTCCTGAAGGGACGGGGGCGCAACAACGACCCGAAGCGCGTGTTCACGGTCACCAACGGCGCGATCCGCGTGTCCGGCGAGGAGTGGGGCAGCCTGACGACGGCGGACAGTTTCGCCGACTACCGGCTGACGGTCGAGTACCGCTGGCTGGGGACGAGTTTCGGCAGCAAGACGAATGCGGCGCCGGATAGCGGCATCCTGTTCCACTCGACCGGTCCCGACGGCGGATTTGCCGGCGCCTGGATGCCAGCGCACGAATACAACCTGATCCGGGGCGCCTCGGGCGACCTCTGGACGGTGGGTCCGGATCCCGGGAGGAACCAGAAACCCGCCCGGTTCATCAAGGGCGAAGCGGGGCCCGAGAAGCTGGCCGGACGCCATCCGATCTGGCAGAAGGGCGGAACGGCCGTCACGCTGGCGGGCAACGCCCGCCTGTGCCGTTTCGACATCGACCGCTCCTGGACGGACACGCCCCAGGTGCCGCTCGCCGTCAACGAGAAGCCGATGGGCGAGTGGAATGTCGCCGTGCTGGAATGCCGGTGGGGGCAGGTCGCCTGCTGGTTCAACGGGAAACTGGTCAACCGGGCCGTCCAGTGCGCCCCGAACATGGGAAGGATCCAGCTGCAGAGCGAGGGGTGCGGAATCGAATTCCGCCGCGTGCGCATCGAGCCTCTGGATCCGCCGGTCAAGAGTCCGAAAGCCGCCCCGAAACGCTGACGCGCCGGTCCGCCCGCCGCGCCGGCCGTCAACTTCCCCCCGGCTGGGCACTGGCGGGAAGGGCGGGGCTATGCTAGAATAGACGCGCCATGAAAATTGTCGGTGATCCAATATTTGCCAAGAATCCGGACGGTACGTTGAAAAGCCGGATCGGAACCCTGTTTTTCAGGACGCCGGGTCTGGTGACCCAGAAGGGCGTCCATGCCATGCAGCGTCTCGCGTGGACGCGCGAATTGAACCGGGAACGCGCCGCCGCCGGCCGGCCTGAACTGACGGAATCCGAGGCGATGGCCGAATGGGCCGATTCCGCCGATCTGATCTTCACGGACGACTACGTGCTCATCCGCCCCGATCCGGAGCGCATGGACCTGGCCTTCAAGGCCGACGACGTGCTGCAGACGCTGGTTTCCAAACGCCAGATCCGCTTCCTGAACACGCACGCCGCCAAGGTGCGCTCCGCCCTGCAGGCGCGCGGCGAGAACTGGCGCATGTCGCGCCCCGCGCAGAGCACCGAGGAGATCGTCCGGGCAATCGAATCGGCGCGCGTCGCCATTTCGCACGAGCCGATCTACTACTACAACGGCAAGACGGGGACGCGGTTCCTGACGGTGGCCGGCTTTTCGTCAATCGCCCGTCTCGACGCGGACGCCTTCCGCGTGCAGCTGCAGGAGATCGCGAAGGGCCTGCGGGCCGTGAACCGGCTGGGGCAGCCCGAAATCGCGCTTTTCCCGGCGAGCGTGCCGGCCGACCTGGCGGAAGCCCTGAAGGCCGTCGACGCGAAGGGCATGGACGACGCGGCCCTGCGCGCCGCCTATTCCGCCGTGGAGACGAAGTGGCGCCTGGCGCTGCCGAAGAATCTGCGCGACGAATCGACGGCGAACCTGGACTGGCGCAACGAGATGAGCGCGGAGCTGAACCGGAGGCCCAACGAGACGGCCGTGGGCGACGACGATCTCATCCAGGGCATCAGTCCCGAATTCTTCCGCCAGATCGAATGGCTGCCCGGCGCGCACGTGGAGGACGGCCAGCTGATTTTCGATTCGCTCTACGACGAGGCGCAGCGGACGCAGGACCCCGAGCTGCTGGCGTTCTGCGACGCCCGCGTGCGCTCGATCATCTTCGATCTGATGCGGACGGTCGGCACGCTTGAGTACGTCAACGTGGGCCGGATCCTGCATTCGCTGGCGCGCCGTCCCGTCGCGGGCGCGCGCCGCGGAACCGTCTATCTGCTCCAGTACAAGGACCGGGACCGGCCGACGAGCCAGATTTCGATGATCCGCTTCCAGAAGTGGGGCGTGGCGGAGCATCTCGACGAGGGCCGGGACCTGCTCCAGTCGATGCTGGCGGCGAACGAATACGCGGACTACATCATGGACCGCCGCCTGGCCTGCCGCCAGCTGGGCATGAATCTGCCGCAGCTCGTGACCTCCGGCCAGATCGTCGAGAAGTACCTGGGGCGGAACCAGTATTGCGGAACGGCGGTGCGGGCCCACTACTTCATCCGGTCCTACGTGCCGGGCACGGCGTCCGACAAGGTGCCGGTCGAGCGGTTCCGCAATCCGGCGTTCGCCCACCGCTTTGCGGCGCTGATGGGGCAGGCCGCGGCGCTGGACCTGATCGTCGGGCGTGCCGCCACGGAAACGGGCGAACCGACGTTCGACCAGATGTTCGAGGTCGTCCGGCTCGGTCCGGACGGTCTGCCCGCGGAAATCCGCGTGACCGACCATGCCGGTTCGTTCGTGAAGTACCGGGAATCGCTCGACGAGCTCGTCGGCGCCTATGCGAATCCCGTGTTGCGCCGCGAGAAGTACGTGGGCGACTTCGTGGCCTTCGCCAAGGCGTACGTGCGGGGATTCGAGCAGCGGCTGTCCGAAGTCCAGGCGAACTACCGCGCGCGGCGCGTGGCGTTCGACGAGCTTTTCCTGCACCGTCCCTACGACCAGGCCGGTTCGGGCGCCTATCGCTGGTCCTGCGTGCTGAAGCGGCTGGACGCCTGCGACCCGCAGGCGCTCGCCGAGGCGTTGAAGCGGGCCATCCAAAGTCGAACCCGCGCATGATCCGCTACGCCGCCAGACGTCTTCTGGAACTGATTCCGACGACTTTCGGGATTCTGGTCCTGACGTTCGTCCTGTTCCATGTCGTCGGCGGTTCGCCGGCGGAAGTGGTTCTCGGGAAGAACGCCACGAAGGAATCCATCGCCGCCTTCAACCACCGCTACGGCTACGACAAGGACCTGCTGGTCAACACGACGCGGGAGGGTTCGGTTTTCGATTCCCAGTTCTTCAATTTCATCGGCAGTCTGGCGAAGGGGGATTTCGGCATCTCGACGGAATACGACGAACCCGTCGTCGACGTCCTCAAACGGGGCGTCGGGCCGTCGCTGTCCCTGACGGTGCCGATTCTCGTGGGCGGGACGGTCGTGGCGCTGATGCTGGCGCTTCTCTGCGCGGCCTTCCGGGGCCGCTGGCCGGACAAGGGCGTCCTTGTCCTGTCGACGGTTCTGATGAGCGTGAACTACGTCGTCTGGGTTCTGGCCGGCCAGTTCGTCCTCGCGTTCAAGCTGCGCCTGTTTCCCATCTGGGGCTATGAGAGCGCCTTCTATCTCGTCCTGCCCGTGGCCATCGGCGTGCTGAGCTCGCTCGGCGTCGACATCCGGTTCTTCCGGACGGCGATTCTCGACGAGATCTACAAGCCCTACGTCCGCACGGCCCGCGCCAAGGGCCTTTCGGGCGCGCGGATTCTCGTGCGGCACGTGCTGCGCAATTCGCTGATTCCGATTGCGACCTACGTGTCGCTGGCCATTCCCTATCTGTTCACCGGCTCGCTGATGCTGGAGTCCTTTTTCGGCATCCCGGGCTTGGGCAACGTCTCGCTGAACGCCATCCACTCGGCCGACATGGCCGTCGTGCGCGCGGTGGTGGTGCTGGGGGCCTTGCTCTACCAGGGCGTGAATCTGCTGACCGATCTGGCCTACGCGGCGCTGGATCCGAGAGTGAGGCTGGGATGAGGGAACTCTGGCGCAGACTTCGCTTCGGCGGCAAACTCTGCCTGCTGGTCATTCTCTCCTACCTCGCCCTGGCGCTGTACGGCGAAGTCCAGTACCGGGCGGCCCGGATGCGGGACGTGACGCCCGGCTACAATGTCGTCCACGAGGACCGGCGGTACCAGGCGCCGTCCTGGGCGCATCCGATGGGGACGGACAATCTGGGCCGCGACGTGGCGCAGCGCCTGATCCAGGGCTCCCGCATCGCATTCCATGTCGGCATCATGACGTCGCTGATCGCCATTCCGCTGGGCGTCCTGCTGGGGCTGTTCGGCGGCTATTTTGGCGGGAAGGTCGATTCGGCGGTCGTCTGGCTGTGCGCGACCGTGGCCTCCATGCCCGGGCTGCTGTTCATTCTCGCCATTTCGATGGTGGTCGGACAGGGCCTGATGGGCATTTACATGGGGATTGGCCTGACGACCTGGGTGGGCGTCTGCCGCACCATCCGCGCCGAGGTGATGAAGCACCGCGACCGGGCCTACGTCCAGGCGGCGCGCGTCCTGGGGTATTCGCACCTCCGGATCATGTTCCGCCACATCCTGCCCAACGTCTCGCACGTCATCCTGATCCAGTTCTCGATCCGCTTTCCGGGCGCGGTCGCCACGGAGGTCTTCATCTCCTTCCTTGGCATCGGCGTGCAGGACGAGCCGAGCTGGGGGCTGATGATCAACAACGCCCGGTTGCGCCTGTGGCAGGGCGTGTGGTGGGAGATGACCTTCGTCACGCTCGCCATCTTCACGCTCGTTCTGGTGTTCAACCACCTGGCCGACGAACTGCGCGATCTCCTCGATCCCGCATTGAGAAACGAGAAATAGGGGTTTCGACCCACCAACGCGATTCCGCAGAAAGGACATCATGAAAAAGAAGCTGACAGTTCTGGCGTGCCTGGCGATGGCCGCCGCCGTGTTCGCAGGTTGCAGCAAGGAGGCAACGCCCGCCGCGCCCGCCCGTCCCGCCGCGGCGAAAACCTCCGTGCCCAGGGGATGGACGGACGATTTCGAGGCCGCGAAGAAGACGGCCGGGAAAGACGGGAAGACGCTGCTCGTCCTCTTCACGGGGAGCGACTGGTGCATCTGGTGCCAGCGCCTGGAGGAGCAGATCCTCTCGAAGCCGGAGTTCCTTGAGGCGGCCGCGAAGGACTTCGTGCTCGTCTTCCTCGACTTCCCGAACGACGAGTCGCTGACGACGCCCGCCCGGACGAAGGCCAATCGCGCGCTGGCCGGGCAGTACGGCATCCAGGGGTTCCCGACCGTTCTGCTGATGGACGCGACGGGCGCCGTCAAGGCGCGCACGGGATACCGGCAGCTCGCGCCGGGCGACTACGTGGCGCATCTTCGCGAACTCGCGAAGGCGGGCGGGCGCTAGGCCCGGGAGGTTTCCGTGTCGGGGCGGCTGTCAGGCGTTCTGCCGATGCTCGTGGCCTGCGCCCTTGCGGCGCAGGGCGGGATCCGGGTGTCGTTCCCCGCCGAACGGCAGCGGCTGCCCGCCGTGACGAACACCTACGTCATCGGGGCGGTCGACGCGGGACGCACGGAACTGCTGTACGTGAACGGCGTCACCACCGACGTCTACCGGACCGGCGCCTTCATCGCGATGGTGCCCGTGACGCCGGGGACGAACACGCTCACGCTGTTTCGCGGACGGGAGCGGCTGGTGCGCACGTTCGTGGTTGCCGCGGCGCCCGCCGTGCCGGGCAAGGCGGCGTCGCCCATTGTCGCGGACGACGATCCGCGACTGGGCGAGCCGGGGACCTGGAAGACGACGGGGTCGCTGTTCGCGAACCGCGTCCGGTCCGAACCCGACGGGTCGGACTCCCTGTTCTTCCTGCCCCGCGGCTTTGCGTTGCGCGGCGCCGAAGTGAAGGATTCGCCCTGGCTGGCCGTCTGGCTGGAGAATCGCCGCGGCTATCTGCCCCGGAAGTCGATGGCGCGCATGCCGTCGCTGAAGCTTCCCCCGAAGGGGCTGATGGCGCCGGACATCCTGTCGGGCTTCTCCGAGCGGCCGCCCTACGGGAAGCGTCCGGAAGAGGTTCTCATCGGCGTCGACGCGGGGCATGGCGGGTCCGACTCCGGCGCGCTGTCGCCGCACGGGTGGCAGGAGAAGGAGGTCAACCTGCAGCAGGCGCTTGCGATTCGCGACGCGCTGCGGAAAGCCGGCTTCCAGGTTTTCATGACGCGGGAGGACGATTCGTTCCCGGACCTGATGTCCCGGCCCCTGCGCGCATACGACGAGCGCGCCGATGCGTTCATCAGCGTCCACCACAATGCGACCGCGCCCGGACGGGATCCGCGCCGGGTCCGGCATTCGACCACCTACGCCTCGATGTCCAACGGCCTGGCGCTGGCGCGCTGCATCCAAAAGCACGTCGCCAAGGTCGTCGCGCCCGTCCCGGACGCGGGCGCCCAGATGAAGTCCCTGGCGGTCTGCCGCAATCCGGCGGTGCCGAGCTGCCTTCTGGAGGTCGATTTCATCAATCTCCCCGAAGGGGAGGAGGCCTCGTGGGACGGGACGCGCCAGAAGTCCGTCGCCGCCGCCGTCGTCTGCGGCGTCCTGGACTGGATGACGCCGCCGGCCGCGCCCCCGCTGCCCGCATCGGAGGCCGTCCGGTGACCGGACCTTCGCGCCATCTCGACTCCGGGCGGGAGTCCCGTCCGCCGCTCCGAATCTGCCGCCTCACGGGGCGGGACGTCCGGCGGCGGTTTCGTTTTCTGACTGGCTGAAGGAGGATTGGACCATGTTGCTTGCGGCGGCCGCATCGGCGGTTTTGTACATCCAGGGTTCCGTTTCGAACGCGCCGGGCCTGTATCGGGCCGACGACGGGCAGGTCTGCACGCTGGCCTGGGACGGCGCGGGTGCGCAGCCCGTGCTGGCCGTCGATTTCGGCGCGAAAAGCGTGGGCGGCTACGCCGTCTTCAAGGTGACGCGGCAGACGGGCAATCCCGTCCTCCGCCTCGCGTACGCGAACCATCCCGACGGGCTGACGCCCAACGGCTGCTTCACGCGCGAGACGAGCGCCCGCTATCTCGGCCCCGATTTCGACATCCCCGTCCTGCCGGGCAACATCAACCGCCACGAGATCTATTCGATCGGGCGCACGGGGACGTTCGTCGCGCCGCTGATCCAGGGCCAGGAGCGCTACGTGCGCCTCCAGCTGGACACGCCCGGCACGGTGTCCGTCGATTCGCTCGAAATCGAAAATGCCGAGGTGTTCTCCACGGAACCCCGCCGCGGTTCGTTCGCCTGCTCGGACGACCGGCTGACCAGGCTCTGGGACATCAGCGTGTGGACCTGCCAGCTGGCGAGCTTCCCGAACCACGACGCCTGGAAGAAGGTCGCGGGCCGCATCCTGCCGCGCAAGCTGGAACAGGGGCAGGCGGACGTCTGGTGCCGCCAGCCGGCCGCGGCCGACGGCGAAATCGAAATCGTCTACGAGTTCGACGCGAATCCGCACGTCCCCGCGGGGAGGTTCGAGGTGCTGGCGGGCGACCGCCGCGTCGCGGTCGTCCAGGATGCGACCAATGCCGTGAAGACGCTCAGGACGCCCGTCAGGAAGGGCGAGAGGATCGGCCTGTCCGTCCCGAAGGAAAGCTGGCCGGTCGTCTGGAAACTTGCGGCGGCGGGGCGGGACCTGATGGATCTGGACGCCTGGGATTTCGCCCGCACGCTGCCGTTCACGGCGGACGGCGCCAAGCGCGACCGCCTGATCTGGAGCGGCGACCTCTGGTGGGCGGAACGGAATCTCTTCTACGGCTTCGGCCCGGAATCCCCCTACATGACGGGCAGCGTCAAGATGCTCGCGTTCAACCGGACGCCCGAGGGCTACACGCACGCCTCCCCGTATGCGGAGCGCGCGATGCGGCCGCCGGCGGGCGACTACGGCCCGTTCGGGTCGGACGAATTCGCGGCCTGGTTCGTTCCCGTCTCGGCCGACTACCTCCTCTACACGGCCGACGTGAAGACGCTGGCCGCGGTGTGGCCCGACGTCGTGGCCCTGATGGGCTACCTCAACGCCCACCGCCGCAGCGACGGCATTTTCGAGCCGCGCAGGGAAACCAGCAAACACGCGGCCGGCCTCGTGTTCGGCGGGACGTCGCTGCATCACCGTTCGTACATGAACATTCTCCTGTGGAAGACCCTGAAGGACGCCGCGTTCATCGCCAGGACGCTCGGCCATCCGCACGAGGCCGCCGTCTGGAACGCCGACGCGGAGCGGTTCGCGGGCGTGGTCCGCGCGGCGTTCTGGGACGAGGCGAAGGGATTCTTCGTCCTGTCGGCCGAACAGCGGCGGATGGGCTTCGAGGCGAATGCGCTGGCGCTCGCCGCGAAGTTCGCGACGGCGCAGGAGGCCCGGCGGATCATGCCGCAGCTGACGCGGACCGGACACGGCAAGTTCCAGGCGCTGGCCGCCCGCGGCAAGTTCGAGTACGGCGACACGGCGGGCGGACTCAAGGCAATCGAGGACCACAACTGGTACAAGCTGCTGGACCCGTCCTGGAAGGGCGCGCTGACGGTGACGGAGTGCATGGGCCTGATCCGGCGCGGCTGGGGCGACGAATCCCACCCCGATACGGCGATTGGCGGCCTCTATTCGTCGTACATCCTGGGCGTCACGCCCACGGAGATCGGCTTCCGCCAGTTCGCGGTCAGGCCGCAGACGGCCACGCTCGGCTGGGCGAAGGGGACCGTCCCCACGCCGCAGGGACCCATCGTCTTCGGCTGGACGCGGCAGGGGAGCCGGCTGGCCGTCGAGCTGACGGTTCCGCAGGGCACGGTGGCCGAATTCGCCTGGGGAACGACGGCCCGGACGCTCGCCGCCGGCGTCCATGTCTTCGAGGCGGAGTGAACGTGTTTCCCGTCGAGACGATCATCCCCGGGATCCTCGATTCCCTCGAACGCAACCGCGACGTGGTGCTGCGCGCGCCGCCGGGCAGCGGCAAGACGACGTGCGTGCCGCCCGCGCTGCTGTCCGCCGCCTTTCTGCGGGGCCGGAAGATCCTGATGCTGGAGCCGCGCCGGCTGGCGGCGCGGAGCTGCGCGTCGTTCATCGCCCGCAAGCTGGGCGAACCGGTCGGCGGGACGGTGGGGTACCAGGTCCGGCTGGAACGCCGGACGAGCGCGCGCACGCGCCTGGAGATCGTGACGGAAGGCCTGCTGACGCAGCGCCTGGTCAACGACCCCGAACTGTCGGATGTCGGCCTTGTCGTCTTCGACGAATTCCACGAACGGTCGCTTCAATGCGACCTGGGTTTCGCGATGGCCCTGGACGTCCGCCGCGCCCTGCGGCCCGATCTGCGCCTGCTCGTGATGTCGGCCACGCTGGACGTGGCGGCGATTGCCGACCACCTGGGCGATGCGGACGTCCACACCGCCGAGGCGCGGATGTATCCGGTCGAGACCCGGTTCCTGCAGATCGAATCGACCGCGCCCATTTCGCTGCAGATGGCGGGCGCCGTCCGGCGGCTCTGGAAGGACAGTCCGGGCGGCATCCTCTGCTTTCTGCCGGGGGAGGGCGAGATCCGGCGCTGCGCGGAGGAATTGCGCGACCTGCCGGACGTCTGCCCGCTCTACGGCGCGCTGAGCCGCGAGGAGCAGGACCGGGCGGTCGAGCGGAGCGAACGCAAGAAGATCGTCCTTGCCACGAGCATCGCCGAAACGTCCCTGACGATCGAGGGAATCACGACGGTCGTCGATTCCGGGCTGATGCGCGTGAGCCGCTTCTCGCCGAGTTCGGGCATGAGCCGGCTGGAGACGCTCCGCCTGACGCGCGACCGGGCCGACCAGCGGCGCGGCCGCGCGGGACGGGTGGCCCCCGGCGTCTGCCTGCGCCTCTGGACGGAAGCGCAGGACCGGACGCTGCTGCCGTCCATGCGCCCGGAAATCCTCGACGCCGACCTGACGCCGACTGTGCTGGCCGCCGCCGCGTGGGGGACGACGGACATCGACGGGCTTCCCTGGCTGACGCGCCCGCCGGCGGGCACCTGGGAAAACGCCAAAGAACTGCTCCAGCGGCTGGGCGCACTGGACGACACGGGCCGGCTGACGGAGACGGGGCGCCAGATGGCGCGGCTGCCCGTCCACCCCCGCCTGGCCGGCATGATTCTCCGCACGGGCAATGCCCGCCTGGCGGCGATTCTCGAAGAGGGCGCGCCGCACGCGATCACGGACGTGCGGGACGTTGTCCTGACGCCGCGCATGCGGGAATTGGCGCGCCGGTGGGAGCGCCTGGCGCCGGCGGCGGCGCGGCGCGGCCCCTCCGAGGCCGGCGAGGATCTGGTCTTCGCGTTTCCCGACCGGATCGCCCGCAACCGCGGCAACGGCACGTTCCAGATGACCTGCGGCCGCGGGGCCTATCTGGAGAGCGCGGAGCCGCTTTCGAAAAGCGAGTATCTGGTCCTCTGCGAGCTGGACGACCGGGGCGGCGACGCGAAAATCCATCTGGCCGCGCCGATTTCGGAAGCGGCCATCGAGGAGATCTTCGCCCGGGAGATCGTCGAGGACGTCCAGACCGAATGGGACCGCCGGCAGGAATGCGTGAAGGCCGTCAAGGTGCGGCGGCTGTGGAAGATGCGCCTGCACGAGGGGGGACAGGCCCGGCCGGACGAAGAGCAGGTCCAGCGGGCCCTGTTCGCCGGCATCCGGCAGAAGGGAATCGACAATCTGCCCTCGTGGACGCCCGGCGCCCGCCAGCTGCAGGCGCGAATCGGCTTCCTGCGCCGGGAAATGGACGCGACGTGGCCCGACGTGTCCGACGCGTCGCTCGCCGCCCGCCTCGAAGACTGGTTTGCCGGCTTCACGCTCGGCATGAGCCGGTGGACGCATCTGCAGAAACTCGATCTGGCCGCCGTTCTGGATTTCGCCCTGGCCGAATCGGGCCACGACCGCCGGGAGCTGGACCGGCTGGCGCCCGTCCGGATGGAGGTCCCCACCGGTTCGATGGTGCCCATCCGCTACGGGGAAGCGGAGCCGTTTGTGGCGGTGCGCCTGCAGGAGTGTTTCGGCCTGCAGGAGACGCCCCGGGTGGCCGGCGGCAAGGTGCCGATCGTCATGCATCTGCTTTCGCCGGCCCAGCGTCCGATCCAGATCACGAAAGATCTGGCGGGTTTCTGGCGGGGGGCGTACGCGCTCGTGCGCAAGGACATGCGCGGCCGCTATCCGAAGCACTACTGGCCGGAGGATCCGCTGACGGCCACGCCGACGCGCCGCGTCCGGCCGCCCCCGGCCTGACGGGCGCGCCCGCCGGCATTTTTTTCATAACACTCGCTTAACAAAGGCATGGTATAATATCCCTCGCGAGTTTGGCGAAGAAAGGCAGATTTAACGAAGAAAGAAGGAACATACACAATGCAAGAAGAAATCCTGCTGGAAGTCAAAGGCCTGAAGAAGAACTTCGGGGCCTTTGCGGCGGTGAAGGGCATCTCCTTCTCCGTGAAGAAGGGGGAGGTGCTCGGATTCCTTGGCCCGAACGGCGCCGGCAAGTCGACGACGATGCGCATGGTGACCGGCTTCATCCCGCCGACGGAGGGCACGGCCGTCATCTGCGGGCATGACGTCGTGACCGACGCGATCGCGGCGAAAAGCTCCTTCGGCTATCTGCCGGAATCCGCGCCGAGCTACCGCGCGATGACGGTGACGGACTTTCTCGTCTTCATCGCGAAGATTCGCGGCTACAAGGGGGCCGAGCTCAAGGAGCGGGTCGAAACCGCCATCGTCGAAGCGAACCTCTCCAAGGTCGTCAACCAGACGATCGAGACGCTGTCGAAGGGCTACCGCCAGCGCACCTGCTTCGCGCAGGCCATCCTCCACGACCCGCAGGTCCTGATCATGGACGAACCGACCGACGGACTCGACCCGAACCAGAAGCTGGAAGTCCGCAAGCTCATCAGGAAGATGGCGGCGAAGGGCAAGGCGATCATCATTTCCACCCACATTCTTGAGGAAGTGGACGCGGTCTGCTCCCGCGCCATCATCATCTCGAACGGCGAAATCAGGGCCGACGGCACGCCGGCCGAACTTCGCGCGAAGGATCCGGAGGGCAAAAACGACCTCGCGAACGCCTTCTATCATCTGACCATGGACAAGGAGGGCAAGTAATCATGTGTCCCTGCAGCAAAATCAAGACGGTTTTCGCGCGCGAATTCAAGAGCTATTTCGATTCGCCCGTCGCCTACGTGTTTCTCGTGGCGTTTCTCGTTCTCGCCGGCTTCCTGACCTTTGGCGTGGCGATGTTCTACGAACGCCGCCAGGCCGATCTGACGCCGTTCTTCTTCTGGCATCCCTGGATGTATCTGCTGCTGGTGCCGGCCGCCACGATGGGATCGTGGGCGGAAGAGCGCCGCAACGGGACGATTGAACTGCTGCTCACGCTCCCCGTGACGCTGTGGGAGGCGCTGATCGGCAAGTTCCTCGCCGCCTGGGCCTTCATCGGCATCGGCCTGGCGCTGACGTTCCCGGTCGTGATCACGGCCGGCTGGCTCGGCAGCCCCGACTACGGCGCCATCTTCTGCGGCTACGTGGGCAGCTTCCTCCTCGCGGGCGCGGCGACGGCAATCGGCGTTTTCGCCTCGTCGCTCTCGCGCAGCCAGGTGATCGGCTTCGTGATCGCCCTGGCGGTGACGTTCCTCATGCTCATCATCGGCTTTGATCCGGTGGTGACGGCGGTGGCCAACTGGGGCGTGCCGTCGGGCATCGTGAACGCGATCGCCTCCTGCTCGCTCCTCTCGCACTTCGAGGCGATGCGCCGCGGCGTGATCGATTTCGCCGACATCGGCTACTACGCGGGCGTGATCGTGTTCATGCTGACCGCCGCCCAGGTCGTGACCGACAGCCGCAAGGCGAGCTGAGGCCGCCTGGAAGGACTAACCGACTGGAATTTCCGGAAAAGGATTTTTGAAACCATGAACAAGAAGAATCTCAATGGCGCCATTGGACTCGTGGCCGTCGCCGTCCTCGTCGGCGCGGTCAACCTGATCCTCTCCAACCTTCCGCTCCGCATGGACCTGACGGGCGAAAAGCTCTATACGCTCTCCAAGGGGTCGAAGGCCGTCCTCGGCAAACTCGAAAACGACGTCACGCTCAAGTACTATTTCAGCTCGTCCTCGGCGGAAATGCCGATGCAGCTGAAGACCTACGCCCAGCAGGTTCAGAACCTCCTGAAGGAATACGAACTCGCGGGCAACGGCCATCTCGTGCTCGAAGCCTACGACCCGAAGCCGGACTCCGACGCGGAAGAGTGGGCGCAGCGCTACGGCGTGGAGCCGCAGAACGTCAACCCGTTCGGCCAGCCGATCTACTTCGGCCTCGTGGCCGTGTGCGGCGACCGCGAAGAGACGCTGGCGCGCTTCAGCCCGCGGACCGAATCGACGCTCGAATACGACGTCACCCGCCTCGTGACGCGCGTGGCGTGGCCGGAACGTCCGGTCATCGGCCTGCTGACCTCGCTCCAGGGCGTGCTCGGGCAGCAGATGAACCCGATGATGATGCAGATGCAGCGCCAGAAGCCCCAGCAGGGCTGGGCGGCCTTCACGGAACTCAAGAAGGACTACGACGTCCGCGAGATCCCGGCCGATGCGGACAGGATCGACGACGACGTCAAGGCGCTCGTCGTCCTGCACGCGAAGGATCTCTCCGAAAAGACGCTCTTCGCAATCGACCAGTTCGTCATCCGCGGCGGCCGCCTGATCGCCTGCTGCGACCCGTTCTCGGTCATGGACATGCTCGCGCAGCGCCAGCAGCAGAATCCGATGATGATGCAGATGGGCGGCTCGGACGGCCCGTCCACGCTCGGCAAGCTGTTCGACGCCTGGGGCGTGGCCTTCGACCCGTCGAAGATCGTGGCGGACCTGGCGGCCTCGACGAAACTCAACACGGGCAACGGCCGCGCGGAGGACAACCCGGCGTTCCTCTCGCTGGGCGCGAAGAACATGGACGGGATGGACCTGCTTGTTTCCGGCCTCACGCGGGCGATGTTCCCGTTCGCCGGCGCGTTCGCCTTCACGGGCAAGGAAGGCCTGACGTTCGAGCCGCTGGTGACGACGTCCGAAAAGGACGCCTGCCTGGTGGACCGTTCGGGCGCCCAGTTCGGCATGGACGCGATGCGCAGGGAGTGCAAGCCGGATGGCGTGCGGCGCACGCTCGCCGCGCGGCTTTCGGGCACGTTCAAGACGGCGTTCCCGAAGGGGCCGGACTACAAGGAAGGCTCCACGAACGCCGTGCCGAAGGTCGTTGCGGAGGGCAAGGGCACCGTCGTGCTCTTCGGCGATTCCGACTTCCTCGCGGACGAATTCTGCGTCCAGGTCATGAATACGCTGTTTGGGCCGATCGCCCAGCCGATCAACGACAACCTCGTCCTGTTCGCCAACGTGATCGAGCAGTACGCGGGGCGCGAGGAACTCATCGGCGTCCGTTCGCGCGGCCCGTCGAACCGTCCGTTCGTGAAGGTCGACGCGCTTGAGGCCGAGGCGATGAAGAAGTTCAACGCGAAGCAGGAGGCCTTCGAGGCGGAACTCCAGCAGACGCAGGAGCGCCTGACGGCCCTGCAGAAGCAGAAGACCGGCAACGAACGCCTGCTCCTCTCGAAGGAGCAGCAGGAGGAGATCAACAAGCTCCGCAAGGCCCAGGCCGAGACCCGTCGCCAGCTGAAGAACGTCCGCAAGGAACTGACGGCGGACATCGACAGCCTCGGCCTGACGCTGAAGATCGTCAACATCTGTCTCGTGCCGCTGCTCGTGATCGCCTTCGGCATCTTCCGCGGCATGAAGCGCCGGAAACACTGATTGGGGAAAGGTTACTGAAATGACAACGAAGAATCTGATCGTTCTGGGTTCCGTGGCCGTCGTCCTCGGCGGCGTGGCCTGCTGGCTGTCGGCCGGCAAGCGCATGAAGGCGCCGTCGATGGTCGGCAGACGGGTCCTCCCCGCGTTCGAGCTCGCGGACGTGTCCCGCGTGGACATCGCCGGAGCGAAGAAAGTCACGCTCGTCGCTTCCGACGCCGGTTGGAAGATCGATTCCCTGTACGGCTATCCCGCCGACGTGACGAAGATCCGCGAGAACCTGCTCAAATTGCAGGAACTCAAGGTCGGACAGGTCGCCAACGGCCGCACGATCGGGACGCCCACGACCATTGAACTCAAAAAAGGCGATGCGCCGGTGGCCAAGCTGGTGATGGGCGAGGCGCATCTGAGCCGGCCGAAAGGCCAGGCGGCCCAGTTCGGCGGCGGTGGCTATCCGGACGGACGCTACGTCCAGTATCAGGACAAGACCGTCCTCGTGAAGGAGACGCTGGATGCGTTTGACGGCGATCCCAGGAAATGGACGGACACGCGCATCGCGTCCGTGACGGCGTCCGACGTGGCGTCCGTGACGTTCATGAAGGACAGGGAAATCGTCAAACTCGCCCGCAAGGACGGCAAGTGGACGATGGAAGGCCTGGGCGCAAAGGAAGAGATCGACACGTCCAAGACGTATTCGCTCGATTCCGCGCTCTCCTATCTCGACTTCACCGGCATCGCCGATCCCAAGCTCTCGGCCGCGGAACTCGGTCTGACGACGGGCGCCGTCTACACGGCGACGCTCAAAAACGGCCTCTCCTATGTCGCCACCGTCGGCAACAAGACGGGCGGCGACCGCTGGGTGAAACTCGCCGCCACGTTCAAGCCGACGGGGACAAACGCCACCGAAAACGCGAAACTCGAACAGACGGCGAAGGACTTCAACGCGAAGACCGGCGCCTGGACGTATGCGGTGAGTTCATACAGCGCCGACAACATGTCCAAGACCCGCAAGGATCTGGTCAAGGCAAAGGAGGAACCCAAGAAGGACGACGTCACGAAGGACGACGCCAAAAAGGGCGCCAAGGCGGAAGCCAAGAAGGACGTCAAGGCGGAAGCCAAGAAGGACGACGCCAAGAAGGACGTCAAGGCGGACGTCAAGAAGGACGACGCCAAGAAGGGGGAGAAGAAGCAGTAGGTGCCGATTCCCCTGATGCCATCCGATGGCAGGCGAAGCGATTCGCCTGCCGTTTTTTTTTTATAATTAACATTTGACAGGCAGGGGGGGGGGGGGATTAAAATATGCCTCGTGGAAATCGTGTCGAATATGTTACGGAAAGGAGAGACTGTCGATGGCAGGAATGGTGAAGGCGTGTCGTGATGCGGGACGGGGAGTTTTCTCCGGCATGGTGCGGACGGGCGTTGCGCTCTCGGCCGCGTTCGTCTGCGGCGTGGGGATGCGCGCCCTCCATGCCGACGTGGTCACGAATGTCTGGGTGACGCCTGATGGCGGAAACTGGCTGGACGCGGACGCGGACGGCAAACCGCTGAACTGGGATGCCGCGACGACCAACGATGTCGTCGGTACGGTCGCCGACTTCCCTCTGAACCCGCAAGCCCGTGTGAATACCTCGCCAGGTGGCTTGCCCGTGGCCGGCATGATTTTCCATTCGGCGGACGGTTCCGTCGCGGATCCTGAATCCTGGCCGTCATGGTACATCGGCGGCGAAGGAATCGTGTTGTGGCCAAGCCTTCTCGGCTATTTTCCGCTGCGCGTGTCGGATGGCTGTCTGGCGATTGAGTCGGGCATCTCTCTGGAAAAGCATGATGGCATCGAGACCCTGGGGCCCGTCCGCAAGGAGGGGAACGGTTCCCTGCGCGTCGGCTCGTTCTTGCTTCCGGGTGATGCGAACCAAGTGTTTGAAATCGAAGCGGGCAAGGTCTTCCCCACATATTCCTCGGCGTTCGCCCACATGGACGTCCGGGTTGCCAGCCCTGCCGCCGAACTGGCGTTGACGAATTGTTCGTTCACGCGGATTGGCGCGCTGACGCCCTGGCCGGGCGTGCCGATGCCGCTCATGGGGAACGAACTCTGGATGGGGCAGCTGACGCCGGCCATTCTCCCCGGCGAAGTCTGCGGCACGGGTCGCGTCACGGCGGTGGATCGCGTGCTCACGGTCACCAACGTGCAGCCGAATTTCGTCTACGGCGCGCGCGGCGGCATTCTCCGCCTCGACGCCACCGCCTCGGTCGCGCCGCCGTTCGCGAGCTACGACTTCGAAACGTCGCTCGTCGCCGACGGCTCCGGAAACGGGCGGAATCTGGTCCAGTGGGGAACGGTCGAGCGCGTCTGGGACGAGACGCGCGCCAGTTATGTGGCGCGGTTTTCGTCAACCGGAGATTCGGGCGGTCAGCTCGTCGCGACGGTGCCGGGCGTCCAGGAGTTGACGGGCGATGCCGACTATACCGTCAGTTTCTGGGCAAAGGCGTCCTTGCCGTGCGCCAGCGCAGGTCCGACGTTCTTCTCGCTGGGCACGCGAGTGGCTGCGCAATCTACCTTCCAGTTCCGCTTCACGGACAACGCCTGCACCAATCTTCTGCTCGGCCATTGGTGCAGCGAAGCGGACTTCTCGGGCATCCGTCCGACGGTTGATCCGGCCAGCTGGGATCCCGCGTCCTGGCACCATTATGTCGCCATGCGCGAAGGCTGCTTTTATTCGGTCTGGCTGGACGGCCGCTGCATCCTCTTCCGCGATGGCGGCAAGAAGATGACGCTGGACAGCCCGGCGCAGATCACTCTCGGCGCGCTGGTGGGCTGGAGCGGTCGCAACTTCAACGGCGACATGGACGACGTCCGCATCTATTCGTGCGCGGTGGGCGCGGCGGGCGTGGCCAGCCTGTTCGCCGGCCGCGAACCGGCTGCGGCCGACACGGCTTCGACCGCAGGCGAGGTGCTGCCGATTCCCGAGGGGACGAAACTGTCCCTTGGACTCAACGGCGAAATCCAGCTCGCCGGCAATCCGTCCCTCGCCGCGACGAACATCACGGTCACGAGTTCGCGCGGGACCCTGTCGATGCCGGCCGGCGGCTCTCTCACGCTGACGGGACCCGGCTCGTTCACTGCCGACGTCACCGGCGCGAACGCCTTCGTCAAGGAAGGCCCGGAGCGACTCGTCCTTTCGGGTTCGCTGCGCCACACGGGCGGCACCGAGGTGCGGCAGGGCACGCTGGCGCTGCAGTATCCCGCCGTGCTTCCGCCGCACTTCGCGTTCTACGACTTTGAACTCTCCTTGGGCGCGGATTCGTCGGTGAATGGCGGAAAAGATCTCACGGCCCAGGTGGGCGTCACGCGCGTGTACGACGCCGAACGCGGCGGCTACGTGGCGAGTTTCTCGGGAACGGAGAATCAGCAGCTGGACTGCGAGGTGTCATCCCAGGTGCTCACCGGGAATGCCGACTATACGCTCAGCGTCTGGGCCAAACCGGACGCCGACTGTCCGGCGGCGGGAACCTTCCTTTCGCTGGGCGAGCAGTCAAACTTCAAGGAGATCGTCTTCCGCTACAAGGACATTTCGAGCGGCTCGCTGGTTCTCTCCCATTGGGGAGGCATCCTGGATTTCGTCGACATTCCGGGACCCGCCTCGCCGCAGGGCGCCTGGCATCACTATGTCGCCGTGAAGCGCGGCGCCACGTTCACCGTGTTCTGCGACGGCGAGCAGGTCTGGCAGACCGAGAACGAACAGCCTCTCGACTTGAACGCGAAAAAGAAGGTTTACCTCGGACATCAGATAGAGAATTCGACTCGCCAGTTCAAGGGTCTGCTGGACGATGTTCGCATCTATGCCTGTGCGCTCGACGCGGACCAGCTGGCGGCCCTGAACCGCCGCGGCGAACCGAGCGTCAGCGGCGACGTGCTGGACGTGGCCAAGATTCCCGCGCCGATTCTCCACTATGCGTTCGAGAATCCCGACCAGCCCGGATTCGATTCCGCGCCCGGCGCGCATCATCTCGCGGCGGGCGGAAGCGGAACGTTCGGGCAGATCGATTCGCCGTTGGGAGGCAAGGCGCTTCAGTTCGACGCATACGCGGAGTCCTATCTCATGAGCGAGGAGCTCTACCCGGTGCTGCCGCAGGCCGGGATGCCGTTCACGGTCTCCATCTGGGTCCTGACGGCCAAGACGGACATCATGCAGGGACTGCCGACGCAACCTTGGAATAAACATGCGCCGACTTTCATCAGCTGGGGCGATCCCGTGGCAAGGTCCATTTACTACATGCTCAGCTACCACTATGACCCTTCTTACGGCATGTCGACCTTGCGGCAGTATGCGCGCAAAGATAACGGCAATGGCGTCGATCAGTGTTTCTGGGATTATCTGACCGGTCTCCGTTCGGGCGAGGAGCGCTTGCGCTGGCACCACTACGCAACGACCTACGACCCCGCGGTGGGCTTGCGGACCTACATCGACGGCGAGGCCATCGGCGGCGCCTCGTCAGCGGCGTTCACGACCCCCGCGCTTGAATCGGGCTGCATCTTCTACCTGGGCATGAAATCGACGGCCTATGACGCATCCGCGGCGAAATACGCCATCTACTTCACTGGCGCCCTCGACGAAGTGAAGGTCTATGACGCCGCGCTTGACCTCCAGCAGATCCGGACCGTGATGCGCGCGGACGCCGGAAAGCTCCGCATTCTTCCGGAAGGCGGCGCCGTGACGATCGCCGCCGATGCGGCCCTCGTGGTGAGCGGCACGCAGGAGACGTTCGGCCCGCTCGCCGGCGATGGGACCCTGAATCTGTCGGGCGGTTGCGTCACGTTGACGAACGGGACCTCCACCTTCACGGGTCCGGTCATCGGTTCCGGGGTTCTCCGTCTGCCCTCCGGCACTTCCCTCGCTCTGGCGCAACGCCCCGACGATTTCAACGGCGTTTTCGAGATGGCGGGCGGCACGCTCGATCTGCCGGACGCGTCCACTCCCGTGCCGGCGATGTTCCGCACGGTGGTGATCGACGGCACGCGTCGGGTTTCCTATCCGGGCGCCGTCGAGATTCCGGACGGCACGGCGATCGCCCTGTCGCAGACGGAGACGGGCCCGCTGGTGTCGGCGGACGGTCCCGTGACGATCTGCGGCGGCGGCACGGTGACGCTGCCGGATCCGAAGGCGCGCGGCACGTGGATTCTCGCGCACGGCACCTCGCTCGTCGATCAGGGCACGACGGATCTTTCGGCGCGGTGGACCGTGTCGAACTTTGAGGGTTCCTGCACGCCAGCGTTCGTGCTCACCCGCACGGGCGACTTCATCTGCCGTGTCCTGTCGGGCGGCACGATGCTGATTGTGCGCTGACCGGGGCGCCCGTGGAGACCCGTCGTCGGCAGCCGCAACGGTCGCCGACGGCGGGTTTCCGCCGGTCAGGGCCGCGGGAAGGCCAGGGCGGCGCAAGTCACTTGTCCCCGTCCCGGCGCGTCAGGAGCTGCTCGCGGAACCAGGCCACGTCTTCTTTCGTGAAGCCGCACGCCAGCACGTAGGCCTCGCACTTGTCCGCGAACGTCGCGCCGGGAAGCGCGTTGAAATCGCGTGACAGCGCCTCGCACCGTCCCGCATGGCGAAAGTCCATGTTCGTGTCCCAAAACGTGTTGACCTCCCAGTCCTTCCAGAGTTCGTCCTCTTCGACGCCGAGCAGTCCGTTCAGCACAAAGGCGAGCGACCCCGTGCGGTCCGCGCCGGCGCTGCAATGGACGAGGATCGGGTAGTTCCGCGCGTCGACCGTGCGGTCGGTGTATCTGACCTTCAAGAGGCCATCCAGTTCCGGTCGCGTCTCGGCGTAGGCGTAGATTGTCGGCCGCGATTCGGACCGCCCCGGAAAACGACCTTCAATGCTCATTTCATCATTCCTTTCAAAATGTAGCGTATGCTTGATAATGAACCTAGCCGTTTGGTATCTTATTGTGCATCAGGAGGCATTATCATCGAATGGGTAGACTCACCAGATTCGACTACAAGTCGCCGTATTACTACATGGTGACCTTGAAACGGCTCAAGGGACTGGCGGCATTTTCCGAGATCGGGCCTGACGGCCTCGTCGAAAACGAAATCACCCGCGCTTTCACGGCCATCATCAACGGCTTTCACGCGAAGTGGCGCTGCTGCGAAGAGATTTCGCCCTTCGTGATCATGCCCGACCACCTTCACCTGCTGATCAAGATTCGCGACATCCCCGAGCGCGTTGCGTTGGGCATTTTGGTGAGCCAACTCGCCAAGGCGCTTCGCAACGCCTACTGGCAGATTGTTGCGGCAGACGCCGCAACAGGCAAGACCCCGGATTTCGCAGGTTGTGCGCCGGGTTTTGCGGGTTGCGCGTCCGCGCAACCTCGCGGCCAAAGCCGCGAAGCTCCCCCGCGAGCGATATTCGAGCAAGAATGGCACGACTGGATCGTCAAGAAAAGCGGCCAACTCGCGGCCTTTCGCCGCTACATTAAGGAGAATGCCGCGCGCGCGTGGACGCGCCGTGTCCACGTGCGGTATTTCGGCTGCGTGACTGAAGTCGAGTTCCTGGGCCGCCGCTGGTTCGCCTACGGCAACCGCGCGATTCTCGACCTGCCCGTCTTGACGCCCTTCAAAGGACATCGTACGACGGCCGAGGGCTCGCGCGACTGGCAGGCGATGCTCGGCGCGGCCTCGCGCATCGGGCCGGGCGGGGCGGGCGTCTCGACCTTCATGAGCCCGCTCGAAAAGGCCTGCGGCAACGCCATCGCCAAGGCCGGCGGAAAATTCATTGTTCTCTCGCCCGAAGGCTTTGGTCCGTATTGGCATCCGCCGCGCGAAAAGGAGAGGTTTTGCGCCCAGGGGCGCATGCTCTTCCTCTCGCTCTACGAAGCGACCGCGCGCCAACCCACGCGCAAGGAACTCTACGAACGCTGCCATGAAATGATCGACCTCGCACGCGCCGGCCTTACTCCATCGGACGAATCATCGACTCGATGAACGCGATCTCCTCCGGGCCATTTAGGGCTGCTACGCGGGATGTTATCCCATCATCTTTCCATGAGGGTCAAACTCGTTGCCCCGGAGCTTGACCAAATCGGGAATTCGACCAATCCAGTCGCTCCGGTGAGCTTCCATTTCAATTCGTCGCCGGCGCGAGATCTCAAGGTAGGTTGTATCCTGCTCGACGCCGACGAACCTACGGCCGATCAAGTTAGCCGCGATACCCGTTGTTTCACTTCGCAAGGATCGGGCTTGTCCTCGTTCAGTGTCGGCGGTTCTGCGGGCGACACAAATCGAGGGCATGAAAAACCTCTCTTCGTGTCTCGGATGAGGTCTTAGGAAACCTTGAATGAAACACAAAGAGAGGCAAACGCACGCGCGCTTTCCTCTGCAAGGTGTCGTCATTCGTTGAAAGTTCCTAAGTTTCATCCGACGACCGCTTTGCAGCGCAAATTGTCTTTGGCGGATTTCTCCCCGCCTTATCAGCCTAACTGTCTATGGGCTTGTTCCTTTCATTTCCAGTTTCACGATTTGACAAGTCATAACTCTACAGTTGGCAATTCCGGAGGGACGAAGTCCGATGGGAGAGGTAGCTTGCCAATTATCTGCGGTATCGTTTCCTCAAGAACGCGAAGATCGTTCTGAACCGTTCGCCAGACAAGCCGATAATTGACTTCGTTGTAGCCGTGAACGAGATTGTTGCGCATGCCAATTATGCTCGCCCATGGTATGCCTGGATTTGCGTTGCGGATTTCTTCCGCGACATGATTCGACGCCTCGCCGATAACCTCAAGACACCTTACCACATTGCCTTGCTTGTCTTCATTAGTGGCGAACGTCTCCCATGTCACGCCGGACATCGACCTTCGTATGCGCTGTACCGCAAGGATTATGTGGTGCAGACGCTGTGCATTTTTCACAACCTCAATATCCGTCATAACGGCACCATGTCTTTCCTCGCCGTGTACGCGAAATAAGGTTCATGCGCAAGAGCATCATCATCTACGACATCGACGTCACGTCCTAATACGGCGCTTAAATCCATCCTCAATGCGCCTTGGTCAAAAAGAGATGTGTCATTACCAAACCTGACCAGAAAATCAACGTCACTTTCAGGACGCTCCTCCTTGCGGGCGCACGAACCGAAGACCCAAAGCTTTTCGGCCTTGTGTTTTCTCGCGACCGCGTAGATTTCATCCCGCTTCGCGCGTATCTCGTCCATCATGCTCATCTCGAAGACATCGCCATTATATCATATTTCTTTCATCGCGTTGCGGCGTTAATTTCCTTTGCAGAAAAGTTTTAGCCGTAAAGGACGCAAAGAGCGCAAAGGAATGGAGCATTTGGAATCTTTGCGTTCTTTGCGGCTCGAATCAAAACATTTAGTTGCCGAAGCAATAGTTTCAGAGCCGAGCGATCTCGGCGGCAGAGAGGCCGGTCGCCGCCGCGATCTGTTCGTCGGTAAGATTCAGAGCCTTTAGATTGCGGGAGGTCTGAAGTTTGTCTTGTCGCATCTTTTCAACCGCCGCGTCCGCGCGCGCCTTTTCCGCCTCCGCGCGCGCTTTTTCCGCGTCGCGCTCGGCTGTAGCCGCGTCGAGTTTTGCGTGGGCCTCGTCAAGACCGTCCATCAGCGCCTTGTCGCGGCGAACCTGATCCCAGTACCGGTCGTAGTCGAGCATCTCGGCCTCGCTGTAGGCGGACTCCTCAAGTATCTCCAACGCCTGACTCGTCTGGGGATTGTCCAGCAGCTCGGCCGGGACGCTCCTCGCGTTCTCATCGATCTCAGTGAGGAACCTCAGCCACAAAATCTGCATTTTCTTCTCGGTGAGATTCTTCGCCTTGAACTTGGGAAGCTCCACGAACACGAGGTGCAAACCTTCGAGAACCTTCCCGCTGTCTTGAGCGTGAACCATCCTGTAGTAGTGGTAGTACCCATCCATGCCCGGCTCGAAGATCTTATTGACGAAGTTGAGCGCATAGACGGGCTGGAGCAGGCTGTACTTTTCGGACTTGTCAAGTTGCCTGACATACGCCTTGGACGCGTTGAAGAGGACTCGCTCGCGGAAGTCTGCCGTCCAGTTCATCTGCATCTCGACAATGAACTTGCGCCCGCCGGTCTCCTCGCAACGCACATCGACAATCGTATTCTTGCTCGTCGGGGTGCGCGGCACAAGCTCCGACGGCAGATATTCTATCGACTCGACCCGCTTGCCGTCTTCAAGAGGCAACAAGGCGTTAAGGAGGCTCATGACGAGGTTTTTATGCTCGCCAAAGACCTTCTTGAAGGTCACATCCGCCTTTGGATCAAGGTATCTTGCCATTTCCGCTCTCGCTTTCCGTTCCATGGTAGAGCAGCCCCATCGGAAAATCGGGTGGATTTTACCATTTCGGCGGGGAAACCACAACTGGGTGCAGCCAAGTTTTCGTCACCCATACTTGATGCCGGCAGGATCGCCGAGGACATGGCGGCAGATGATCACGGCGTTTTCGCGGTTGGGATCATTCATGTCTCCAATTGCGGCGGTCGCTTTTTCGCAGATTCTCGTCACGGGAGAGGACTTGGGCATTATCCGCCGAATTCCAGCCGCCACGGGATCGGGGGATCACGTGGTCAACCTGCGCTTCGTTCGGGCTTGGCAGATGCCCTTTGGCGTATCGGCGCGGTTCCTCCAGAGCCTTGCCCGAATAGTCGCTTGTCAGTCTGCCGCCGTTTCGCGCGCGATTCTGCCGGAGGATGTCTGCCTTTTGCGCCCGGGTAAATGGCCTGTACGCGCCTTCTGGGGAATGGCTGGTGACGTAAACGTATTTGGCCGTCCGGTTTGCCTTGGCGGAGAGATCCGGTTCCTGGCTGGCGTGGCCGGCAACGGGGACGGCGGCCGGTTCTTTCGGGTGGACCAAGATCCATTTGCCGGACTCCTGAGCCGCACGTTCCATCTTGTCGCGGACGGCGGAGCAAGCCTCGTTCCAGCCTGCGCAGACGCTGAATTGGAGCAGGAATGCGCAGAAGACGCCAATTGGCTTGAAGAACTGTTTGTGTTTTCGCGTGGTCATGGCACTCGTTTGCCTTTCATGTTGGCATTGTCGGCGGACGCCCCAATATACGTCCCTGTTCGCAAAATCTGACAACTGCCGCGTGTCCGTCGTCTTGCGCGTGCCGACCGGCCGCGCCGTCAAATGGCCGCGCAGTCCGTAACGCGCATCATCATCCCGCGAACCCAATTGCCGCGATTGCCGCTTGGCCCGATGTGCCGGCGGTCGTCGCATATTCGGCTGCCAGATCGGCAGTTCCGGCCGCGAGAGCCCGGACAGACCTGCGGGGCATCCCCCGCGGCACGTCACGTCCCGGCGTGGACGGCAATTGTGGTATAATGGCGGCCAGTGGCGAAAGAAGAGGACCGGGCACATGGGATACGGGAAAATCTTGACGGGCGCGTTCTGTGGCGTGGCGGCGGCGTGCTGGGCGTTTACGCCCGACGAGCAGGCCGCATACGCGGCAATCGAACGGGCGGTCGCGCAGTCGGACGCGCGCCTTGCCGCCGAACAGGCGGCGCTGACGGACGCCTGTTCGCTGGCGGACTATGCGGACCGCGTGACCGCCGTCAACGGCACGAACGTCTGGACGGACGCGCTGCAGACGGCGCTGCGGGAGCATGCCGTCGTGCGGATTCCCGCTTCGGACCGCCCCTACTGGATCGACGCCACCGTCCGCATTCCGTCCCATCGCCGCATCGAGGCGTCGGGCGCGACCGTCGCTCTGCTGTCCGGCACGACCGTGCTGATGCTCCGCAACGAAACCGTGCCCGACGGCACGCGCGCGCCGGTTCCGCCCGGCTCCCGCGACCGCAACATCGCCATTGTCGGCGGCCGCTGGGAGGACTGCGCCCGCAAACGCCGGGGCTATGGCGGAACGGGCCGTTTCAGCCTTGAACCGCGGGAGGTCGGCCGCCACTACGGCGTTTCGACGCTCTTCTATTTCGGCAACTGCGACGCGGTGACGGTGAAGGGCGTGACCTTCGCCCACACCAGCGGATTCGCGCTGCAGTCGGGCGACGGGACGGGGCATCTCTATTCGGACATCCGCTTCGAGAGCTGCTATGCGGACGGTCTTCACCTGAACGGCAATCTCGAAAACGTGCACGTGCGGAACGTCCGGGGCAAGGTCGGCGACGATCTCGTGGCCCTGAACGCCTACGACTGGCTCAATTCGTCCATCAATTTCGGGCCGCAGCGGAACATCCTCTGCGAAGACCTGGAGCTTGTGCTCGAGAACGGAAGCGGCTATCCCGCAATTCGCATCCAGCCGGCCAAGTTCAAGTACCGGGACGGCCGCATCGTCGACTGCGCCATCTCGGACGTGATCTTCCGCCGCGTCAAGGGAATCAGGACCTTCAAGATGTATCTGCAGACGCCGCGCTACCGGATCGGCGCGGTTCCCGAATGGTCCGAAGTCGGCTCGGGCGGCAATCTCTTCTTCGACGGCATCGACATCGATCTCGTCTCGCCAATCGACAACATGGGCCAGTACCGCGACTCCGAACCCGTCCGCGGCCACTACGGGGCGTTTGAATTCGGCGCGAACCTGTCGTCCGTCCACTTCCGCGACATCGCCATCACGTTCCATCTGGACAGGTATCCGCTCGGCCATCTGGCGACGGTCGGGCCGAAGTCCTGTTTCTTCCCGGATCCGAAGGGCGGCCCCGGAACGGAGATCTTCGATCCCTACGTGACCTGCCGCGTCGGGAAGGTGACGGTCGAGGGGCTGCGCGTGCGCGGCCGGGCGCCGGACGAACTCGTGCGGGCGGTCGCGTTCGACGACGTCAACGGAGACGGGCGTTCGTCCGGCCGGGGCGTCATCGAAAAGCTGGAGATCCGTCCGGTCGCCGGCAGGTGAGAGGGGGCGTACATGGGCAGCATTCTGGCGAGTGGCGCATTGGCGCTGTACGTGGCGGCGTTCAACGCGGCCGACAACGATCTGTACACGAACGCCATTCCGAATTCGGCGGCGGCGCAGTTTCTCCAGGAGAACGTGCCGCAGTTCGCGTGTCCCGACAAGGAAATCGAGAAAACCTACTACTTCCGCTGGTGGACCTACCGCAAGCATCTGCGCCGGGCGCCGGCGGGCGAATGGG
>JBJEWF010000067.1:0-3298 GCA_051884915.1 Kiritimatiellia bacterium
AGTTCCATCAGATACTGCCGATGGACGTCGGACGGGCTGTTGACCCATGCCGCGTTCGCCCTGAGGTTGTCGATGCGGCCCTTGCCGCCGGCCTGGCCGACCTCGAGCACGGCATTGACCGCTTCGTCGTTCTTGAAGCCGATGGTGAAATCCCGGAAAATCGTCCGAAACTCCCCCTCCGCCCGGATGGCCGTATGGCGGCGCCGGGGATTCGCCGCGTACCACATCGTGAAGCATTTGTGGTAGACGCCGGAAGTGTTGGGGGCCAGGTTGAAGCCGACGCTGAAATGGTCGCTGTAGCAGAAGTCCATCCACGTGTTCCAGTTGCGGTCGTCGAAGCCGATGCTCTGCTCGTAGGCGTCGTAGCCGCAGGTGAAAAGCGGGTGGATGTTCCGCAGCGAGTTGCCGGCGCCCAGCAGCCGCACGCCGACGTAGACGTCCGCGATGCGCATGTTGGAGAGCGTGTTGTCGTGACCCTCGACCAGAACGCCAATCGAATTCGTCGCCCGGTTGCCCACGATGTTGACGTCGCCGATGTCGCAGTCGGAGGACCCCGAGTTCGCCCCGGGCTTGATGTGCAGACCCACGAGCACGCGTTTCATCGAGACGTCCCGGACCTTGGTTTCCCGGCCGCCGTCGATGGAGATTCCCTTCGCCACGCCGCTGCCGTCGATGATGCCGCCCGTGAACGAATAGTTGCTGCCGGGCGTCCGGATGTCGTTGGCGGGGTGGATGGCGCCCAGCCGCACCATCGCCTCGGAGCTGCTCCAGTCCGGCGCCGCCTTGATGATCGCGTAGTTGGAGAGGCGGAGATCGACGCTCGACTCGGGCCTGGCCGGCGTGCAGATCGGCTTCGAAAGCAGATAGGTTCCGTCGGAAAACCAGAGCGTCCGGTTCGGGTTCGAGTCGATCAGTTTCTGCAGGGCGTCCGAGACGTCCGTCTTGCCGTCCGCCGGCACGTGGTCCGCCACCGAGACGAAGCCCGGAAAGCGCCCTTCGCCCGCCGCGGCGGAAAGCGCCAGAACCAGCATCGAACCGAGCGCGACCATCCGTTTCACGTCAGCCTCCAGTTTCGCATATCGACCTTTCCGTCCCGGTCCGCGTGCCGCGCCGGCAAGCTCCGCATCGTCCGCGAAACGGCATTCGCGGACGGTTTCTCCGGATCTCGCCGCCCCGCGGGGCGTTTTGGATTTCAGTTCCATGGCCAATAATATACCACATATTCCGACGTGGCGGTAGCGTGTCGCGGGCTTGCCGGTCCATCCGCGCCGGCCGCGGCCCGCGCCACAATCCCCTTGATGCCGCTGGTGACGGCCGAACAGTCGACGAACTCGGCCTTGGTCGCGTTGGCGACCATGTTTGCAAGCGAAGTCTTCCCGCCGCCCGCGTACATCCTGTTGCCGCGCGCGTCGTAGGCGTAGACGGTCGCGAAGCGAACGCGTTGATTACCGCGACGCTACGGTCCATCGCCGCAATGGTTAGCCTCGCACCTACTCTTCCCGCCGAAAATTTTTCGGCAATCATATACTCAACATTGGAATCCAGCCCAAAACACACTCGGAAGAACAGCCGCTGGCAAAAAAAGTTGTAAACAAGCAATCCACCGAGTAATAAGAGTCATGCGCGGTCTCCCTCATTCTTCAAGTTGTCCGCAGATTCAAGGCTGCCTATTGTCGGTAATCTCCAACTGCTTGCGCAGTTCGTCTATGGGCGGGAGTGCGCGTTTGAGGGTCTCCGGCATCTCGTCCGCCGTCCTGTAAGTCGCCACGCCCAACGGCTTGTTGTAGTCTCGTATGGCGTACTCGACATACGGCTTGTCTGCCGACTGGCAGAGGATGATGCCCACAGAGGTGTTCTCGTGCGGCTTCTTCACCGTATCGTCCAACGCCTGGAGATACAGATTCAGTTGCCCAAGGTAGATGGGCTTGAACTCGCCTTTCTTCAGTTCAACGGCCACGAGCGCGTTGAGTTCGCGGTTGAAGAACAGGAGGTCGATGAAGTGTTCATGCCCCGCCGCCTCAACGCGGTACTGGTTGCCGATGAACGAGAAGTCCTTTCCGAACTCCGTGATGAACTGGCGGATGTTGGCGACAATGGACTTCTCCACCACGCGCTCGTCCACATCCGCGCCCGTAGTCGCTTCGATGTCGTCAAGGTTCACGAAGTCCAGCAGATACTCGTCTCGGAACATGGTGAGCGTCTTCCGTGCCAAGGTCGCGTCGGGGATGGTCGCCTTGAAGTTGCTCGGCATCGACCCCCGGTGATGGAAGTCATCCCGCTTGATGCTTTCGCGAAGCTGACGTTTGCTCCATCGGTTCCGAACCGACTCTCCAATGTAGAAGAGGCGTTCTTCCAAGGCGCTTGTCCCGGACAGAATCTCCATGTGGTGCGAAAAACTTATCGAAAGAAATTCGGTCGCCGTAGCATGAACGGTAGGCTCTTGCCTTTTCGTCGTATCTGGCGACAACAATAAACCTGTCGGCTCGATCGTTTCCAATTTGGCCGCCGTTGGCGGCCAAATTACATCGGCTTGCCATATCTCGTAGAACTGGCGCATTTTCCGCATGCTTTTTCCGCTAAATCCGTGCAGACCCGGCATTCCCTTCTGGAGCTGGACACTGATCGTGTCGATGACGCCAGTACCCCATTTCTCAGTCTGCGTCTTGTACGACACATACCGTCCAATGCCAAAGTAAAGGGAGAGCATTTCGGCATTTGCGTTCGCCGACACGCGAGCCTGCGCCCGGACGATTGCCGACTTGATTTCCTTTACGGCATTGACGATGTCTATTGAAATGTCATTCATTTTCTTTCTCTGATAACTGCGGAGCGCCAGACGCACTGGCAATCATGGTGAATTGGCTGTTTCGCATACTGTCAATAAACTCGGTCTTTGCCATAGCTACTGACGAGAAATATTGCTTGAAGGCGGCAGACTGCTCTCGCGCCCACTTTGACGTTGGCGGCATTGGAATAATGATTTCCCTGTATCGGTCTCCGCAATCTTCACGATTTGTCTGCATGAGCACGATTCTTCTCCACTGGTCTCTGAACGCGGCGACCGTCTCGTGGCAATGATTGCGCCGGCGGCGGAAACGCAGTTGCCCCGGCACGGTGGGAATCGTCACCATCAGGCATTCGACCGGCCCGAATAGATGAACGCCGCCGTGACACGCTGCACAACCAAGCAAAGGCCGCCGTCCGTTACGAACATTCCGAAGGAGCGGCCAAGCGAACTGCATGTCGCCATGACGGGCGACGCCATGGACGGCGCGGCTTTGATGGTCTAGACCGGCAT
>JBJEWF010000068.1:0-54182 GCA_051884915.1 Kiritimatiellia bacterium
CAGACGCCTACGACCAGGACCCCGATAACGACGGGCTGCTCACCATCGACGAGCTTTTCTTCTACCGGACCGACCCGCACAACGCCGACACCGACTACGATGGCCTGAACGACGGCGAGGAGCTTTTTACATATGGCACAAATCCTCTAAACCCGCACAGCATCCGTCAAGACTACTATGACGGTCTAGCCGTCAGGTTGGGCGACCTTGATCCTTTCTCCTGTCCAGAAGGGTCAACAAACACGGTTCTTGAACACGTGTTCTATTCCGGTACGACTAACGGTGTGTTTTCATGTCCAATATCGACGAGCGAGACGGCGGTCTTGAAAGTCATGGTCTCTGGAAGTGGCATCGGACGGTTGATAGTTGGTGAGTCAGTTGTCCCGTTGGTTCCGAGACCGCCGATGCGGAGTGGTGTGGAGACGAACACGCTCCTTCTCGCAGTCGGCAAGGGGGTGAGAAAAGAGGTGTGGTTTGACAAGCCGGACGGACTAGATGTGGCGATTGATTCAGACGATTTCCTGATTGGAGAGATGCCGACTTGGTATTGGGCACACGGATGGCTAGCGTTCCCGCATACGGACGCCACGGTTCCCTGCATTCATGATTTCAATGGCAACGGCAAGACCGTCACGCTTGTCTACGGAGAGGAGTTCCCTGGCATAACAGCCTCCTGGACAAGTGAAGGCGCTGGCGTGTCCATCACCAACCAACCGCCAGTCTCCGCAGACATCTATGGTAGCTTTTCAAGGAATGAGACCCGCTCAATTTCCTACACAATTGGACATCCGAAACAGCTCAACCATGCAGCGGCCACCTTTGTGCAGACGCTTCGATTCTGTCCGCAGTTCGCCGATGAGCCGGAACCGAACCTTGGCGGAGGCGGTTCGAGCGGGGATGATGACAATCCCGAACACTGGAACTGCGAGTGTGCATGGAATGGCTCGTGCGGCTGTTGCAGCGGCGAATGGTGCCACTGTTGGTGCTGGAACTGCCCATGCAACAACAGTTTGTCTCCTACCCTTGGCGAAGATGACGAGGAAGAAGAAGCGTTCACCAACATGGTGAGGAGCGTGACAAATTTGCTGCAGGACGTTTTCTACCTACATAGGGCAAATTCTCGCACCGCACACCTCGATGTCCCAGGCGGGATTCCGAAGGAGTGCTGCCCATGCCCCGACCACAGGGGGTCGAATTATGTCGCAAAGGCGTTTGCTTCGAGCCGCGTTGCCGTAAAAGACCAGAATGGAGATGATTTTCACATCGCGTATGTGGATTGCAATGTCACAATATCCGGGGTCTCGCCAAGCCGTTCGTTCGCAGATTCTTCTGTCTTGTTCGTAACAAACGGCGCAACCTATGCCAAACACGACTATACCGTATTGGGCGTTAAGATAGACAGACCGTCGTGGGAGACGCCGATTGCAAAATACAATCAGCTTTCACAGTCGCTGGGCTTCCCCGTCGAGGTTTGTACAAATCTGAGCGCGGCAAGTTCGCTCGTCTTGCACACAGATGTTCTCTTTGACGGCGGTTATATCCGCATTGCGCTTGAGGAAATCTCTGGCGACTTCGAAATATGGCTCCCAGGGTGGCATGACAACCAATATTCATGGCATGAGCCTGAAAAGCTCCTTGACGGAACGGACAAGGTTGATCGCTATGTTTCAATGCGGAAGTGGCGCAATGTAATGCGGCGCTATGGTGAAACGAGGAGGCTCGAAGTAAAGGTTCTGTCGGCGGCGGAAGGCAGTTGCAAGCTGAAGTTCGAGTATGCGACTTCAGATGGCTCTCGTTATGTTCACGACTTTGCCGAACAGGAGATTTCCTCCATCGACCCTGTTCTGCTCATAGACTATGACAGGGACGGTGTTGTCGGAGATACCGACATAGCACGGCATATGGAAGGGCGATATGCATATTTCTGGCAAAACGATGACAAGTGGAAAGACGATGATGCCTTTGCCTCCCACATCATCAACAGAGTCAATTCCTCGGATAATGTCGTCAACGGGCGTAATGATTTGATCAACTTCTTGCCTATCTCTGTTGACGTCGCGCCGATAGCTTCGCATTGGAGTTCAAGTGCCGTTTACTATCGCCTTGAAACTAGTTCGTCATCACTGCGCGAGGCGAAACTTGCTTTTGCAGACATAGCGCGAGCACAAATAGGCAATGCTCCGCTTGGGAATGACAACGACATCTACGGCAACAGCCTTTGCGAGGCTCCGGTATTTGAGCTGGGTTATGGGACAAACTTGCCGCCTGTATTCGTGTCTCTTACGCACTCTGGTCGCAGCACATTGTTCATGGAATTCCCAGAATTGGCAAGGGACAGCAACCTTTGCCTAAACATTTATTCCAAGTCCGACAATGCGCTGCTGTTTTCGTCATCACTCAAACTCCATGTCGGAGAGGTGTCGAAGATGATGGGGTGGGAAAACCTGCGGAATGCTGCGGGCGCTTCCGGTGGGTTGCCGAGCCGTCTCTCTACTGACGATTGGCCGGCTGAGGAGCATGAGGCTGGCAACGTTGTGTTTGTGCACGGCTACAACATGGCCGAAGGAGAGGAGACTCAACTTTGGGCGCAGAACGTGTTCAAGAAGCTGTGGTGGTCGGGGCTTGACAGAGGCTTTATAGCAGTCCAGTGGCGTGGCAACGAAGGTCAGATAGCGGGAACGCTTACGCCAAATTACTATGGGAATGTTCAGAATGCGTTTCAGACAGCCTCTGCCTTGTCGAATGCAATGGCGACCGTTCAGGGGCCGAAATGGTTTGTGGCGCATTCGCTTGGAAACATGCTTGTGTCTGCTGCGATCCAGGATTATGGTATGCCATATGAGAAATACTTTATGCTTAATGCCGCCATAGCGCTTGAGGCATATTCTCCCATTGATGGAATTACGACAGAATCACATAACAACATGACCCCTCGTTCATGGACAAACTACGTTGATAGGGTCCGTTCGACTCACTGGTTTGAACGATTCCCGGAAGGTGACGGTCGCAGACTCTTGACTTGGAAAGGTCGGTTCTCAGGTGTCACTAAGATTGTCAATTTCTATTCTACAGAAGAGGAAGTTGTCAATAACGGAGATGGTGATTGGCACACGATACTTGACCGCAACTTCGTCTGGTACAACCAAGAGACGCGAAAGGGATTGTGGCCGATGATGATTCATGAATATGAGGGCGGATGGGAATTTAATCCATTCTACGATACTGTGACTGGGTCGTGGCTGGGGAATGAATATGTTGAGCAGCGATATCACATGAATCCTACAAATGCGGCGGCGTTGTCAGATTTACAGTTGAGGCAAAAGCCGTTCTTTCTCGATTTTGCCAATCCTGAAATGTATTCGTCGTCAAATGGACTTGTCGTTGCCTCCAATTATCTATATCGAGCGGAGTTGTTGGCATATGCGATACCATCCGAGTCGTTTGCAATAGGTGCCAATCCATTGCCTCACCTTGTTGCGTCCGATTTGAATTTTAACATGGCGACACTGTTCGTGTATGGCCGGAATGATCTTCCAGAGAACGGGGAAGCGACGACAGAAATGCATCAGAATTGGCAGCATAGCACTTTCGTGCAACGCTCTTACAAACGAACGCACCAATTATTCCAAACGATTATTAGCTTCATAACAGAAGGAGAAGAATGATGAAATCCATGATTCTATTGCCTATGGCCGTAGGTCTTGCCTTAACTGGCTGCGCGTCAGAAAGGCTGCAAGTTGCGGTCGTTGACAACATGGGAAATCCCGTGTCGAATGCGACTGTTAGTGTCGGTTTTTCAACAAGCCATGTGCTGTTTGGCGGAGGCAATTCGTCTCGAGGCCGTAGTGGCCATGCAATGGCAAAAACTGACACCAACGGTGTCGCCATAGTGAATTTCAATTGCACTAGTTCGGATTTTGGATGGCGTGTCGTTGCAGATGGGTATTATCGAGGAGACCTTCATCGCGAGCATTTCAAGAGCGATGAAATTGTTGCCCCGCCTGGCTTTGGAAAAGTGGTTCTTCTTGAACATGAGAAGGTCGGGAAGGAAATTCTCTTCAAAATCATGAATCCGCAGCCGATGTATGCGCATTATCCTATCGAAAGGCGGAAACTTCCTAAGGAGAATGGGCGGTATGGCTTCGACCTTGCTGAATATGACTGGTTGCCACCACATGGGAGAGGAAGGGAAGCGGATTTTTACGTGGTTCGAGACTATAACACCTTAACCGAAGCCGGGACATTTACAGTTGGGGCAGTGGAATTTGAGCGTGGATGTGGCTATTATATTGCAAAGAACAATGGATGCGAGAGCTTCCAGACCGCATATCAAGCTAACACGAATGCCATTTTCAAGTCATCAATGCCTGTGCTGTGCGAACATCGCAAAGGCACTCAGGAGTACGATTATCCACTCCCCCTGCTGGACAAGAATTCACACATTGTCCTGCGGACTCGGGTGAAGTATGACGATAACGGAAATATGATTTCCGCCAACTACTCCAGAATCTTGGGTGAATTTTCAGTTTTTCCGTCTGTCTCGGTGATGGAATCAATTTTCAACCCAGTCCCCAATGATGCGAACCTGGAATTCGATCCGGAGAAAAATCTGTATCAGGGGAAAACTGGCAGGAAAAGGTAAGGGTTGAAGCTCAAATTCATCAGCACGGGTTCGTTTTTCGCCGGATGGGGCTTCTATTCATGGAATACAAACTTCGACAACGAGACGGATTATCAATCTTCAACCAAATGAAAGGACAAACTCAATGAACATCCTCATCCTGCAAGGCTCGCCGAGGGCGAACGGAAACACGGCGTGGATGGCCGAGGAGTACCGCAAGGCGGCAGAGACGGCCGGGCACAAGGTGACGCTCGTCGACGTGGCGCACAAGAAAATCGCGGGCTGCATGGCCTGCGAATACTGCCACGGCAAGGGGAACGGAGCGTGCGTCCAGAAGGGCGACATGCAGGAATTCTACCCGCTTCTGACCGAGGCGGAAGTCCTCGTCCTCGCGTCGCCGATCTACTACTTCACCTTGTCCGCCCAGATTCAGGCTTCGATCCAGCGCATCTACTGCATGAACAAGCCAGGCAAGCTGAAGAAGATGGCGCTTCTCGCGTCTTCCTATTCGCCCAACGTGTACGACGGCGCAATCGGGGAGTATCGCGGCATCCTCAACTACTGGGGCGTCGAGGACACGGGCGTCGTCACCGCCAAAAACGACGAGCAGAAGACGGACGCGACCCGCAGCCGCATCCTTGAACTCGTCGGGAAACTGTGAACTCCAGTAGGAGGCCGATATGAATCATGAACGCTTAAAACCAACTCGCCTTTGCATGCTTTTTCGGGGAGAAAGTGACATGGTTCAGCGTTCAGCGGTATAGACGAAACCCACTACCCGCCACACTCAAAATATGCGATGATATAGGGGTTTTGGGAGGGTTGGTATCTCCGCTTGCCTTGAGTGAGACGGGCGTCTGAATCCTTCAGCCGCCCACCAAAACGCCAATCTGAAACGGAGAGGCGAGAACTTCTCCGTGCTTTTTGTTGCGCGAGAATGCCAACGACAGCTGGGAGGTGTCGCAGGTCAATGAACTTCTTCAGCAGATGGAGGACTTTGACGGGGTCATGATCGCCGCGACGAACTTCTGTGAGAACCTCGATCCGGCGATTATGCGCCGCTTCACCTTCAAGCTGGAGTTCGACTACCTCGATGACGCGGGCAAGAGGATCTTCTTCGCGAAGATGTTCAAGACCCGGCTTACGGGGGAGGAGCCTGATGAACTCAACGAGATTCCGAATCTCACGCCAGGCGACTTCCGCACCGTCCGTCAGGAGCAGTTCTATCTCGCGGACGAGCAGACCAACCTCGACCGCATCGCCGCGCTCAAGGAGGAGTGTGCGCTTAAGAAGGACGGCCGCAAAGCAACGGGGATTGGATTCTGAACATGGGCAATGTGCTCAAGATCCCGGCGGTTCCCCGTTTCATTGTCGTGCCGGACCATTGCTTTCGCGGCGGAAACATACTATACTAGCGTCCATGCGCATAGTTTTCATGGGTTCGTCTCAGGCGTCGGCGACGTGTCTGCGCGCCATCCTTCGGCTTCCTGGCCTTCAGGTGGTCGGTGTCGTCACGCAGCCGGACCGTCCGGCGGGGCGTGGCCGTGACCTCACGCCCTGTCCGTGCCGCAAATACGCGATGGAACGCAAGATCACCGCGTGCATCACGCCCGCCAACGTGAATGCGCCCGATGCGATGGCGTGGATTCGCGAGAAAAAGCCCGACGCCATTGTCGTCGTGGCCTTTGGCCAGTTCCTGAAAAAGGACCTGCTGGAACTGCCGCCGCTCGGGTGCATCAACTGCCATTTTTCGCTGCTGCCGAAATACCGCGGCGCTTCGCCGGTCACGGCGGCGCTTCTTGCCGGCGACGAACTGACGGGGGTTTCGGTCATCAGGATGGGCATTGGCATGGACGACGGTCCCGTCCTGATGTCGCGGATTGAGCCAATCGACGCCAACGACAATGGCGAAACGCTGATGGACAAGCTGGCCATTTGCGGCGGCGTGACGCTGGCCAAGACGCTGAAGATGATGGCCGCCGGCAAACTGCCGCCGCCCCACGACCAGGAAGAGGCCCGCGCCACTTTCGCGCACAAGATCAAGAAGACGGATGGCCTGATCGACTGGCCGCGCCAGAAAACGGCCGAAATCGAATGCATGCTGCGCGCCTACACGCCATGGCCGGGCATCTACACCTTCCTGCCGCCGCGTTTCCGCCGGAAGGGGAATACGGGGCGCGTCGTGGTGACGGACGTCGATTTCGTCAAGCCTGACGAAATCGACCCGTCCTGGCGTTCGGAACTGCCGGGGACGATGGTGGCCGCCACCAAGGGGGGGCCGATCATCCGCACGGCGGACGGTTTCATCAAACTGGTTTCGCTCAAGGCCGAAGGTTCGCGGGAGATGCTGGGCGAGGAATTTCTGCGGGGACGCCCGTTGACGCCGCGGAGCGACATGCTGCTGATGGACTGAGAGGCGGGGGATTCCGATGATCGTCAAACTTTTGCTCGATCGGAAACGGGAGGGACGGGAGCTGCCGGCTGAAGACATCCGGCAGCTGGTCGACGCCTACACGCGCGGCGAAGTCCCCGATTACCAGATGGCCGCTTTTGCGATGGCCGTCTGCTGCCGGGGGATGACGGACGCGGAGACGCTCGCGCTGACGCGGGCCATGCGGGATTCCGGGAGATGTCTGGATTGGTCGGACGTGCCGCAGCCGACCGCCGACAAGCATTCGACGGGGGGCGTCGGCGACAAACTGTCGCTTGTCGTCCAGCCGCTGGCCGCCGCCTGCGGTCTTGCCGTCCCTTCGCTGACGGGGCGCGGCCTCGGGCTGACGGGCGGCACGGCCGACAAGATGGAGTCCATTCCCGGCTACGTGGCGGGCCTGTCCCTGGCCGACTATCATCGCGTGGTCGCGGACTGCGGCTGCACGTTGACGGTCCAGACGGAGGAGATCGCGCCGGCCGACAGGAAACTCTACGGTCTGCGCGACGTGACGGGGACGGTCCCCTCGATTCCGCTGATCGTCGCGTCGATTCTCTCGAAGAAACTGGCCGAAGGCGCCAGGACTCTGGTTTTCGACGTGAAATGCGGTTCGGGCGCCTTCATGAAGACGCGCGCGGACGCCACGGCGCTGGCCCGGGCGCTGGTCGCGATTTCCAGGGACGCCGGCCGCAAAGCCGCCGCCCTCGTGACGACGATGGACGAGCCGTTGGGCCTGACCGTGGGCAATGCGCTGGAAGTCGAGGAGGCCATTGAAGTCCTGCGGGGCGTCTCGAACGCGGCGGACGTGGCGGAACTCTCCGTCGCGCTGGCGGCGCGGATGGTTGCGCTCGCCCAAGGGCTCTCACGGGAGGAGGCCGTGGCCCGGTGCCGCGCGAATCTGGCGAATGGCGCGGCCTACCGGCGCTTCGTCCGCATGGTCGAATTGCATGGCGGCAGTCTGGAGAAGTTTGCGGCGGTTTGCGCCGAACCGGTTGAAACGCGGGAGGTCAAGGCGACCGCAAACGGGTTTGTCGCGAAAATCGAAGCTCTGCCGGTCGCCCAGGCCGCCTTCGAACTGGGCGCCGGCCGTGCGCAGACGGCGGACGCGCTCGATTTGCGCGCCGGCGTACGGCTGCGCGTGACGCACGGCGATGCTGTCGTGGCGGGACAGACGATCGCCGTGCTGCAGGCCAGGGACCGGCCGGAGAAACTGCCGGCGGCGGCGGAACTTGTCGCGACGGCCATCACGGTGTCGTCGACGCGTTCGGTCCCCCCGCCGCGCATCGTGGAGGAAATCGCATGAACGAGACATTGCGGAAAAAGCCGCTGACCCGGCGGGAACGCGAGCGGAAAATCAAGCAGATCTACCGCGAGATGGAGGCGAAGAAGCGGGAACTCGGATTGAGGGCGCCCGCGATTCGCCGCGGACCCATTTTCTATGTCGTCGTGCTGCTTGTCCTGCTCATCGTGGGCAGTTTGCTGATCCAGGCCGCCGGCAAGGGCGGCGGACGGCGGACGCGGGACGGCCGGCCGATCCAGGCGGAACAGAGCGTTGCCGCATTGGCGGAGGCGCTGGGGCGCTTCAAGTTCCACTGCGGCGTCTATCCGACCGCGGAGGAGGGGCTGCAGGCGCTGGCGCTCAAATATTCGGAACACGCCGGGTGGGTCGGGCCCTACATCCCGAAGCTGCTGCCCGATCCGTGGAAGCGCGCCTATGTCTACGAACCGCCGGCCACGACGAACGGGACGCCGGTCGTCCTTTCGCTGGGTCCCGACGGCCTGCGGGGCACGGCGGACGACATCCTGCCCGATCCGGAGCTGTTCCGGAAGCCGTTCCGGGACACGACATGGACGAACGACTGGGCGCCGTTCCAATTGCGCGGATACATCGTCGTGCCCGGCAAGAGGGAAACGGAGGGCGGCCGATGATTCCCGAGACGGCAGGCGACCATGACATCTGGGAACTGCTCAAACTGCAGGACGAACAGGCCTGGGCTCTCGTGTGGGAAAAGGTCGTGCTGACCGAGGCGAAGAGCTACCGGAGCGGACAGCTGGCCCGCCGCCGGGGCGTCACGCCCGAAGAGCTGATGAGCATGCTCTATGTCGAGATGGTGGGCGCGCGCAAACTCGAACTCTACCGGGACGACGGCGGAAGCCTGTGGGGGTGGATGCGGACGTATGTCCGTGGCTATGTCAGACGGTCCAGTCCGGCGGAAAAACGCGAAATCTCGCTTGATACGACGGGTTTGGACGGCTTGGGGGATGAGACCGGCGGCTCGACTTTTGAGGAGAAAGTTTCAAAAATCGTGTCAGATGCGAAGGGCCGGGACACCTTGCCCGACGAAGACCCTGCGGTGCGCCGTCGAGAAGAGTGGGAACTCGTGCAGAAATGTTTCGGGGACCTGTGGGCCAAGAATCCTCTTCGGGCCTACGTCCATCTGCTCAGGCTCCGCATGAATCTGTCTTCGGCGGAAATCAAAAGCATGTTGGGCATCAGTTCAGAGGCGAACGTGGACCAGTTGTTCTCCCGGGCGGTGAAGGACATGCGGGAATTGAAGGTGGAACATGAAAATGGCGCGTGCAGCTGACAACGAGGAGAAAATCGCGATGACGGCCGAGGAAAAGGCCTTCATCGAGACCTTCACGAAGAAGTATTGCCGTCCGCACGCCGTGGTGATGGCGGAGCGTCTGACGGCTTTCGTGACGGCCCGCCGCATGGCCCTGTTGACGCAGGCGCCGGCCGACTTCCGTCTGGCCGCCGGCGAGGCGACGCCGGTGACGGGCGTCCGGTCTCCCGACGAGAAGATCACGTTCACGTTCGCGAGCGAAAGCGAGGATCGGGCGTGGAAGGCCCTGTTGACCATTCCCGCCGGGGCCACGGCCGAGACGATGGTTCCCGTGGACGTTTCGGTCGGGGCGGCGCCCGCCGAGGGCCTCTTCAAGATTGCCGGCTGCTCGCTCCCGCTGGCGGAGGGGCGGGCGGAAATCCCGTTCGGGCTGTTCCTGGCGGGGATCAAGGATGCCGACGTCATGCTGATCTCGGCAGACGGCGCGTCGCATCCGGGACGGTTGCAGTTCTTCTGAATCCCGGGGCGCGAATCGGCCGGCTCCTCCAAAGCAAAGGAAACCAAGACTCTTTTCCGAAGTTCAGACGAATATGGACGCGATCTTTTTTGACCTGGACGGAACTCTGATCGACTCGCGGGCCGATCTGGGGGCGACCGTCAATTTCACGCGCCGGGAACTGGGACTGGCGCCGATTCCCCTGGAGGAGGCCATTTCCCACGTGGGCCGCGGGGCCCGCTACCTGCTGGAACACGCGATTCCCGAAATCGCGGGCCGCTTCGACGAAATCTGGCCGCTGTACAAGGAGCAGTATCGCCGCCACATGCTGGATGCGACACGGCTCTATCCGGGCGTTCAGCGGACGCTGGCGGAACTTCACGACCGCGGCTGGCTAATGGGAATCAACACCAACAAGCCGAACTTCGCCACGCACGCGATCCTGGCGCATTTCGGATTGGCGCGCTATTTCGGCGCGGCCGTGGTCGCCGGTGGCGACTGTGCGGAAATGAAGCCCAGCGCGCAGCCGCTGCGGCAGGCGGCCGCGCAGATGCGCGGACATCGGCTGTCCTCCCGCGACTGGATGGTCGGCGACAACTGGACGGACATGGACTCGGGCGCGAACGCCGGCGTGAAGACGGCATTCTGCACCTATGGATTTGGACATCTGAACGAATCGCGCCATACGGTCAAGATCGATCGGATCGACGAGTTGCTCCGGTATTGCGCGGCGACGGACGAATAGCCGGAAACTGGACAGGAGGAAGATGATGGATTATCAGGTCATGCCGGTCGGGCCCATCGAGGCGAATTGCGTCGTGCTGTGGGGGGCGCGTCAGGAAGCGTGGATTGTCGATCCGGGCGCGGATGCGGCGAAGATCGTGTCGTTTCTCGAAGAGCGGAAACTGACGCCCGTGCTGGTGGCTCTCACGCACGGACATTTCGACCATATCGGCGCCGTGACGGATCTGGTGGCGCGTTGGCCGCAGTTGCCGGTCCATCTGGGACCGGCGGACGAGCCGCTGGCCTTCAATCCCCTGAACGCATGGGCGCCCTACTACGCGGCGACGGCGCGGCCGCCGACGCTGGCGGCCGATCTGACGGACGGCGCGGAACTCGCGGCCGGCGGCCTGGCGGCGCGCGTGATCGCAACGCCGGGGCATACGCCGGGCGGCGTGTGTCTCCACTTCGAGTCGGACGGTCTGCTGCTTACGGGGGATACGCTCTTCGCCGGTTCCTGCGGGCGGACGGACTTTCCCGGAGGAAGCGCGCCGGTTCTGAAGGACTCGCTCAAGCGCCTGGCGGCGTTTCCGCCGGAAACCCGGGTCGTCGCCGGCCATGGCGAGATGACGACAATCGCGCAGGAGCGCGCGACGAATCCGTTCCTCCGGTGAGCGACATGTGGCGCATCCATCACAAGACGATTACGGAATCCACGAACCTGGATGCGCGGACGGGGCGTCCCGGCGACGTGTTTACGGCGGACGAGCAGACGGCGGGGCGCGGGCGGCTGGATCACCGATGGGAGTCGCAGGCGGGGATGAATCTGATGTTTTCCGCCGTGGTGGATGTCGCCGGCCTGGACCCGCTCCACGTCGCGACGCTGCCGCTGGTCGTGGGACTGGCCGTTTCCGACGCCATTGCGCGCCGGCTTCCCGCGCGGCCGGTGTCCGTCAAATGGCCGAACGACGTGCTGGTCGGCGGGCGGAAGATCGCCGGCGTCCTCTGCGAGCGCACGGGCGACAGGGTCATCGCGGGCGTTGGCGTGAATGTGGGGCAGACGGCGTTTCCCGCCGACCTGGCGGCGCGCGCGACGAGTTTCGCGTGCCAGGGCGTGAACGCGAAACCGGCGGAGGTTCTGGGCGACGTCCTCTCCGCATTCGATTCGCTTGAGAAGATCTGGCGCGTCGGGGGATTTGCGGCGCTGTGGGCGCGGTTCGCCCTGCGGGATTGCCTCAAGGGCCGTTTCGTGCGCGTGATGCGGACGGATGACGACGGCGAGCCGGTCGCGGGCCGGTGCGAAGGCGTGCAGGCGGACGGCACGCTGCGCGTGGCGGGACGGACCGTCTCTGCCGGCGAGGCGCACGTCGGGCAGTTCGAGGCGGCGGAATGAAAAGGCTGGCTCGGCTCTTTTATGAAATGCTGAAGATCGCGCTTTTCGTCGTGGGCGGCGGATACGCGATTATCGTGGTCGCCGACCAGGTGTTCGGAAAGAAGCTCAAGTGGCTGCGGGAAGGCGAACTGCTGGAGCATCTTCCGGTCTTCCAGATGGTTCCCGGCTTGATCGCCGGCAATACGGCAATCTACGTGGGCGCGAAAATCGCGGGACGGGTCGGGGCGTTCGTGGCCCTTGTCGCCGTGGCGGTGCCGTCTTTCGTCATTTTCCTGGGCGTGACCTGCGGGTATGGATTGCTGCCGCAGGGAAACGTGTGGCTGGAAAGCGCGTTTCTGGGCCTGCGTGCCGCGCTGGCGGGGCTGATTTTCGCGGCCGTCCTGAAGGGGTGGCGAAAAAGCGTCGAAGGCTGGTATGGCGTCGTTTCCGTTGCCGTCGCGGCGGGGCTTGTCTTCGGTCTGCGCCTGAACACCGCGCTGGTTCTCGTCGCCGGGATGGTGGCGGGAATCGTCTGGACGCTCTGCGGCGGCGCCGCGAAAATCCGGGGGGGCGATTCGGCGGGACTGGAATTGGCGCCTCTGCCGGTGCGGCAGCGTCTGGCGTTGGGAATCGCCGGCGCCCTTCTTTTGGGCGGCATCGCCTATTTCCAGGGCGATGTCTTGCGGGTCTTTCTGAAATTCGGGTGTCTCGGTTTCGGCGGCGGATACGTTCTCGTGCCGCTCTATGTCGAGGAATTTGTCGGGGCTTCGGCGCCGCTGCTTCAGATGCCGATGGCGGATTTCTCGAATCTGATGGCGCTGACGCAGACGACGCCAGGTCCCGTGAGCATCAATGCGGCGACCTTCTTCGGCTATCGCCTGGGCGGGGTGCTGGGGTCCCTCGTCGCGACGGCGGCGTTGCTCGTCCCGTCGTATTTTCTCCTGCTCGCGCTGCTGACGGGACTGGAGCGCTGGAAGGACAACCGGATCGTCCAGGGCCTTCTGGGGGGCGTCAGGCCCGTGACGCTGGTGCTGATTCTGTCGGCGTTCGTGACGTTTGTCCAGATGTCCGTCTTCGAGCCGGGGACGGAAGGTTGGATCTTTCATCCGTTTGCCCTGGCATTGGCGCTTTTCGCGGGCGTGACGATCTCGCAAGGGCGTCTTTCCGTGATGGGTGCGCTGTTTCTCTGCGGGCTGGCGGGGTGCGCCGTCTTCCCGTTTTGGGGGTGAACATGGCAACGCGGCAGTCTCCAATCGGCTTTTTTGACAGCGGCGTGGGCGGTCTCTGCGTGCGTGACGCGGTCACGGCGCGGCTGCCCCACGAGGACACGGTCTATTGCGCGGATTCGGCTTACTGTCCGTACGGCAACCGTCCGCCCGCGTCCATCGTCGCCCGTGCACGACACCTGACGGCCGAACTCCTTTCGCGGGACTGCAAGATGGTCGTGGTCGCCTGCAACACGGCAACGGCGGCGGCAATCGACGTCCTGCGCGCCGAATGGCCCGAGGTGCCGTTCGTCGGCATGGAACCGGCCGTCAAGCCGGCGGCGCTGAAGTCGAGAAGCGGCATCGTGGGCGTGTTGGCGACGGAGGGCACGTTTCATGGTCGGCTCTATCGCGAGACCAGTGCGCGCTTCGCCAGGGGCGTGACGGTTCTGGCGTGCGTCGCCGACGAGTTTGTGCGGCTTGTCGAGTCCGGCGAGACCGATGGCCCCCACGCCGAAGACGTGGTCCGCGCGAAAGTCCTGCCGCTTCTTGCGGCCGGCGCCGACCACCTCGTTCTCGGCTGCACGCATTTTCCGCATCTGAAGCACGTCATTTCGCGCGTGGCGGCCGGCCGGGCGGAAATCGTCGACCCCGCCCCCGCCATCGCGGCCCAGGTCCAGCGCGTTCTCGCGGCGCGCAAACTCCTCAACGCCGGCGGCGGTTCCCGTCACGATTTCATCCGCATCTCCGGCTGATGGGGACAGTCCCCCGTCAGGCTGTCGTGCCTGTCCGGACCCCGTGGGGACAGACCCCCTTCGCCAGTCCGATGGGACAGTCCCCCGTCAGGCCGTCGTGCCTGTCCGGACCCCGTGGGGACAGACCCCCTTCGCCAGTCCGATGGGGACAGTCCCCCGTTGGGCTGTCGTGCCTGTCCGGACCCCGTGGGGACAGACTCCCTTCGCCAGTCCGATGGGGACAGTCCCCGTCAGGCCGTCGTGCTTGTCCGGGTTTCCGTGGGGACAGTCCCCGTCGAGCCGCAATGGGGACAGTCCCCCCGTCAGGCCGTCGTGCTCGTCCGGGTTTCCGTGGGGACAGACCCTCTCCGCTGGTCCGATGGGGACAGTCCCCGTCAGGCCACAATGGGGACAGTCCCCGTTGGGCCGTCGTGCCCGTCCGGGTTCCCGTGGGGACAGACCCCCTTCGCCGGTCCGATGGGGACAGTCCCCATTAGGCCGTCGTGCCCGTCCGGGTTCCCGTGGGGACAGTCCCTCTCCGTCGAGCCGCAATGGGGACAGACCCTCTTCGCTGGTCCGATGGGGACAGTCCCCGTTGGGGCGTCATGCCCGTCCGGAAAGCCTGGCCATGTCGCAGTCGCCATGACGAGAATTGAATGGCCATGCGTCCAGCCCGCCGCGCCAGACGGATTTGCGTGAAACCGGCAGATCAGATTCTGCGCTTTTTCAAATGGAAGAATAAAACAATAATTGGAGAATTTGTCGATAATTTTCACTTATGAAATGTCGGCTGTTCCGCCTCGACAGGGCGGCCGCTCTCTTTTGGGCATGGGGCCTGTCCCCCGTTGCCATTGGTTTTATCTCGCCGTCCCGCCCTGGTTTTGATATAATCGTGCCATGAAAATTTTTGGCATCATTCCGTCCCGGTACGGGTCCAGCCGCTTTCCGGGCAAGCCGCTGGCGTTGATTTGCGGCAAACCGCTCGTGGCCTGGGTCGTCGAGGCGGTGAAAAAAGCCGCGTCGCTCGACGAGGTAATCGTGGCGACGGACGACGAACGCATTGCGGCGGCGGTGGCCGGGCATGGCGGCAGGGCCGTGATGACGCCGAGCGAACTGCCGTCGGGGACGGATCGCATCGCGGCGGCGGCCGGCGATTTTGCCGACGACGACATTCTCGTCAACATCCAGGGCGACGAACCCTTGATTGAACCGGCCCTGATCGACGCGCTGGTCGCCCGCATGAAAGAGCCGGGCGGGAAGTGGGACATGGCAACCGCCGTCACGCCGATCGGAAACGACCGGGATCTCCATGCCAAGACGGTCGTGAAGGTGGTGCTGGACCACGAGGACGGCGCGTTGTATTTCTCGCGCGCCGCCATTCCCGCGAATCGGGACCGGCCGGAAGATGCCGCGTCGGGCCTCTACGTCCGCCACCTCGGCATCTATGCCTATCGCGGCGCGTTTTTGAGGCGCTATATCAGTCAAAAACCGTGCGAATTGGAAAAAACGGAAAAACTCGAGCAGCTGCGCGCATTGTGGATGGGGGCGAAGATCGCCTGCATTCGCACGGCGGACGAAGGTGTCGGCGTGGACACGCCGGAAGACGCGATTCGAATTGAGGGCTTGATGAAAGCCCGTGGTATGGTATAATGCTTTCGCAAAGGAAATCAGATTTTCGACATGAAGGTAAGAAAAATCGAGGTTGACCGGGGTGTTGCGTTTGGCGACGGCTCGCTGACTTTCATTGCCGGGCCATGCGTCATCGAGAGCCGGAAGATGGCGCTCGACCTGGCGGCGCGTCTCGTGGAGGTCGCCAACGATCTCTCGGTCAACTACGTCTTCAAGGCCAGTTTCGACAAGGCGAACCGGACGAGCGTCGATTCGTTCCGGGGACCCGGCATCGACGAGGGACTGGACATTCTGGCGGAAATCCGCGAGACGTTCGAGGTCCCCGTGCTGACGGACGTCCACGAGCCCTGGCAATGCGCGCGCGCCGCCGAGGCGTGCGACGTGCTGCAGATTCCCGCCTTTCTGGCGCGCCAGACCGATTTGGCCATTGCGGCGGGCGAGACGGGGGCGGTGGTCAACGTCAAGAAGGGGCAGTTCATGGCTCCGGAGGACATGGGGAACGTCATCGGGAAGATCGCGTCGACCGGAAACAGGCGGATTGTCCTCTGCGAGCGTGGCGCCAGTTTCGGCTACCGCAATCTTGTCGCCGACATGCGTTCGCTGCCGATCATGCGCGATTTCGGATATCCCGTCGTCTTTGACGCCACGCATTCCGTGCAGCGGCCGGGCGGCCTGGGGACCGGTTCCGGCGGCGATGGCAAGTACGCGCCCGCATTGGCGCGCGCCGCCGTGGCAACGGGGGTTGACGGCATTTTCATGGAGACGCACGTGACGCCCGCGAACGCGCTGTCCGACGCCGCCAATGCAATCGCATTCAAAAACGTGAAACCGCTTTGGCGGAAACTTCTGGCCATTCATGAGATCGTGCGTTAGACAGATCGTCGCCAGCCTCGCGATGGTGGCCGTCTCCACGGCCGCAGGCGCCTTTTCCAGCGAAAAGTGGCTTGCGGAACGCGGGGACGATTCGGACATGCTGCGTTTGCGCGCGGCCTACGCCGAGTGCGTCAAGAAGTTGGAGTCGCCCGCCGAAAACGTGTCGCTGCCGCTGGAGACCCATTCGGACGGGACCGTGAAGTCGCGCCTCAAGGCCGAGCGGGCGCACATGTTCATGGATTCGGGCTTCGTCTGGGCGGAGAAGATCCGGGTCGAGCAATTCAGGGAAGACGGCACGTTGGCGGCCAGCCTTGACGCGGACAACTGCGTCATCGACCGCAACACGAAGAGCGGATGGGTCGAGGGGGCGGCGCGGATGGTGTATGGCGACAGTTCCGTGCGCGGGCGCGGCATCTACTTCTCCCTGCCGCGGGAGTTCATCAAGATTTTCTCTGAATCTGAAATCAGAACGAAACATGGGGGATTCGATCCCAGGAGTCTGATCAAGTGACACGTATACGTTTGTCCATGTGCGCGTTGGTCGCGTGTTTATTGCCCTTCGCGGTTCTTGCGGCGGACATCTCCGATCTGATGACGCCGGATGACGTCATGCTGCGCAAACCGCGGAAACATCGCCGAGGCGGTGCGTTGGCGCGGTTGTTCTCGACATCCGATTCGTCGGAGAAGGCCGCCGCTGAAAAGGCTGCCGCGGAGAAGGCTGCCGCGGAGAAGGCCGCTGCGGAGAAGGTTGCTGCGGAGAAGGCTGCTGTCGAAAAGGCCGCTGCGGAGAAAGCCGCCGCCGAGAAAGCCGCCGCGGAGAAGGTTGCTGCCGAGAAGGCTGCTGCCGAGAAAGCCGCCGCGGAGAAGGCCGCTGCCGAGAAGGCCGCTGCTGAAAAGGCTGCCGCTGAGAAGGCCGCCGCGGAGAAGGCCGCTGCCGAGAAGGCCGCCGCGGAGAAGGTTGCTGCCGAGAAAGCCGCCGAGGAAAAGGCTCTGCGCGAGAAAGTTGCCGCTGAAAAGGCCGCCGCCGAAAAAGCCGCGGCGGAAGTGAAAGCCCTGCGCGAGCAGGTGGCTGCCGAGCAGGCCGCGCGCAAAAAGGCCGAAGCGGAAAAGCGGGCGGCCGTTCAGGAGGCGCAGGCGAAGATGCAGGCGGCCGACGCCGCCAGGACCGAAGCCGAGGCGGCGATGAACGCGGCCGTCCAGACGGTTCGCGACGAGAAAGCCGCCCGTGCGCGGGCGGAAGCCGCGGCGGTTGCCGCCGAGGCGCGGGCGGAAGTCGAGAAGAAGGCCGCCGCGAAAGCCGTGGAAGCGCAGGCGGCGGCGGAGAAGCGGGTCAAATATCTGATGAATCCCGATCCAGACGAGCGGCCGCGCCCCAAGAAACTCGTTGCCGAAGGCGAGACGAAGGACGTGACGGAGACGGTGGTTGCCGGGCCGGCGGCGAAGAAGGAGGACGGGAAGCAGGCGAAGAAGCCGTTGACGGGCCGTGAGGCCGTGATCACGGCGGAGCGGACGGACTACGACCGCAAGGAAGGGGTGATTCTTTTCGACCGCAACGTCTATGTCGACGACGAGCAGTACCAGATGCACGCCGACCGTCTCTTCGTGTTCCTGGACGGCACCAACGAGTTGAAGCGTCTGGTCGCGATCGGCAACGTGGCGATCACGAATGAAGAGCGGTCCGCCTCGTGCGCGCGCGCCGTCTACACGAAAGCCGTCTCCAAGATCGTCATGTACGGCGACGAGAACGCGAAGGCCCGTTTGCATGAAGTGGCGAAGAGGGGCGACAACGACGCGCAGGGCGACCGCATCACGTTCTGGCTGAACTCCGAACAGGTTGAAATCGAAGGTCCCGTGATCAGCGTGCCGGGCGGGGCGCTGAAGGGGGGACCCGGCAAGGGGTTCCTTCAGCAGATGAAGTAGGAATTCGAGTTGAGGCGACGATGGACGATCCCGTTTTGAAAGCGATGGCCGAAATGGCCGCGGAAACCTCGGAAAGGCGTGTGGCGTCACCCGTCTCTTCCGGGGACGCGCCCGATCTGGTGGCGACGGGACTGGTCAAGGCGTACGGCGACCGGACCGTCGTGAACGGCATGTCGATGCAGGTCCGGAGCGGGGAGATCGTCGGGCTGCTCGGGCCGAACGGCGCCGGCAAGACGACGACCTTCTACATGGTGGTGGGGCTGGTCAGGCCCAACGAGGGGTCCGTGATCTTCCGCGGCAAAGATCTGACGAACATGCCGGTGTTCATGCGCGCGCGCCATGGGCTGGGCTATCTCGCGCAGGAGGCCTCGATTTTCAGGAAGCTGAGCGTCTGGGACAACGTCATGGCGATTCTGGAGACGCTCAAGCTGTCCCGCAAGGCCCGCAAGGACCGGTGCGAGGAGCTTCTGGCATCGTTCGATCTGATGAAGGTCGCGAAGCAGCCGGCCTACACGCTTTCGGGCGGCGAACGGCGGAAGCTGGAAATCGCGCGGGCGCTGGTACGCCAGCCTTCGATTCTCATGCTGGACGAGCCGTTCGCGGGGGTCGACCCGCTGGCGGTCCACGACATCCAGGAGATTGTCCGGGGCTTCAGCAAACAGGGCTTGGGCATCATCATCACGGACCACAACGTGCGCGAAACGCTGACGGTCGTCGACCGCGCCTATCTCGTGTACAACGGGAAACTGCTGTGCGAGGGGTCCAGCGAGCATCTGGTCAAAGACGAAGAGGCCCGCCGTCTCTATCTGGGCGAAGACTTTCGGATGTGAGGCATTTACAGGAACCACGAAATAAACAAGGAGGCATGAATATGTCCATTGAAGTTACGATGCGCCATAGCGACGTGAAGATCGAATCGCTGAAGGAATACGCGCAGAAACGCATGGAGCGGCTCCAGGAGGCCTTTCCGAAGGTGACGAAGATTTCGGTTGTCATTGACGTGGACGTGAAGAAGCACATGTACATGGCCGAAGTCGTGGCGAACCGTCTGGGCGAGGTGGCCGTTGGCGCGAAGGAATACAGCGAGAGCGGCAAGAGCGTGATCGACGGCGCCGCGGCCCGTGCCGAGCGCCAGCTGTTGAGAATGCGCGTCAAGGCGCGCAAAGGCAACGTGCGCGCGGCGCGCGCCGGTTCTCCCCGCAATTGAGCGGCGTGATGGACGACACACCCGTCAGAACCGCCGGCGACACGCCCTTTACCCTCCGCGATTTCGTGGAGGCGGGGCGTGAGCGCCTGGGGCTGGAGGTCGTGGTGGGCGGCGCGGGGCTGGACCACGAGGTCCAGGAACCGATGTCCAACCGGCCCGGTCTGGCTTTGACGGGGTACTACGGCTTCTTTGCCAAGTTGCGCATTCAGGTCATCGGGCAGGCCGAGTGGGGGTATCTGGAAAGTCTCCCTTCGGACGTCCGGCTTGAGCGCGTGCAGCAGCTTTTCGTCCGCGGGGCGTATTGCCTCGTGTTCGCCTGCGGCATGGACGTGCCGGCGGACATGGCGGCTCTGGCCGAGCAGGCCGGCGCCGTGGTCTTGCGCACGCCGCTGCTGACGCGCGAGTATTTCCACCAGAGCACGTTCATCCTGGAGCGTCTGCGCGCGCCGACCGTCAAGCTGTACGCGACGACGGTGGAGGTCGCCGGCCTGGGCGTGATGCTGGAGGGCGCGCCGGGGCTGGGGAAGAGCGAAACGGCACTGGGGCTGATCAAGCACGGCAACGCGCTGATCGCGGACGATCTGACCTTCATCCGGAAAGACGTCGCGGCGAACCGGCTGTTTGCCTCGGCGTGCGAGGCGACCCGGAACTACATGGAGATCAGGGGGCTTGGCATCATCCACGTGCCGAGCGTGTTCGGCGTGACGTCCGTCTGCGCCGAAAAGCGGCTGGACCTGGTGATCACGCTGAAGGGAATGGCCGAAACCGAAGGCGAACTGGACCGGGCGGGAGAAGACCGGCTGTCGCGCACGATTCTGGGCGTCGACGTGCCGCAACTCGTCATTCCCGTCGCCGCCGGCCGCGATCTGGTGAACCTGGTGGAGACGGCGGCCCAGCAATACAAGCTGCTGGCGGCCGGGCACGACGCCGTGAAGGAGCTTGATGCGCGGTTGCGCGCGCGGGCCATGACGGGCACACGGTCAATTTGAAAGGGGCAGTCAAATGGCGGAAGAGAAGATAGTGAAGGAGTTGGTTCTTCAGAACAAGTACGGTCTGCACGTGCGTCCGGCGGGGTTGTTCGCGAAGATCGCCTCGCGCTACAATGCGGACGTCGAAGTGGAGAAGGACGGCAGCGTGGTGAACGGCAAGTCCATCATGGCGCTGATGACGCTGGAGGCCGTTTGCGGCACGAAGCTGGTCGTGACGGCTTCCGGTCCGCAGGCGCGGGAGGTCCTGGACGAGCTGGAAGGGCTTGTCGCGCGTAAATTCGACATTCCCGACGAACAGTGAGCGGCCGGACGGATACGGAGACGGCGACATCTGCGATGGTGACGGTTGCAGGTCTGCCTGCATCCCGCGGCTTTGTCGCGGGGTCGGTGTTTCTCTACCGTTCGGACAGTTTCATCTCCGTTCCCGAATACGAGATTCCGCTTGCGCGCGTGGCGTCCGAATTGGCGCGCTATCACGCGGCCCGGCAGGCCACGCGCCACAAGCTCGAAGACCTCGTGGCGCGTCTGCGCAAGCAGACGTCGGGTCCCGAGGCGGATATTTTCGAGAACCATCTGCTGCTTCTGGACGACGTGACGATCGTGTCGGGCGTGGAGCGGGGGATTCGCGATCTGCATCTCAATGCCGAGGCGGCTTTGCGGCGCACGGTGGGGGAGTTCCGCGCGATGTTCGGCGCGATGAAGGACGCCTATCTGCGCGAGCGCGTCCGCGACCTTGACGACGTGGAGAAGCGCGTCCTGTCCGTCCTGCTGGACCGCGAGAGTTTTCCGTTTGCCACGATTGCCGCGCCCGTGGTTCTGGTCGCGGACGATTTGTCGCCGTCGGAGACGGTCGCGCTGCCGCGGAATCTGATTCTGGGCCTTGCGACGGATCGTGGCTCGACGACGTCCCATGTGGCTCTGCTGGCCCGCGCGCTCGGCATTCCCGCGGTTGTCGGACTGGGGAACGTCGCGGACCGCGTCAAGGCGGGCGACTACGTGCTGCTGGATGGAACGAACGGGGCCGTGACCCTGAATCCGGACGCGGAAACCCGCGACGAGTTCCAGCGGCTCGTGAACCGCGAGCGGGAGCTGCTGGCCCTGCTGGCCGAGGATTGGCCTCCGGCGGGGACCCTGAAAGACGGCACGCGCGTCGATCTGCAGGCCAACGTCCAGCCCGGGGTTCCGCTGGGCTGCCTGTCGTCGTTCGGCGTGTCGGGGATCGGCCTCTACCGCAGCGAGTACCTGTGGCTGGGGTCGGACCACGAGCCTTCGGAGGACGAGCAGGCGAACGTCTACTCGCAGGCGGCGCGCGCGGTTGCGACGATGGGGCACGGCGCGCGCGTCACGTTCCGCGTCCTCGATCTCGGGGGGGACAAGCTTCTCCGCGGGCAGCGGTCGCTGGAGGCGAATCCCTTCCTGGGCTGCCGTTCCATCCGCTGGCTGCTTTCGCACCGCGAGGTGTTTCGCGCGCAGTTGCGGGCCATCCTTCGCGCGAGCGCGGTCGGCCCCTCGGCCGTCATGTACCCCATGGTGGCGACGGTCGAAGAGCTGCGGGAGGCCAATGCCGAGCTGCGGGCGGCGATGGCGTCGCTGCGGGCGGATGGCCACGTGTTCGACGAAAAGCTGCCGCGCGGGTGCATGATCGAGATTCCCGCGGCGGCTCTGAATGCCGTCCAGCTGGCGCGCGAGGTCGATTTCTTCTCCATCGGCACGAACGATCTTGTCCAATACACGATGGCGGCCGACCGGGGGAACGAGCGGGTTTCCTATCTGTATCAGCCCGCGAATCCGGCCGTCTTGCGCCTGGTCGACATGACGGTGCAGGCGGCGCGCGCGGCGGGGATTCCCGTGGGCGTCTGCGGCGAGTCCGCGTCCGACCCGGTTTTCGGCGTCCTCTGGGTGGCTTTTGGCGCCACGTCGCTTTCGATGAGCGCGAGTTTCGTTCCCGTGCTGAAGAAGATTCTCCGTGCGCTGACGCGCGAGGACCTGCGGATTCTCGCGACGGGCGTGCGGACCCGGCTGGAGGTGCAGTCCGCGGAGGAGATCTACGCCTTTTGCCGCGAATTTCTCGTGGGCAGAGTTCCTGAATGGGAGGAAATCCGGTCGTTTTTCACGGCCGGCTGAAGAAGACTGGAAAGGAAGGAAAACGATGGCTTTGAAAATTCTGGGGACGGGCAGCTATCTGCCGTCCCGGGTGGTGACGAACGACGATCTGTCCAAGACGCTCGACACGTCCGACGAGTGGATCTTCTCCCATACGGGAATCCATTCCCGCCATCTTGCCGCCGACGACGAATGCACGTCCTCCATGGCGACGAAGGCCGCGCAGGCCGCGCTGAAGGCCGCGGGAGCCGATCCCGGGGAAATCGGCCTGATCGTCATGGCCACGTCGACCCCCGACTACAATACCTTCCCCGCGACGGCCTGCCTCGTCCAGGCCGCGCTGGGATGCACGTCCTGCGGCGCATACGACGTCCAGGCGGCCTGCGCGGGCTTCGTCTACGCGCTGGAGCAGGCGCGCTGCTGGGTGAAGGAGCATCGCGACCGGAAGGCGATCGTGGTGGCGGCCGAGACGCTTTCGCGCATCGTCGACTGGCGCGACCGGGCCAGCTGCATCCTGTTCGGCGATGGCGCGGGCGCCGTCGTGATCGGCTACGACGAGACGCCGGACGGTCCTTCGTCCCATTCGGTTCTCTGGGCCGACGGCAAAGGGGCGCTGTTCATCACCCGTGAAGGCGGCACGCGCCGTCCCCACGTGCCGGGCATGGTTCAGATCCCCTATCTCGAACTGCAGGGACACGACGTGTTCGCCTTTGCCGTGCGTTCGCTCGCCACGGTGACGAACCAGCTGTGTGAAAAACTGGGCACCACGCCCGAGAAACTCGATCGCGTATTCGCCCACCAGGCGAACGGGCGGATCATCGAAGCCGTCGCCCGCCGCATGAGACTCGCCCCGGAGAAGTTCTACCTGAATCTGGCGCACACGGGCAACACGTCCGCCGCCTCGATTCCCCTGGCTTTGGACGAGGCCATGCAGAAAGGCGAACTGAAGGACGGCATGAAACTGGTCCTCTGCGGTTTTGGCGCGGGACTCGTCTGCGGCGGCATCTACCTGACCTGGCCGTATCTCTGACGTTCCGCACGGCATTTAACAACAAAAAGGAAGCGCTATGAGCAACAAGAAAATCGTGATCACGGGCATTGGCATGCTGACCTCGGTCGGCAATGGCAAAGACGCAACATGGGCCGCCGTCAAGGCCGGCAAGCCGGGCATCGGGCGCATCACGCGCTTCGATCCGTCGCGCTGCACGTGCCAGGTGGGCGCCGAGGTGAAGGATTTCGAGGCCTATGCGATCGGCGGCGGACTTCTGGACAGGAAGGCGGCGCGCCACATGGCGCTGTTCACCCAGTATGGCGTCGCGGCCGCCGTCGAGGCGTGGAAGGACGCGGGGTTCGCCCTGCCGGGCGCGGCGGACGGGTTCAAGCCGGACGAAGACCGCGTCGGCACGCTGCTCGGCAACGGCATCGGCGGCCTCGAAGTGACGGGCGAGTCGTTCAAGATCCTCTTCGAGCGCGGTCCGGACCGCCTGTCGCCGCTTGCGATTCCGGAACTGATCGCGAACGAGGGCGCCGGCAACATCGCCATCACGCTGGGCGCGAAAGGCCCCGCCCAGGTCGTGACGACGGCGTGCGCGTCCTCGACGGACGCCCTGGGCTTTGCGCTGGACATGATTCGCGCGGGACGTGCCGACGTGATGATCGCCGGCGGCGCGGAAGCCGTCATGATGGAATTCTGCGTGGGCGGCTTCATGAAGGAACGCGCGCTCGCGACGAAGTTCAACGACACCCCGGAGAAGGCCTGCCGGCCGTTCAACGTGGACCGCGACGGCTTCGTGATGGGCGAGGGCGCCGCCATCCTGATTCTCGAATCCGAGGAGCACGCGCGGGCGCGTGGCGCGAAGGTCTATGCCGAACTCGCGGGCTACGGCGCGTCGTGCGACGCCTACCACATCACGGCGCCGGACCCGTCTGCCGACGGCGCGGTGAAGGCGATCGAGATCGCCCTTGCCAATGCCGACGTGACGGACCGGACGACGGTCGACTACATCAACGCCCACGGCACGTCGACGCATCTCAACGACCAGATGGAGACGGCGGCGTTCAAGCGCGTTTTCGGCGAGGAGCAGGCCAAGAAGATCAACATCTCCTCGACCAAGCCGTTCCACGGCCATTGCCTCGGCGCGACGGGCGCCATCGAGGCGGCGTTGACGGCGCTGGCCATCAAGGAAGGCTATTGCCCGGCGACGCTCAACTACGAGCATCCCGACCCGGAACTCGATTTGAACTATACGCCGAACGTCGGCGTCGCGCGCGACATCCGCGTGGCCGTTTCGACTTCGCTGGGCTTTGGCGGCCACAACGGCGCGCTGGTCCTCAAGAAGTACAACTGAACGCGTCATCAGGAACAGGAAGAAGGACATCATGGAATTTCCGGTATTCAAAAACGTCTTCAACAAGCCCGGCATCGAGTTGCTGCCCCACCGCGACCCGTTTCTGTTCGTGGATGAGCTGATTTCCGCCGACGAGACGGGATCGCTGGGAAAGTACACGTTCACCGATCCGTCGACGGCGATTCCCGGCAAGACCGTGAACGCGTTCTTCGAAGGCCATTTCCCTTCGTATCCCGTGGTTCCCGGCGTCGTCCTCATCGAGGCCATGGCGCAGGTCGCGGGCGCCGCCGTCGTGGCCACCAAGGTCACGGGCGACGGCGTGCCGCTCTTCTTCCTCGCGCACGTCGACGAGGTCCGCTTCCGCCGCCAGGTCCGCCCGGGCGACACGCTGATGACCGTGGCGAGGGTCAAGCGCCTTCGCACGCCTCTGGCGGTCTTCGAACTGAAAGGCTATGTGGGCGACGAACTGGCGTGCGAGGCTGTCGTGAAGTGCATGCTGGGGTCCACGAACACGAAGTAATGCGCGCGAATGCACCATGGAAGGAGCGTCCGTACGACCACGCCCAGGCGGAGGCGCTGCGGACGTCCCTGACCTGTGATGCGGCGCCTCTGCTGGCGCGTCTCCTGGCGGCGCGCGGCGTTTCGCCGGACGAACTGGACGGTTTCCTGAATCCGTCGCTCGACCAGTTCGCCGCGCGCGACGATGCGTGGACGGACATTGGCAAGGCGGCGGAGGTCGTGATCCCCTTCGTCCGGGCCCGGAGGAAAATCGTCGTCTTCGGCGACTACGACGCCGACGGCGTCTGCGCGACGGCGATTCTGGTTTCCGCCCTGCGCCAGCTGGGGGCCGTGGCCGAGGCGTTCATTCCGGAACGCTTCACGGAAGGGTATGGAATGACGGCCGCCTCGCTGGCGCGCCTCCGGAAGGAGCAGCCGGACGCGGCGCTGGTGATTACGGTCGACAATGGCATCACGGCAGTCGACGAGATCGCCGACCTCAAGGCGCGCGGCGTGGCCGTCGTCGTGACCGACCACCATCTGCCCGGCGAGGCGATTCCCGCCGCCGACGCGGTCGTCGATCCGCGCATCGCCTCGTCGGCGGGGTGTGGCGATCTGTGCGGCGCCGGCGTGGCGTTTTTCCTCGTCTTCCGGCTGGCCCGGTCGCTGGGATGCAGGAAAAAGATCAGCGGACCGCTTCTGGTTCTGGCCGGCTTGGCGACCGTTGCCGATTTGATGCCGTTGCGCGGGCAGAACCGGCTTCTGGTGGCGCAGGCGCTGAAATGGTTTCGTTCGAGTGCGCCGCTGGGCCTGCGGGAACTGCTGGATCGCGCGTCCCGCCGGGCCGATGCGCTCGTGTCCCGCGACTTTTCGTTTTTGTTCGCCCCGCGGATCAATGCGGCGGGCCGGATGAGGTCCGCGCGCCTGGCCTACGATCTGCTGATGTCAGACGACCGTGAAGTGGCGCGGGAACTGGCGCGGCAGGTCGACAATCTCAATGTCGAGCGGAAGAACGAGGAGGCGCGTGTCGACCGTCTCGCCCGCGAGCAGAACGACCTGTCGGGGCCGGCCGTCGTCGTGACGGGGGAGGATTGGCACCAGGGCGTTCTTGGCATCGTCGCCTCCCGGCTGGTGGAAACGGCCCATGTCCCCGTGGCGGTGGCCGTTGCGGGACACGGCAGCGTTCGCGCGCCCGAAGGCTACAACGTCCACGCCGCGCTGATGGCCGCCGCGTCGACGCTGGTCCGTTTTGGCGGCCACGCGTCCGCTGGCGGCTTTGTCGTCCGCGAGGGCGCGTTCGAGGAATTCCGCCGTTTGTTCACGGCGGCGTGCCGGCATCAGCAGGCGGCGGCGCCCGACGCCGCGGCCATCCTTTTCGACGGCTGGATCGCGCCGGAAGACCTGACGGTGGACCTGTGGCGGGCGCTTCAGCGGCTGGAGCCTTATGGCGAAGGGAACCCCGAGCCGGTCTTCGGCCTGCGGCAGGTCGCCATTTCCGACGCGCGCACGATGGGCGGCGACGGAAGGCACGCCTCTCTGGTGTTTCGCAACATGAACCGGAACTCGCCTCGCGCCGTCTGGTGGAACCACGGAAACGAGGTGGAGGAGCTGAGAAGGAATGCCGCAGGCCGCTTTGACGTCCTGTTTACCCTGTCCCTGTCCGATTTCGGCGGCGAAGAGCACGTCGAGCTGCGCGTTCTTCAGGTCCGCCCAGCTGTCCAATGAGAGGTTTTCATGAAAACACGGCCCTTGTTTATCGTCATGAGCGCGCCTTCGGGGTGCGGAAAGTCGACGCTGATCGACCTTCTTCTCCAGGAGTATCCCGATCTCTGCTATTCGATTTCCTGCACGACGCGCGCGCCGCGCGGGGAGGAGGAAGACGGCCTCGACTACCATTTTCTGACGATTGAGCGTTTCCGCGAATTGATCGCCGAGAACGCTTTCCTGGAATATGCCGAGGTCCACGGCAACTACTATGGAACGTTGCGCCAGCCGATCGTCGACGTCCTCAAGGAGGGCAACTCGATGATTCTCGACATCGACGTCGTCGGCGCGGCCAAGGTCCGCCACTTCGTCATGCACCATCTGCCGCCGACGGATCCCCTCCGCCAGGGTTACATGGACGTCTTCATCAACCCGCCCTCGCTGGAGACGCTGCGTTCGCGGCTGGAAGGCCGCGGCACGGACACGCAGGAGGTCATTGAACGCCGGCTTGCCAATGCGGAAGACGAGATGGCCCGGGCGCAGGAATACATGTTCCAGGTGACGAACGACGATCTGGCCGTCGCCTACAAGCGCCTGTGCGACCTTGTCGACGTCCGTTCCGGGCGCATGTAGGCCCCGGGCATTCAGCGGAGCGTGCAGATGAAACTGGTCGAGTTCGTGCCTCCCGTCCGGCACCCGCTTTGGAAACTCTGCGTGCAAATGGGAATCGACGCGTGCGTCGTGAAGGTCGATCCGTCCCTGACGGGACTGGCCGACCCGTGGCGACTGGCGACGCTGAAACGGATCGTCGACGGTCTTGCGGCGGCGGGCCTCACGGTCGTGGGACTCGAAGGCGATCCTTTCGACTTGGCGCCAATCAAGGAATTCGGCAGCGGGCCGACGGCGGCGGAACGCGAAACGGCGCTCGCCCGCTACCGGGAACTGCTGGAAAGCATGTCGGCGCTGGGCATCCGGCTCCTCTGCTACAACTTCATGGTCGGCATGGGCTGGACCCGTTCCGGCGTGCGGGAAGGACGCGGCGGGGCGAAAGCGGCCTATTTCTCGCGGGCCGAAACGCCGCAGGTCGAATTGAAGCTCACGAAAGAGCAGGTCTGGGCGAACTACGCGTATTTTCTGAAGGCGGTGATGCCGACGGCCGAGCGCGTGGGCGTCCGGATGGGGCTTCATCCCGACGACCCCTGCTTGCCGGAACTGGGTGGCTATGCCCGCATTCTGGAAACGGTTGCCGATTACGACCGGGCCTATGCGCTGTATCCGTGCGCGGCGAACGCCGTCACCTACTGCCAGGCGAATTTCAAATTGATGGGGGCCGATCTTGAAGCGACGGCTCGCCACTTCGGCAACCGCATCGCCTTCATCCACGTCCGCGATGTGGAGGGCGACAAGACGGACTTCACGGAACTGTTCCACGACCAGGGTTCGACCGACCAGTTCTCCCTGATGCGGGTCTACCGCGAAATCGGGCTCGACGTTCCCGTTCGCGGCGACCACGTGCCGGAGATGGAGGGCGACCGCCGCGTGGCAGAGGACTGCGTTCCCGGCTATTTCACGATGGGCCGTCTCTTCGCCAACGGCTATCTGAAGGCTCTGTTGCGCGGAACGGAAAATCTGTGACGGCGCGGCGGGGGACCTTGGTCCCGTTGGCGGAATCGGCTGCGCGTCGTCCGTTCCGGACGTGACCGCACGCTCGGGAATGGGCGCGGATTCCCTTCCTTTTTTGGGGAGGGTGGGCGACCTCGCGCCTGTCGGCTCATAATTTGATCTGCCTGCGTCAAATTATGACATCCCAGTCTTTGCGTTTTGAATATAATTGACGAAAATTCGTCATTCCGGATATGGAATTTAGTTTCATGAGTTTTGTAAGATTTGGCATGCTGCTTGCTAGTAGGGAGGTGAGGATAAAAGGCGGCAGGGGGCTGTCCTGAATCCGCAAAGGCAGAAAGGCAAAACCATGGAACATGCGCGTGCGTTGGATTCGCGGCTCTATACGCGATTTCTCGCCATCAAAGACTCCCTTGAAAGTTCCTATGCGTCCCGGGCCGCCCAGGCCGTTCTTGCCGTCGGCGATCTGATTGGCGAAGCGTTCGAGTACGTCGTTTCGGGCATCTGCGCAAAGAAGGTCGTGGAGCCGGTGACGGATCGGGAACTGGGCAGCCTCATCCGGGCCAAGGCGGACTTTCTGCTGAAAGACGCCTATCGCGCGAACCGGCGTTCCCATGGTCTGCGCAGCGTGAATGCCTCGATCAGGCTGGACGAGCCGTTCGACGGCGACACCCGCGGCCATTCGCCGATGGACCGGCTGACGGACCATGCCATCCGGAATGCGGCTGAAATCGCGGACCGGGAAAGTTGGGCGGTTCGCCATGCGTTTGAAAGCGTGCTCGGGCAGATGGGCATGAGCGTCCGCAATCGGGACATCGCGCGCGAACTCATGCTGAAAGGCCGGAAGCCGGAAGACGTCGCGCGGCTTTTCGGGGTCGAACGCAACAACTGCGATGCGATTGCGTTTCGCGTGCGCCGGGCGCTCCGGAAAATCGGCCCCGAACTCTTCCGCGAATACTACAAGGCGGCGTAGCCTATCCTTCCAGGGTGCTTCGGGCGACGGTCGCGCACCAGACGCGCGCGGCGCTGGCGTCGAGCAGCGCCTGGGCGCAACGCGAAAGGGTGGTGCCGGTGGTGGAGACGTCGTCGACGAGAAGGACCGTCCGTCCGCGGACGTTTTCGGGCCGGACGACTTTGAACGCGCCGTCGAGATTCTTCAGCCGCTGTTCGCGTCCGAGCCGCGCCTGGTGTTCCGTATCCCGGACGCGGAGAAGCGAACGGAGATCGGCCCGGCGGTTGATCCGTCGCGCCAATCCGTCGGCAAGCAGGCCGCACTGGTTGTAGCCGCGTTCGCGCAGCCGATTGGGGTGAAGCGGGACGGGCACGACGACGTCGATTGCCGCGGCGGCCATTTTGGCATGGACGAGTCCGTCGAGCAAATCGACCAGATCGTCCGTCAGCCATGTCGCCTTGTGGAACTTGAAGTCGAGAATGAGGCTGCGCGCGGGCTCCAGAAAACGGACGGCGCTTCGCGACAGTTCAAACGCGGGAGGATGCCGCCGGCATTCTTCGCAGACGAACGCGTGCTGCGTCTCGGCGGCCACGAGTCCCCCGCAGACGCGGCACATCCCTCCCGACTCGAAGAAGGGGAGCGTCGCGAGGCAGCGGGAACAGAGATGCCGTTCCGGACGGTCGGAGGGGCGGCGGCATGTTTCGACGGGGCAGATGCGCGGCCAGCACAGATCTGCCAACGGGCCGAGAAGCGTCCGGAGCGGTTTCATGGCCGGTTGTCAGCGGGCAAACAGGGTGCGTGGGTATTCGCCGGCCTCGACCAGCTTGCGGATTTCGGCCGTGACAAACGGCCTGTCCTCGCGATAGGTCACGCCAAACCAGGAGGCTTCCGTCGGCAGGACGGTGACGTCGGCCCGGCCTTCGTGGATAAGCTCGTCCACGACGAAGGGAATGTACCATTCGGATTTCTCGCGCGTCCTGTTGGCTTCCAGCCAGGCGGGGAAGCGCTTTTCAAGCGCCGTGAAGAGATCGGGCGTGAAGCCCCACAGGTTCATGGAAACGCGTTCGTTGCCGGTGAAGTCCTTTTCGGCGGCGTTGGGGTCGTCGTCGTGGGCGCCGGTCGGCGTGCGGACGAGCTTGAGGTGTTCGACCACCGTCTCCAGTTTGCCGTCGGCATCGAGGGCGCAGATGCCGCGTGCCACCGATCCGTGGTCCGACAGCGTGAGATCGAGTTTGTAGCCGACCATGGCGAACGACATTCTGCCGGTTGCCGGCCCTTCGTTCCGCACGAGGAAGTCGGCCAGTTTCCGGAACGCGTCGCGCCCGTAGAAGTCGTCGGCGTTGATGGCCGCGAACGGCTCGTGGACGACATGGCGCGCGGCGCGGATGGCGTGGGCCGTTCCCCAGGGCTTGCTTCGTCCCTCCGGGACGGTATGGGGGGCGGGCAGGTCGTTGATGTCCTGGAATGCGTACTCCACGGGAAGGAATCCTTCGTATTTCGCGCCGATCTGCTCGCGAAAGACCCGTTCGATGTCTTTGCGGATGATGAAGACGACCTTGCCGAAGCCGGCGCGGTGGGCGTCGAACACGGAGTAGTCGAGAATGGCTTCGCCGGAAGGCCCTACGGGATCGACTTGCTTCAATCCCCCGTAACGGGAACCCATGCCGGCGGCCAGGACAACGAGAGCGGGTTTCATGCCCATTCCTTTCCTTTCAATCTGTTGGCGACATTCGCGATTTGCGGTTTCAGGCCATTTCCTCCGGCGCCGGTCGGCAGGCCCTGACGGCGTCGAGGAACGCATCCAGCGTGTGGATCGCCGCCAGTCGCCGGCGCAGGGCCGCCGAACCGGGGCGCCCGTTGAAATAGCGGAACAAATGGAGGCGGGCGGCGACGCAGACGTAGTCGTCGAGGCCGGGAATGTGGTCGGCGGGGAAGCGCGCGAGCAGTTGCGCGTGCAGCGCTTTCAGGTATTCGAGATGCCGCGCCAGCGTCTTCTCCTGAAGGGCGACGCGCTGCGGCGGCCCCGCCTCGTCCGCCTGGCCTTCCGATTTGCGGAGATCCGCGAAGAGCCAGGGGCTGGAAACGGCGGCGCGCCCCAGCATGATGGCGGACACGCCCGTTTGGGCCATGTGCCGCATCGTCGGAAGATCGACGACGCCGCCATTCCCCGTGACGGGAATCCGGGCCTTGTCCACGAGTTCGGCGAGAAGGTCGAGATGGACGGGGCCGCCGTGCATCTGCGACGTGAAACGGGCATGAAGGGTGATGCCCTGACAGCCCGCGGTCTCCGCGGCGTCAAGAATTTCCCACAGCAGAACCTTGTCGGGCCGCGGCCCCGGCCGGGTCTTGAGCGTGATGGGCAGCGTCGTTTCGGCCTTGATCGCCTTCAGGCAGTCGTGAATCCGCTGAGGATTGCGGACGAGGGCGGCGCCGGCGCCCTCGCGGACGATTTTCGGCATCGGACATCCCGCGTTGAAGTCGATGGCCGCGAAACGGTTGCACGCGGTGGCCTCACGGGCCGCAAAGGCGAGTTCGTCCGGCTTGGCGCCGAAGATCTGGCAGACGACGGGGCCCTCGCCGGGCAGGACTTCCATGAGATGGCGCGTGGGCGACGACCCGTGGGCGAGCCCTGCCGCGCTGACCATTTCCGTGTAGGTGAGGTCGGCCCCCCAGTCCGAACAGACTTTTCGGAACGCGGCGTTCGTGAATCCGGCGAGGGGCGCGAGAACGAATTTCATTTTGCGACCGGTTCTCCCTCGTCGACATAGGACAGTTCCATCGACTGCAAGGAATTGCCCGTCTGGCGGGTGACGTATCTGACGGGAACGACCTTGGTCGGCCGGCCGGCGGCATCTCTTTCGAGGATGCGCTCCTGGGTCGGCGTAAACGAGGCGGCGGTCTTCCCGTTGAACGTCCGGTCGTAGCCCAGGCACGTCCCGTCGGCCGAGTAGCGATAGACGTCCTTCCATCGGCGCGGCAGGGCGACGAGCGGGTCGGTATAGAGCCGGTCGGGATTGGAATAGTCGATCGACTCGATCTGGCCGTCGGCGCGGTAGACGCGCTTTTCCTGCGGAATGGGATAGAACGAGATGATGGAGGGCGCGCCGTATTCTGTTCCGGCGGTCTTGGCGAAACAGGCGACGTCGATGCGGTTCGTCAATCCGTTGCGGTCGATTTCAATTTGCGCGAAGCCGCGTTCCGGCGTGTTCAAGGTTTCGCCGATTGGCGCCTTGATCGTCACGCGGGCGGCATCGCCATGGACGACGGCCCAGGTGAAAGTCGCCTGCGGGTCCTGTTCGGGCGCCGTTTTCGCCTGGAAGAGAAAGGTCCGTCTGGCCTCCGGCGCGCGAAGAACGAATGCGATGGCGGAAGACGTGTTGTAGAGAATTTCAAGGACCGAGTCCGGATAGTCGACGCCCGGTTGGGGATAGCGCACGGGGAACATGCGGGAGTTGACGACGGACAGGGCGACGGAGGGGGGAATCTGATCCGGGCGAAGCGCATGGGCCTTGGTGACGAGGGCGACAGGATCCAGATCGTCGGGCGCAAAGGCCGTCGGGTGCGCCTTCGGGGAGAGATAGTCCGTTTCGGTTCTCACGCCCGGTTTCGTGCGGCGGAACAGCCACTGCAGGGTCTGGCCCATCAGATGGCGGCGGAGCAGGGCCTGTTTGGTCGGGATCGGAAAGGCGGCAGAGGCCGCAAGCGCCGCGCGGAGGTACGGCTGGTCGCTCCACGAAATGCCCTTGGTGACGAGCTGGAAGGGCGCCGCGCCGGGAAACGTGTCGCCGATGGCGGGATCCCCGAAGTCCTTGACGGCGGGGAAAACCCAGAACTGGTTGTTGCGGTAGAGGAGGTCCATGCGGGCCGCGAGGCCGGGTTCCGTCATCGAGAGCCGGCCCAGCGAGCGCCAGAAGGGGCCGCTCACGCAGCCGCGTGAGGAATTTCCGAAGACGGCCTGCCCGGGGAAGAGCGTGTTCGGATGTTCGCATTCGACGGCTTTCCCCTCTTCGGCGAACTTGACCAGAGTCAGGAGCGGAAAGTCGGAGACTTTGAGCAGGGAATGGCCGTCGTCGCGGTTGAAATACAGGTCGCCCGCATTGCCCGCGGCCGTTCCCTCGGAAAGCCATGCCGCGACAAGCGTCCGTTCGCGGCTCTCCGGCTGGGAAATCCCGAACTTCGGCGCGAGCGAAGAAATGGTCTGCTGGGCCGGCGCGAGCTTGAGCAGCGCCTGGAAGCAGCCGATGTCGAAATTCCAGACGACGTTGGTGGCGGTCAGCGTCACCGTCGAGCCGGTGGCGGCGTAGGCAGGTTCCGGCACGGGGACGCCTGCGACCGGTTTTCCCTTGAGCTGGCGGGCCTTTTCGACGATTTCGGCGAATCGCGGCTCCTTGGAGATCTGGGCGAGATCCTGGTCTTTGGAAATGGCGTCGGCATCGCGGAAACCGAACTGGACGGCTTTTTCGAGTTCCGTCAAGGCAAGCCCCGGCTGTTCGCGATAGGCCAGGGCGCAGGCGAGATTGTAGTGCCAGGTGGCATCGCCCGGCATGAACTCCAGCGCCGAACGGCAGATGCTCTCCATGGCCTGGATGTCGCCTCGGCGCAACGCGCCGATCAGCTGCTGGCGCAACAGGCTGTGCCGCTGCCAGACGAGCGGCATTTTCCAGACGGAAAGCGGCTGTTCGGGAGGGGTGGCGAGAAGTCCCGTCGCCAGAAGACCGCCGAGAAGCAGAAAAACGGGTTTTTGCATGTCCCTATTCTAGCATATTTAATCCAGGGGCGGAATATGCTAGACTGGCTTCGGCGAGGAGAGGACGAGATGAACCGCATATTGTTCGACAGTTCCGAAATCGGTGCCGACCGGATTGCCGTCGTTGAAGACGGCCGGGCCGAGCACATTCGCTCCGTTTTGCACGGGACGGTCGGCCAGACGATCAAGACGGGAACCGTCAATGGACTGATCGGAATGTCGGAAATCCTCGACGTGTCGCCCACGGCCGTCGCGCTGCGGTGCCATCACGCGGAGGAATCGATTCGCCCCTGGATCGATCTGATCCTGGCGCCGCCGCGTCCGCGGGTGATGAAGCGTCTGCTGCCGCAGCTGGCCGCGTTGGGGGTGGGCCGAATCGTCCTGGTGGGCGCCGAGAAGGTCGAAAAGGCGTTTTGGGGCGCCCGGCTCCTGAAGGAGGAGATCTACGGACCGCTGCTCGTGGAGGGCCTTCAGCAGGCCGGCACGTCGATTCTTCCGGTCATCCGGCAGGAAAAGAGCTTCCGCGGCTGGATGAGATGCCGGATGGAAAATGATTTTGCCGCCCAGCCTCTGCGCATTGTCGCCCATCCGTATGGCGTTTCCTCGGCGGCCGCCGTGGCGGAACAGGCGGCGGTTTCCCGTCCGGTCCTGGCGGTGGGACCCGAAGGCGGCTGGACGGAGGAAGAGGTCCGGCTGCTTGAGGAAAAGGGCTTTCTGCGGTTTTCGCTCGGTTCGCGCATTTTGCGGACCGATACGGCGCTGATTGCGCTGCTGGCCCGGTTGATGCCGCATTTCGACAACTGTTGAAAGAGGAGGGACGATGACCCGACGTGAATTTTGCAGGGGGAGCGCGGGCGCGGCGGCCGGATGGGCCGCGGCACGGGCCTGGGCCGGCGGCGGATTGCCGGTCGATGGCGTTCCGCTTCCCGCATGGGCCGAAAAGACCATACGCGAGGGAGTCGCGCGCTATCGGGCGTGGAAGGGGGCGGACGAAGCCGTCGCGTTTCCGTTGATTACGGACATCCATTCCCATGCGGCGTCCGTCTGCGCGCCCGATTGGCGCGATACGAAGGCGCACGTCCTCTTTCAGCGCGCCCTTGCGGAACTCGCGGACGCCGACTTTCTCGTGAATCTGGGGGATCTCGACTTTGACGTGAACATCCTGGGTTCGGCGCCGGACTGGTCCAAGGTCCAGCCGGTGATCGACGGCTTTGTCGCGGCCTATGCGCACGAACCCAGACCCGTTCTCTTCGCGATGGGCAACCACGACCATGCCAGGGGGCGCTACGCGTCGAAGCAGTTTGGCGACACGTTCAATCGCGGACTCAATGCCGGAAAGCGGGCCGTTCTCGACTGGGGCGAGGACGGCACCTGGGGATGCCTGGACATCCCCGCGAAGAAGTTCCGCGCAATCGTTCTCAACACGTCGGACGAAGGCTACCTCGGCTTTTCGGTCCGCCAGCTGCAGTATCTCGCGGACCGTTTCTCCTCGGCGCCGGACGGTTGGAGCGTCGCCGTGCTGCAGCACGCGAACATTCCGAACTTCATCGCGAAGTGGCGCCGTTTCGGCGATTCAAACGGCGGGATCAGGCGAGACGGGCTTGAGCAGACGATCATCGAGGACTTCGCCAACCATCGTGGCGGAATCGTGCAGGGATTCAACAATCCGCCGATTGTCGGACAGCTCGGCGGCGTGAAGTTCGACTTCGCCCGTTCGAAGGCGAATCTGGTCGGCGTGTTCCAGGGCCATCTCCACGCGGAGAGCTATCTGCGCTACGCCAAGGTGAACTACGTCATCCGCCCCGGCTACGGCACCATCCCCGCCGACTGCGCGTGCGGCGAATGGCGAGACCCCAAACGTGAGCTCGGATTTTCCCCCGCCGCGGACATGATGCTCGATCTCGTTGCCGTCAAGCCGGCCCAACGCCGGGTCCACGTCTTCCGCCTCGGCTGCGGCGGCGAAAAGAGCGAACTCGAATACGTCTACTGATTCCGCATGCCGCGGTTCCCGGCGCCTTTGCCGGCACGGATCCTGCGCGATTCCGTTCGTCCGTCGCCGCCGGGGCAGATTGGCCTTGCGGAATCGTCCGTTAAATGCGATAATGCCCGCGTTTCGCTTCGTGACCGGTAAGATGAAGGCTTCGCACACAGAGAGGTTCAACTGCCTGAGCGCGGGATTCGCGCGGGCGGTGCGTTCGCCGGCACGCCGCAGAACTCCCGCAGGAACGATTGCCGCAACCCTCCGGACGGGCCGTGCCGTTTCATTCCGTTCCTGTCCGCGCATTCCGGAAAGCCGGAACTGCCGGCCCGTCCGCTGAAGCGAGGAACGACCGCGCAATGGAAATCGATCTCGACGAAGTGAAGAACCTGCTGCGGGCGGGGAATCGCGTGCTGTTGATGATGCGTCACGCGGAACGTCCGCCCATCGACCATGACGATCCGACCTTCGGCGCGCATCTTCCCCTCACGCCGCGCGGCGAGCGGATGGCGGAATGGGTCGGCGCGCGGCTGAAGGAGTTTGCCGGTTGCGTCCAGTTCCTCGCGAGTCCCCTGTGCCGGACGCGCCTGACCGCCGCCTGTGTGGCGAGGGGAATGGAACTGGCGGATCCCGACATCCCGACTGCGGCGCCGCTTGGCAATTCGACCTTCTATTTCGCGGACCAGTCGGCCGTCTTCAATCTTTTCCGCGACGGGTCGTTCTACGAAAAGGTCTTCGCCTATATCGAGAAGGGGACGCAGACGGGGTTCAACGAGATCCACCGGGCCAGCGATGAACTGGAAACATGGGCGTTGGCGCGGTTCACGGGTCGGCTGGGCGTCTTTACGACGCACGATCTGTACAATGGCGCCTTCCTGGCCGCGCGGGGCGTGGTGAAATCCTTCACGGTCGAAACGTGGATCCAGTTTCTGGATTCCGCGGCGATTGTCGTCGCGCCCGATGGCACGCGCCGCTACGCGCTGGTGCGCAGCCATGCGGACGCCGCGGTGCCGCGCCGGCCTATTGCCTCCGCGAGAGGGGTGTGCTAGAATGGGGAGCAATTGTTCGAAGCATCAGGAAGTGGCTGCGGGTCGCAGCTGCGCCAACCGAGCGGAAACGCCGCGGTGGTACGGGAAAATCCCCCGGATGCGCTTCGCAAGTACGAAGAAAGAAGAGAGAGAGAAATGAAACCAACTGCCTCTCGGCATGTTTTCACTTCCGAGTCCGTCTCGGAAGGCCATCCCGACAAAATCGCCGACCAGATCTCCGATGCCGTTCTCGACGCCTGCCTGGCCTTGGATTCGCGTGCCCACGTGGCGTGTGAAACGATGTGCGGACCGGGCCTCGTGGTCAACATGGGCGAGGTGACCTGCCGGGATTTCGCAAACGTGAATACGCAGCAGATCGCCCGCGACGTGGTGAAGGACATCGGCTACGACCGTCCGGCCGAAGGGTTCAGCTGGGATGCGTTCAGTTACGTGAACGCGCTCCATGGGCAGAGTCCGGACATCGCGCAGGGCGTCAACCGCAAGAAGGCGGAACGGCAGGGCGCCGGCGACCAGGGCATGATGTTCGGCTACGCCTCGAACGAGACGGCATCGCTGATGCCGGCGCCGATCGTCTATTCGCACGGGCTGCTGCAGCATTTCGCCCGGCTGCGCAAGACGGGCAAGGTGGACTACCTGCGTCCCGACGCGAAGAGCCAGCTTTCCGTGATCTACGAGAACGGCCGGCCGGTCGCCATCGACACGGTCGTCCTGTCGCATCAGACGACCGAAGCGGGCGCCAACCGGGCGTGCTATGCCGAATTGGAGGAGATCGCGCGCGCCTTCCTGGCGAAGACGAAGCTGCTGACGCCGAAGACGACCTTCCACGTGAATCCCACGGGCAAGTTCGTCATCGGCGGCCCGACGGGCGACAGCGGCCTGACGGGACGCAAGATCATCGTCGACACCTACGGCGGCATGGCGGCCCACGGCGGCGGCGCGTTCTCCGGCAAGGACCCCTCGAAAGTCGACCGCAGCGCGGCCTATTACGCCCGTTACGCGGCGAAGAACATCGTGGCGGCAGGTCTCGCCGACCGCTGCCAGATCCAGGTCGCCTATGCGATCGGAATTGACAGACCCGTGTCGGTTTGCGTCAAGACGTTTGGAACGAACCATGGAGTCGACAACGCGCGCCTGGAGAAGGTCCTCCTGTCGGGCAAGGTGTTCGACTTCCGTCCGTACGCGCTGATCCGGGATTTGGGATTGGTGGAACCGAAGGGCTGGAGCTACCGGGACACGGCGGCATACGGCCACTTTGGCCGTGCGGTCTTCCCGTGGGAACGGACGGACCGCGTGGAAGCGCTGAAAGCCGCAGTCAAGTGAACGAAGGAGCCTTCTTCCAGGATTTGGCCGTCTTGATGGCCGTAGTCGGCGTTGTCACGCTCGTCTTCACCCGGCTTCGCTGGCCGAAGGTGATCGGATACCTCTTTGCGGGCATCCTGATGAGCGAACACACGTGGGGGGGCTCCTTTCTTGCCGATGGCAAGTCGATCGGGACGATCGGCCAGATCGGCATCGTCTTTCTCATGTTCACGCTGGGGCTGGAGTTCAGCGCCGGCGACATGAAGAAGGTCAAGCACGTGGCCGTTCCCACGGCGCTTTTCGACACGGTGGTGATGATCTGGCTGGGCTATACGGTCGGGCGGTATTGCCTGGACTGGGGCGCCGTGCCGAGTCTCTTCCTCGGCGCGGCGATCTGCGATTCGGCGACGACGCTCCTCGCGAAGACGGTCGAGGAGATGAAGTGGCAGAAACGGCCGTTTGTCCGCTTCATCTTCGGCACGACGATTTGCGAGGACATTCTCTGCGTGGCGGTCATCGCCCTGATTACGGGCGTCGTCCACGGGAACGGCATGAGCGCGGGCGCCGTCGGGTTCTCGCTGGGCGGGCTGGCGGTCTTCTTCACGGGCGTTCTCGGGTTCGGGCTTGTCCTCGTTCCCAGGCTGCTCAACAGCGTGGCGCGGTTCAAGGACGACGAGGCCCTGCTGCTGACCTTGCTGGGCTGCTGTTTCTTCGTTTCGTTCCTGGCGTTCAAGTTCGACTATTCGCTCGCGATGGGCGCGTTTCTCGTCGGCATCCTCGGCGCGTCGAGCGACGTGCGCGAACGGCTCTATGAACTGGCGGCGCCGCTCCGCAACATGTTCGCGGCGGTGTTCTTCGTGACCATCGGGCTGCTGGTGGATCCCGCCGCCTGCTGGCGCCATCTGCCGGCCATCCTGGGCCTGACGTTCCTGGTCCTTCTGGGCAAGGGGATCAACTGCTTCACGATGTCGCTGCTGACGGGACAGCGGATCAAGGATGCGGTCCAGACGGGATTCGGGCTCGCGCAGATCGGCGAGTTCGCCTACATGGTGGCCCTCATGTACATCACCCTGACGGGCGACAGGGAAAATCCGATGTACCAGATCGTCGTCGGCGTCTCGCTGATCACGACCTGTCTGAACCCGTTCATGCTGAAGATTTCGGATCCGATTGGCAACTGGCTGGAATTCCACCTGCCGGCCCGACTTCAGGGGTGGATCGCCGCGTACGGCGACTGGCTGATGCGCTTCCGGACGGCGGTCGTCCCGTCCCAGGTCCAGAAGCATCTGAACGCCCGTCTGCTCTGGCTGGCCGTCCTGGCCGCGCTGAATTTCTGCGTGGGTGCGGCCGTGACCATTCTGAACGACCTGGACTACACGAAGTTCTCGGTCTTTTTCGATGCGCACAAGCGGCTGTTCTTCTGCCTGGCGGCGAACTTCGTCTTCCTGTCGCTGCTGGTGCCGGTGACGGGATTCGCCCAGTCGATGGGCCGGGACATCGGCCAGATTCTGACGGGCGGCACGCAGAGGGTGCGCAAGTGGCAGAAATCCGTGCGCCAGCTCGTCACCTGGGCCGTCATGATGGTGGTCCTGGTCCTGTTCTTCGCCGAAATCGTGATGCTCAACGTGAACCTGATGCCGGACGATCTCGTTGCGCGGATTGGCGTTCTCGTCGTCCTCGTGCTCATGGGGGTGATGGGATGGAAGCGGTTCAGGCGGATGGGGCGCGCGGCGGTCTACCATTTCCAGAAGGCGCTTGCCGCCGAGGCGCGGCGCGCAAACAGGCAGCATCGCCCGACGACGGTCAATCTGGCCGTGCCGGGAGATTTCTACGTCCAGCTGCCCCTCTCCTCCCGGTCTCCGGCAATTGGCAAAACCATCAAGGCCCTGGACATCCGCGCCAAGACGGGGGCGAGCATCGTTGCCGTGGCGCGCGGGCCGGACCGGTTCCGGAATCCCGGACCGAACTGGCGCTTTGCGGTCGGCGACGTCGCCGTGGCGATTGGCGAGCCGCCCCAGATCCAGGCCCTGCGGAAGCTGCTGGAGGAAGATGGACCGGCTCTTTAGGATCGTTTCGGACTACAAGCCCACGGGCGATCAGCCCGAGGCCATCGACACGCTGGTCAAAGGTCTGGAAAACGGTGCCGACCGTCTGATTCTCCAGGGGGTCACGGGCAGCGGAAAAACCTTCACGATGGCGAACCTGATCCAGCGCTGGAACCGTCCGACGCTGATCCTGAGCCACAACAAGACCCTGGCCGCCCAGCTCTTCGCCGAACTGAAGAACTTCTTCCCCGAGAACGCGGTCGAGTATTTCATCTCCTACTACGACTACTATCAGCCGGAGGCCTACATCCCCCAGACGGATACGTACATCGAAAAGGACGCCTCCGTCAACGAGGAAATCGAGCGTTACCGTCTGGCGGCGACCAACGCCCTGATCGCGCGGCGCGATGTCATAGTCGTGGCCAGCGTCAGCTGCATCTACGGTCTGGGCGAATCGACGGAGTACCGGGATCTCGCCGTGAAGTTCGCGGTTGGCGATTCCTGCGGGCGCGGCAATCTCGTCGAACGGCTGGTCGCGGCCCAGTACACCCGGAACGAAACGGACTATGCGCCGGGCAATTTCCGGGTTCGCGGCGACGTCGTGGACGTCTTCCCCGCCTATGCGGCGGATGGCATCCGGATCGAGTTCTTCGGCGATGAAATCGACTCGATCCGCACGCTTTCCGTCCCCGATTTCAAGACGGGCGTCTCCATGCCCGCCGCCGTCGTGACGCCGGCCAAGCAGTTCGTGATGCCCAGGGACAAGATGGAGGCCGCCTATGGCCGCATCGAGCGCGAACTGCAGGAGCGCCTGAAGGATTTCGACGCGGCCGGAAAATATCTTGAGGCGCAGCGGCTGCGGGAGCGGACCCAGTACGATGTCGAGATGATGAAGGAACTCGGCTACTGCAATGGCATCGAGAACTATTCGCGGCCGCTCACGGGACGGGCGCCCGGCGAGCCCCCGGAATGCCTGATCGACTATTTCCCGGACGATTTCCTCACGATCATCGACGAAAGCCACGTGGCCGTTCCCCAGCTGCGGGCGATGTACAATGGCGACCAGGCGCGGAAGCAGAAACTGGTCGACTACGGGTTCCGTCTGCCGAGCGCCAAGGACAACCGTCCGCTTCAATTTCACGAGTTCGAGCGGAAGGTCCACCAGATCGTCTTCACGAGCGCGACGCCGGGCGATTACGAGTACGGCGTCTCCAGCGTCGTGGCCGAACAGGTCATCCGCCCCACCGGACTCCTGGACCCCGAAATCGAGGTTCGCCCGCTCAAGGGCCAGATCGACGATCTGATGGCGGAAATCCGCAAGGTGGCGGAAAAGGACGAGCGCATTCTGGTGACGACGCTGACGAAGCGGAGCGCCGAAGACCTGACCGCCTATCTGCACGAGACGGGCCTTCGGGTCGAATATCTGCACAGCGGCATCGACGCGCTGGAGCGCGTGGCCATTCTCGGCCGTCTGCGGAAAGGCGAATTCGACTGCCTGATCGGCATCAACCTGCTGCGCGAGGGCCTGGACTTCCCGGAGGTTTCGCTGGTGGCGATTCTCGATGCGGACAAGGAGGGATTCCTGCGCTCGACGACGTCGCTCGTCCAGACGGCGGGGCGTTGCGCGCGCCATGTCAACGGCCGGGTGATTCTCTACGCCGACCATGAAACGGACGCCATACGCGCTCTGCTGCGGACGACCCGGAATCACCGCGCCCGGCAGATCGCTTTCAACCGGGAACACGGCATCACGCCGAAAAGCGTCACGCGCGCCATCAACGAGGCCGTCTACGTCTATTCCGAAGCGAAAAAGGCCGAACGGCAGGCCGTGGCCGCCACGCCCGAGAAATTCGACCTGCAGGAGACCGTCGCGGCTTTGCAGGAGGAGATGGTGCAGGCCGCCGAAGCGCTGGAATTCGAACGCGCGGCCTTTCTCCGCGACCAGATCAGGAAATTGAAGGCGACAGCTTCCGGTCCGTGATTTATTTTGGCGGACCCTTGACTCCGTCCTTAATAAATGTTATCATCAATTACGTCTAACACAAAATTGGCAAGTCGATGAACAGGACGCGAGAACTGACGATTGAGGCCTTCCCGGCCTTCTGCCGCGAGCGGGGACTGAAGTGCACCGCCCAGCGGTATGCCGTGTTTGCGGCCATTCGCGAGTCGACGTCGCATCCGTCCGTGGATGAGACCTGGGAGATTGTGCGGAAGAAGGTGCCGACCATCACCCGCGAATCGGTCTACCGCATCCTCAACGAGTTCTCCGGCATCGGGCTGCTCTCCCGGATGGATGCGCTCAGCGCGGCGCGGTACGATACCTGCCTGGTGCCGCACGCGCATTTCATCTGCGAGGTCTGCGGCGGCGTGACCGACTATCCGCTGCCGGGGTCTTTTGCGGTTCCGGACGGGATGCCGTCGGACTGCCGGCACGTCGAATTGAGAGTTTCGGGCGTTTGCGACGCCTGTCGAAGGAAGAATCGGGCCAGTTGAAAACCAAAAGAAAGGAATGGCGACCATGAAGTACGTATGCAAGATTTGCGGCTATGTCTACGACCCCGCCCAGAATGGTGGCGTGGCGTTCGAGGATCTGCCCGCCGATTGGGTCTGCCCGCTTTGCGGCGTCGGCAAGGACCAGTTCGAGGCGAAAGCCGAGTGACGTGAAAAAAAGAAAGAAACTGCAAGAAAAAAAGGAGACTAAAATGGAATTCAAGGGATCCAAGACGGAAAAGAACCTGATGGCGGCGTTTGCGGGCGAGTCCCAGGCGCGCAACAAGTACGACTATTTCGCCTCGAAGGCGAAGAAGGAGGGCTACGAGCAGATCGCCGCCATCTTCCAGGAGACGGCGCTCAACGAAAAGGAGCACGCGAAGATGTGGTTCAAGCTCTTCGCGGGCATCGGCTCGACGCCGGAGAACCTGCTCGTGGCCGCCGCCGGCGAACATGAGGAATGGACCGACATGTACAAGCGCATGGCGGAGGAGGCCGAAGCCGAGGGTTTCACCGACATCGCCTTCAAGTTCCGCAAGGTCGCGGAGGTCGAGGCGGCGCACGAGGCGCGCTACCGCAAGCTCGCCGCGAACATCGAGAAGGGCGAAGTGTGGGTGCGCATCGGCAAGAACAAGTGGCAGTGCCGCAACTGCGGCGCGATCGTCGAGAGCGAGGAAGCTCCCGAGACGTGTCCCGTGTGCGACCACCCGCGCGCCTACTTCCAGCTTGAGCAGGACAACTACTGATCGGTGGCGGCCGGTTGGTCCGGGTGCCGTGTGGTTCTCGTCCCTTCCGTCCGCCTCAAACAAACAGAGGAAAAGAAAGGAGTACGGCGATGAAATCGATTACGAAATTCGACATCCAGTATGCGCACCGCTTCTACGGTTTCCAGGGCGAGGCGCGTTATCTCCACGGCCACACGGGCGGACTCACGATCGAAGTCGAGGATTCGGTCAATCCGGGCGTCAACATGGTCTTCCCGTGCAACGAGATCCAGAAGACGGCATGGAACGTGATCAAGAACTTCGACCACGCGCTCGTCCTGCGCGAGGACGATCCGCTCCTGCCGGCGATTCTCGGCGTGTACGAGAAGGAAGGCATCAAGAACGGCACGAAGACGAATACCATGAAAGGCGTCGCCTTCGAAAACAAGCTCTGCAAGGCCTATCCCGACGCGCGCCTCGTCGTCACCAAGGAGACGATGACGGTCGAGGGCATGATCAAGATGGTGTATGAACTCCTCAAGGACAAGCTCAACATCGTCAAGATCACCTTCACGAGCGGCGTCAACGCGGCCTCGTGCGAGTTCAAGCCCGGCAAGACGAAGGATCGCTGCCCCTTGTGCGGCATCTCCCTCGTCGACGGCGTCTGCCCGAAGTGCGGCTACCGGAAGCCGACGAAGAAGCCCGCCAAAAAGGCGAAGAAGTAGGGTTGGGGTGCCCCGGGGGCGCGCGTGCCGCCGCCGGGGCGGCCTGAATTGGCCGACGCCCGGGGCGGCCGGACCCCGCCCCGGGCGGCTGGCGGAGCGGAATCTGGACCCCGCCCGGGGCGCAAGTCGTCGGCAGGTCTGGCAAACCCTCCGCCGAAATGGTAGAATGGAGGCGCGATGGAAGTACTTTTGATCAACGGAAGCCCTCGTGAAAAGGGCAATACGCACATTGCGCTTCAGGAGATCGCCCGGCAGCTGGCGCGACATGGCATCGGATCCGAGATTTTCTGGATCGGCAGGCAACCCGTCCGGGGATGCGTCGCCTGCTACGCCTGCAAAACGAACGGCAATGGCCGATGCGTCTTCGACGACGACGTGACCAACCGGGTGATCGCCAGGATGGCCGCGTGCGACGCCATCGTCATCGGGACGCCCGTGTATTGGGGACAGCCCGCCGCCCAGGCGCTTGCCCTGCAGCAGCGGATGCTTTTCGCGGGCGGCGCCAACTTCGCCGGCAAGCCGGCGGCGGCGGTGTGCATCTGCCGCCGCGGCGGGGCGACGGCGGCTTTCCAGACCTTGCAGATGCCTTTCCAGATGTGCAACATGCCCATCGTCACCTCGCAGTACTGGAACATCGCCTACGGCCGCGAAGAAGGCCAGGCCGCCCGGGACGTGGAGGGTCTGCAAACCATGCGCACGCTGGCGGACAACTTGTCCTATCTGCTGCGGCAGCTGGCGACCGGCACGGCGGAAAAACCTGTGCGCGAGGCCTGGCAGCCCATGCACTTCATCCGCGACTGAACCCGCCGCCGGCAGACGAGCGGGCGATTTTCCTTTTGGGTCAGCAAAGGAGGGATGACATGAATCCAAGCCGCGAATCCAGTGCCGGCGGGATGGGGATGCGGAACCGTATCGCCGCCACGCTGGCCATCGTCCTCATGTCCGCGGCGGCGGAGGACCCGGGCGTTCTGCTCTGGCGGGAAACCTTCGACCGTTTCACCTCCGATCTTCCGTATAACCAGTCGACCGGCATGACGCTGTCGGCGTTCGTCGAGACGACGGACGTTTCGGGGGCGTGGGAAGGCGCCTATCTGTTTCCCTACAAGTACGCCGATTCGCAGATCAGAATCGGGACGACGAGCAATCCCGGCTGGCTGATGACTCCGCCGCTCGACGTGTCGGGGGACAGGTTGCGCCTTCACTTCACGGCCTGGCGCCAGGCGGAGAACGAGGAGGAAATCGGTTCGCCCACCAAGCCCGCCGCATACGAGGTTTCGGCCGTGTCCGCCGCCCAGACCAATCTCCTCGGGTCCGTGGTGCTGACGCTTGCTTCTTCGACCGCCGTTCTGGACCTTCCCGGCTTCGCGTCGGGCGACCGGGTGCTCTTCAAGTCCTCCACCGTGGCGGCGGCCTATCGGCTGGTTCTCGACGACGTCTCCATCTACGAGGCGCCGCCGCCCCCGCCGCCCGCCGTGGTCGACGGGGTCGTCCAGTTGCGGGACGATCCCTATGGGGAGGACTTCTCCTGTCTGGCGCAACTGACGGGGCTGACGGCGTGGACGAACGGCACGACGGTCGGCGGATGGCAGGCTTTCAAGAATGCGGAGGCGTGCGAATCGGTCAGGCCAAACGCCGGGACGACGACGACGGGAGGACTCTATGCCTTCCATTCCGGCGACGACCTCGCGTCCTATTCGCTGGGAACGCCTGGCCACGGGCGACAACGGGTTCGCCTTCGGCGTCGCGTTCCGCAATGCGGAGTCCGGCGCGTTGACGGATTTCGAGTTCTCCTTCGACTACCGGCAGTGGAACGCCCGCAAGGGCGTCAAGACGATCTGTCCGAATACCTGGTGACCAACGCGCCGGCGACCGTCATGGCGGAGGGGGATTGCAAGACGCTGGACGGAGCCGCCTACACGACGGTTGCCGCCAGCGAGACGGAGACCTTCCCGCTGGGCGCGTCCGTCGCCGACATCCGGATTCCCGTGAGCCTGCCCGAAGCGTCCTATCTGCTCGTGCGCTGGCGCGACCCCAAGATCGCCAGCAGCTGCCCGATCGCCGTCGACAACGTCCGCCTCGCCTTCCGTCGCCAGTCGGAGGCGACGGTTCTGCTGTTCCGGTAGCGGAAGATGCGGCGTCTGGGCAAGACGGCATGGGGCGTGGCGCTGGTGGCGATCAGCGTGACGGCGTTCGCCTCGACGTTCGTCGCGGGTTCGGCGCTGGCGAAGGAACACGGCGTCTCGGCGGAAGTGCTGGCCGTCATGCGCTTCGTCGTGGCCTGCGCGGCGATGTTCGCGGTGGAGGCCACGACGAAGGAAAAGCGCCGGCGGCTGGCCGGCTTGGCGCCGCGCGACTGGCTGGCGTGCGCGGTTTTGGGCCCGATCGGCACGAGCGTCATGGCGTGGTGCGTGTTCAAGGGCTGCTCGCTGGTCAGCACCGCCAACGCGTCGATGGCGGATGCGCTGGCGCCGCTGTTGATGTTCGCGATGGCGGCGGTCGCCGCCCGGCGCATCCGTCCGGTCCAGGTCGCCGGCATGCTGTTCGGCTTCCTCGGCGCGCTGTTCGTCATCGGCATTGTCAATGCGGACGGGCTGGCCCTGTCCGCGTATTCGCGGGGCGACGTCTACGTCTTCTGCGCCGCCGCGACCTGGGCGGTCTATTCCGTCTACGGCCGCGCGACCATCCGGCGGATCGGTTCGGGTCCCTACACCTGCTGGACGATGTTCTTCGGCATCGCGAGCTTCGCGCCGGTTCTTGCGCTGGGTTCGTTCGCCTGGCCGTCGACGCCCAAGGCCTGGTGGCTGCTGCTGGTCCTGGGGACCGTCTGCACGCTGCTCCCGTTCTGGACGTGGAACGCGGCGCAGAAGTATCTGCCGGTATCCACCTTGGGCGTGGGCGCCTATTTCACGCCGATTGCCGCCGTGCTGCTGGCGTTTGCGTTTCTGGGCGAAACGGTGACGCCGATGCAGGTCGCGGGCACGCTGCTGGTCTGCGCGTCGGCGCTGGTCGAGGTCAAGGGAACGGGCGGAAAATCGCGGCGGACTCGTCCCCGCCGCCGCCCCACGCTTGCGGAGAATTCGTCCGCACCGTGATCGCGCCCGTCATGACGGTGCCCGTGGTTGCCGCGCCGGTCTACCGGACCTGGTAGTGTTCATGTTCAGGGGTTCGTGCTTCATGACGAAACAGAGGCGGGCGCGCGGCGCTCGCCTTTGTTTTTGAGGAGAGTTGTTTCCCGTCTTCAGCCCTGTCTATGCCGGTCGCTCCGTGCCAGGGGCCTCGGCGGTAGTCCATCTGCTCGGTCTCCACCGAGCCAGCTGCGGTTTGTTGCGCGGACGATCACCCTCGGATGCGTTCCGAAGTGAAATCCCACGCACGGTCAGAGCGGGGCGGAATTTCCGTGTGTTCTGCGTGAATTTTGGCGATAGATCAACACAACCTCAATTTCTCGAAGGATTCTTTTGCGATTGACGGGGCGCGGGTGATTTTGATATAGTTTCGATGTCTTTCGGCGGGAGTGTCAACTCGCGTCGGGGCAAGATACAAACGCTGCAAAGCAATCGTCTCTTGAAATGTAGGAAGTTTCTTCGCGGACGGTACCGATGCAGAGATACGCGCATGCGTCTGCGCGCCTCTCTTCGTATTTCCGCGCGGGCACTCCTACAGCCTCAAGAGAGATCGAAGAGAGGCCGTTTCTTTTTTTTTTCGAGAATGGTTGCTTGGCAGTCCACAATGATGCACGAAGAGCCTGCTTCCGAGGAAGCGGTTCAAGAGGCGTTTTATGGAGAATGACATGACACTGAGCGAATCGGATGCGGGCAAGCCGAGCGGCTGGAATAGGGGTAAGACGCCTCAATCGGGTCGGAAACCCCGGCATGGCCTCAGAACGCTGCTGATCGCGTCCATGGTGGCGTTGTTGGCAGGTGCGGGTCTATGGCTGCTGATGCGAGATGGACGAAAGCCGGCGAACGAGGTCACAGAGGCGAAGGTTGCCCAGCAGTCGTCGGACCGGACTGCCAAGGCAGCACGAACGGCCTCAAGCCCGTCAGAAAAGCGCTCTCGTGCGGAGAATCGGCTGGGTGTTGCCGAAGATGCCGTCAATGAGGAGTTGGCGGATTCGACGACGGAGATTGCGGAAAACGACGTTCTGCCCGACGTACAGGACGCGCCTCGCTGTCCGCGCTATCCCGACACTTCGGTCCACGCCTATCGGGCGGTGAAGCTGCCGCCGAAGTCCAAGGGCGGTAGGGACGGCGAACTGCGCGAATGGCTCGTGAAGCCGACGGCAGAGGGGTATGAGATCCACGTAGAGGAAGAGTACTATCCCGACGAGACTGGCGAGATGGTTCTTGCCGGATCGCGGGAGTATGTTGCGAACCAAGTGACGCTGACGGTGGACGGCGAGACCACGGACGAGGAATTTGCCGCGCGCGTCGCCAAGTTTGGCGGCAGGTTCAAAGACGTGCTGATGAAAATCGAAAAGGGCAGACGGCTGGTCGTGGTGGATGTGCCCGAGATCTCGCTGGATGCGGTGGCGAAGCTGCAGGACGGATTGGACGGGACGTTGGGTGCCAGCGATGTGAGCCTTGACTTTGTCGTACACGCCAACGCGACAGTGGTCCCTAACGACAGCTTGTACAATCAGTATCTCTGGGGAATGAAGAAGATCAAGGCACCTGAAGCCTGGGCGACGCGCACGGATGCCCCAGAGGTTGTCGTCGCGGTGCTTGATTCGGGAATCAATTACAATCATGAAGACCTGAATGACAACATGTGGGTCAACCCCAATCAGGGGAGCGTTGCAGGGTATACCGGCGACCGTTATGGTGCGCGATGCATCGGTGGCGTGAAAAGCGGAAATCCGTTGGATGACGATGGTCATGGTTCGCATGTTGCCGGCACGATCGGAGCGACGGGAGGCAATGCAAAGGGGGTTGTCGGTGTCGCCTGGAAGGTCAAGCTGATGGCATTGAAGGCGCTCGATTCTTCGGGAAATGGCACTTTTCAGATGTAATTGCGCTCATTTCCTATGCAATCGCGAATCAGGCAAATGTTGTCAACATGTCATTTGGAGGAACGGGATACAGTGCCACGTTCAACTCGGCGATGACCGATCTTAAACAAGCCGGGATAATTGCCGTTTGTGCGGCGGGAAACAGTGGTGGAAACAACGACTCGGTAGCACACTATCCAAGTTCATTTCCCCAGGACAACATCGTGGCCGTGGCCAACACGACGAGTTCTGATGCTCTGAGCGATTCCAGTAGCTATGGTGCAACCAGTGTGGATATCGGGGCACCAGGCACGGACATTAAGTCATGTTGGTACAATGGTACGGGTGTTTACATAAGTGCAAGTGGCACTTCCATGGCGGCGCCCCATGTTTCAGGCGCATTGGCCTTGCTGAAAGCGCAATACCCGGCGGAAACCTATTTGCAGCTGATTCAGCGTTTGTATGCCGGCGGCGACACCTTGTCGTCGCTGTCCGGGAAGGTTAAAACCGGCAAGCGGCTGAATGTTCTGAAAGCGTTAACGGGAGGGGCGTTGCCGTCGCCGATCATCTCGGCCAGCAAGGGCACCTATTCCGGCAAGGTTCGCATTACATGGAACGCCGTGACTGGCGCATCGCACTATCGCGTGTACCGGGCGACTTCATCCACGGGGGTGAAGACGGTGCTGGGGTCGTCCTGGCAGACGGGAACGACGTATGACGATACGACAGCCGTTGCCAATACGGTCTATTATTATTGGGCGAAGGCCGCAACATCTTCGGCGGGCGCGAATGCGTCCGACTATAGTTCGTGGAGCACGGGTTTTGTGTCGCCCCCAAATACATATCCCGACGCCTGGGATCCCAATGACAACACGCCCACGGCGACGACGAACGTTCTGGTGATGTCCACCAGTGCCAGGACGCAGGGTCCGCATGGACTGAACGGTTCGGACCTCTACGATTTCTACAAGGCGAACCTGACGGCCGGGCTGACTTACGTCTTCGAGACGACGGGCGAGGCTGACACGTATGGTGAGCTCTACAAGGCGGCGAATACGAACGCGTCGAACCGGGTGGCCTATAACGACGACATCTCCTACCCTTCTAACCGCAACTTCAGGATTACCTATACGCCGGCAGCGACCGGGACCTATTACCTTCGGGTCAGACAATATAATCCTTCACAGACCGGAGTCTACAGTCTGCGTTATCGGCAGCTCGTCGCCAACGATGCGTGGGATCCGACCGACAACACGGCGTCCGGGGCCACGCTGCTGATTCCGGACACGGCGACGAAGACGCACGGGACTCATACGTTGAACGAATCGGACTCGTACGATTGGTTCAAGGTCCAGATGACGAGTGGCCGCACCTACACGTTTGAGACGACTTCCGCCAACAATTCCGATACCTACGGGGAGCTTTACAACTCACCTTCGGCGACGGCGTCGTCGCGTGTGAAGTATGATGACGACAGTGGGTCCGGTCTACAGTTCAAGCTCGTCTATACGCCGACGACCAGCGGCACGTACTATCTGCGGGTACGCAAGTATACCGTGGGGACGGATGGCGTCTATTCGCTGAAGTACGGCATGACGGTGCCGAACACCCATGATCTCGTATTTTGCAAATCGACGAGCTGGAGCGACTATTTGTTTGTGGCCAACGTTACGAATGCCATCTCCGGCAGCGCCAGTTTCACGACGAACGATACGATTTACGTCACTTACGGTTTTACGGACAGATGTGACAATGACATCGTGACACCGTTTACGAATACGGTTCAGCTGGTCAGGTACGCGAGTGCGGCCGCGACGACATACGAGGTTATTGGATCGGTTGCAGACGACTTCCCGGATATGCGTGGCGGAAGCTGGTGGGCATGTCGGAGTATTTATATAAGAAACCCAACCCCGGGGTACTATGGCGTCCGGGTGGAGCTTAACCGACCGCAGATGATTGCCGAGACAAATACGGCGAACAATGTCTTCATCACCAGGTATCAGGTGGCGGCACCGACGACGGCGCAGAAGTCGCTGGTCGGCGTGTCGGTTGCAGGCGCATCTTCGGTTGAGGTTCAGGACGGTACCACCGTGAGTTACACGGCCACGGCGCGTTTCTCGGATGGTTCGACGCAGGACGTGACGGACACGGCAAGATGGTCGGTGTCGCCGTCGGACAAAGCGGATATTTCCGCTTCGGGGGTGTTGAGCCCTCGTCAAGTGAGCGAGCGCACGACCGTGACGCTGTCCGCCGAGTATGCCTATAACGGCATCTCGCGGGTCGGTTCGAAGACGGTTTCGCTGGTGCCTGGAGGAGACAACGGCACGGGTGTGTGTCCGTTCCCCGCCACCGTTCAATATCCGATGACGCCGATGACGATTTTCGCGCAGGTTACGGTTGACGGCGAACCGGCGCAGGATGGCGACATCCTGGCGGCGTTCAGCTCGGACGGAGAGCTCCGCGGTCGGGTTGAGCTGGGGGCCGGAGGACGCAGCCCGCTGGTTGTCTATGTTACGACGCCTGGCGAACTCATCACATTCAAAGTCTGGTCGTATCTCAGTGGAGAGGTTGTTCCGTGCGTGACGCCGCTCTCGGGCGAGATCGGCGGCGAGCGGGGTAGCCCGTCCGAGCCGTATGTGATTGACTGCGGAAACGATCCGTTTGGTACGTCGGTGCGGTATCCCAATCCGCCGATGACGATCGTGGCGCGTGTCGTCATCAAGGGCGAACCGGCGGCGACCGGCGACCGTGTGGGCGTGTTCTGCGGCTCTGAGCTGCGGGCGAAGTCCGCCGTCCGGGTTGAAGACGGCATTGCCAAGGTCACGCTGGCGCCGAGCGTTTCGGTGAATGGCGAGACACTGACCTTCAAGGTCTGGGATGCGAGCGAGGAGGAACTGCTCAATGCGTCTGGCGCGCTTCGGGCGACCATTGGCGGCGAAGTTGGCTCGCCGAGTGAGCGATACCTCATCGAGGTCAGCGACACGGTGACCCAGTCCATCGTCTTCAACGGTTCGACCTGGCAGTTCGTATCGGTCAACGTGGCTCCCGAGGATGCGTCTCCGCGCACGGTGTTCCAGAATGTCATCGGTGACATCGACCGCATCACCTGCGGAGACAAGGTCTTCAAGCCGACCTGGAGCGATGCCGACAATACGCTCAGTTCGATTGTCGCAGGTGAAGGCTATTGGGTCAAACGGTCCACGTCGGGTGCGGCGACGGCTGCGATCTCCGGACGGCCGGCAGACGTGGCGACGACGCGCATCTCGCTGGTGTCGGGCTGGAACAGCGTTGGATACGTGCCGCAGGCGGCAGGATCGATTCGGGACGTGCTCGCCGATGCGATTGCATCGGGCTCGATCAACCGCGTGGTGGCGGGCGACCAGGTCTTCTATCCGTCCTGGTCGGACAGCGACAACACGCTGCTGACGATGCAGCCGGGCATCGGCTATTGGATCAAGGCGACGGGGCCGGTCACGTTTGCGTTCAGGGAGCCGACCGGATCCTCGGCGGCGGCCGTGCTGAGCGAGATCAGCAGCGTCGGCGAGGCGCATCCGTTTGGCGATTTGCGCGACCGGGATCCGGTCAGCGGGTGCATGTTGAAGGCCAGTCTGAATCTCTTTGGCGTTCCGGCGTCCTACGGCGACGCGACGGTGGCGGCCTATGTGGTCGCCGACGGGGTGACGAATGAGATCCCGTGCGGTGTCGCCGCCGTCAATCTTGAAGGCAATGTGATCATGAACGTGCAGAAGTATCTGCCGGTTCGCCTGGCGTTCAAGGTCTGGGATGCATGGTCAGGCTGCGTCTACGATGCGGATGGCGAGATTTCCTTTGCCGTCGGCGAAGACGAGAAGATGGACGAAACCATTTCGGTGTCCGGCGGAGTGCCGGTCTACAAAGTGGTCTTCGAGCTGTCTGGTGTCGGTGCGGGCAGCGGCGTGTGGACGGGCGGAGGCGCCCTGACGCAGCTGGTTGCGCGTGCTTCGGCAGCGGTCGCACCGACGGTTGCGGGTAATCCAGGATACGAGTTCCTGCTGTGGGATACGGATTTCTCCTGCATCAAGTGCGATACGACGGTGCATGCCGTTTATCAATCTCCGGTTGACCCGACCGCCCCGGACGGCTTCGCGTTTGCGGATAGTCGGGCCTATGCGGAGAAGAACGGC
>JBJEWF010000069.1:0-53216 GCA_051884915.1 Kiritimatiellia bacterium
GGACCATGGGCCAGAAGAAAGGCTTGACCGGCAAGCCGCATTTCCACCCTGCGCCTTAGTTCTGCCGGCGGGACGCGCGCATCCGCCCGGCGCAGGACGCTTCCCCGGGCGACGCGTTTTCGCGGGCGGTGCGGATCTCGATTCGGCCTTTGGCGCGCGGGGGCAACGTCACCACGAGCGCGCGGTGCGCCGCGACATGGTCGAACGGGATCGGCCTGCCGTTGAAAAGGACCTCCGCGGGACGGGACGTGCGCGCGAGCACGATCTGAAACGGAGACTCCGGCCAGCCTTCGATCTCGCAGATCCGGCGTCCATTCTCAAGCTGCAGCCGGGAAAGCGCGCCCGGCACGTGGAGGCAGGAGCCGTCCGCAAAGGCGAGCCTGGAATAATAAGGCAGTCCCGTCAATTCCGCCACGTTTTCCTGCACCGTTCCCGGATTGATCGGAACGGCATAGCGCGATTGGGTCGCGAGATTCCACGAGTCGGGCAGAAGCCCCACCCACTGGGCGTCCTCTTCCGGATGGGTCTGCCGCACGCCCGAAGCCGTAATGCCCGTCGCGAGTCTGGTCCAGAAAGCGGCCGCGCCATCGGCCGTCTGGTCGGGCTCCAGCCGCGCCAGATTCCACAATCCCGACGCGTAGACGAGTCCGCACCACTGCACGGGGCGGCCAATCCAGTTCGGCGCGATCCATTGCGTCGCGCCCATGACCGCGCACGTCGCGTACCGCCCCACCGGCTTGACGCCCGCGTCGAAAGCGAAGGGCGGCGACAGCAGATAGACCATCGAAAGCCCCGTATACGCCCAATGGCGGGCCTCGTCCAGATAACGGGACTCGGGTTTCAGCTGATAGGCCAGCGCGTAGGCCCGCGTCAGATTCGCCGACGCCATGATGTCGGGCGTATGGAGCGGCATCTCCCATGGCTGCGCCCCACGGGGGACCGTGCCGTGATAGCGTTCCGTCACCTTGTCCACAATCGCCAGCGCCTTGGCGATTTCCGCCTCGTCCCCACTCCAGGAAGCGGCCTGAAGCAGCGGCAGCAGCAGCATGGAGGTGAACCCGTTGCAATGGTCCGCGCCAAGCGTTTCGCCCAGATCGGCCTGTCCGGCCGGGGCCTGCCAGAGACGCTTGCCGGACGCCAGCGCCACGTTCATCCGGCGCAGGGCCCGGTCCTGGTCGTCCAGCCATTGCCGCACGTCGCCGGCGACCAGAACGGGAGCCGGGAAGCGGATATGCGAAACGCCGGTGCCGGAAATGGTCTGCGGGGACAGTCCCCGGAGCATGTCGGCCGCCGTTTCCCGCAGACGCGAAACAAGGTTCGATTCGGCGGGCGCCCGCCGTGCCAGCGCGGCCGCCAGATACTGCATCAGAACCGGCGCATCGCCCGAACGGGACCAGCCGAACGGCTCCCCCACGGCGTGGCGGACCCGGACGCCCTGGCGGATGCCGGAATCCAGCCATCCCCGCGCCAGCAGTTTCAAGGCGTCGACGAGATCGATTGCATCGGGCGCGGGCAAAGCGGCGGGACGGGCCGGAACGACCGCCTGGAGGGCGTCGGCAACCGACGCGCCCGCGCCCGTGCGCAGCACAACCGCGTGGACGCCCTGCGTGAAAGGCTCCGCCGCATAGATGTCGAGCTGCGACTCGCGCCGGGCGCGCCCCACGGCGGGCGCCCAGAACGCCAGCAGGTGGCCGCCGCTCCCGAACAGGCGGTCCGGCGAATCGAAGACCGGCGAAAACGGCCAGGGTCCGGACTGCTCCGGCGCCAGGTCCAGCCCGCCGGCGGCATCGGCCCGCCAGTTGAAAGCCAGCCAGTTCTTCGCGTCCGTCAATATGGCAAGCGGCGCGCTCAGCCTGTAGGCGTCGGGGATCCGGCGGTCATGTTCGGCCGTGCGGATCTCCTTTTCATTCGAGGACGGTTCGTCGTCCAGATATTCCACGCCCGCCAGCAGCGCCTGGCGTTTGCGGCCGCCGGACGCCCGGTCGACGAACAGGGTCAGATACGGCAGATGGAGAAGCGGCGCCGGGACCGTCTTCTCCCCGGTCGCATCCCGAACCTGGACCCGGGTCGAAATGACCAGGTCCCGGTCGCCATTCCCGGCACGGAATTCCCGGCACAACCGCCAGCGCCGCCCTTCCACGTCCGAAATCTCGGCCCGCGTCGCCAGGACGCGCCGCGCCGGCGTGGGCGGCTGCATCTCCACTTTCGCCGCCGACCAGTCCAACGTCCGGACAGTCCCCTTGCGGTCCAGATAGACAAACGATTCGGCGGGATTGCTCTCGACGGTCTTTCCGCGCGACAGATAGCGGAACGCCCCGATCCGTCCGGGAGCGTGCAGCAGTTTCCAGCCGGCGCCCGCCAGCGCGAACGGCGTGGCGTCCGGGATGTCCGGCAGGACCGGCGGCGTCGGACGGAATCGCCAAAGCGGCGTCTTGAACTCGACGGAAAGGGATTTCACCGTAAAATGCGACGTGCCGCCCGGCGGATCCAATCGGAACCGGCAGGGACCCGCCAGAACGGATTCAACTGGGAGTTCGGCGCGAAACCGCGTATAGGGAGGCCGTCCTTCCGGATGCAGGCGAACAGAATCCGCCTCGTTGAAAACCGGCCGCCTGAACGTGTGGAAAAGCTGCCAGCTGTCCGGCGCCGCCGTCGGGGCGCACGTCATCGTCAGGCGGACCCGCCGCGCCGAAGCCGGAATCTCCGGGAAGACGAGCGTCGGTCCCTCCAGCCACGGATCGTCGCCGACCACGTCGAAGGACAGGCCCTCCGCCGTCACCGCGGCGCGCGCCACATGGTGTTCCGCGTGCCACTGCGGCGCGTCCGGCGAGAACTTCGCCAGCGGAATCTCGGCAGCCGGCAGCCGCAGCAGCGCACCCGTCAGGACGCCGCCGACCACAATCATGTTTCGCATCATGCAGACCTTTCTTTCGTAAACGGCTGAGGACATGGAAGCGGCGCGCATCCCGTTCCGTCATGCGTCCTTCCGGAGACAGACGTGCGCAAGTTCGACGCCCAAGGCGGCGCCGAAGACGAGGACGCAACCGATCAAGCAGCGCGGCGTCATCAGGTCGCCGAAGAACATCCAGCCGAACAGCGCGCCGAAGACGGATTCCAGGCTCATGACGATCGCGGCCAGGGCGGGCGGCGTCCGCAGGCCCTGCGCCACGTTCTGAAGCGTGTAGCCGATGCCGGACGAACCCACGCCCAGAAAGAGGATGGCGCCCAGCGCCAGACGGATCGTCTCGCCGGAAAGCCGGGCGGTCTCGCCGCCGACCAGGAGACAGGGAACGCCGCAGACGGCGCAGGTGCCGAACATCACCGCCGACAGCGCAATCGCGTCGACGGTCGGGGCGAAGCGGTCGACGACCAGGATCTCGACGGCAAAGAACGTCGCGCTGATTAGCGTCCAGATTTCGCCCGCGCCCACCTTGAACGAATCCTCGCCCGTGACGCAGATGAGATAGGTCCCCGCCAATGCCGGGACCAGGGCGATCCATTCCGAAAGCGCGGCCTTGCGTCCGGCAAACAGCCCGATCACCGGAACGAGCAGCATGTAGTTGGCCGTCAGGAACGCGCACACGCCGGGCGTGATGGGATGGTCGAACGCCTTTTGCTGCGCCAGCATCGGGATGAAGAGCGCGACGCCGCAGATGGCGCCGCGCAGGAAGGTCGCCCGCGAGAACCCGTTTTTCCGGCGGACCAGCTGGACGCCCAGCAAAAACAGGACCGCGACAATCGACCGCAGGACGATGACCGCATTCGGCCCGAGATGCCCCGCGCCCAGTTTCTGGGCCACGAAGCCGCCGCCCCAGAAGATGGTCGTGACCAGCAGCAGAAACGGTCCGAGAACCGATTGCGGAAACAGTCTCATTTCGCGCTCTTTTCGAGGACCTTGCGCGCATGGAGCGCGAAGACGCCGCGGCCGTCCCGCGCGTATGATTCCAGAACGCGACGCGCCACGCCATGGGGATCGCCGCAGGCCAGGAGCGCCCGGGCCAGATTGATTTCACGCAGACAGCGGGCGCTTTCCGGGCTTGAGCAGAATCCCCCCGCCGGAACGATGGCCGTTTCGCCCGGACGCGCCCAGCCCCCCAAGCCCGGTTTCGCCAGCACCTCCTCCAATGCCGGAGCGGCGCGGCCATCGCCCAGCGCCGCCAGCGCCAGCGCCAGGGCGCGCACGCGATGCCGCGGCGTGCGGGCGTCCACCTTCTTCAGCTCCTCCACCAGCGGTTCGCAGGCAAGCGGGCTGCCCGACCGGCCCAGGGCCACCATGAAACTCTCCCGTTCGCCCATCCGGCGGCCAAAGGCCGGCAGACCCTTCGGGTTCAAGACGATTTCGGGGTCCGTTCCCCTGATCTGCCCGACGAGCGTGGCCGCGCCGGTTGGATCGCCCAGAATCCCGAGCACGTGCGCGTAGACCAGTTTCGCGCCCGGAGTCGTCGCCTTCGCATAGGCCGCGCGCAACGCGGGAACGGCGCGGGCCGGGTCCGTCAACACGAGCGAAACGTCCTTGTAGCCATCGCCGAGATCGCGCACGGCCGTCAGCCAGCGTTCGTTGTCGACGATGCCGTTGTCCTTCCACGACAGGACCTCTTCGGGAATGACGTCAATGGCGACGAGATGCCGCTGCAGCTCCTTCACGTCGATTGCGCGAAGCTCCTTGCCGGACGCGCTTGCCATGGCCGCCGCGACCCCCGCCGCGTAGCCGGCGTTCTGGACGTCCGGCTGCATCCGCAGCAGCGGCAGGGCGTCGCGGTGCACGCTGATGCCGAGGCCGACCACCGCAAGGCCATCCACCTTCTCCGGCAGAATCGAACGATAGGGCAGGTTGGCCGTGAAAATCTTGTTGCTCACCGTCTCGCTGACGTAGCAGATGTCGTCGATGGAGGGACCATGGCTGTCGAAATCGCTCCGCCCCTGGACGATCGTGTCGGGGAACGTCCGGCGATTGACCACGTCGAGCACCGAGACCGTCGCCGCGCCGAGAATCCGGCGGCGTTCACGGCTGTTCGTCACCTGGGTGACGTCCCAGACGCGGCCCGCGCCCAGACGTCCGCGCAGCGCGAAGAGCCACTGGTCCGCGGCATCGCCGTCGTTCACGTAGCCCCAGTCGGAATTGATGTAGGTCGCGCCCAGCCGGTTCTCGGAAAGGCCCGCGCCCTGCAGCGCGAGTTCCGACGCGTCCAGAAACGTGCAGGCGGCCCCGGCCGCCGCCGCGATGTCCGAATTGCCGGTGGCGTCGACGACGTTTCTCGCCCGCACCACGCCACGTCCCTGCGGCGTGGCGACGACCACGCCGACGACCCGGCCGTTTTCCGTCAACGCGCCACAGGCCATCGCGCCAAACCAGAGTTCGACTCCCGCCGCGCGGTTGTCGCGGCGCCAGACCTCGCGCTTGCCCACCGCCCGGACGTTCGCGCCCAGCGCCGCGACGGCACGATCGTGCTCGGAGGTGAAACCGCGAATCGAACCGTACCAGTACTTGCCGATCATGCCGAGCGTGCCGACGCCGCCCAGACCGTAGAGGTATTCGACGAGCAGCGTCTTCGCGCCGCGGCGGCCGGCCCCGATGCCGGCGGGCGCGCCCGCCGTGCCGCCGCCGACCACCACGACGTCATACGTCCCGAAGACGGGCAGATCGCAGGCGTCCGCCGGCACGGTCGGCAGATCCCGGTCGTAGGCGTGAAGCCCCTGAAGCAGTTCGCGGACCTCGCCGGGAACGGCGGAACCGGCGCGCCCGGCGCCGGACGGCGCCGGGCGGGAAACCCGGCCGGGCGCCGGACGCGCGCGGGCATCGGCCGCCGCCCGGGCGCCGATCTCGCGGCCCTTCGCCATGAAGGCGAGGGGGCGGAGTTCCTTCGCCGACAGCGGCGCGCAGCCGCCCAGCACGTAAACGTGGGGGACCGTCCCCAGGGCGCGGTCCGGCGGCACCTCGAAAAGCGTGTCCGCGCCATCCAGCTGCTTTTTCGTAAAGGTCCTGTCGCGGGCGATCTGCTCCGCCGCCGCGTATGACGCGAACGAACCATCCGCCATCGGAATGCGCAGCGTGCATTCCCACGCCGCGCCGTCGACAACCGGCTCCTGCCGCGACTCCCGGTCCACCTTCTGGACGAAAGTCCGGTAGGCGCCCTCCAGACGGCGAACCTCCATGCCGTCCGCGTGCGGCTTTTCGCCGGAAATCACGATGCGCGTGAACGTGTGCGGACCGACCGGATACGGCGAAAAGGGAACGCCGGCCAGGCGCGCCACCGTCGCGCGCGCGGTGGCGTCGACGACCGTCTTCGCCTTGACCGCCTGGCGGCCGCTGCGGTTCGCCATCACGACGCCCGCCACCTGCCCCGCCGCGTCGCGGAGGACGTCCGTCACCAGACTTCCCGTCAGATAATCGACTCCGTTCGTCAGCAGCGCCCGGTCGAAGGTCTGCTTGACCTGGATGGGCGTCGGCACGCGGCGACGCGCGTCGCCGGCCCGCGTGCGGAAGACGATCTCGCCCAGAAGCATGCGCCGGCAGCCTTCCTGCCGGAACGCAGCAAGCCCCACGTGGCGAAGTTCACGGTTCACGTCGGCGGTCCAGCGTTCCGTCCCCTGCGCATCGCCGCCCGTCCTCTTCAGCGCGATCGGCGGCGACCATTTCCTGCCGTCCAGGCTCGTCACCAGGCGGGCCGACTGGACGCCATAGTCCCGCGCGCGCCGGTAGACCACGAGTTCAACCGTCTCGACGAACCGGGGCGCCGCCTCAAGCGTCGCATCGACCTTCACCTTCGGCACGTCGACCTGGACCGAATCCTTGACGACGTCCTCGAAGCGGCCGTCGCAAAGGAGCTTGCGCGCCCTGTCCTGATGCGGGGCCATCGTCGGCGCGTCGATCCGGTAGGAAAACGGCGCCGTCGCGGACGTGTCCAGCCAAAGCGCCTTTTCCAGCTCCGTCTGCGGCGTCTCCCCCTCGGCCAGGCCGAGACGCAGCGTTCCCGCCAGATCCTCGCCCACGTAGGGCCGCGGCGCGATCAGATAGACGGACGCGCCGGCGGCGCGCGCGGCCAACGCCGCGGACACGGCGCCCGAACTGCCGCCGACCACCAGAACGTCCGTCTCCTTGACAAGGGGGATTTCCCGCGCGGACTCGCGCACGACCGCCGCCCCGCACGAGCCGACCAGACACCAGCCAACGAACGCTTGCCTCAGCATCTCAGCACCTCACGAGCGGATCCGTTCACAATGTCGTCACCAGCACCGTCCCCGAATAGTCGAACGAAGCCGCGCAGCTGGCCGGGACGAGCACGCTCGTGCGCGTCGCCTCGAAGAAGAGCGCCGTGAACGTCTCGAAATTCTCCGGAATCTCCAACCGGCCCCTCACGTCAACGGGACGGAAGTGGAAGAACGGACACTTGATTTCCCTCTCGGGCGCCGGAACCGGCAACGTGAAGTCGATCGACTGGAGCGTCGCCGCGACATGAAGCGGACGCGGCTTTCCGTCCTGTCCCACCCGCCCCCAGTCGTAGAGGCGGTAGGTCGTATTCGAGCTCTGCTGGACCTCGTAGACGAGGACGTCTTCGCCGATGGCATGGACGAGGCCGCCCGGGATGAACAGCGTCAGCCCGGGCCGCGCGTCGTGCCGCACCAGCGTTTCCTCGAAGCGGCCCGTTTGCACATCGTCCGCCACGCGCGCGGGCGTGGTTCCGGGCCGGAGCCCGGCAAAAATCGGCCCCTTGCCGGCCAGCACGCGCCACATCTCCGTCTTCGGTTCGCCCCCCGTCAGTTCGCGTGTCCGCTCGTTGGGATGGACCTGGACGCTCAGCCGGTCCTTCGCGTCGATGACCTTGAAGAGCAGCGGAAACCTCGTCACGTCCGCCGCCCGCGTGCCCAGCAGCCGGGTGCCGTAGTACGCCGTCAGCTCCTCCAGCGTCCGGCCCGCCAGCGGACCTTCCGCCACCACGGAGGGCGACGACTCGTGTCCCGAGATCTCCCAGGACTCGCGTCCCCACAGGGCGTTGTGGACGTTGGCCTTGAATGTGAACGGATACAGCTCTTCCATTTTCTCGCTCCTCCCGGTTTCAGGGCGCCTCGAAACGCGGCACTTCGCCAATGCGCGTCCGCCACCCGTTCGCGCGCGACGCCTCGATTTCCTCCAGCCGGGCCAGGTACGCCGCGATCTGCGGCGCCTTCGGGGCCAGTTTCTCGAACACGACGCGGGCCAGGTCAAGATCCTCCATCCGCTGGAGTTCGGGGCGGTAGTCCTTCTTCTCGATGTGCTTGTTGATCGACTTCGCCACGGTGAAAAGCGTTTTCTGCGCACGGGCGATCTGCGTCCGTTCCGCGGAAGTCAAGGACGCCGCCGGCGGCGTTGCCGCCGCGGCCCTGGCCGCAGTCTCCATCGCCGCGGCAAATTTCTCCAGGGCGGGAATGCGATGCGCCGCGTCCAGCCCGGCGACAAGCGCGCCGAGCGGATAGCGGGCCGTCGCGCGGAGAATCTCCGCCTTGCCGAATCCGTAGAATATGCCGTCCGGCACGTTCGCCCATCGCGCGAGACTCGTCCAGCCGAAAACCGGCGAGTCGGGATCGGTCCGCGTCGCGTAGTCGTAGGCGAACCCGCTTGCGCGCGTCTTCTCGCCGCCGAGCGAACGGTAGCCGAACGCCGCGCCGTTGTCGACGAACCAGGCCGTTCCCGCCGCATCGACCAGGATGTTGTCGCCCCGGAAGATGTCCTCGTTCGCCAGGAGCAGTTCGATCGGATAGGCCGCGCAGAGCTGGTCGCGAAGCCGCCGCCGCAATCCGGCGCCGGCCCGCGCCCACGCGCGGGACAGCGATTCCGCGCCGGTCACGTATTCGGACAAGCGCACGACATCGCCATCGACGGAATAGAGACGGCTCGCGGGGACCTTCAGCCCCGCGGCCCGGCAGAACGCGTCGGCCGCAGCCTCGTTCGCGACATGGCCCGGATTCGCGCCGGCGCTGCGGTTCGGCTCGCGCCCGCGCTTCAGCACGTAGAGGCGCGCGCCGATCACGCCCACCAGCGGCCAGGTGCCGCCGTTGAGCGTATGCATGAACGTGGACAGGTCGTCCGCCGTGACGGATTCGGGGAACGCGGCCGTCTCGGCGAAGTCCGGACGCGCGCGCGCCCGGGCGTCGTCCTCCGAAACGACGGCGAACGCGTGCCCCCGGTGCGCCAGGCTCGCCGCGCGGCACATCCGCGTCGCGTCGCCCAATCCCTGCCGCACGACGTTTTCCAGCCGGCAGAGCGCGTAGATGCGCTCCGACCGTCCGCCAAAGCGCTCGTTCAGAAAGAGTCCGGTGGACTCGTCGCGGACGACGTACATGGCGGCGCTCCGTCAGATGGCGGGTTGGGCCGTCTCCCAGAGCCTCTCCAGCGCGTAGTAGGCGCGGGCTTCCGGCGAGAAGACGTGGACCACGATATCCGTGAAGTCCACCACCATCCACCCGGAATCCGGCAGCCCGGCCACGCGGGAGAACGCCGTTCCCGCATCTTTCATCGCGCGCCGGACGCCGCCGACGATGCCCTTCAGATGCGGCGCGGCGGTGCCCGTCGCCACCACATAGACGTCGCAGAGGCCCGAAATGCCGCGCACGTCATAGGTCTTGATGTCCTCGGCCTTCTTGTCTTCCAGCGCCTTGACGACGATTCTGACTTCTTCTTGGAGTGTCATGTTATCTCTTCTTCACTGCAACCGCAGGGGTCACTTTGACCTTTTCGACGATTTCCGCCACAACTTCGGGATGCTCCTTGAGGTACGCGATCGTGGCGAGCGTGCCCTGTCCCAACTGCGTGGTGCCGTAGGCGATCCAGCTCCCGCGCTTTTCGCAAATGCCGCGATTGAGGGCGGCCTCCAGAACCGAACCTTCCCACGAGATGCCGCAGGAATAGAGGATGTCGAATTCCGCTTCCGTAAAGGGCGGCGCCACCTTGTTCTTGACCACCTTCACCCGCGTGCGGCTGCCGATGACCGTGTTCGTGGCGTCCTTGATCTGGCCGATGCGCTGGACCTGCAGACGGCAGCTCGCGTAGAACTTGAGCGCCTTGCCGCCCGGCGTCGTTTCCGGATTGCCGAACATCACGCCGATCTTCTCGCGGACCTGGTTCGTGAAAATGCAGAGCGTCTTCGTCTGGTTCAGCACGCCCGTCAGCTTGCGCATGGCCTGCGACATCAGACGCGCCTGCAGGCCCATGTGGGAATCGCCCATGTTGCCGTCGATTTCCGCCTGGGGCGTCAGCGCCGCCACGGAGTCGACCACGATCACGTCCAGCGCGCCGGATTTGCAAAGCTGCTCGCAGATCGAAAGCGCCTCTTCGCCGCTGTTCGGCTGGCTGACAAGGAGATCGTCGAGGTTCACGCCGATCTTCTTCGCATAGCCCGGATCGAGCGCGTGCTCGGCATCGATGAACGCCGCCACGCCGCCGTTCTTCTGGGCGTTCGCCACCACGTGGAGCGCCAGCGTCGTCTTGCCGGAAGATTCCTGTCCGTAGCACTCCACCACGCGGCCGCGCGGCAGACCGCCCACGCCCAGCGCCAAATCCAGCGAAAGCGCGCCCGTGGAGATCACGGGAATGTCCGCATGCTCCTGGGACCCCAGGCGCATGATCGAAAGCTCGCCAAATTCCTTCTTGATCTGCGAAAGGACCGCGTCCAGGGCGGTATTCGACTTCGAGGCGGCTTCCGCCGCCTTCTCCTTCTTCTCTGCCATCTTTTCTTCTCTCCTAACTGTCCTGACGCAGTCCATTATAGCACAACGCGGGAACGTCCGAATTCGGAATGTTGAAATTCCGCCCGTCCCGTCGCCCATTTCAGCGCGCGGAAAGGAATGCGCCGTGCGCATGCCCCGGAAGGACTTCACCGTTTCGGCGGCAGCGCGGCCGGCATCGTGTCCGGCATGCCCAGCGCCAGATACTTGGCGCGGGCGTAGTCGTGGTATTCCAGTTCGACGACCTGCCCGTCGGGAATTCCGAGTTTCCGGAGATAGGCCCTGCGGGCGACGATGTCGGCGCCGTCCGTCAGCGCGGGCACGACCAGGCAGCGGACCTCCAGTTTTGCGCGCTTCGCCACCAGGAATTCGAGATTCCTGCGAATGATCCCGTTCGAGACGCCCGTGCATTTCCGGTGCAGGCCGTCGTCATGCGCCTTGTAGTCGGGCAGCCATACGTCCGTAACCGGCAGCAGCTTCTCGATGGCGGCCGGCGGCGCATGGAGCGACGTGTCGAGACAGGTGTGGAGCCCGGCGGCCTTGAACCGCGCGAAGAGTTCCGCGGCCCATTCCCAGAAGAACAGCGGTTCGCCGCCGGAAAGCGTCACGCCGCCGCCGGAACGGTCGTAGAAGGCCTTGTCCTCAAGCGCCTTGGCGACGATCTGGTCAATCGTCATCGGCCGTCCGTAGAACTTGAGCGCGCCCGACGGACAGGTCGCCTCATCCATCGTGCACGTCCGGCAATGCCGGCAGAGGTGCCGGAAACGCGCCGTCTGGCGTTCGCGCGCAATCGATTCGGGATTGTGGCACCAGAGGCACTTCAGCGGACACCCCTTCACGAAGAACGTCGTGCGGATGCCGGGACCGTCCCAGATCGCCATGCGCTTCGTGTCGAGCATCAACGGCACCTTGACGGAACGGCCCCCGACCGTCCCCCAAACAAAGGGGACGCGTCCCAGAGCCGCCAACGCCGCCAGCGTCCCGCGGCAGAACGCCCGTTTTGTCATGTCCACTGCCATTCCCTTTCACCCGTCGCATCGGCGGAAAAACGCGCCGCAATCCGGACGGAAGCGCAACGGGCGGCCGCGACGCGACCCCGCCGGAGCGCCACACCATCCAGCGCGCCAATCCGGGACGCGACTCCAGCCGCCGCAGTTGCGAACGCAAGGAAGGTCCGCCACGACGCGACGGACCCTCCTCTGCGCTCCGAAGCCGGAATTACTTCTTGGCGGCCTTCGGCGGAACGAGCGCGTCCTTGGCGGCCTTGGCGAGACGGAACTTCGCCACCTTGCACGCCGGCTTCTTGATTTCCTCGCCCGTCGACGGATTGCGGACCTTGCGCGCACCCTGCTTCTTGATGAGGAGCTTGCCGAGACCGGGAATGACCCAGCCCTTTTCGTTCTGGCGGGCACCTTCGTATGCAAGCGCGATGAGCGCTTCGTAGACGGCGACGGCCTGAGCCTTCGTGATGCCGGCCTTTTCGGCGAGCGCGGCCATGATGCCACTCTTGGTGGTCGGGACGACTTCTTTCTTAGCCATGTGTCATGCTTCCTTGTTACGGGCAAGGGGAAATCCCTCGCAACGCCAATAGAATAGCGGTTTTTCAGGGCGTACGCAAGAGGGAAAATTCATTTTCCCCTATTTTTCAAGGGATTCAAGCCTCTCCGGATTCCCCGGGAGCCAGTTCGGCGCGGGGGTGGTGGAGCCGATGGACATCTCCCAGGCGTGCCAGGTCGACGTGCGTGTAGGCCTGGGTCGTCGAGATTGACGCATGGCCGAGCATTTCCTGGATGGCCCGGATGTCCGCGCCATGCGCCAGCAGATGCGACGCGAAACAATGCCGCAGGACATGCGGCGAGATGCTGTCGGGATCGATTCCGACGGCCGCGGCCCGTTCGCGCAGGAGCTTGAAGACGCCCATCCGCGTAAACGGCCGCCCCAGCCGCGTCAGGAAGACATGGCGTTCCGCCGCGTTTCCGCGGGCGAACGTCTCGCGCGCCGACGCGAAATAGCGCCGCAGCGCCTGTCCGGCCGCGACCCCCATCGGCACCAGCCGCTCCTTCGACCCCTTGCCCCGGCAGCGGACGACATCGGCTTCCGCGATGAAATCCGCGATTTCCAGGCCGCACAGCTCGCTCACGCGAAGTCCGCATCCATACAGGAGTTCGAGCAGCGCACGGTCGCGGAGATCGCGCGGCGACGTTCCCGTCACGGACGACACGAGGCGCACGACCGCGTCCTCCCCGAGCACGCGCGGCAGGACGCGCGCGCGCTTCGGCGTTTCCAGCCCTTCGCCCGCGTCGACGGCGGCATAGCCGGCGTCCTTCAGGTGGCGGAGAAACTGCCGGATGGCCACGCAGACCCGCGCCCGCGTCGACGACCGGCGGCGGCGCGTCCGGAGGACGTCCAGGTAGTCCACCACGTCCTGGCGGACGATTGCCTGCGGATCGTCCCTGTTCCGCGACGCCAAATAGTCCGCGAACGCGCCGACGTCGCGTCCGTACGCCTCCAGCGTCCGGGGGGACAGGCCCCGCTCCAGCGCCAGGGACGTGCGGAACGAGGAGACGGCATCCGCCAAGGTCGCCACGGCAGCCCCGCCTTTCCGCGCGCCTACTTGCGCGTGGCGCCAATCGATTCCGGCGTCACGCCGTTGGCCACGAAGCCCGCCTTGGCAATCGCCATCTCGATGTTCTTCTTCGCCAGCTGCATGGAGTCGTAGCGCAGCGTCAGCCGGTGCGCCGCGGCGTCGAATCTGATGCTGCCGCGTTCAACGCCGCCGAAAGGCGACAGGGCGGCCACGACCAGCGGCACGTCCGCCTCCGTCAGCGCCGGCACATCGACGGCGAAATCGCGGACGTCCGTCCGACGGCAGCCCGCCAGCGACAACGCGACCAGTGCGACAAGTAGAAGTTTCTGCATGGCACCAGTATAGCACAATCCGGGGAGCCGCGGAGGGGTGGAATGCCCGGCGGAGCGAAAAGCGAAAAATGGCCTTTCGGCGCATCTGGCGATTGTGCTATAATGCGCGCCACGCAATTGAATCCCATCCATGCAAAAGAAGGAGTCACCAGCAATGAAACGTTACATCTGCCCCGTCTGCGGCTATGTCCATGAAGGCGACACGCCCCCCGAAAAGTGCCCGCTCTGCGGCGTCGCCGGTTCCAAGTTCAAGGTCGAGGAGGCGGCTCCTGCGGCGCCCGCCGCCGCGCCGGCCGCGGCCGGCGACAAGATGACCTGGGCGTGCCAGCACGTGATCGGCGGCGGCAAGGTCGCGGACGCCGACGTCATGCAGGGCCTGCGCGACAATTTCGCGGGCGAATGCACGGAAGTCGGCATGTACCTGGCGATGAGCCGCCAGGCCGAGCGCGAGGGCTATCCGGAAATCGCCGAAGCCTTCAAGCGCTACGCTTTCGAGGAGGCCGAGCACGCCGCCAAGTTCGCGGAGCTCCTCGGCGAAGTCGTCACGGACTCCACGCTGAAGAACCTCCAGATGCGCGCCGCCGCCGAACAGGGCGCCTGCGAAGGCAAGCTCATGCTCGCCACGCGCGCGAAAGAGCTCAACTACGACGCCATTCACGACACGGTCCACGAAATGGCCAAGGACGAAGCCCGCCATGGCGCCGGTTTCGAGGGCCTGCTGAAGCGCTACTTCGCGAAGTAGGCCGGGCGCGTCTCGCGACCCGAGAAGCAAAAATCCCCGTTCGGCGGCCGCCGGACGGGGATTTTTCCGTCTGATCCGGACGGATCGCGCTCAACGGTCCACGTGGACCGCAAGCTGCGGGAACGGAATCTCGATGCCGTTCGCGTCGAAAGCCTCCTTCACGGCCTGCTGCGCGGCCGAATGGACGGACCAGTAATCCGCGCACGCCGCCCACGGACGCACGTTGAGCGTCACGGCCGAGGCGTCCAGCGCGGCCACGGACACGGCCGGAGCGGGATCCGCGAGCACGCCCGGCACCTTCTTCACCGTCTCCAGCGCCAAGGCGACGGCTTTCGTGAGATCCGTTCCGTAGCCGACGCCGACGACCATGTCGACGCGGCGCTTGCCCAGCGCGCTGAAGTTCGTGATCGCGCTCCGCCAGACGGTTCCGTTCGCGACGGTGATCTTCTTGTTGTCGGACGTCGCGAGAACGGTCGCCATCATGTTCAGCTCGACGACGGAGCCTTCGATGCCGCCGACGTTCACGTAGTCGCCGACCTTGAACGGATGATTGAGCGCGATCATCAGCCCCGAAGCCAGACTGCCCAGGGATTCCTTGAACGCGAAACCGAGCACGACGCCCGTCACGCCCAGGCTCGCCACCAGCGGCTCCACGTCAACGCCGACGCGGCCGAGCGCGACGATGATGACAACCGCCCAGCCCGTCTTCGACGCGACGCTGCAGAGAAACGTCCGGAGCAGCGGGTCGACGCGCTTCGATTTCAGCAGCGCCTTGCGGATGGCGGCGACGAGCCATTTGACGGCGAAGGAACCGAAAAAGAGAATCAGAATCGCCGCAAGGACATTGGCGCCGAAGGCAATTCCGTTCTGCGTCAGCCAGGCGGCAATCTGCCCGTAGACGGCGCGCCCCTGCTCCATCGGCTGCACGAGCGCTTCCGACAGCACGCTTCCGGTCCGCGACACGGCTTCTGCGGCATTGGTCGTCGGCATGGTCTACCGCCTTTCCTCTCTGTCCTTCTTCACCTTGAAAAGCCCCGTCCGCCAGACGACAATGGCCGCGACCAGAACGAGCAGCGCGAAGATCTCGCCGATGAATTCCTCCACGCACTCGATGATCCGGCGGCCCGTCGACGGCATGTCGACCTTCCCCAACACCGTATGGTCGATCACGTTCCAGAAGACGAGGACGCCCGCCAACGCGCCAAGAATCAGGACCACCCATTTCCAGCGCTGGAGCGACAACCCGCGGCGCGCCCCCTCGACGAGCCGCTCGACCAGCGGCAGCGACGCCCTGACGGCGGGCGCGGCGGCGACCGGCGCAGGCGACGGGGACGCCTCTGCGGGCGGCTTCGCCCGTTCGACCCTGATCTTCCCGCTGGGGGTCCGCGGGAAAGGCTCCGCCCGGAGAACGATGTGCCGAATGCGCTTGTGGAGCGGCAGTTTCCGGTTGACGATGGCGATTTGGGCGCGGACCGACTCCTCGGAAACCGACGCGAAAATCTCGGCCCTCAGCTCCCGCGTCTCGAAATCCCCCGACACGACGACTTCCTGAATGCCGGGAATGGACAGCAGAAGCTCCTCCAATTCCTCCGGCGCGACTTTCTTTCCGCTCGAAAGAACGATCGTCCGCGAAACCCGCCCCGTAATCCAGACGACGCCATTTTCGTCGATCCGGCCGTAGTCGCCCGTCGTGAACCAGCCGTCCGCGTCAAGCACGGCCGCCGTCCGCTCCGGCTCCTTGTAATAGCCCCGCAGCACGGAAGGCCCGCGCAGCTGGAGAATCCCTTCGGGCGAAACGCGCGCTTCCATGCCTTCGAACCCATGGCAGCAGACGCCCGCGCTGCCCGGGTGGGGCGAGTCCAGCGCGTCGACCGCATAGAGCGCCGTCGTCTCCGTAAGGCCGTATCCGGTCAGCGGACGGATCCCCAGAGCCTGCAGCCGCTCGAAGGTCCGTCCCGGCAGCGGCGCCCCGCCGACGACGATCCAGTCGATGGGCGTGCCCAGCGCCTCTTCGGCGGTCCGCCCATGCTGGGCGATCTTCACGGCCAGCAATTCGGCCAAGGCGGGGACGAGAAAGAGGAAATTGGCGTGAAACCGTTCAACCGCCTCGTAGATGCGGCGATAGTCGGGACAGATTCCCAACGCCACGCCGTGCGCCAGCATCGCATACGTCACGCTGATGCCGAAGATGTGGTAGAGCGGCAGCAGCATCAGCGTCCGCCGTCCCGGAACGAGCGGGAGCTGCTTTCCCCAGAAATCGGAGAAAACCCGAATGCCGTGAATCGTCAACTCGGCGCCGCGCGGCCGGGCCGTCGTGCCGCTCGTGAACGAGAGCATCGCGACCTCGTCCTCGTCGCGCGCCGGCAAATCGAAGATTCCGGGTTCGCCCTCGTCGAGGACCTTTCGCGCCGCGGCGATGGCCCGGTCCGTCAGGTGCGTCCCGAAACCGCCGGTGATCAACTTCGGCAGCAGCTTCTTCACCTCGTGGGCGCGCTCCGCCAGGGCCGCCGAATGGAGAAGCACGCGCGCGCCCGTGAACGCGAGCCGTTCGGCGATTTCCGCAGCCGAAAGGTTCACTTCCAGCGGCAGAACCACCGCGCCCGAGAACAGGCAGGCCGCATGCACCGTCATCCATTCGTAGGAATTCACGCCCAGAAGCGCGATCTTCGCCCCCGGCACGAACTTGCGGATGATCCACGCGATCACCTCGATGTCGCGCGTGAACTCCCGCCAGGTGATCGGCACCGACCGATCGCCGGCGGAGACCAGGAACGCGGCCGCATCCGGTCGCGCGTCCCGATTCGCCTTGAACTGCTCCAGTAGTGTCATCGGCCGAACGCTCTCCATGGCTTAGCGGACGCGCGCGATCGCGCCGAACTTGCACACCTGCCGGCACTGGATGCATCCCGCGCAAAGGGACGGATCGATCTTCATCTGGAAACGGCCCGGCGCCACCTCCTTGCCGCGCGTCATCGCGGGGCAGCCCATCCGGAAACACATGCCGCAGGCCTTGCACTTCGCCGCGTCGACTTCGCAAAGGCCTTCGTGCGTCAGCTTCGCGGCGATGCGGCAGGGCGCATAGGCGACGATCAGCGCGCCCTCGTCGCCGTCCATCGCGTCCGCAAGGACCTTTTCGAGTTCGCCCAGATCGTCGGCGGAAACCTTCACGACTTTCCGGTAGCCGCAGGCCTTCGCCAGGTCCAGGATGTCCGTCACCGGCGCCGGATCCCCTTCCAGCGTCCGGCCCGTGCCCGGATTGTCCTGGTGTCCCGTCATCGCCGTGATGCGGTTGTCGAGCACGACCGTCGTCACCGGCGTGCCATTGTAATGCGCGCTCAGGATGCCCGTGATGCCGCTGTGGAAGAAGGTGGAATCGCCGAGAACCGCGCATATACGGCCCTTGAAGCCCGCTTTCTTCATGCCGGCCGCATTGCCGATGGACGCGCCCATGCAGATGGTCGTGTCCATCGCGTTCAGGGGCGGAAACGCGCCCAGCGTGTAGCAGCCGATGTCGCCCGTCACCGTCGCGCCGAGCTTGGCCAGCGTATAGAACACGCCGCGATGGCCGCATCCCGCGCAGAGCACCGGCGGACGCGTCGGCAGCGACGCGTCCGGCTCGACCGCCGGCGCCGCCGGCACGTCGCCCAGCAGCTCGTGGCGAAGGTTCCGGACGCGGTCCGGATTCAATTCCCAGATGTTCAGTTCCGTCTCATGCGGCACCGTCGCGATGCCCAGCGCGCGGATCTGCTCCTCAAGGAAGGGATCCAGTTCCTCCACCACGAGCACGCGATCCACGGAAGCCGCAAAGCGCTTCACGAGTTCCGCCGGCAGCGGATTCGTCCAGCCGAGCTTCAGCACGCTGTATTCCGGGAAGATCTCCTTCACGTACTGGTAGGCCACGCCGCTCGTGACGATGCCCATTTCCCTTTTGCCCGACTCGATGCGGTTGAGCGGACTTGCCGCGGAAGCCGCCGCCATCTCGGCCGTGCGGGCCTGCGCCCTGACGCGGTGCCGGCGCGCGAAGAGCGGCACGGGGATCGTGTGGGAAATGTCCTTCGCGTAGGGAATCGCCTCCCGCGTCTGCGGCCGGAAATCGCCCAGATCGACCAGCGAACTGGAATGGCTCGTGCGCGTGGTCAGACGCAGCAGAGCCGGCACCTTGTACGTCTCGGAGGCCTCAAAGGCCGCCTGGACCATGTCGTAGGCCTCCTGCGAATCGGCCGGCTCGAACATCGGCATCCGCGCGAACTTGGCGATGTTGCGGTTGTCCTGCTCGTTCTGGGAGGAATGCATGCCGGGGTCGTCGGCCGTCACCACCACCATGCCGCCCGTCGCGCCCACGTAGGTGAACGTCATCAGCGGGTCCATGGCCACGTTCAGGCCCACGTGCTTCATCGTGACGATCGAACGGGCGCCGGCGATCGACGCGCCGATGGCGGTCTCCATCGCGACCTTCTCGTTCACCGCCCATTCGCACTTCACGACGTCCTTGAAGCGGACGAGATTCTCCAGAATCTCCGTCGAGGGCGTGCCCGGATAGGCGCTCGCCACCACGCAACCCGCCTGGGCCGTACCGTACGCCACCGCCTCGTTCGCCGACAACAACTTCTTCATAAAACCGATTCCTCGCTTCTGTTGCGTAGATTATACCATACTCCGCGCGGCGCCATGGGATGCCGGGAGGCGTCCGCAAGGCCCCGCCGGCAGGACGGGACCACGGATCCGCCCAGCCGGCGCGGCGCCTTGCGGACGGCCGCGCCCCTGTCCGGACACCTCACTTCCCGACGGGAAGCGTGTCGCAGACGCCACGGGCGTAGCCCACGGATTCGGCAAGTCCGCCCAGGTTGTTCGTGAAGTCGCGTTCGTACTCGAACGAGCAGACGCCCTTGTAGCCGACATCGTACAGGGCCTTGAAGATCGCGCCGTAGTCGAGTTTGCCGCGCGGCATCGGAACGGTGGTGAAGCTGTTCTTGCCGATCTTGTGCGCGCCCTTGACGTTGACGGCGAAGTTCTTGAGATGGATGTCGTAGATGCGGTCGCCGTACTTGCGGATCGTCTCGACCGGATCGCGGTCGCAGCCGAATTCCCAGCCGACGTCCATGCAGAAGCCGATGCGCGGGTCGAGGTCCTTGACGAGGCCGTATCCGTATTCGACGTCCGGGAACATCTCGGGCGCGTTCGGCCCGTGGTTGTGAATCGCGTAGCGGATGTCGAATTCCTTGACGAGCGAATCGATGTATTCGAGCTGCTTGCGCGAACCCTTCCGCTTGCCCCAGCTGTCCTTCGCGTCGGCCGGATCGTACGGCACGCCGACGATCACCCGGGCGCCGAAACGCCTGGCGAATTCGAAATAGGCGCGCACCGACGCGTTGTCCTTCGTGTAGAGCGGGCCGAGGCCGTAGCCCGTGACGCCATACTTCGCGCACGTCTCCTTGAATGCGGCGATTTCCGCGTCCGACGCCGTGTACTTGAGATGGAAGTCCTTGACGCAGAGGAAGTGGAGATCGAGCGAGCGCATGATCTCCAGCGTCTCGGTCAGGCTCTTCTTGTGCATCGTGAAGCCCGCAAGCCCAAGCTGGAACGGCATCTTCCATTCGCGTTGGCCGGCCGTGTCCTCGAACACGACATAGGCCGGTTTGCACGGACACGCGCCGCACGCGCAGGCGGATTTCCCGGAGTCCGCGGCGAAAACGCCGCCCGCCAACGCGGCCAGCGCGGAAAGACAGATCAGGTTCTTCATGTTTTTCATTCCTTTGGTCAGACGAGTTTTTTGAGGAAGCCGAGATTGTAGATGGCCGGCTCAAGCGAGTCGGGGCGGCGCTCGCACTCGATGACGTACCACGCGAAGCCGGGTTCCGTCTCGATGTAGTCGACGGTGTCCTTCCACGGGACGATCTTGCCGCCATCATCCGGCGCCACGCCGAAATAGCCGTCCTTCGACGGCACGTTCTCCTTCATGTGGATGGAGAAATGGCGGTTCGGATAGTTCTTGAGCGTCGCCACGACGTCGCCGCCCGGATTGATCACCTGGCTCGTGTCGATCTGCTGCAGCAGCCGCGGCGAGCTTTTCGTGAAAATGAGGTCCCAGGCCAGGACGCCATCGTACGTTTTCTTGAATTCCTGGACGTGGTTGTGGACCTGGACGGGGAGATTCCACGTTGCGGCCGTCTCCGCCGCCACGCCCATTTCCTCGCCGAAGCGAATCCAGTCCTCTTTTCTGTCCGCGTCGAACCAGCTGTTGCCGAGCGCCTCGATGCCGGCCTCCGCGCAGAAATCGAGGTTGCGCTTGAGCCCGTCGCCCCGATAGTTGTCCATGCCCGAGATGTGCGTGCCCGCCGCCCGCAACCCCGCATCCGCCAGCATCTTCCTCAACGCCTTGGCCGGACGCCGGTCGTAGCCGGCAAACTCGACGCCATCGTATCCCGCCGCCTTGATTTCGGCCAGATGGCGTTCCGGATTCTGCCAGAAGATCTTGTTGATGCTCCACAGCTGGAGCGCGATCGGACGGCTGACGCCCCCGCGTGGCGGGTTTCTGCAGCCCGCCAGGCCCAGGACCGCCGCCGCGGCCGCCGAATCGAAAATGAATTCCCGTCTGTTCACCGCCATGCTCCTGTTCGATCCGAAAATGGAATGTCCATTTTCATTTTTTTATAATCTTTGGAAACCGGTTCCGCCATGCGCCCATCCGTTCAGAACAGCTCCTCCTCCAGCATCGCGCAAAGCGCATGGTAGATCGGCAAATGGAACTCCTGGATCCGGTAGGTCTCTTCCGCCGGCACGCAAATGGCGATGTCGCACACGTCGCGGAAACGGCCGCCCGCGGCCCCCGTCAGGCCGATGGACGTCACGCCCAGCGCACGGGCCAAGGTGGCCGCCAGCACGCAGTTCCGCGAATTGCCCGACGTCGAGAGCGCGATCAGCACGTCGCCCGCCTTTGCCAGCCCCAGCAGCTGCTGGGCATAGGCCTCATCCCAGCCGACGTCATTGGCAAAAGCCGTCAGAATGCCCGACTGCGACACGAGCGAGATCGCCGGCAGCGAACCTTCCAGCCTGTCCGCAAGATGAATCCCCGCCGGCCCCGCCGCGCAAAGGCGCGCGCGGACCGCCGCCGGAATGTCGCGGTGCTTCTTGAACTTCTTCAGGAGTTCGCCCACGATGTGCTCGCAGTCGCTCGCGCTTCCGCCGTTGCCGCAGCAGAGGACCTTTCCGCCCGCCCGATAGGCGGCGAGCAGCGCGTCAAACGCCGCGACGATGTCTTGCCGGCAGACCTCCAGCGCGGGATGCCGCGCGAACAATCCAGCCAGAATCGCTTCGCCCGCCGGTTTCATTTCGCGCCTTTCGCCCGGCGGGCCATCAGCTCGTCGACGATCCTGCCGACTTCGGCGCGCGGCGTCTTTTCCGTCAGGACGAAGTGCCGGCCCTTTTCGTCCTTCGTCCACGCGTTGGCGCCCTTCCCGTCGACAATCGCGAACGTGCCGCGCTCCACGCCAAAATACCGCTCCCAGCCGCGGACGGCGGCGAGGACCGTGATCTGGTCCCACGCCGGATGGCCCTTGCCCTCTTCCCGGTAGTCCTTCAGCGCGCGCCGGAAGATGTCGCGGACGGGATTGGCCGCGTCCGTCACCGCCGCCACCGGCACGCCGCACTTCACGGCGACGCCGTAGTTGAAATCGAGAACGTAGAGGGGCGTCGGCCAGGACTCGAAGCAGATCTTCGAGGACGCGCCGTCGGTTCCCGAATTGTACTCGAAGCCGGTGGGGTAGCGGCAGGCCATCGCATACCAGGCCTTGACCTTCTTCGCGACGAGGGCCTTGCCGTCCAGCGGGGAGACGGCGTCCGCCTTCGTTTCGAGCAGGCGGCGCAGATTCGTGGTGAAACCGACCGAGACGATCGTCACGCTACCGTCGGGCGCGGCGGCGAGCAGTCTGCGATAGACGCCGTTGGCATCGGGAGCCAGGTCGCTGCACGGATACGCGAGCGCGGCGGCGTGCCTCTTCGCCATGTCCGCATAGATCCGGTAGCTCATGTTCTTCCGGGCGCCCGGATCGTTGTCCGGCCCCATGCCCATCCCGTCCTTCGGCGCGCCCATCGGCAGATCGCCGCGGCCGTAGTGCCGGTTGATCAGTTCGACCACCGCAAGCGCGGGCGAACCGCGGGTGCAGGTCACGGTGCCAAGGATCTCGCACTCGCCCGCATCGGCCAGCGCATGGAGCGTCGCAAGCGCGCCAACGTCGTCGAAGTCGGTGTACATGTCCGTGTCGAAAATCACTTTCGGCACGTCCGCCAGAAGAGCCGCGCCCGCCAGGAACGCGCCCGCCGCAAACACAAAGGCCTTTTTCATGGTTCCATTATAGCAAAAGACGAACCGATCCGCCTCAACATTCGGACGGCATGAAAAAACCGGCGAATGGACAATCAGCCGCTGTTCGACCGTAGCGCCTTCGGGTCCATCCGCCGGAAAGTGTCAAATGCGATTCGAAACGCGTCCATCCCCGCGCGACGGGAATGCGGCGTCTCCGAGAGGGTTCAACCGTCCCTCCGTCCAAGACAAGGCGGGCCGCCGCTCACGGGTAGTCGGCGGGGAGCGTGAGAACTTCGGCCCCGTCGTCCGTAATCGCGACCGTATGCTCGAAATGGGCGGCCAGGCAGTGGTCCTTGGTGAGCACCGTCCAGCCATTCGACCGGTCCACGTAGGTCTTCGCGCCCGCCTGCGTCATCGTGATCATCGGCTCGATGGCGATGGTCATGCCCGGCTTCAGGACAAACTTCGTTCCCGGCTTGCCGTAGTTCGGCACTTCGGGATCCTCGTGGACCGTCCGGCCCACGCCATGCCCGATCCAGTCGCGGACGATGCCGAAGCCGGCCGCCTCCGCGACTTTCTGGATGGCATGGCCGACGTCTCCCAGATGGACGCCCGGGCCACAGGCGGCAATGCCGGCCGCCAGGCACTTCTTGGTCGTTTCGACAAGGCGGATGACTTCGGGATCGGTCACGCCGACCATGACCGTGCGGCTCGTGTCGCCGTTGAAGCCCCGGGTGAAAATGCCGACGTCCGTCTTGACGAGATCCCCGGGCCGGATGATCCGCGGACCGGGAATGCCGTGAATGACCTCGTCGTTGACGCTCACGCACAAGGCGCCCGGAAAGCCGTCATAGCCAAGGAAACTCGCCGCGACCTTGTTTCTGAGGCAATAGTCGCGAACCACGCGATCGACGTCGGCCGTCGTCGCGCCCGGCACGCAGGCGGCCGCCGCCAGATCGCGGACTTCCGCGCTCATCCGGCAGGCCACGCGCATCTGGTCGATTTCGGCCTTGGTCTTGACATCGACTTTCATCGGCTCACATCACCTCAAGAAAGGCCTTGGCGACGCTGTCGACGTCCGTCGCGCCGTCAACGGACTTGAGCAGATTGCGCGCCTTGTAGTAGGCGATCAGCGGCTCGGTCTGCTGGTGGTAGACGACGAGGCGGTCCCTGACCGTGTCCGGATTGTCGTCTTTGCGGATCACCAGCGCTTCGCCGCACGCATCGCAAATGCCCTCCACCTTCGGCGGCAGATTCTTCACATGGTAGCCGGCCTTGCACTTCGGACAGGTCCGGCGGCCCGCAATGCGGTCCTGGATGATTTCATCGGGAACGTCGATCAGCACGGCGCTCTTCACGGGCGCGCCCATCTTCGCGAGAATGTCGGCCTGCGCCACATTGCGCGGGAACCCGTCGAGCAGCATCGTCACATCGCCCGTCGTCTCCGCGACGACGTCCTTGATCATCGTGGCGATGAGTTCGTCCGGCACGAGTTTGCCGGCTTCCATGAAGTCCTTCGCCTGCTGGCCCGCAGCGGTCCCCTTGGCCACCGCGCCCCGCAGCAGATCGCCGCTCGAAACGTGCTTGAGATTTGCGTTGTCGGCTGCGAGCCGGGCCGCAACCGTACCCTTCCCCGAACCCGGGGCGCCCAGAAGAATGACAATATTCATAGCGGCGCGCATTATACCAAAGTTTGTTTCCTGCGTCAAAGTTGATGGTTATTGCACCCGTGATTATTTTGGTGAATTATACAGTAAAAACGCACAATTCGGCGCAATCGGGGGCTGGCTGGGCACGCCCGCATCGCGGAATGCCGCCGCATTCCGGGCGATTTCCGCGCGGCAGTTGCGCCGCGCCTTGCGCATTTTTCCGCCGCGCGCGGCCGGTTCGGCGAACTGGCGGACGGGAACGCCGGCGGGCGGAAACATTATGGTATAATGTCCGCGCATGCACCCCATCGAATACATTGATCGCCGCACCGGCGAGAAAATCGTCGAATCCGTCATGGGCGACAAGGCGCTTCGCTTCGCCTACGACACCCTGTTGGGACGGACGCTCTGGCCGGTCCTGTTCGGCTCCCGCGTCATTTCGGCCGCCATGGGCCGCCGGTACGACTCCCCCCGATCCAAGTCGGCCATCGCCGCCCTGGCCGCCATTCCCGGCTGCCGGGCGGAAGAGGCCGAAAAGCCGATTTCGGAATACGCCTCCTTCAACGAGTTCTTCACGCGCCGGCTGAAGCCGGGAGCGCGTCCGCTGGGGGAGGGAATCACAAGCCCGGCCGATGGTCGGCTGCTCCTCTATCTGGACGCGGATGCGGACCGGCCCTTTCCGCTCAAAGGCGCCACGCGCGATCTGCGCCATGTCTTCGGAGCAGGCGACCTCGCCCGCGTGCCCGAGGGGAAATACGACATCGCCGTCATCCGCCTTGCGCCGGTCGACTACCACCGCTTCCACTTCCCGTGCGACTGCCATACCGCCGAACCCGTCCGGGTGATTCCCGGCGCGTACCATTCGGTCAACCCCATCGCCCTCGTGCGGCGGCCCGACGTCTATGCGGACAACGAGCGCCAGATCCTCGCCGCAACCGCCGCGTTCGGGCCTTTCTGGCTCGTCGACGTCGGCGCCTTCGGGGTCGGCACGATCGTCCAGACCTACACGGGCACGGACCATGCCAAGGGCGACGAGAAGGGCTACTTCAAGTTCGGCGGCTCGACGGTCATTTTCGTCACCCGCTCCGGCGCGCTCGCCTTCGACGCGGATCTCGTGGCGAACTCGCGCGCGGGTCTGGAAACCCGCGTGCGTTACGGCGAGCAGATCGCCCGGATCAGATGACCGGACGGCGCCGGGCCTACTTCGCGGCGCCGACGAGCGAGAGCCGGGGGCGGTGCGTGGCGACGAAGACGACGTCCACCTTCAGGGTCGCCGCCGTGAACTTGAGCGTTGCGTCGAGGCAGTACGGGCCGCCGCACAGGTAGGTCCGGCAGGTGAACGTGTCGGGAGCGGTCCAGGCGCCCGACGAGGCCGTCGGCTGGTCGCCAATCAATCCGCCCAGCGTTTCATACGTTTCCTTTTCGAGTTTCATCTTCCCGTACTTCCAGGCGTCGTATCCCACCGGCACGCGCTGTTCGCCGAACGGGCCCTCGAACGTCAACTCCCAACCGTCCTCGGTTCGGGACAGTTTCACGTTCCTGATGCCCTGGGGATTCTTCTCGTAGACGTATTCCTTGCCCAGGACGACGCTGAACGCGCCATCCTTCTCGCCCTTGACCGGCGGCAGCCGCATCGTTTCGCATTTCCGCTTCAGCTCGTCATGCGCCAGCGAATCCTCCGGCAGTTCCGCCGTTCCGAACGCCGGCAGCAGATGCTTCCACACCAGGTCGAGTTCCTTCTGCATGTCGCTCAGACCCGCGGTGATCGAAAGAACGGCGTCCTGCCGGGGCATGACGATCGTGTACTGGCCCCGGGCGCCGTCGGCCCGATAGACGCCTTCCGGCACGCAGCGCCAGAACTGGAAGCCGTAGCCGCGGCCCCAGTCGGACTTCGGATTCCGCCGCGTCTCCGTCTGCTTCGCCGTCATCAGCGTCATCCAGTCCTCCGACAGCAGCTGCGCGCCATTCCAACGCCCCTTCTGCAGGCAGAACTGCCCAAATGTCGCGAGATCGCGCGTCGTCATGTTCATGCCGTAGCCGCCGCAGGCGATGCCCTTCGGGCAGGTCGTCGTCCACGCGCTCGTGATGCCCGTCGGCTTGAACAGCTTGCGGTCGAGATAGTCCATGAGCCGTTCGCCCGTCCGCTTCTCGGCGATCGCCGCCAGCATGTAGGTGGCGCCCGTGTTGTAGACGAACCACGTCCCCGGGTCTTTCTCGATCGGGTGCGCCAGAAAGGCCCTCACCCAGTCGCCGTCCGCCGCCGCCGTGACGGGGCGAATCGAATCCTGCTCGCTGCCCGTGGTCATCGTCAGCAGATCGCGCACGCGCAGACGCAGCAGATGGTCCGAGGGGCTGGCGGGCAGTTTGTCCGGGAAGATCGCCGCAACCCGCTCGTCGAGGTCGAGCTTGCCGTCCTGCACGAGAAACCCGATGGCCGTCGCCGTGAAACTCTTCGAGTGCGAATAGAGCATGTGCGTGCGGTCCCGCGCGTACGGCGCCCAGTAGCCCTCCGCGACCAGCTTGCCGTGGCGGACCAGCACGAAACCGTGCAGCGCGTCAAGTTCCCGTTCCGAAGCGTCGATCCAGGCCCGGATGGCCTTGGAGGAAATGCCCTGCGATTCCGGCGTCGCTTCGGGAAAATAGGCTTTCGCCCACGGGGCGAACGCCAGCGCCACGCCCGCAAACATCAATTTCTTCATTTCGCGTCTCCCTGTCCGTTCTGCGCCGGCGGCGGGGGCGGAAGGACGCCCCTGTCGAGCAGATTCTTCACAATGGCGCGGGCGTCCGGCGCGAAGTTCCCGTTGGCGAACCATTTGAGCCACTTCTGCCCGTGGACGAAAAGATCCGTCAGCTTCTCGCCCTTCTTCTGGCCGAAGTTCACGCAGAGACTGCCGTTGATCCACCGGAACAGCCCCTGCCGGTCCGCGTTGAGCGGATCGCGCGGCACCAGGTACAGGTCCATCTCGGCCGACGTTCTGGGCAACTCCTCGTACCGGGCAAGCTGCGCCTTCAGGACGTCCAGCGTCGCCCGCGCGTCCGCTTCCGCGCCATGGGCGCCTTCGTGGTCGCGCCCGCAGTAGAAGCGGACGGCGGCCGACAGGTCGCGCGGCTCCATCCGGTGATAGATCCGCTGCACGTCGACATGGCGGCGCGTGCCGTCGTCGAACACCTTGCCGATGCGCTCGAATTCCGCCTCCAGGCACGGCACGTCGAACCGGTCGCTGTTGAAGCCCGACAGATCGCACCCCGCGAAGAACGTCTCGATTTCCGCCGCGGCGTCGGCAAAGGTCGGACAATCCTTCACGATGTCGTCCGTGATGCCGTGAATGGCCGTCGTTTCCGGCGGAATCGGAATGCCGGGATTCAGCAACCAGCACTTCTCCGTCTCCGTTCCATCGGGTTCGATCCGGATGGCGGCCAGTTCGATGATGCGGTCCTGACGAGGGACGATTCCCGTCGACTCGATGTCGAATACGACCAGCGGACGATCCAAGACCAAAGGAAATTTCATGGCTGTTTTCTACCTCCTTCTCCCTGCGTGTCCGGCGACTTCTACCGGACGACCGGAATCTGCGCGGCGGCCACGGACTGCCCCAGGCGACGCGCCTTTTCATCCGGCATGAAGATGTCGATCTGCTCCGCGAGGAACGGGTCGACCGCCTCCAGCCCCATCTTCGCGGTGTTCAGGATGATCTCGCCCCCGAAACCGCTCGTCACGCGGCCGAGAACCATCAAGTTCGAGTAGTCGTAGAATTCGCGGTACCAGGCCGCCGTGTTCGCCAGATAGCGGCCGATCATCAGGTAGACCCTGAGCGCGATCTCTTCATGCTTTTCCATCGCGGCCTGAACGACCTTGAGCCGCTCCGGCAGCTTCATCGCCTTCGGGAACTTCATGCCGTAGGTCCGCGCCAGATGGTCGACCGCCTGCTGGGAGAAGTACATCGCGCCAACGCCCGCGTCGCCGCTCCACTCGTCCGTGGCGGCGTTCGGATTGAGATCGACCGGCGCGAACGCGAGTTCGCTGATGCGCCCCGTCAGGGCGCCCCTCGGATTGATGTAGCCGGCGGCCTCGCTCGAACCCATCGCGATGCCGAGGATGCCATTGCGCTTCATCGCGATGGCGCCGGCGAGCGCGGTCACGTCGCCGTCGTTGAACACCTCGAACGGGCACTGCCATTCCTCTTCGATGCGCGTGAAGAGATTGCGGGCGACGTCCTTCTTCTCCGGCGCCTTTTCCAGGACGGCGCGGATCAGCGAAGCCGGTCCCAGACGCTTGCCGACGAGCGTCCCCGCCGTCGAACCGCCAATGGCGTCGACTTTGCCGCCGAGCGCAAGGGCCGCCTCTTCAAGGCCCGCGGACAGTTTCTCGTAGTGGTACTCCGGGTCGGGCTGGTTGCGCGGATCCCACGGGAATTCCTTCGCGAAGACGACCTTGCCCCGCTTCAGCGCGGAGATCTTGAAGTCGCTGGCGCCCAGGTCGAAGCCGATCCGGCAGCCGTTGGTGTTGTTGGTCACGACCACTTCGCGCTCGTACGTCTCGGGCATCTTCCTGAGCGGCACGATCTCCACTTCAAGCGGCCGCGAATAGAGATCGCCGAAGAAGGCGCGGTCGAACGCACGGGCGCCCTTCTTCGCATAGTCCCTCGCCACGGGCTTGACGATGTCCTCCGGCCCCGCCAGGTGGAGTTTCCAGCCGCCGGCGGCCCACAGGACGAATTTGACGACGCGCTCGACCAGATGCCTGACGCCCGGCAGCATGGACGGGTGGATGCGTTTCGGCACCGCGAGGTCGTAGCGGTAGACGTTTCCGTCTTCGCGTTCCCACGCGACGCCAACGGTCTGCCCGCCGCCGTGCGCGTGCGCTTTCAGGAAATTCAACGCCCGCAGCGGCGCCTGAAAACCGGCATCCACCTCTTCGGGGCAACCACATGTGCGCTTTTTCATTCGGGTTCTCCTCCTTTGGTTTCTCGCTCAATCGAAATGGACCGGGGCCGGCCGAATCACGGCAGGTCCCCGCCGCCCAAGCTGTCGGGCACCTGAAGCAGATCGGGATCGGGTCCCTTCCCGCCCGAACGGACGGCCGGGGCGGGCAGCGGCGACAGGTGCGGAAGCGCCAGCGACGGCGGCAGAAGCGCGGCGGACCGGACATGGGCCGCCACGTCCAGCGACTCGGGACGGCTCGCCTGGCCGGCTTCCCGCGGAAGATACTCCGGCGGAGGCAGCGGGTCGGCGAACGCGAACTCGCCGACGCGGCTGTCGAAACCCTGTCCCGTTCCCCGGATGCGCTGCTGCCAGGACATCCGCACCTTGTCGATCATATTGCTGTAGACCTGCGGTTCGATTTCAATGAAGGACGCGTAGGCCGCCGGGACGATCCGCTCCCGGGGAGCGAAGAAAAGCGCGCGCCGGGGGATCTGCAACGCGAGCACGGCCGTGAAGAACGCCACGACCACGACCTGCCAATAGGCGTGGAACAGTTTCTTCACTTGCGCTTCTCCGCAATCTGGACGTGGACGATGCCCGACTCGCGGGCGATGCCGACCAGCCGCATCAAATCGCCGGCGGGAATCCGGCGGTCGGCCAGCAAAAGCAGGGTCGGGCGCTTCTCCGTCGAGGCCCGTTCGGCGAATTTCGACTGCAGCGAATTCAGCGAGGCCGGATCCGAAAGGGAGAAGCGGGCGTCGTCGAAGAAAACGAGCGTGCCCCCCTCCGCGCCATTTTCCCGGGCTTCGGGCATGGCGAACGCGGCGAACCCGGTGATTTCGGAAAGGTCGCCCACGGGATCCGGCAGTTCGAACGCGACCCCCGGCGCGACCGCCATGCGCTCGCCGATCAGCCCAAACATGACGAGCAGCATCGCCAGCGTGATCCACGGAACGGCGGCCGTGAACGGCCGCGCCCACGGGCATCCGTGCTTCCAGATGCCCTCCTGGCGGACGGGGCGCCATCTCCACTCGCTTGCGGTCACGCGACGACCTCCCGCCGGACGGCCAGCATGGCCAGGATTTCGCTGGCGGCGGCCTCAAGATCCACCACCAGACGGTCCAGCCGCACGTGCAGCATGCCGTACATCGTCTGGACCGAGACGGCCAGCACCAGCCCCGCCGCCGCAGACGTCAGGGCGAGCGCCGCGGGCCCCAGCAGGTCGGCGCGGACGACCAGGACGTCCGAATTGAGCGCGATGATCACGCGCGTCATGCCCAGAACCGTTCCAAGCAGCCCCAGCAGCGGCGCCGCCTGGGCGATGATGGCCAGCAGCGCCAGACGGCGTTCCAGCCGGGCGATCTGGGCCCGCCCCGTCGTGTCCACGGTCTCCCGCAGCACGCGCGCCGATCCGCCCCGATGCAGAATGGCCGCCTCGACAATCCGGGCGACGGGCGCGGCCGTCTCCTCGCAGACGACAAGCGCCTCTTCCGGCTTGCCGTTTTCGAGAAGGTTGCCCACGCCGCGCAGAAAGTCCTGGTAGTCGATCTGCGCGCGCCGCAGATCCAGAAGCCGCTTGAAGAAGAAGGCCGTCGAGCAGCATCCCAAAACGATGAGGACCCAGAACACGGGACCTCCCATCAGCATCCAGAAGCTCATTCAAGATTTCCTTTCTCGCGCAGCCGGGCGATCCGGCGGCCCGCCTCGTCTTTTGCCGGCAAATGCGAATCCCTCAGATAGCCGAGGACATTGGCCGCGCGCGCGTCGTTTCCCCTGGACTCGTAGAAGTCCGCCAGCATCATGACCGTGCGCGCGAAAAGGGCCGACGCGTCCGCGTCGAACCACTGGCGGTTCTTCGTCCCTTCGACAAAAGCCATCACGACGTTCGAATAGTACTGGTCCGCCGCCTCGTCGAATTTGCGCAGCTTCTCCAACGCCCGCCCGATTTTGAAGGAGACGGACAGCCGGAGCGACGGCGTCAGATGCTCGTCCTGCAGGACGACCCGGCAGGCCACGATGGCCTCGCGGTAGCGCGCGTCGTCGTCCGCGCCCATGGCGAAGAGGCAATTCGCCTTGAGAATGGCGGCCCGCCGGCGGGAATCGTCGCTGTCGGGCAGGCGGGCGACGCGTTCCAGAACGAGAATCGCCTCGTCGAACCGCGCCACTTCGACCAGCGCCTCGCCCTGCAGAAGCAGCGCCTCGGTCAGAAGCCTGGCCACGGCGGGATCCTTCACCTCCGCGCCGGCGATTTCCGGACGCGTCATGAACCGTTTGATCAGGTCCAGCACGGCCGCATAATCGGGGATGGCGACCGCGCAGCGGGCGGCCCGGACGAACGCCTCAAGCTGGCGCGCCGCCTGCAGGTGGGAATTTGTCGCACAGCTCTCGAACCCCTTCAGCGCAACCGCGCAGTCGCCATGGGCCGCGTCGAACTTCGCCAGCCAGAAGCGGAGATCCGCCTGCAGCGACTGGTCGTCCGTTGCGGCAAGCAATTCCCGCACGGTGGCCACGGCCTCGGCGTCGCGGCCCGCGCCGTACCGGCAGAGGGCCGCCCAGAACTTCATCTTGTCCGCCTGCGCGGGCTGGAGCTTTGCGACCTCCGAGAAATCCGCTTCCGCCTCCGTCCACCGGTAGGCCATGTAGGACGCGCGCCCCCGGCCCAGAAAGACGGCGACGCGCTGTTCCGGCGTCAGGACAGGCCGCCGCCCGGGCGAGGCGCCCCCGGCGTCCGCCACCTTGTTGGTCTCGGATTCGACGTCGTCCAGAATCGCCGCGTCCGCGCGTTTGCTCTTCACGCCCAGCAGCTGGGAATAGAAATCGATCGCGCTCTCCGGGCGGCCGGACGACACCTCGTGGGAGGCGATCCGGAGGCCGGCCTTGATAGCGAACGCCCCGCCCTCTTGCCAGACGGCGCGGAAGTCGGCCAACGCGTCGTCGCCACGGCCTGCACGCACCAGCGCATCGGCCTTCTGGTAGCGGGCGCGGGACGCCAGCGACGGGTCCTCGACGCGCGCATAGGCGGCGGCGGCCTCCTCGTACCGGCGATCCTCAAGCAGCGCGTCCCCCTGTTTGAGCAGGCATCTCGCCCGCAACGGCGCATTGGTGCCGGCAAACTGCGCCGCGCGCCCGAACGCGCTGGACGCCTCGACCCGGAGACCGGCCTTCAGATAGGCCCATCCCCGGCTCTCCAGCACCCGCGGATCGCGCGCGAACTCCGGATAGGCCTGAAGCAGATTCCCGTATTCCTGGACGGCCGCCGCCACCTCCCCCGCGTCCAAAAGGGCGTCCGCATAGCGGCGGCGGGACGTGCGCGTGGCCTCGGCGCCCGGGAACCGGCGAAAGAGCGCCACCAGATTCGTCCGTCCGATTTCATGCAGGTCCTTCTGCTCGAATTGGGCAAACCCCTGCCGGTAGCCGGCCGCGCAGACCAGGTCGGAACGCCGCGCCCGGACGACGGCGTTGGAGATGACCTGCAGGGCCTCCTGACGCGTCCCCTGCCGCCACAAGGCGTCGAAACGCGCGCAGGACGCCAGGACGAAGGCCGATTCCGACGCGTTGGTTCCCGCCGAAACCAGCTTCAGGAACAGGTCCTGGGACTCGGCGTTCCGGCCGAGCCGCGCCAGCAGGGAGGCGCCCAGCAACTGCGCCGATTCGCCCGCCGCGCCGGGAGCCTCCATCGCCTTCTCCGCCGCCAGAATCTCCAAGGCCCCTTTGACGTCGCCCGCCGATTCCCGCGTCTGCGCCCATTCGACGGCGTTTTCCGCCCCCTCGGCGGATCCGCGCAGCAGCGCGGCAGCCTGGCGGAAAGCCGCCTCGGCGCCCGCCCGATCCCCGGATTCCGCCTGCAGCCGCGCCAGCAGACGCCAGGCCAGCGCCTGCGTCGCCGCCTCCTTGAACGGCGCCGCGAGCAGATGGCGCGCCTCCTCCCCCTGATGGTCCCGGGCGAGGCCCCAGGCCAGCCAGTAGCGGAACAGCTCATTCGTTCCGGCCGGCCATTGCCTGAGCAGCGCGACCAGTTCATGCGCTTTGCCTTCGCGCGCCAGCGCCTCCACCTGCACCAGCCGCGCCAGCGTCCGGACGTCGGCGTTCGTCGTCGCCTCCTCGGCCGCGGCCGCATGCGTCACGGCAATCGTCCCGAGCCCGTCGCCAAGCGCACTGCGGGCTACGGTCAAGTCGGAGGACGTGGCCCCAAGCGCGGCTGACAGCGCAGCGCAGCAGACAAGAGAGGCGGCAGACCGTTTCATCGTTCGGAACCCAGATACCCCATTTCCGACAGCAGACGGTTGTTCTTCATCCAGCCCGGCACCACCTTCACCCAGAGTTCGAGGCGGATCTTCACGCCAAACATGTCCGACAGTTCAGGTTCGGCGCTGCGGCGGACGGCCTTCAGATGGGCGGCCGCCGGGCCGATGACAATTCCCTTCTGCGAGGCGCGATTGACGTAGATCGTCGCCTCCACGTCCCAGCCGCGGCGCGCATCCTCCACCAGATTGGTCACGGCGACGCCAACCTCGTGCGGCACCTCGTCCCGCAGATGGTGCAGCAGCTTCTCCCGGATGACGTCCGCAATCGCCAGTTTGCGCGGGTAGTCCGTCACGACGTCCCGGTCGAAGAGCGCAGGCCCCGTCTCCGCCAGATCGAAAAGCGCGTCCATCAGCGCGTCGCACCCCCGGGGCCGGATGCCGCAGACCGCAACCCAGCGCGGGGACGGACCCGCCGGCGAAGAGGGTTGGACGGGCCGGGCGGCCGCGGCCGCGGCGGCGACGTCCCTCCACAGATCGCGGAACATCGTTTCGTGGAACGGCGAACGGTCGCACTTGTTGAGGGCGAACACGACCTTCGCGGGGTTTTCCCGGGCCACGCGCCGCATCCAGCCTTCATCCTCCAGCTGCGGCTCGTGGGCGGCGTCGAAAACCACGAGCAGGATGTCCACGCCCGACGACGTGGCGCGCGCCATGCCGTTCAGGAGCTTTCCCAGCGGGCCGACGGCCTTGTGAAGCCCCGGCGTGTCCAGAAGGACGAGCTGGCCCCGCGGATCGTCGACAATGCCGCGAATCGTGTTGCGCGTCGTCTGCTCGACGGGACTCACAATCGACACCTTCTCCCCGACCAGCCGGTTCACGATCGTGGACTTGCCGGCATTCGTCCGGCCGACCACGCCGACCATCGCGACTTTGCGGAACGCCTCTTCTCCCGCCGCGGAAGAAACCGCACTGTTTTCCTTCGTATCTGCCATTGCGGCCATTATATCAAAAGAGCACATGGACAACAACGACGGGAAACGGAAAACGGGGAAAGCCGGCCGGCGCGCGTCAGTCGCAGGCCATGCGCGCGGCAAGAGACGTGCGGCGCTCGCGAACGGCATTCGTTTCGATCGCCTGCTTGACGGCCCAGGCGGACCCGATGACCAGCACGAGCTTCTTGCCGCGCGTGATGGCCGTGTAGAGCAGGTTGCGCTGCAGCATCATGTAGTGCTGCCGGTGCATCAGGACGATGACGGCGGGATATTCGCTGCCCTGCGACTTGTGGATCGTCGTCGCGTACGCGAGCGTCAGTTCGTCCAGCTCCCCGCTCGCGTATTCGACGGGGCGGCCGTCAAACAGGACGACCAGCGAACGGTTGGCCGTGTCCACGCTTCGCACGAAGCCGACGTCGCCGTTGTAGACGTCCTTGTCGTAGTTGTTCCGCAGCTGCATGACCCGGTCGCCCGCCCGGAAAGCCGTTCCGCCCCGCTGCACGGCGGGTCCCGAACCGTTCAGCCGCTGCTGGACGACCGCATTGAGATGCTCCGCCCCCAGCAGATTGCGGCGCATCGGCGTCAGGACCTGGACGTCCTGCAGCGGTTCCAGGTGGAAATGGCGGGGAATGCGCACCGTCATGAATTCCAGCGCGAACGCAAGGGCCTTGGCGGGATCCTCCTGGGCGATGAAATAGAAATCGCTCTCGCCGGTACGCGTTTCAAGCGGCTCGCCCGCATTCACATGGTGGGCGTTGCACACGATCAGCCCGGTGCTGTCCTGGCGGAAGATCTCCGTCAGCTGGGAGGTCGCGATGGCGCCGCTGCGAATCAGATCGCGCAGCACGTTGCCGGGACCGACGGACGGCAGTTGATCGACGTCCCCGACGAGAACCAGCGTCGCCGTGTCCGGCAGCGCCGAGACCAGATCGCGCATCAGGCGGATGTCGACCATGGACGTCTCGTCGAAAATGAACACGTCGCCCGGCAGCGGCCTCTCCTCGTTGAACGAGAATCCGTTCGTCTGGGGATTGTACTTCAGCAGACGATGCAAAGTCTGCGCCGGCGCCCCCGTCGACTCGGCCATGCGCTTGGCCGCCCGGCCGGTGGGCGCGGCCAGCAGCGTCTTGATGGCATGATCGCCGCCGCGCGCGCGGTAGATCTCGACGAGCGCCCGGATGATGGTCGTCTTGCCGACGCCCGGACCGCCGGTGACGATGGCGACCTTGGATTGAAGCGTGGTCCGCACGGCCCGCAACTGGGCCGGCGCCAGCGTGAACCCCGTCTTCCGCTCCCACCAGGCGATGGCCCTGTCAGGGTCGATGGGCGGGAAGGAGGGGCGGACGGACAGGAGACGGCGCAGTTTGGCCGCGACTTTCTTTTCCGCATGATTCAGGTCGGCGAGGTACAGGCGCTCCCCCTCCTTCACCACCCGGCCGCCCGCGATTTCCTCCCTCAGGGATTCCGCCAGGATCTCGACGGAAATGCCGACGAGCTCCTGGGCGTGCAGCAGCAAATCGGGTTCCGCCGTCCAGCAGTGGCCTTCGTCGTCGGCCTCCGTGCGCAACATGTGGAGAATCGCGGCCCGGGCGCGGAGCGGCGAATCCTTCGGCAGCCCCACGGCCGTGGCGATGTTGTCCGCCGTCAGGAAACCGATGCCCCAGATGTCCCGGCACAGGCGATAGGGATCCGCCTTGATGATGGCGATCGAATCCGGTCCGTACTTGCGGTAGATCTTCGCGGTCTTGGCCGCGGAGATGCCGTAGGTCTGCGCGAAAATCATCACCTCGCGCATGCCCCGCTCGTCGCGCCAGGCCTTGCGGATCTGCTCGATTTTCCGGGGGCCGACTTTCGGGATCTCGGCCAGGCGGCCGGAATGGTGGTCGAGGACGTCCAGCGTGTCGGACCCGAAGGCGTCGACGATGCGGTTGGCGAGAACGGGGCCGATGCCCTTGATCAGGCCGCTGGCCAGATACCGGCGGACGCCTTCCGTGGACTTCGGCGGCACGCAGGCAAGAGTCCGGGCCTTGAACTGGCGGCCGCGGACCGGATCGTCGACCCAGACGCCTTCGGCATGCAGCTCCTCCCCCTCCCAAACGGCCGCGCACGTGCCCAGGACGGTGACCTCGCGTTCGCCCAGATGGAACGCCGCGCCACCGCCCGTCGTCACGTGGAGGATGGAGAACCCAGTGTCGTCATTGCGGAAAACGACGCTCTTGACGGTGCCGTCGACCGTTTCCGGCGCCGGGCGGTCTTTCGGCTCTCCCCCCATGGACGAACGGCCGGCGGACTACTTCGCCGCCGCGGCGGCAACGTGGACCTTTTTAATGACAATCGGCTCTTCCGGCACGTTCTGGTGGGGGCCGGCAAATCCCGTGCGGACCTTGGCGATCCTGTCCACGACGTCCATGCCGTCCGTCACCTTGCCGAACACGCAATAGCCGAAACCCTGCGCGTCCGCCGAACGGAAGTCGAGAAAGCCGTTGTCGACCAGGTTGATGAAGAACTGGCTGGTCGCGGAATCGACGATCATCGTGCGCGCCATGGCAATCGTGCCGCGAAGGTTCTTGAGCCCGTTCTGCGCTTCGTTCCGGATCGGCGCCTTCGTCGCCTTCTGGTTCATGTCCTTCGTGAAGCCGCCGCCCTGGATCATGAAACCGTCGATGACCCGGTGGAAGATCGTCCCGTCGTAATGGCCGCTCGCCGCGTAGTCCAGAAAGTTCCTGACCGTGATGGGCGCCTTCGCCTCGTCCAGCTCCAGCGTGATACTGCCCATGGAGGTTTCGATTGTTGCCTTCTTCATTTGCTTCTCCTCATTTCGCGGCGTGCGAAAGGACTTCGCAGCCGGTCGTTATGATCAGTACCAGGTCCTCGATGCGCACGCCGAGCCGACCTTCAAGATAGATGCCGGGTTCGATCGTCACGAACATGCCGGGTTCAAGCACCGTCCCGTCCTGGGGACGCGCCGTGGGCAGTTCGTGGATTTCGTAGCCGACGCCGTGGCCGAGGGAATGCCCGAAAGCCTCGCCGTAGCCGGCCTTTTCGATGATGTCGCGCGCCACCTTGTCCAGGGCGCCGGCCGTCATTCCCGGCCTGGCCGCGGCAATCGCCGCGCGGTTCGCCTCAAGCACGAGCCGGTAGATTTTCCCGTACTCGGCGTCGTTGGCGGCTTTGATGTTGCGCGTCATGTCGGCGCAGACGCCATCCAGCCTGACGCCCATGTCGACCAGCAGCGGCTCGCCCTTCCGCCAGACGGTCCCGTCGGGAACATGATGGCACTCGGCCGCATTCTTGCCCGCGCAGACGATCGTCTCGAACGCCTCGCCGTCGCCCAGGGCGTTCATCCACGCGCGGATGACGCGCTGGATGTCCTTTTCGGCCATGCCCGGCCGGATGTCGGCCAACGCGCGTTCCCAGATCTCGTCGTTCAGCGCTTCGGCGGCCGCAATGCGCGTGATTTCGTCGACCGTCTTCACCGCCCGGAGGGAAAGGACGTCCGGCTCGACGTCGACAAATCGCGCGGCCGGGAATTTCTTCGCCAGCGCCAGATAGCGGGCCGTCGGCACGGAACCTTCGTAGCCGACACGCGTCCAGCCCTTCCCGACGCCTTTCACGATCGCGGCGAAGGGAACGCCGCGTTTCTGCTCGCGGACCGTCAACCAGGGCGCCACCCGGCGCACCATCGGGATGTAGCGGAAATCGGTCGCGAAGACCACCCCGTCGCGCGAGACGACGAGGCACCCGTTGTCGCAGACGACATCCGTCAACGCCCGGATATTGGCCGCGCCGAAGAGAACGGCGGCATCCAGACGGCGGCGTTTCAGCAGGTCGCCGAATTCCGCCAGGCGCGCCGAATATGGATTGACTTCAGCCATGCCGTCTCATTCCGCCGCCGGGGGGTTCGCCGTCTGACTGCGCGCCCTGGCCCGGCGGACGACGCGCAGGACGCCCCAGTAGGTCAGGGGCACGCACACGGCCGCGAGAATGCAGCCGCCAAGAAGGAACGCTGCCAGCAAGTCCCAGCCGAGCTGCCGCAGGGCCGCCCAGCTCTGGTCGCGGAGGACCGCCTCAAGCGCGACGCAGATGGAAGAATAGGAAATCGACCCTCCCAGCAGACGATTCCCCAGCCAGCACTGGCACGGATAGATGAGGAAGATCGTGAAATGGTTGGTGATGAACGTGCCGACCGTCGCCCCCACGCGGCTGCCCTTGAGCACATAGGCCGTGGGCAGGGAGAGCAGCAACTGGAAGCCGAACGGAATCGTACAGCCGTAGAACATCCCGATGGCCCATCCGCGGGCGACGAACTCCGGCGGTGCCTTGTCGCGCAGCATCTGCGCGCGAAGGCGGGACCACTGTTGCTTAATCCACGACATGGACGAACAATCCCGAACGGAGCTTGGGTTCAAACCAAGTCGACTTCGGCGGCATGATGGCGCCGGCGTCGGCGATATCCATCATCTCGCCAACCGTCACGGGATACATCGAAAACGCAACGGCGTCGCGGCCCGCCCGGACCCGGCCGCTGAGTTCGTCCAGAGTGCGCACGCCGCCCATGAACGAAATCCGGGGAGAGGTGCGCGGGTCGTCGATTCCCAGAACGGGGGAAAGGAAACGGTCCTGCAGAACCGACACGTCCAGCGACGACACGACGTCCGTCCCCGCCGGGACCTCCCAGGCCAGATCGTACCACCGCCCCGAAAGGAACATCCGGGCATGGCGGCCCGAAGCGGGCGCGCCATCCGCGGCCGGCGTGACCGTGAACACGGCCTTCGCCTTCTCCAGCAGGGCCTCGGCCGTCAGGCCGTTCAAATCCGCGACCAGGCGGTTGTAGGGGAGGATCTTCAACTGCGAAGCGGGAAAGGCCACGGCCATGAACCAGCGGCTTTCCCCCGCGAAACCCTTCGCCTGCGCGTAGCGGCTGGCCGCCGCGCTGCGATGGTGGCCGTCCGCAATGTACGCGACCGGAATCCGCGCGAACAGCGCGATCAGCTCGTCCGAACGCGCCGCCGGCACGTCCCACGTCGTGTGGCGGATGCCGTCCGCCGCCGTGAAATCGTCGCGCGCCGCGCCCTTGCAGACCTCCGCCACGACGGCGTCGATCTCCGCATCGTCCCTGTACGTCAGAAAGGCCGGCCCCGTGTGCGCCTGCAACGTCTCGATATGGCGCGTCCGGTCGTCTTCCTTGTCCTTGCGGGTCTTTTCGTGCTGCTTCAGCACGCCCGCCAGGTAGTCCTTCGTGTCAAACGCGGCGACCAGCCCCGTCTGCACATGGCCGCCCATGATCTGCCGGTAGACGTAGAAGCGGGGCGCGGCATCCTGCACCAGCGTGCCGGACGCCCGCAACGCGTCCAAGGCCCTGCGCGCCTGGGCGTAGGCCGCGCCGGAGGAACAGTCCGCGCCCTCGGGCATGTCGATTTCGGGGCGCGAGACGTGGAGAAAGCTCGCGGGATTCCCCGCCGCCAGGGCGCGGGCCTCGGCGGCGTCCACGACGTCGTATGGGACGGCGGCGACGGCGGAAGCCTGCTCCGGCGACGGACGAAGGGCGGCAAAAGGACGGACGTTCATCTCGGAATCCCGGTTCCCGCTCAGTAATTCGGAAAGACGTCGAACCCGATGTTGACGATCGGGCAGAAGGACAGGTCGCTGTCGCGAATCACGTTCACGCCGCCGACCTGGAAGCCATACGTCGTCTCGGCCCGGTTGACCAGTCCGACCTGGATGCCCTCGATCTGCCCGGCCAGGTTGATGATGCCGACCTGAATGCCGCGCACCGTGCGGGCCTCGTTCAGCAGGCCGAGCTGAAGGCCCACGAGATCCGCGCGGCCGGCCGAATTGTAGATGCCCACCTGGAAGCCGGCCATCACGTCCTCCGCCTCGTTCCGGAGGATGTTGACCTGCAGACCCTCGAAATAGCGGCAACGGCCGTAGAGGCCCAGATCGAAACCCGTCACGCTCTCGCACTGGCCGTACGGAAGCGTGAAACGGACGCCGGCGACGTCGATGTCCTTCGTCGAGTTGAACGCCAGCCACACCGGCCAGGCCGCCTTGGCGGTGGAGGCCTTCGCCGCGGGCTGGGCGCCCGGCGCCGACGCCGCATTCTGGGCCGAGACGGCCGCACACGCCAATACAACACAAAGACCCATTAACGTCTTTTTCATTTTCAAATCCTTTTTACCGGTTTCAGTTGGTTGGAATTATAGTTATTTTATCGGATTCCCGCAAGTGGAAAAGTCCGGATCGGGAAAGTTGCGCCGCCGGTCCCGCGGCGCGGCGGCCGCCGTCACGCCTTCCCGTAGCACGCGAACACCGCGTCCACGGCGGCGCGCGGGAGCTTGGGCGTCACCAGGCTCACCGCCGGCACCACCGCGAAACCGCCCAGCATCGCCAGCGCGCCGCAGTTGATCGGATTCATCGGATTGCCCGCCAGCATGTTCACGACCGTCAGGCCCACGCCCCAGGCGAAGCACGCCCAGACCGAAATCTTCGTAACGCCCCGCCAGTAGAGGCCCAGCATGAACGGCGCCAGAAACGCGCCCGCCAGCGCCCCCCACGAAATCCCCATCAACTGCGCGATGAACTGCGGCGGACGCAGGGCGATCATGAGCGAGATGACGATGAAGAACACGATCAGCACGCGCATCACCACGACCTTGCGCCGTTCGATCCGCGCCGCGACCTGGTCGTCGATCGCCCCCTGTTCGACCTCGCCTTCCGCCGCCGGCCGGTCGCGGTAGATGAGATCGAGCGTCATCGTCGAGCTTGACGTGAGAACCAGCGAGGCCAGCGTGGACATCGAGGCGGACAGGACGAGCAGCATCACGAGAGCCATCAGCGCCTCGGGCAGGTCCGTCAGCATCTGCGGCACGATCGTGTCGAACACGAACGCGCCCTTCTCCACGCTGAAGGCCGTCTCGCGGAACAGACGGCCGAACCCGCCGAGGAAGTAGCACCCGCCCGCAACGACCAGCGCGAAGAACGTCGAAATGACCGTGCCGCGGCGAATCGCCGACTCGTCCGCAATGGAGTAGAATTTGCCGACCATCTGCGGCAGGCCCCACGTGCCAAGCGACGTCAGAACCACGACGCCCAGAAGGCTCGCCGGATTCGGGCCGAACCAGGACGTGAACACGCCCGGCTCGCGCACCTGGTAGAGCGCCGCGCCCGCGCCCGCAAGATCGTGCGCGTTCGGCGCCAGCTGCCCGAGCTTGGCAATCGCCGCGGAGAAGCCGCCCTGGTGCCGGAGAACCACGCAGATGACCGCCGTGATGCCGAAGAGCATGATGACGCCCTGGATGAAATCGTTGATCGCCGTCGCCTTGTAGCCGCCGAGAATCACGTAGACGGCCGTCAGCGCCGCCATGACCACCGCCCAGAATTCGTAGGGGACCGCCGAACCGAATCCCAGCTCGAAGAGCTTCGAGATGCCCATGTAGACGCCCGCCGTGTACGGAATGAGAAAGACGAAGGCGATGATGGACGCCACGATCCGCAATCCCTCGGACTTGAAACGGGTGCCGAAAAAGTCCGGCATCGTGCGGCTCTGGATGTGCTGCGTCATCAGGCGCGTCCGCCGCGCCAGCACGAACCAGGCCAGCAGCGAGCCGATGACGGCGTTGCCAATGCCGATCCAGCTGGACGAAAGCCCGTACTTCCAGCCGAACTGCCCGGCGTAGCCGACGAACACCACGGCGGAAAAGTAGCTTGTGCCGTAGGCAAAGGCCGTCAGCCAGGGGCCGACCGCGCGCCCGCCGAGAACGAAACCGTCCACCGACCGGGCGTGCTTGCGGCCGTAGACGCCCACGCCGACCATCGCGGCCAGGAAGAGCAGCGTCAACAGGATTTTGACGGCCATGGTCTACCTCGCGCCCTTCTGCAGTTCAAACAGCTTCGCCAGCCCCGCCTTGGCCAGCGTCTTCAGCGCCGCCAGCGATTCCTCCGTGAACGGCTCGCGTTCCGCCGTTCCCTGGAGCTCGACGAAGCAGCCGTCGTCCGTCATCACGACGTTGAGATCGACTTCGGCCGTCGAATCGTGGGCGTAGTCCAGATCCAGCGTCGGCACGCCGTCGCACACGCCCACCGAAACCGCGGCGATCCAGCGCCGGATCGGGTTCCGCTTCAATTTGCCCGCCGCCAGCAGCTTGGCGACCGCGTCGTTCAACGCCACCATGCCGCCCGTGATCGACGCGCACCGCGTTCCGCCGTCGGCCTGGAGGACGTCGCAGTCGATCGTGATCTGGCGTTCGCCCAGTTTCCCGAGATCGACCGCGGCACGCAGGGCGCGGCCGATCAGGCGCTGGATCTCCGTCGCGCGGGCGTCCTGCCGGAGTTTTCCGATGTCGCGGTCCTTGCGGCCGCCGCCCGTGGAAGACGGCAGCATCGAATACTCGGCCGTCACCCAGCCCCTGCCCGTGCCGCAGAGGAACGGCGGCACCTTCTCCTCGACGCTCGCCGTGCACAGGACCCACGTGTCGCCCCACTTGACCAGCACGCTGCCGGCGGCGTACTTCGTGAAATTGCGGATGATTTCAACGGGTCTCAATTCGTCTGGTTTTCTCATGGGCCCGTAGTATAGCACAGCCGGTCCGGATGCGGCAAATCCGCGTCCGCCGCCGGACCGGCGGTTCGCCTTCTATTTCCCCTTCCGCGCGCGGAGATAGGCGGCCAGACCGCCCGCCGCGATCAGCTCCTGCATGAACGGCGGGAACGGTTCGCCCTGGAAGGTCCGGCCCGTCGTCACGTCGACAATGGCGCCCGTGTCGAAATCGACGGACACCTCGTCGCCCGCCCGAATCGCGGCGGCCGCTTCCGGACACTCCAGAATCGGCAGCCCGATGTTGAGCGCGTTGCGGTAGAAGATCCGCGCGAACGTCGCCGCGATGACGCAGGCGATGCCGCACGTCTTGATGGCAAGCGGCGCATGTTCGCGCGAACTGCCGCAACCGAAGTTCCGGCCCGCGACCATGATGTCGCCCGGCTTCACCGTCGTCGCGAAGGACTTGTCGATGTCCTCCATGCAGTGCGCCGCGAGTTCCTTCGCGTCCGGCGTGTTCAGATAGCGGGCGGGAATGATCACGTCCGTGTCGACATTGTCACCATACTTGCAGCTCTTCCCGGAAATTTTCATTTTCCATCTCCACTCTTCGGCGTTCAACCTTCACTTCAACTTGCAGGGGCAGACGATCTTGCCCGCAACGGCCGAGGCCGCGGCCACCGCCGGACTCGCGAGATAGACTTCGGACTCGACGTGCCCCATGCGGCCGACGAAATTGCGGTTCGTCGTCGCCACGCACCTCTCGCCCTTCGCGAGAATGCCCATGTAACCGCCCAGGCACGGTCCGCAGGTCGGCGTCGACACCACGCAGCCCGCCTCCGCGAACTGCGTGAGCAGGCCCTCCTCGTTCGCCTGGATCCAGATGCGCTGGGTGGCGGGGATGACGATGCAGCGGACGCCATCCGCAACCTTCCGGCCCTTCAGCACCTTCGCGGCGATGCGCAGATCGCCAATGCGCCCGTTCGTGCAGGAGCCGATGACCACCTGGTCGATCCGGACCGTCTTGATCGCGTCCACCGCATGCGTGTTCTCCGGCAGATGCGGAAACGCGACCGTCGGCTTGAGCGCCGCCAGGTCGATTTTGATCGTCCGCTCGTATTCGGCATCCGCGTCCGCCTCGTAGATCTTCGGCGCTTTCGCGCCGTGCTCCTTCAGGTAGTCGAGGCAGAGCCGGTCGACGGGGAAGATGCCGTTCTTCGCGCCGGCCTCAATGGCCATGTTCGCGATCGTGAAGCGATCGTCCATCGTGAGATTGCGGATTCCGGTCCCCGTGAACTCAAGCGACTGGTAGCGCGCGCCGTCGACGCCGATGAGGCCGATCAGGTGCAGAATGAGGTCCTTGCCCGACACCCATTTCTTCGGCCGGCCCGTCACGACGACCTTGATGGCGCCCGGGACCTTGAACCACGTCTCGCCCGCGCTCATGCCCGCCGCCATGTCCGTCGAGCCGACGCCCGTCGAAAAGGCGCCCACCGCGCCGTACGTGCAGGTGTGCGAATCGGCGCCGATGATGCAGTCGCCCGCCGTGACAAGCCCCTTTTCGGGCAGCAGGGCGTGCTCGACGCCGCAGTCGTGGCCCACTTCAAAGTAGTTCCTGATCTTCTGGTCTTTCGCGAACTGGCGCATGCAGGCGCACTGCGTCGCGGCCTTGATGTCCTTGTTGGGCGCGAAGTGGTCGGGAACCAGCGCGATCTTCGTCCGGTCGAAGACCTTCGCCCGGCCGAATTTCGGGAACTCGCCGATTGCGACGGGCGTCGTGATGTCGTTGCCCAGCACGAGGTCGAGCTTCGCCATGATCAGCTCGCCGGCATGGACTTCCTTCTTCCCGGCGTGCGCCGCCAGGATCTTCTGCGTCATTGTCATCGCCATGTTTTTTTTCCTCTTCGTTCGGGATTCGCATCCCGCATCGGTTCCAGAGCTGTTCTCCGCGCGCGCTCCCGCCGCGCCTACTTGTCCGTGTGCCCCGCAAGCATGTCCGCGTCAAACGAATGCTGGGCCCGCGAAGCCGCGCCCGTGCTGAGCGACGTCGCGGATTCGTCGAGCATCTTGTTGACGGCGTCGAGCGTCGAGAGGATCGATCCCTCGATGATGTCCGTCGACACGCCGCGGCCGCGGTAGGTGCCGCTCGCGTCCGAGATCTTCACCGTCACCTCGCCCAGGGCGTCGCGGCGCTCCGTCACGGCCTGGATCTGGTAGTCCAGCAGCGAGAACGGATGCTTGACGATCTTCTCGACCGCGCGGATGGAGGCGAACACCGGCCCCGTGCCGAACGCGGACTCCGTGACCGTCTTTCCGCCCCTGGCGAGCGTCACGCAGGCCGTCGAATACATCTTGTTGCCGCTGGACACGACATAGTTCTCAAGCGTCCAGTCGTTCTTGCCCGCGACGTGCCCCGTCGCCGCCTCCACCAAAGCCACGATGTCGCGGTCTTCGATCGTCTTCTTGCGGTCGGCCAGGACCTTGAAGTCGGCGAAGAGCCTGTTTTCCATCTCCTTGCCGAGCGCGTAGCCGAGCGACGCCAGACGCTGCGCGAACGCGTGCTGGCCGGAATGCTTGCCCAGGACGAGTTCCGTCTTCTTCACGCCCACCGATTCGGGCGTCATGATCTCGTACGTCTTCACGTTCGCCATCACGCCATGCTGGTGGATGCCGCTTTCGTGCGCAAACGCATTGGCCCCCACGATCGATTTGCTCGGCGAGATTTTGACGCCCGTGATGGACGACAGCAGCTTCGCCGTCTTCGCGATCTCCTCCGTCTTGATCTGGTATTTCAGATTGTAGACGTCCGGCCGCGTCCGAAGGCTCATGACAATCTCCTCCAGCGCGGCGTTGCCGGCGCGCTCGCCGATGCCGCACACGCAGCATTCCGCCTGCCGCGCGCCCGCGGCGATGCCGGCGAGCGAGTTGGCGACGGCCAAGCCCAGATCATCATGGCAGTGCATGGAGAGAATCGCCTGGTCGACGTTCGGCACGCGGTTGACGACGTTCGCCACCATGTCGTAGATTTCCGATGGCGTCGCATAGCCGACGGTATCCGGCAGGTTCACCGTCGTCGCGCCGGCCTTGATGACGGCCTCGACGACCCGGCACATGTAGTCGCGATCCGTCCGCGACGCGTCTTCGAGCGAGAATTCGACGTCCGCGCACATGTTCCGCGCGTACTTGACGGCCTCGACGGCGCGGACCAGCGCCTGTTCGCGGGACATCTTCAATTTGAATTCGAGATGCAGATCGCTCGTCGCCAGAAAGGTGTGGATGCGCGGACGGACGGCCCCCTTCACGGCCTCATGCGCCGCATCGATGTCCTTCTGGAGGGCACGGCACAGCGACGCGACGATCGGCCGTTTCACGGCGAGGGAAATCTGGCGGACGCTCTCGAAATCGCCGGGCGAGGCAATCGCGAAGCCGGCTTCGATGACGTCGACATTCAGCGCCTCAAGCTGACGGGCCATCCGGAGTTTTTCCTCAATGTTCATCGAATAGCCGGGCGCCTGCTCGCCATCGCGAAGCGTCGTATCGAAGAATCTTACCTGATCTGTCATTTTACGGTTCCCTTTCTTCCACAAAAGAAAACGGCCACGCTGTTGGAGCGGGGCCGTCTTCTCGTATCCTTTGATCTTCGCTTTCGATTTCTAGACACGAGCGCCCGCTCCGCCCTCAAGGGCGAAGGTAAGCCCGAAACCGAGAAGATTGAGGTTCGTCATCATGCGTTCTGCTGCCTTCCGCAAAAGATTGCCCATAGTCTACCAAACGCCCCGTGCCGCCGTCAATACCATTTGGCGGAAGAGCCAAAATTCTCCAGCCGGACCCGGAACGGCGCCCTTGCCGGGTCCCGCGGCATCGGAATCGCGGACGCGCCCCAGGCGCCGGACGACAGCCGCCGGGCCGCCAGGCCCCGTCCGGAAGCCGCCGGGAGAATCCGGGCCGGACGACGATCAGGCGCCAACGCGCAACTGCCGGGCGATCCATTCCACGATCAGGTTCACCGTCTTCCGCTGACGCTCCGGCGAGAGCGCAACCCCCGTCGGAACCTGCCACCACTTCTCCATGCAGCCCCGGCAGCAGGTTGCCGTGGCATGCTGCGCCTTGAACACGGGATGCCCGCGCATCGGCGTCTGCCGGCCGTCGTTCGGCGGCCGGGCGGGCGCAAGCTTCTGCCGCACAAAATCCTCGGCATGGCGGCGAATCGTGTCCATCCCCTTTTCAGCGACGTATCCGCGCTCCGCGTCCGTCAACCTGAACCGGCTGCGGAACCTCGACCGCGCCAGCTTCTCGAATGCCATGTCGTAGGTCACGGCTTCGTCCCCGCCAACGCCCGCCGACCGCCGCAACGCCCAATCCGCCGCCTCGCCCCCTTCGGCGGACGGACGCGCAGGACGGCCGCCATCGTCAAGGCGGCAGACGGCCACGGGTTTCTCAGACCTCGTAGTCCAGGCAGAGGCGCGTCTGCGTGAACGGACGCACCTTGCCGTCCGCGACGGCGACGTGCGCGGGATGCACCGCATAGCCCTTGAGCGCCGCCGCCGACTCGAACGTCGAATCGAGCATGACGTCCGCGTTGGAACTCGAAAGCCCTTCCGTCCGGACGACGATGTCGACAAGCCCCGGCACAACGCCCTTCAACCCTTCCAGTCCCGACTTGATGCCCGCCTTGACGGACGCCTTGTCGGCGACATCGTCCTTCAGTTTCCACAGTATGACGTGCTTGACCATGTCACGCCACCTCCAGTCCCAGCTTGTATGCGGCGGCCACGTGCGCCGTGCCCTTGATTGCGCCTTTCTCGTAGACGCCAGGCGCAACGAGCACGCCCTTGAGCGCCGAGCCCTCGTAGCAGTCGAGAAAGCCCTGCATCGCCTTGATCGTGCCTTCGGCCATCGCCTTGTCGTCGTCCGCCATCGTCATGAGAAAGTAGTACCGCTTGCCGGTGATGTTCGGATAGTAGGCGACCGAACGGTCGAAAAGCGCCTTGAGCTGGGCGCTGACCGAATAGAAGTACACGGGCGAAGCGAAGACGATGACGTCCGCCGAAAGCATCTTCTTCAGAATCGCCGCCGCATCGTCCTTGATGACGCACGTGTGGTCTTTCCGGCAGGCGTAGCACCCGGTGCAGTAGCCGATCTTCCTGTCGGCGATGCGGACCTTCGTCACCTTGTTGCCGGCTTCTTTCGCCCCCTTCGCGAACGCGTCGCAGAGGATGTCCGAGTTGCCGCCCTTGCGCGGCGAAGACGAGATGATCAGCACGTTTTTCATTTCGCTTCCTCCGTTTCCGACGCCAACGCCCGCGCCAGCTGATCGGGGCAGGACGTGCCATTCCGGCACTGGATGCCCTTCAGCATCGCAATGACGTCCTCGACCTTGCGGCCGACGACAAGCCTGGCGACGCCCTGCGTATTGCCCGGACATCCGCCGACGAACGCGCACGCCGTGACGATGCCGTCGGCGACTTCATAGTTGATGGCACGCGAACACGTGCCGCGCGTCTGAAAGGTTCTCATTCCGTTTCCTCCACCCGAACGACCGACTCGCGCCGCAGCCTCTCCCGCGCCGCCCGGTCCGACGGACACGGCGCGCCGCCCCCGGCCGGTTTCCGCCCGTGCGCGCTCCGGAGCACCGCCAGGAGCTCTGTCGACTTCGATTTCACCGCCGCGCATTATATCAAAATACCCGCCCCGCCGCGGGAAAAACGCCAGACGCGCGCCGGCGCTTTCCCGCGCGGATTCAGTAGGCGAAGACATCGACCTTTCCGCTTGCGCGGACGACGCGGATCTCCCCGTCGCCGAAGGCGACGGACCCGACCGTGCCGCACGGATCCATGACCGCGAGGAACGGACGCGTCCAGGCCTCGCCGCGCTGCCGGACGACCAGAACGGGAGTGCGCGCGTCGCGCGTGATGCCGTAGTTCGGCCGCTTGACGCGCGACAGCCCCTCCGTGGACGGCGCGCGCGCCTTGATGAACGTGCGCCCCTTCGCCCCGTTCATGAAGACGCGCATCCGCACGTTGCCTTCGGGACGCGCCCAGTCGAAGGTCGCGAGCAGATCGCCCGCGCCCGCGCGGGCGAACTTGTCCTGAATGTAGCTGAGGCCGTAAAGGCCCGACTCGACAAACGCGATCATGTCCGTCGGCCGCACCTCGCCGTTCAGCGTCAGGCAGTCGCCCAGATTGTGGTAGTAGTAGTCGTGCCATTCCGCGCCGCCAGCGGGGACGCGGGAGCGGAAGACGTCGACGAAATAGGCGCCCGCGTCGTCCTTGACGTAGCGGACGGTGCGCCGCTGGTCGGCGCCGGTGCAGGGCTCGCGGAAGCCGACCGTCGCCCAGTTCGCGCCATGGTCGACGAGCGTGAACGGATGGCACGACTTCATCACCTGATACGTCGAGCGCGAATTGACCATCACCGTGTTGTGCGCGGGGAACTGGCTGTAATATTCCTTGTAGTCGTCGCCCGAATAGAGCGACCAGCCGATGCCGGCGTCGGGGGCGAGGCGATAGCCCTTCGCATAGAGTTCGAGGCTGATGCCGTTCGCGTGCTGGTGGTTGCCGAGCGAACCGTTGAGCGCGAAGGCCACGTCGTTGGTCGGGTCCATGCCGCTGCGCGCCACAAGCCAGCTCGCGTTCGGCGCGTAGAAGAACGGCGAGGTCTTGAGCGGACCGAACGCCCGGATCGCGTCGGGGACGGGCGCCGGATGCGTGTCGCCGAAGCCCATGATCATGCCGTCGGGATACAGGTATTCGCCGGCGGCGGGAAACGCCTTTCTGAGCACGGGGATGGTCGCGAACAGATCGACGCCCAGAGCCTCCTTCGCGCGCGTCGCGAACTTCGCGAAGTCCCCCAGCGCGACCATCGAATAGCCGGGGCACTCCCACCAGATGCCCGTCTCGGGGTCGAACCCCTTCTCCGCGAGATCGCGGATCGAGAGGTTGCGGACGGAGGACTGGTTGAAGACGACGTCGACGTAGTGCGACCGCGCCGGCTCGTCCAGGACGAGCGCGACCGTCAGAATCGAATTGAGCTGCATCATGTCCCAGTTGTTGTCCGCCACGCCGTTCGCGATCTGCACGTCGGCCCACTTGCGGAGCGCCGCCTGATAGACGGCCGGCTTCTCCGGCGCCGTCGTCAGCAGATACGGCTTCAGCAGCGCGTACAGCTCGCAGCAGTCGGCCAGCGTGCTGTCGTGAATCGTCTCCATCGACTGCAGGCCGAAGAGCGTCTGGAGATGCCCGTGCGCCAGGTCCGTCGCCACGTTGCGATGCAGGATGCCGAGCAGATAGGTGTCGAGCGCCTCATGGGCCAGCCGCGCATAGCTCGCGTCGCCCTTCGCGACGAACGCCTTCGCCGCATCGCGCGCGAGTCCGAGAATCTCGTGGTTGAGGCTGCCGATCATGCAGCCGGTCTTGCCGTAGGGCGCGAGCTGCAGCGGGCCGCCGTCCTTGGGCGACAGCATGAGCCCGCCCTGGTGCTCGGTTCTGAGCGGCAGGTCCTCGATCTTGGGCCGCGCATACGCCGTCACGTGCGAACGGTTGCCGTTGAACATCACGGTCGGCACCGGGGCCCGCTCGCCGCCGACGGACTCGACGGCCTCGTTGCGCACGAAGACGTCTGTCGCATGGGATTCCCAGTACATGCACAGGCGATCGGCCAGCGCCCGATCACCCTGGGCGCGGAACGCGTCAACGCGCGCCAGACGCCTGGCGTCCGCGGCAAGGGCGAAGGACATGGCGAGCGCGAGCGAAATCGACAGGAACGCTTTCATGGCGACAGTATATCACCAAAACGGAAACTCTCGCATTACCTAATGAGAGAATGGGTGCACCGAGGGTGCACAGAGGGATTTATGCGGTAATCTCGCTTTTGGGGATTGATTTCCGCAATATGTTATAGTATCTATCACATATGAACATCACCAAACCAAAATCGGATAGAACCCGCTCAAAAATCATCGCAGAACTTGCCTCGTTGCCGAGTGCCATTCAGGGAAAAATCTGCGAGGACAGGCACGTTCTCGCCAACGGGAAGACAGCCGTCTACCACAACCTTCAATACTGGGCCGACGGGCGCAAAAGCCCTGCTTCCGCTCCGCACGCTCTACAAGTCAAACCGGCTCGAGGAGTTCTTCCGCTACCTCGTCAAGGACCTGCCCCAGGTCGATTGCGCGGCATGACATCAGCCATAACACCGTTGACCCTGCATAAAAATCTCGTTGCACCCGCGGGCGGGCGGAAGCGGCGGAAATTGTAATATCTAGTGGGGCAGCAAAGAAGAAAGGAAAGCCCTGGGACTCAACAGGCGGGAAGAAGGAAGGCCGCCACTCTTGCGGGGATGGACGAGTACCGGGCAAAAGCAATGCCCACAAGATCCGCAAATCGGATCCAATGCAATTTCGCCCCAAACCGACACGGCACCGAAAAGCAGATCCTGTGAGCGGAAGGAAACAGGCCATCAGAAAGGCGCCCCATGCACATTTGGGCCTCGCGACGCGCCGGACCCTGGAACACGTCTGGAACGCCGTAAAGGCTACGCAGGGTTTGGGGCAAAGGGTGCGCAGGGCTTGGGACAAGGCTGTGCAGGGTCGACTCCGGAGCTGCCTCGCAAAGCACCGACGGAACGCATGGGACCGGCCTTTGGCCGCCCCGACATCCGCGTCGCCGTCCGGCTGTCGGCCGGTCCTACCGCCGGATGCACAGGAACGCGCGCCGGGAGATGCCGTCACCCGACACGACCGTGAACGACATCGTGCCGTTCGCGTCCGTGCCGTTGACGGTGACCTTGGGCGCGAGCACCGCGCCAGTCCAGTCGCCCAGATTGCTCGTCACCTCGATCATCGCCGCGAAATCCATCGGCCGCACGTTATACCATACGGCCCGCATGCCGACCGCGCCTCGGCGCGGATTCCGCCAGTCTACCGGTCGTCTTCGGCCATCCCCTTCGGCAAAACGTACGCGACAAGCAGAACCGAACGCGCCACCGGGCGGCGGGCCAGCAGATGCCGCGCCCGCGTCACTTCCGGCGCAGGCGCGGCAGTCCCGTCTATCGGTTCGTGACGACCAGCGTCGTCGTGCGGGTTATCTTCCGCGTGGCGTAGGTATAGCCGATCTTGACCGTAAACGACCCGGCCCGCTTCGGCGCGCCGGTGATCAACCCGGTCTTCTTGTCGAACTTGAGTCCCGTCGGCAGACCGGAAATCGACAGTTCGAGCGGCCCATCGTCCGTCCAGACCGACGGCTGCATGTCTTCGGGGCAGCTCTCTCCGACCGTCAGGACGAAGCCCTCCTCCGTCCACGGGAAGCGCTCGTCCGGCGCCGGCAGCGTCGTGTAGTCGATCACGACGGGGAAACGCCGTCCGTCCGCCGTGAAGCCGCCCGCCCACGTGCAGCCTTTTTCGCAATCGCCCAGCACGCCCTGAATCGTGTACGCCCTGCCCTTCGTCACCGTGAGGAAGCCGGTCTTCGCGTCGAACTTGACGCCGTAGCCCGTCGCCGTCGCCTTCCCGAGACCGGTGATCTGGCCGTTCCGCGATGTGTAGAGAATGTCGATGACGTCCTCTTCGCACACGAGCCGCACGACGCCGAAGTCGGGATCGGCATCCTCCGGAATCCAGCATCCGGGAGTAAACGGTTCCGCATGCAGACAGTTGAGGAGATCGATGTCCGCCGCCCCTTTGACCGTCTTCTCCGTATAGGTCGTCGTATAGCCGTCAAGAATCAGCGTCGGCACGCGAGTCTCATCCACATAAGCCAAGATGTTTAGACGGCATGCGCCGCAACCCAGGGTCCTGGGCAGCAGAATCAGATCCAATTCGGCGTATTCGGTCCCTTCGTCGTCCTGCCAGTACCCTCCCAGCGTTCCGGAAGCCGACACGGACATTCCATCGCTGTACTTGCCGGCGAGCCTGACCTTGCCGGTCTTGTCGATGGTGATTGAAACGGGGATGACGCCTCCGTCCTCCTGCACGGCGGCCCCGGTGTACGTTCCGGCGAACACGGCCAGCGGCTGGCTCGCGTCCCGGTCCCTGGACACGTCTTTCCACGCCCATCCGCCACAGTCTTCGCCGCCCAGCGGCGCGAAGTCGCCCAACCCGCCATCGTAGAAGGAACCGCCAAGAAGGGCGCGACCATCCGTCGAGAAGGACAAATCCAGCACTTCAAGGTTGGCCCGGCCGAAGCACGCCTTTTCCTCCGCCGAAACCAGGAACCAGA
>JBJEWF010000070.1:0-13665 GCA_051884915.1 Kiritimatiellia bacterium
GGATGAAGATGCGCTTCTGCATCGTCGTTGTCGTCGCGGCAGGATCCGCGCTCTCCGATCTCCTTGTGCCGCGAATGCTTGCCCCTGTCGGCTGGGGCAATGTGCGCCCCTTTCGGAACAGCGAAGACATGAATCCCGTCGCACCCGGCCAAGCCCGATTCTCCTTGATGAGCGGCGCGAACACGGGATGACGGCACGCGGGAAAGGGCGGAATCTGACGCATCCACGGGAAACGGCTCCACGTTCCTGTAGCCGGATTTTCACTTGCCGCAAAGTGAAAATGTCGACTTCACCCTTTATTCACAAGGGTGCCGTTGCTCTTTACGTCAAAAAATTGGGGAACCTCCAAGGACGATTTGTATTTTTCTGGTGGTGCAAGTTGTACAATCTCGTGGGTCAAATTGGAAAGGAAGCCTGTCGAAGTGGAGGAAGGATGCCATGAAGAAGAAGGGCAGGAAAAGGAGGGACTGTCCCCTCACGCCGTCCTCATACACGGGGACAGTCCCCTTACGCCGTTCGCGGGGGTGGCCGGCGCGAGAACCCCGCGCGGCGGCCGCGCTAGCGGCGCGACAGCGCTTCGGCTTGCGCGAAAATGGCGGCCGGTTCGGCCATGCGCCCCTTGCCTGTCGTGCCGCAGGCGAGATCGCCCGCGTCCATTTCGACGAAATGGACGCCACGCGCCCTGAGCGTCTTAAAATTCGCCTGCGTGGCCGGATGCTCGTACATGCCCGTGTTCATCGCGGGCGCGACGAGAATCAGGGCCCTGGTGGCGAGCGCCACGGAACTGAGCAGATCGTCGGCAAGGCCCTGCGCCATCTTGGCCAGGATGTTCGCCGTGGCGGGGGCGACGACCAGCAGGTCGGCCGCCTCCGCGAGGGAGATGTGCCCCGGCTTCCAGTCCAAAGGGTCGGCGAACATCGCATGCTGGACGGGATTCCGGCTCAGCGTGCGAAAAGTCAGCGGCGTCACGAATTCCCGGGCGTGGTCCGTCATGATCACGTGGACGTCGTCCCCGTTCTTCACGAACAGCCGAACCAGCTCGCACGCCTTGTAGGCGGCGATCGAACCCGTCACGCCGATCACGACCGTGCGCGCCATCAGAGCGTCTCCGCGACTTTGCGCAGACGGGCCACGGTCTTCGCCCGGCCCAGGAGTTCGCAGGTCTCGAAAAGCCCGATTCCCTCGCCGCGCCCCGTGACGGCCACGCGGATCGGATGGACCCACGGACCCATGCCCTGTCCCTGCGACAGCTCCTTCACCATCGCCTCGCCGGCGGCGGCGGTGAACGGCTCAAGGGCCTCGAAGCGGTCGGCGAGATCGAGAAGCGTATCCTTGACGCCGTCCTTCTTCAGGCGCTTGTCGACGGCTTTTTCGTCGAAAGCATAGTCGTCCGTGAAGAAATACGCGCAATTCCCGGGAATGTCGCTCCAGAACTTCGTGCGGATCTGCAGCTGGTCGACGAGCAGTTCCATGTTGAAGCCGGCCGGAACGGCGAGGCCCGCCGCGGCCAGCCGCGCCTGGAGTTCGGCCGCGAATTCGGCTTTCGGCACGCGGTGGATGTACTCGCCGTTCATCCACTGGAGCTTCTTGATGTCGAACCGGGCCGCCGTCACGTGGACCTTCTCGATGTCGAAGAGCGCGATCATCTCCTCCTTCGTGAGGATCTCGCGCTCGTCGCCCGGGTTCCAGCCGAGAAGCAGCAGGTAGTTGAAGAGCGCGTCCGGCAGGTAGCCGTTCTCGCGGAACTCGCCCACGAACGCCGCGCCGTCGCGCTTCGAGTAGGGCCGGCCCTGCGCGTTGACGATCATCGAGAGATGGCCGTACTTCGGCGGCGGGGCGCCGAGCGCCTTGAACAGCTCGATGTGCTTGAACGTGTTTTCCACGTGGTCGTCGCCGCGGATCACGTGCGTGATGCCCTGATCGATGTCGTCGACGACGTTGGCCAGATGGAAGATCGGCGAACCGTCGCTGCGGACGATGGCGAAATCCTGCACGTCTTCGGCCTTCTTCTCCATGCGCCCCTTCACCAGATCGTCGAACGCGAGCACGCCGTCCTTGGGCATCCTGAACATGACGACCGTGCCGGTCTTGCCGTCGCGGGACGTCCGCTCGCACGCGTAGGCGCGGCCCTCGGCCAGCAGCTTCTCCGCGCAGTCGAGATGGCGCCGGAGATTCTTCGTCTGGTAGACGGCCGGTTCGTCATAGTCGAGCCCCAGCCACTCCATGCACGCGAACAGGGCCTGGATGGCTTCGGGCGTGGAGCGTTCCAGATCGGTGTCCTCCACGCGAAGCAGGAACTTGCCGCCCGTATGCCGCGCATACAGCCAGTTGTAGATGGCCGCGCGGATGTTGCCGATATGGACCTTCCCCGTCGGGGACGGGGCGAAACGTACACGGATGTCTGACATGGTGGCGGGCATTATAGCACAATCGAAGAGGGCTGAGAAGTTGCCTCCGCCGGGTCGCCGGGCTGCCCGGCCGGGTCGAGGAACCAGTCCAGGGCCTCTTCGCTGAATGCGTTGTCGACGACCGTCTTGTGGGTTTCGCCCGGCAGGACCCTGACGACAACCGGATGGCCCGTCGCCAGTCCGATCGGCGCGACGGACGACCGGACCAGGTCCGGAGGGCACTGGCGGTCCGCCTCGCCCAGGCAGAGGCGGACCTGCGCGACGATTTTCGGCGCGGCGTCCGCCGGGACCGGTCCCGCCCCCGCCAGCAAGGCCCGGGCGAAAAGCGCGGGTTCCTGGGCGAGAAGGACCCAGGCCGCATCCGCGCCACTGTCCACGCCCGCGACGAGAACCCGTTCCGGCGAAACGCGGAATTCCTGCGTCTTCGTGCGGACCAGCCGGGCGACGGTCCTGAGCAGTCCGTCCCGGGCCTTCTTCCGCGCGCCCAGCCACAGATTTTCGCGGCCGCCGGGACACTGGGGCAGAAGGATCACGACTTTCCGGCCCTGGGTTTCCGCAGCCGTCACCAGCGTCCGCAGAAAGGGCGCCGTCATCTGGCGCACGTTGTCGTTTCCATTGCGGGCGCGGTCGTGCAGGGCCAGAACCAGGACGGCCGGCCGATCATCTTCCAGGGACGAGCCGACGACGATCTGGCGATAGGCGAGCGAACCGTCCGCGCACGTGAACGACATCCGCGCCGCGTCGGGCGACTCCGCATTGTGCGAAAGCAGTTCGAGCATGCCCGTGGTCCGGACGCTCTCGCGATTGGCGCGGCGCACGTCGCCGGTCTTGCGCAGATAGGCCGCATACGTGTCGCGGAAGGACACGACGGACGAGACGATGTCCGGCACGTTGGGGAACCGGCCCAGCAGGCGATCGGCCGTGTCCAGCGCCAGCTCCACGTCCGTCCGGGACACCGGCTGCCCCGCCAGTCCGTTCCGCAACCGCCGTTCCACGGCCGAAACGAGCGCCCGGCCATATTCGGGCCGGTCCGGATAGTCCGTCGCCAGGTCGCCCAGCAGCGCGAAGGCGTTTTCAAGCCGCTCGGAGCCGTCCTTCGTTCCGCCGAACATGCCGGGGGATTCCGCGAGCAGGCGCGCGTAGAGGAAACGGAAATCGGGGTTGGCCGTGTCCGTCGTCCGCAGTTCCCGGGCAATGAGAAAGGCCCGCCGGCGCGCTTTGGAACGTCCGGCCGAACGGCCCTGCGCCTCAAGCGCCAGGGCCGCCTCGTAGCGGTCCGTCGCATTCGGCGAATGCTCGTACTCTTCGATGACGCGCTGCTGGAAGACGCCCGCTTCGTCGTGGCGCCCAAGCCGGCGCAAGGTTTCGGCCAGACGGTTCAGCGCGGCGGCCGAAGGCCGCACCGCGACAAGCCGGCGAAAGGCCCGTTCCGCGAGCATGTAGTCGCCCGAACGCAAGGCGCAGACGCCCAGCACCTCGTTCACCTCCGCGCTCTTCCCGGGATCCAGCCCCTGCTCGCCCGCGAGGCGGCCGTAATACGGAAGCAGCGCCGACAGCAGCGCCACGTCGCGTTTCGACGGCGGAACGCTCTCGACGTGATGGAAGACCTCGCCCAACGCCTCGTCGGCGAGCTTGGCGTTCCGCGCCGCCAGACGCAGGGCCGCGGACGTCCGGGCATACCCCGCCACCAAGGCGCCGACAAAGGCCAGCAGGCAGACGACGGAGACGGCGGCCAGGCCCGCCATCGCGGGTTTCCGCCTGGCCCACAGGCGCAGACGGCGGCCGGGCGCCGGCGGCGCGGCGAACACGGCTTCATGGTCAAGCCACCGGCGCAGATCCTCCGCAAAGGCGGCCATGTCCGCGTAGCGGTCCGCCGGTTTGAGCGCAACGCTCTTCGCCACGATCGCCGCCAGATCCGAATCGACTCCCGTCAAGCGCGGAATGGCCTGCGAACAGATTTTCCGGAACAGGGCCGTTCCCGACACCCCGGCAAACAGCGGTTCGTGCGCCAGCAGCTCCCAAAGCGTCACGCCGAGGGCGTACTGGTCGGCGGCAAACGAACACCGGCCCGCCGTCAGCCGTTCGGGCGACATGTAGCGGAGCGTTCCGCTGCGGGCCTCCCGGTCGTCCTCGCCCTCCCCCCAGACCGCGGCCAGCCCGAAGTCCGTCACCCGGACTTCGCCCGCGGCGTCCCGCATCAGGTTGGCCGGCTTGACGTCGCGGTGGACGACCCCGCACCGGTGGGCGTAGGCCAGCGCCTGCGCCGCCTGCAGGACGGCACGGACGATTGCGCGGACGTCGGGGAAGTCGACCTTGTTGAAACTCGTCCCGTCGACCAGTTCCATGGCATAGTAGCACAGGTCGCCGCAGGTCCCCGCGCCATAGACTTTCACGATGCCGGGGTGATGCAGCTGCGCGACGATCTTCGCCTCCCGCGAAAACCGTTCGCGCCACGCCTCCTTGCGGCACCGCGGCGGCGGCGTGAGCACCTTCACGGCGACTTTGCGGTTCAGCGAGACCTGGAGCCCCTCCCACACCGTGCCCATTCCGCCGCGGCCGAGAATCCGCCGGAGCTGGTAGTCGCTCCCCGTCAGTTCGGGGGGCACGCACGGGACGGCGGGAGCGCTCCGGCGGCGGTTCCGGCCGTATTCCTCCATCTCCGCCAGCAGCGGAAGCAGTTCGCCCAGTTCGCCGGCATGGTCCGGATGGGCGGCGATGAAAGCCGCCTCGTCGACGGCCGCGCCCCCCCGCAGGGCGGACAGATACTCTTCGACCAGAGCCTCGGTCGTCGTCCCGTCCCTCATGGCTGGAACTCCGAGTATTCGCAGAGGATCCCGCGCAGGCGCTGAAGCGCGCGGACATAGCGCAGGGAGGCCGCCTTTTCGCCAATTCCCAGCAGGGCCGCACATTCGCCGTTTCCAAGACCTTCCCCGTGGCGAAGTTCGAGAATGGCGCGGTCATTGTCGTTCAACCGCGCAAGGGCCTGGTGGAGAATCGCATCCCGATCCTGCCGGGCCACGCGCGAAAGCGGCGACGTCGCCGTGTCGGGAATGAGATACAGCCCCGCGACGGGCGCCGAACCGTCCGGCAGCGCGCCATCGAGGTCGACTTCGCGGTAGGCGTCCCGCTTCCCGGCGCCCAGATGCCGGCGTTCCAGCTGGGCGACGGTCTGCAGAAGCGCGGTCCGCAGCTTGAAGTAAAGCGGCAGATCGGGATTGGACATGAACGCGCTTTCATCCCGGCTGACGGCGGCCATCGTCTCCTGGACGACGTCTTCGGGAGACAGACGGCGGGAGAGGATGGGGTTCATCGTCCTCTCCGCCAACCGCGCCAGCCGTACCCGGAACCGCAGGAAAGCCTCTTCAAGCTGCCCGTTTTCCATGCGGCCTATTGTACCATCTTTTTCCTCTTTCCGCCGCCGAGGCCGCTTCGGGCGATGGCGGCGGCCGCATCCGTCTTCCGCGCGAGACGGCCGGAGGCTCTACGCATACAGCTCCTTCAGCACCCCTTCTTCCGAAGGTGGCGGCAGAATGGACATTCGCTTGCCTTTCGTGTTCGGAATCGGCCCGGCCGGGTCGATTCCGCACCGTTCGTAGATGCTGCCGAGAAAGTCCTGCGGCGCCACGGGACGACTGACCGGCCGGCTCGCCGTCTCGTCCGACGCGCCCACCACGCATCCGCCCTTGAATCCGCCGCCGGCCAGCAGCGCCGAGAAGCAGCGGGCCCAATGGCCGCGGCCGCCATTCCAGGGGGCCTCCCAGCCGACTTTCGGCGTGCGGCCGAATTCGCCGCACATCCACACGACGGTCGTGTCCAGAAGGCCGCGGCTCTTCAGATCCCGCAGGAACGCCGCCACGGCCTGGTCCGTCTCGGCGCTCTTGCGCTTCATCGTCTCGAAGTGGCGCTTATGGGAATCCCAGCCCGGAAGGTTGACCGTAATCGACGGCACCCCGTACTCGACCAGCCGCCGCGCCGCCAGCAGGGACTGGCCAACGTCCGTGCGGCCATAGCGTTCCCGGAGTTCGTCCGGCTCCCGCGCCAGATCGAAGACCTGCGCCGCATCGCCCTCTGCCACGCGGCGGGCATTCAGCCCCGCCTCGTCGAAGGCCGCCGCCAAGGCCGCATTCGCGCTGCCGGCGGCCGGACGCCAGGCGTCCAGTTCGGCCAGAAGGTCGAAACGGGCCTGCGACGCCTGCGGCGTCACGCCATCGGGCGGCACGATGCCGTCGACGGTGAACCGCGCGGCGTTGGGCCGCCCGCCCGTCACGAGAGGGGCCGCGGCATCGCCCAGAAAGCCGATTTCGCTGAACCGCCCTTTCGCGCGCGTCAGGATCACGTAGGGCGGCAGATCGCCCTTGTATTCGCTCTTCTTGATCTGCGCGACGACCGCGCCGATGGCGGGACACACCTCGCCGCCGCCCGGCAGACGCCCGGTCTGCATCAGATAGGTGGCGCTTTCGTGCCCGAACTGATCGTGCGTCAGGCTGCGGACGACGGAGAAAAGATCGGCGCAGCGCGCCAGCTGCGGCCACCATTCGTGGATCTCGAAGCCCGGCACGTTCGTGGGAATGGCTTTCAGCTCCCCGTTGAAGTCCCGCGAAGCCGCCGGCTTCGGGTCGAAAGTCTCCAGATGGCTCGGCCCGCCCCACTGCCAGATTTCAACAACGCTTCTTGCCTGTTTCATGAGTCGCTTCCTGTGAAAGATCAGACGCGGAACAGAAATTCCTTCGAGTTGACGAGACACCAGGCCACGTCGCGCAGCAAATCGAAGGGGCGGACTTTCGCCTTCCGGCCGCCACCACGCTTCTGCCACAGGCCGACGATCAGCTGGCGTTCGCGCGGACTGGGTTCGCGCGCGAGCAGCCGCCAGTAGAGGTCGTCCACCCGCTTGGGGAACGGCAGCCGGTGGATGGGATTCACCGGACCGTCCTTGGGCGTGGGGGGCGCGACGATCGCGCCCAGCTGCCGGTGGAGCTTCCCCGAATTGAACAGGTAGAGGCGCTGCTTGGCCGTCACGTCGAGCCCGCGTTCGTCGAACAGCCCCGTATCCCGCGCCGGGCGGCCGAACAGCGACAGGAAGCCATTCGAGATGGACCCGTCTTCGACGCAGATTGTCGGCCGGTCCGGCGGCAGGAACGTGAACGGCTCCGGCGCCGGCGACTGGAGGTCGCGCCCGGACCCGCTCAGCGTGCAGATCGCGTCGTCCAGGACTTCCGCGTCGAGGCGACGGGCGGGGAAGCCGCCCGTGACCGAACCGCGCGCGTAGTCGTCCGACAGCACGACCGTTCTCAGCACCTCCTTCAGGTGGAAGCTTTCGGGGCCGGGGCGGCAGGGCGCGTCAGGCCCGAAAATCCAGGCGCAGACCGTTTTCCGGAACGCGGCGGCCGTCTCGGACCGATGCGCCACGAACAGGCTGTCGCACAGCTCGCCCCGGCGGTCGACCCCGTCCACGTAGACGATCTCCTCCTTCCATTCGCGCGTATCCTTGATCTTGAGGTTCGCAAAGGCCTGCGCAAGCCCGGCGCGCCGTTCGGCGGGAAGCCGGTCGGGCGGAATCGCCCAGAACGTCTGCGCGACCGCCTCCGCCCAGCCTTCCGGATTCCGCCGGTCGGTCGCGCGGAAGAAATTCACCTCGGCATCGCGGAAATCGCTCCCCTGCGACGTCAGCAGCGCACGCCCAAAAGCGTCCCACGCCTCGTCCTTCTCGACAAACGCATGAATCCGGGCGTGGTAGACGTACACGGCGTTCGGCCACAGGTTGATGGGGAATTCGCTCTTCACGCGCAGCAGGTCGCAGAACCGCATCGTCCAATAGTCGGCAAAGGACTTCGAGCCGAGAAGGTCGTCGACAAGTTTTGCGCGCTTGTCCGGATCCGCCGAGAAGGCATAGGCCTGCGCCTCGTCCTTGGTCGGCAGCCGCCCCGCCAGATCGAGATACAGGCGCCGGACCATCACGGTGTCGGTCGCCGTGCCATCCGGCTTCTCCCACACGCGCGCGCGACCGGCCGAAGGCGCCTCCTTCCGGTCCGTCCCGGCGGCAAAAACCCCAAAGGGGCCGCAGGCGAAAGCCGCAGCCCCCCCAAGAAAGAATCGACGTGTCATGTTCGCATCCATAGTCTGGAGTATGCGGCGGGCGGTCCGGATTCCACGCGCGAAAAGAAGAAACGGCGTCCCGCAACGAGACGCCGCCGGATTCTGTCACTTGGCTTCGCCAGCCGGTGCCTTGTCCTTGGGGGCGGCGGCGGGGCGACGGGCGCCCCGGGCGCCCGGACCGCCGTGGCGGCGCGGCGAGCGGCCTTCCCGGTAGGCCTTTTCGATCTGCCCGGCCACTTCCTTCGCCTTCGCCTCGTCCAGGCCCGCGCCTTTGAGAATCTCGACGATCTTCTGCTGCGTCGCCTCGCGGCGGGCCTTCATTTCGGCCTGGAACCTCTCGCGCTGCGCCTTGCGCTGTTCCTGCGTCACTTTCGGGCGGTCGGCCTCTTCCGGCTTCGCGGCGGCTTCCTGCGAAAACGCGCACAAGGACCCGACCAGGCAAAGGGCTGTCATCAACTTCTTCATTTCATCTCCATTTCTTTGGGGTTCGTGGGACAAACGAACGTGCACGGTTCGCCGTCCCCATTGACAGGTATGCGCGCGAACGGCGTTTTCTACAGGAAGGACGAAATTTTGCCGGAAATTCCGCCGCGCACGCCCATGGACCGGAGCGGGAGACGCGCTCAGACGGCGCGCGTCTTGACGCGCGGGAAAGGCGTCTGGTTGTAGACGCGGGAGAACGGCGGGATGGAATCCATCAGCCAGACGTTGCCGCCGATCTCGGAATCGTGGCCAATCGTCGTGTCGCCGCCCAAGATGGTGGCCCCCGCGTAGATGACGACATTGTCCTCCACGTTGGGATGGCGCTTGTGCCCCTTCATCAGAATGCCCGTGCGCTCGTCCTTCGGGAACGACAGGGCGCCCAGCGTCACGCCCTGGTAGAGCTTGACGTTCTTGCCGATGACCGTCGTCTCGCCGATCACGACGCCCGTGCCGTGGTCGATGAAGAAACGCTCGCCGATCGTCGCGCCCGGATGGATGTCGATTCCCGTCTTCGAGTGGGCGAGTTCGCTCATGATGCGGGGAATGATGGGGACCTTCAGGGCGTAGAGCACGTGGGCGAGACGGTGGACGGTAATGGCAAAGAGCCCGGGATAGGCCATGACGACCTCCATGCGGCTGGTCGCGGCCGGGTCGCCTTCGTACGCCGCCGTGACGTCCGTGTCGATCAGGCGCGCGACCTCGGGAAGCCGCGCGGCGAACTGGCTGGCCACGGTCCTGGCGTCGACGCCCTGCATCAGAAGCGCGATTTCCTTCGCCAGGTCGCGGACGATCGCCTCCGCATCCGCCGTCTCGCCGCCGTTCAGACCTCCGTAGAGGCACGGATGCAGCACGGCGAAGCAACGCTTGACGATGACGGCAACTCGCTGGGGCAGGGTCATTTTCTCCTCTTCTTTCCGATAGAAGGACGGGCGCATCCTTGCGGAGGCGCCCGTTCTCGTCGCTGATGCTGTCTCGGGGATGGCGCGGCGCGCGCCGCGCCGCCCATCACCGGCAGATCATGTTCACTTCGCCTCCGCGGCGTCGGCCTTCGCGGCGGGCGCGGCTTCCGGAGCGGCGTCGGCCGTGTCGGCCACTTCCGGAACGGACACCCACTGGAGGATGCAGATTTCGGCGGCATCGCCCTTGCGCTTGCCGAGCTTGAAGATGCGGGTGTAGCCGCCGGGACGGCCTTCCATCGCCGGGACGATCTTGTCGAACAGCTTCTGCACGGCCTTGGGCTGCTGCAGGCGGGATGCCGCCAGACGGCGCGCCGCCAGCGTGCCCTTGCGCGCAAGCGTGACGATCTTTTCCGCGTCCTTGCGGGCCTGCTTGGCCTTCGGGAGCGTGGTCTTAATCGATTCGGCGAGGATCAGGTTCGTCACAAGGCTCTTCATGAGGGCCTTGCGGTGTTCCGTCGAACGCCCGAATTTTTTCATTACTCTCTGATGACGCATGACAAATGACTCCTGGAATTATTTCTTCGTTTCGAGCAGATCGGCGTCGAACTTGTATCCAAGGCAGAGACCGAGATCTTTCAGCTTGTCCTTGATTTCGTTCAGCGACTTCTTGCCGAAGTTGCGGTACTTGAGCATGTCCGCCTCCGTCTTCAGCGCCAGTTCGCCGACCGTGGTGATGCTGGCGTTGTTCAGGCAGTTCGCGGCGCGAACCGAAAGCTCGATTTCGTTGACGGACATGTTCAACAACTTGCGCAGACGCTCGCGCTCGTCGGCGCCCTTCTTCTCCGCGTCGTCGAATTCGAGCGATTCCTCGTTCGAGTAGTCGACGAACACGTCGAGGTGGCGGCGGAGAACGGCGGCGGCCGTCTTCAAGGCGTCATCCGGCGTCGTACGGCCATCGGTCCAGACGTCGAGAACAAGCTTCTCGTAGTCCGTACGCTGGCCCACGCGCGTGTTTTCCACGAGGAAGTTGACGCGCGTCACGGGCGAGAAGATCGAATCGATCGCGATTCGGCCAATCTCCTGATCCGGCGACTTGTTGCCCTCGGCCAGACAGAAGCCACGGCCGGTGCGGAGCTCGCACTCCATGTCCAGGACCGCGCCCGCTTCGAGCGTGGCGATTTCCTGGGCCGGATTCAGGACCTCAACGGAGTTCTCGGCGGCGAAATCGCCGGCCACGACCGTGCAGGGGCCCGTCATCTTCAGGTGGATGCTGGTGTTCTCGCGCGTGAACGTCTTGAGAAGCACGCGCTTCAAGTTGAGGATAATGTCCGTAACGTCCTCTGCGACGCCCGGAATCGTGGAGAACTCGTGGTTCACGCCCGCGATCTTGATCGAGCAAATCGCACATCCCTCGATGGACGAGAGCAGAACGCGGCGGAGCGAGTTCCCGATCGTGCGCGCATAGCCGATTTCAAACGGCTCCGCGACAAAACGGGCGTACGTCCCCTTGCTGTTCTCGTCCTTCTGGACGGACTTCGGCATTTCAAAACGACTCAAACGGATCGGCATTGAAACCTCTGCTTTGAGGTGAATGAGACTGCAAACGGGCCTTTCGCCCGACGACATTAACGCGAGTAGAGTTCGACGATCGCCTGAACATCGATGTTCTCGGGGATCTCTTCACGCGTCGGCAGGCTCGTAACCGATCCAGTCATCGACGTCTTGTCGAACTGCATCCAGGCGACGGAAACCTTGCTGTGCTCAAGACACTGGGTCACGGCACTCATCTTCTGCGTCTTTTCGGTCAGGCCAATCGTCTCGCCGACACGGACAATGTACGACGGGATGTTGCAGATCTTGCCGTTCACCGTGACATGGCGGTGCGAAACCAGCTGGCGGGCGGCGGAACGCGTCGGCGCGATGCCCATGCGGAAAACCACGTTGTCCAGACGCGTCTCGCAGAGACGGAGGAGGTTTTCGCCGGTGATGCCCTGCTGGGCCTTCGCGCGCTCGAAGAAGAGGCGGAACTGCTTCTCCATCATGCCGTAGATGTAGCGCGCCTTCTGCTTCTCGCGAAGCTGTTCGCCGTATTCGGAAAGCTTGCGGACGCGCTTGGCGCCGTGCTGGCCCGGACGGTTGGGGCGACGCTCGAGGATCTTGCCCATGCTGGCGTTGGCGAAAATCGCTTCGCCAAAACGACGGCAGACTTTAGAACGGGAACCTGTAAAACGTGCCATGATTAGACTCTCCTGCGCTTGCGGGGACGGCAGCCATTGTGGGGAATCGGCGTGCAGTCCGTAATCATCGTAACCTTGATACCCGCCGCCTGAATGGCGCGGACCGCGGATTCACGGCCCTGGCCGGCACCCTGCACGCGGACTTCGCACTCGTGCATGCCCTTGGCGAAAGCGGTGCGGGCGGCATCCTGCGCCACCATCGTGGCCGCAAACGCCGTGGACTTGCGGGACCCCTTGAAACCGGCCTTGCCGGCCGAACTCCAGGCGATCACGCCACCGCGCGCGTCGGCGATCGACACCTGCGTGTTGTTGAACGTGGAACGGATGAACGCGATGCCGGGCGGAATCGACTTGCCGACACGGGCCTTCTTGGCCACCACTTCGCCCTCTGCCGCGTGTGCGCCCGCCTCGGCCGGAGCCTGCGCCGCTTCAACGGTTTTGTTTTCTTCGCTCATTGCTTACTGTCCTCAAATTACTTCTTGGCAGGAGCAGCGGCGCGAACCATCGCGGAAGACGCCTTGCGATTGCCCTTGCGGGTCTTCGCGTTCGTCTTCGTGCGCTGACCGCGGCACGGCAGACCCTTCTTGTGACGGAGACCACGATACGAACCAATCGTGATCAGACGGCGGATGTTCTGCGAAACCTCGCGGCGCAGATCACCCTCGACCCGGAAATGGTCCTGAATGTACGTGGTAATCGCATGGATCTCGTCCTGCGACAGATCGTCGGCCTTCTTGCTCGGCTCGACATGACACGCCGCAAGCACGTCATCCGCGCGCTTCGGCCCGATTCCATGGATATACCGGAGAGCATAGCGAGCATGCTTCTTGCCCGGAATATCCACACCCATCAATCTCGGCATGGTTGTTGTTTCCTTATTAGTTTAGCCCTGACGCTGCTTATGGCGCGGGTTGGTGCAGATCACGCGCACCACACCCTTGCGGCGAATAATGCGGCAGTTCTCGCAAATGCGACGAACGGAACTACGTACTTTCATTGTTTTACTCTTCTTTCGTGGTCGAACAATTTGCTATTTTCTCAAAAAACAGCCAGGTTGGCAAGTGGGAAAATGATAAAAAAACAGAAAGCGAAAACTGAAAAGTGGAAAGTTGGCGAACGCCGGAAATCTTATCGGACAGTCCGGCGCAATTCGTCGACCGTCCGGCAGATTTTCACGACCGGCCAGAGGCGCTTCCAGCGCGGCTGATCCACCCAGTAGGCGATCAATTCCTTCATGCGCCCCAACACGGGCCTGTCCCCGTTCAGTTCGGAACACGAAATGTCGATGTAGCGCGCGAGCCGCGCGCCGATATCGTCGCGTCGCCCCAGATCGCGGATGAAGGATCGTCCCACCATGACACCCCCGACATGGGGACAGTCCCTCAGCATCCGTCCCAACGCCGTCGGGGGACAGACCCCACTCGCCCCCCCGACATGGGGACAGTCCCCGGCATCCGTCCCGACGCCGGCGGGGGACAGACCCCGTCCGGCCTCCCGACATGGGGACAGTCCCCCGGCATCCGTCCCGACGCCGGCGGGGGACAG
>JBJEWF010000070.1:13765-52694 GCA_051884915.1 Kiritimatiellia bacterium
CCTCCCGACATGGGGACAGTCCCCCGGCATCCGTCCCGACGCCGGCGGGGGACAGTCCCCGTCCGGCCTCCCGACATGGGGACAGTCCCCCGGCATCCGTCCCGACGCCAGCGGGGGACAGACCCCGTCCGGCCTCCCGACATGGGGACAGTCCCCCGGCATCCGTCCCGGCGCCGGCGGGGGACAGACCCCATCCGGCCTCCCCCGACATGGGGACAGTCCCCCGGCATCCGTCCGGCCTCCCGGCATGGGGACAGGCCCCGGCCGACCCGATATGGGGACAGGCCCCGGCCGGCCACCGGAGACAGGCTCCGTCCCGCACCGTGGCGTCGCCATTGTAGAGAACGGGATTGGCGGACAGGGACGCCGCCTGCACAAAGCGTTCGAGCAACGGCGCGCCTCCGTACATCTGCCGTGCCGTCCGCGCGTGAATCGTGAGCGCGGCCAGCGGATAGCGGTTGATCATCGGCAGCAGGTTCGCGAGGTCGTCTTCCCTGTCCAGCCCGAGGCGGACTTTCAGCGAGAATCTGCCCGGTCCCATCTCGGCGCATCCCGCCTCAAGCAGGGCCTCCAGGACGTCGGGCGTGCGCAGAAGCCCCGCGCCGCGCCCCCGGCGGCGAATCATCGGGAACGGGCAGCCCGCGTTCAGGTCCGCCCGTTCGAAGCCGCGATCCTTGAATCCTTTCAGCAGTTCCCGCATTTCGGCGGGATGACGGGAAATCACCTGAGGCACGAGCGCCATGCGGGACTCCCGCGCGGCGGGGAACGGCCGCAGATCCGCGAGCAGGCGGTCGTTTACGCGAATGCCCGGATTCGCCGGAATGAACGGCGCGAACGCGCCGTCGAAACCCGCTTCGCGAATCGGTTCCGCGAACGCGTCGCGAAAGGCGCGGACCGTCACGCCCCGCAGAGGGGCCAGCCACAGACCCGACGCCACGCGCCCGCCATTCCGCTCTTGTCCGTTCCGAACCATCCGCCACCGCGCACGCGCTGCCCGCGTCCGCCCTTTCCGTTCAGTATTCGATCAACATCGGTTTCAGCGGCTCGACGGTCACCGTCCGCGCAACGGCCGCGCCCGAGATCAGGTCGACGCCCGGCTTTTCCAGCTGCACGTCAACGGGCTGGCGCAAATGGTTGCAGAGGGACAGGACGGAACGCCCGTCCGCGCGCCGGTACCCGCGCGTCTCCACGCCATAGACCGGCCGGCCGTCCCGGCGGACGAGCGGGGCGTCCGTCAGCTGCCAATCCGCCATCCGGTCCGCCAACTGGACGAAGAGGGCTCTTTCGTTCTCCGTCCGGACGGGCAACACGATTCCGCCCGCCGCCTTAAACCGGTCAAGCCCCGCCTGGATCTCGGCGGGAATCCGCTGGACGTCCGGCAGCAGGATGACGCGCGCCGCGTCCAGCGGGCGCCGCCTCGCCCCCGTCCGCCCAAGCTCCTCAAGCGCGGAGTCCGTCGCGAATCCCAGTCCGTGCCCCAGGAACGTCGCCGCCCGGTAGCAGCGGTGGAACGCCTCGTGCCCCGACCGGCCCTCCAGGATCGCGGACGGCGACCAGAAGACGAGAATCTCCGGCGGCAGATTCTGGATCGGCGCCAGGGCGTCCGCCAGACGCGAAAGATCCAGCGCCCCATGCGCCCAGGCCTCCAGCGATTCGGGCCGTTCGAGAATCAGGCCGTTGAAAACGCTCTGCCCCGAATCGTACGCCCGTTCCCAGCACCACAGCGTCGTGGCCGACTGCCCGTGGATGGCGTTCTGCCACAGGACGGCATACGTATGCGCCCCCGGCAGATAGTCTTTCGACCGGTCCGGCTGGATGTGGTTCTCCGAGTTGAAGACCGGCAGGTCCGCCGTGCTGCGCTGGTAGTCGTATCCCGCTTCCATCAGCGTCCAGTCGTGGCTCCAGCCCCATCCGCGAGTCAGGGACCGGAAGGTGTCGTAGCTGTCGTTTCCGTTATACTGGCTCAACGCGCCGAACTGCGCCGGATCGACGCTGTAGAACGTCGCGTTCGAATCGTACAGGCACGGGTTGATCATGATTTTCGAATGGACCGGCAGTTCCGGCGCCAGCTCGTGGATGATGTCCGCCATCCACTTGTGCCAGGCCGCGAACTGCGCCTGGTTGAAGCGGACGAACTCGGCCAGCACCGGCGAACGCGCGTTCTTCCTGAAACCCGCCGGCATCGCCACTTCGGAGAAGGCGGCGTAGGACGTCCCCAGCTTGCGGTTCAGCGCCTGCACCGTCCCGTAGCGCGCGGCCAGCCACTGCGGCCAGCGCGCCCGCAAGACCGGGCAGCCGGCGTAGACGTGCGTTTCCGGCTCGTTGCTCAGGCAGACGGAATGCAGCGCCGGATTGCCCCGGATCAGCGGGATCGCCGCCCGCAGCGCCTTCTCGACGACGGCGCGGGCCTCGGGCGCGTAGACGCAATACGTGAGGAATCCGCCGCCGCACGTCTTGAGATGCGGCCATTTCCGCTCCGCCCAGGCGGGGAAATAGTGCGGGCTGAGCAGCAGCGTGATCGCCACGTTTTCCTTCGCGCCCCGCGCCGCCGCCTCGAAGAACGGCCGGAACGCATTCGTGTCGACCGTGTGCTCGTCCGGCAGAATGCTGCGCGGACCGATTTCCATTTGCAGGATGTGGTTGCCGATGGGCGGCAGCTGGTGAAGATTGCGCCGGACCGTCCCGAAGTGGCCAAATCCCGTCAGCATCACCGGCCCGCGATCCACGCGCCCGTCCGGCCACTGGCGGTCGGCGATCATCTGCGCGTGCGAGATGTCGATCCGGCTCGTCTTGTAGTGCGGAACGGGGAAATCCGCGGTCCGGCCCGACAGGATCTCCCGCGCGCGCGACGCCCCGCGTTCGCCGATCCAGGCCAGTTCCCGCGCTTCGCGCACGGCCCGGTTCGTGAAGCCGCGCGCCACGTCCTCAAGGATCCACGGGAAGAAGCAGTCCATCACGGACAGCGTGGCGCGGCTCTTCGCGCCCACGCCCCGGGCTTCAAGCTGCGGCACAAGCGCCTGCAGCTCGTCCCGGGCCTGTCCGGCGCGCCGCACCAGCGAAGCGAAGGGCACGTCCTTGAACGGGAGGACCGCCGCTTCCGCCACGGCCGTTTCCGAAAAGACGACGTTGCGGATCCGGAGAACGCCGACCGCGCCTCCCGGCCGGTCCTGCGTCAGGTTCTCGGCCAGCACGCTGAATCCCGTCAACGGGAGATGGACCACGTGGTCGGCCGCGCCGCCCCAGCCGCCGCTCCAACTGGCGTCGATCGAGGTCTGGAGGACGTCCCACCCGTTCGGCGCGCCGGGGAAACGCCGCTGGAACGTCTGGCCCGTCGCATCGGTCACGCGAAGCGTCAGTTCGACGGAATCGCCGAAGTCGGCCTCAAGGGACAGCGCGCGGGCGTGCGGTTTCTCGGGCAGGCCGAATTGCGCGCTCACGTAGTGTCCGCCCCGGGAGAAGTCGTAATGGAGTTCGAGAACGCCCTGCGCGCACGCCACGGCGCCCGTGGCGCCGGGGAATTCCCCGCCAGGCCAGAACGCGGGCCGGTGCGTCGACAGGAAATCCCCTGCCCACAGGCCTCCCGCAACTCCCATCCAGATTCCGCACAGAATCGTCTTTTTCACCGTCATCCTCCTGCCTCATTCGGCGTAGCGGGCCCGGAACTCGTCCTCCGAGAGAATCGGAATCCCCAGCGCCTGCGCCTTCCTGTTCTTGCCCGAACTCGACGTCACGTCGTTGTTGATAAGAAAACTCGTCTTCGACGACACGCTGCCCGCGACCTTTCCGCCCTGCGATTCGATATAGGCCTTCAGCTCGTCGCGATTGGCGTAGTGGCGGACGTCGCCCGTCACGACGAACGTCAAGCCCGCGCAGCGGCCGCCGCCGGCCGCGGCCGGCCGGACCTCGTTCAGCGTCACCTGCGCCAGCAGATCCTCCACCAGGGCCAGGTGGGCGGGATCGCCGCACCACGCGACGAACGCGGCCGACTTCCCCGGCCCGATCCCGTCGATCGAGGCGAACACGTCGGGATCCGGCGCCGAGCGGTCCTGCGGATGCGCGGCGGCCGCCGCTTTCGCGAAGAGCTCCCGCACGGGATAGGCGCCGAGCAGCAGCCGGGCCACTTCGGGGCCGCACAGCGGAATGGACAGCGCCACCAGGAAGTCGACCGCGTCCCGCGTGCGCGCCGCCTCGATGGCCGCCACCAGTTTGTCCGCGCTCTTGACGCCAAAGCCCTCCATCGCGGCGATCTCGCCATGGCGCGCGCCGAGACGGTAGATGTCGCCCATCGTCTTGAGCCATCCCCGGTTGATGAACTTGGCCAGCGTTTCGCCGGCGAGGCCGTCGATGTCCATGCCGGCGCGCGACACGAAGCGCATGAACTTGCGCAGCTCGCGCGCGGCGCAGCCGGCATTCGTGCAGCGCAGCGTCTTCGTTCCGGACCCGGACTGGCAGACTTCCGTGGGCGCCCCGCAGACGGGGCACGTCCGGGGAATCTCGAACCGCCCGACGGTCTTCGTCACCCGGACGACCTTCGGAATGATCTTGTTCGCCTTGATGACGGAGAGTTCCGTCCCCTTGCCGCCGATCCCCAGGCGCTCGCATTCGGAAATGTTGCAGAGCGAGGCGCGCTTGACGACCGTCCCCTCCAGCGCGACGGGGGCGAAAACGGCGACCGGCGAAATCGACGCGACGGCGCACGACCATTCGATGCGGTCCAGAACGGTCGTCGCCGCCTCGTCCCGCCACTTGAACGCGAAGCCCGCGCGCGTGGCGTGGTGGCCGGTCACCGAGCCCGTCTTCGCGTACCCGGTGTCGTCGTAGCACACGACGAGTCCGTCCACGGGAAACGGATTGACGTTCCCCGTCACCTTCTCCGTCCACCGGTCGATGAGGGCCTGGAGCGAGGATTCCGTGGGATTGTCCAGCCGTTCGCGTTCAACGGCATTCAGCCCCACCCGGACCAGTTCGTCCATCCGCTCGCCCCAGGAGACGATCTGCCGGTCCGTATGCACGAGCGTAAACGGAATCCACTGGAGATTGCGCTGCTTGAGCACCTCCACGTCCTTCAGCGTCAGCGATCCCGACGCCAGATTGCGCGGGTTGGCGTAGTCCTCCTGGGATGACGCCAGAAACGCCTTGAAGTCGGCGTACGAAATGACCGCCTCGCCGCGCACGACAAGATGCCCCTTGTCCTTCACCGTCCTGGGGATGCCGCGGATGCCGGCCGCCAGATGCGTGATGTTCGTTCCGACATGGCCGTCGCCGCGCGTGACGACCTTCGCCAGCCGGCCGCCGTCATAGGTGACGACGAGCGTCAGCCCGTCCAGTTTCCAGGAGATCCAGACGGGCCGCCCCTCCGCCCACTTCGCCACGTCGGCGACCTTCTTCGTCTTCGCCAGCGAGAGCGCCGAATACTCGTGTTCCTCCTTCTGGCCGGCAACGTCATCCGCCGAGACGTTGTTCGTCGGCGAATCCGGCAGAACGACGCCGGTTTCCGCCTCCAGCGCCTTGAGCCTGTCGAACAGCGCGTCCCATTCGTAATCGGTCATCAACTCGCCGCGGCCGCCGTAGTAGGCCGCGGCGGCCTCGTTCAACTGCGCCACCCAGGCGCGCATCTGAGAGAGAGAATCCATGTCGGGAGAGTTGGGGGAGTTGGGGATGTTTCTTTTTTTGGGGGATCAGGGATCGATCCTGACTTCGCCGACGGGCAATTTGTCCTTCACCTTTTCGAGCCGCATGGACAGGGTCCGCCGCTTCTCGTCGGCGCGGCCCCAGTTCGTGTAGACCGTCGCCGTCACGGTCGCGGGACCCAGCAGCGTTTGCTGGCGCGAGCCGAAATAGTTGACCAGAATCCTGTACGTGCCGGCAGGCGCCTTCTTCTTGAGATACTCCTCGGGGCCGTAGCCCGTCACCACGTCGTGCGTCATGAAACCGCCTGTCGACGTCCGGGGATGCCGATAGTAGGCCTCCTCGCCGTCCGGTTCGAGCACGTGGAGATCGATGTCCGTGTTGTCCACGTCCCATTCCATGGCGATGCGCACGTCGAGGTCCAGCAGGTTGCGGTAGACCGCCTCGAATTCGGGCGCGGCGGGTGCCTTGCCCTCCCATTTCTGCCGTTCGCTCCAGGCCAGCAGGCCATTGAGCTCTTCAATCGCGATCAGCGAGGTCCAGATGCCGTTGTCCTTCTTCCACGCCGTGAACGCGGCCTGATGGTAGCAGCGCAAGGCAGCTTCGATGTCGGCGGCGTCCTTCCGCAACCGCCCGCGCTCCTCGTAGACGATGGCGAGATCCCGCGGTCCCTGCGGATCCTCCGCGCGCATCTTCAGGATCTTCCGCAGGATTCGCAGGGCCAGATCGTACTCGCCCGCCTCGCGCAGGCGCCAGGCGAACGTCCGCAGCAGGCCGGCGTCCGCCAGCCGCAGTTCCGCCAGATTGGACAGGATCCGCACGGCCAGATCCCTTTCGCCCCGGCCGAAGAAGTAGCCCGCGCAGTCGAGGAAGAACGCCGGCGAGGCGGCATGTTTCCTGCGCTGGACCATGTACTCCCCGTAAAGGGTCGCGCCCGTGGCACCCAAGGCCTTCCCGGCGTCCTTGATCGCCAGCAGGTAGGGCGTGTCCGGATCCCAGGCCGTCACCGAAATGGAGGCCCCGGCCGAACGCGGCGGCGCATTCCCCACGCCGGCAGACGCCGCGCCGTCCACCGGCACCGCGTCAGCCGCCACACACATGAGAGCCGGCGGGCGCGCGCCGTCTGCGGACGATCCGCCGAACAATGCGCCGAACAATCCGCTCTTCGGCGATTTCGGCTGTTTCGGAATCGGATTGTTCCACCAGTCCACGCGGGCCAGCCATTCCGATTTCAGCCGGGAGAAATAGGACGCGACGCGGCGCTCCTCCGCCGCCCGGCGCTGCGCCGCGCTTGGCCGCCGAGACGTCCACTCCCTGTGCAGCTCCGCCAGGGACTCGGGGGGTTCGACATCGTACGCGAGCCACTGGTCCAGGGTCTCGAAGACGATCAGGGACGTCGCAGGGCTGGCCAGCCCGTACCGGCGGCCGATTGCCAGCAGTTCCTCGGCATGCTCCTCCGCCCGGGCGGACAGTTCATTCACGCGCCCGGCGGCCCAGGCCGTCGCCAGCGTCCTGCCTTCGCGCGCGTCGGCCTTGCGGATCCTGACCGGAGCCGACCGGCGGCCCAGGCCGTACGCGAGGACGATTTCGGCTTCCTCCGCCTCCAGGCGGCCGAGAACCGTCACGCGGCCGCGGGCGACCTGACCGATTCCCTGGAGGTTGGCCGTGCCCGCGCCCGAGACGCCTTCCAGCGTCGGCGGCGGCGCGGCGATTTCGGCCAGCGCCTGTTCGGGCGAACGGACCGACAGGTCGATGACCCGCCCGCCGCAGATCCGCCGCAGAAGTTCGCCGTCCTTCACCGCGCCCGAGACGATCCCGATGGGCTTGTTCGCCCCGAAATCGGGTTCGTCTTCCGACAGGACGTCCATGCCGTCCGTAAACAGAAGCGTCCGGTTCTCGCAGGCCTCGTTCCGGTGCATCGCCGCCAGCGCCGCCAAATCGGTGCCGCCATCGTAGGCCAGGCTTTCCAGGACGGCGACCAGTTCCCCGCGCGTCGCGCAGATCCGCGGCTTCTCCGCCCGGTTGCGGAATTCGATCAGCTCGTAGCAGGCCGATTCCGGCAGCTTGCCGACGAGCGCCAGGGCCGCCTTGATGTCGGCCTCCGAACGGCTTCCCGAGGCGTCCCACAGGATCCGCCAGGCCGTCGGCAGCGATGTCCTGGCCGTCTGCAGATCGGGCGTCTTCTCGCTCACGGCGAACCAGTATTCGTTCTGCCGCCGCTCGACCGCGACGAGCGTCTCCGCGCGGGCCGGAAGCGCGACCACGACGTCTTCGTCCGGAACGACGTTCCTGTCCGAAGACACCGTCCGCCAGACGGCCTCCGCCCGCGCGAAACGGCGGTCGCCCAGGCCGCCGAGGACCGGATCCGGCACGCCACCGCCAATCGGCACGACAATCGAAACGTTCCGCTCGCCCATCGGCACCCGCGGCATGGCAAGCACCAGGGCGGCATCTCCCGTCGCGCCGAAAGCGAGGGGCGTCACGTACTCGATGCGAATTCGGCGCGACCCGTTCGCGGGAATCGGATAGATGCGCGTCCGATACGCGTTTCCCCCGACGTGTTCCACAAGCCCCGGGTCGGCGCCCCGCGCCACTTCCGCCTCGAAGGCGACACGGGCTTTCTCCTTCGGGACGACGACGCCGTCGACCATCTCCCCGTTCACGTCCAGAGCGTATCCGCAGACGCTTGCGCCGGCCGGCAACGGGAAATCCAGCGCGCCTTCGAGCGCGCGGCGATTCGGATTGCCGACGACGAGAACCGTCTGGACCGTCGCGAACACGCCGCTCACCCGCGCCGCGACGGAATACTCCCGGAGGATGAGGGGCTGCTCGTCCGGCCGCAGATCGACGGGACGGATCGGCGCGGGCCGGACCGGGACAACCGGCGGCGGCTCCGTCCGAGGCGCGGGAACGGCCGACCGGGCGATGCAGACGGACGCCACGCCCGCCAGAATCATCAGCATGCTGTTTTTCATCCGACCTCCTTCGGTTTCACCAAATTTCGCCCGGCGCCCTCACCGTCCGGAAAACGGCCTTGCCCGTCCGCACATTCCATCCGCCCTAGGTCAACGACAGCACGGAATCGAAACCGGACGGCACGTCCTCCGGACGGTGCGCCACGCAAATGGCCGCGCACGACGGATGCGCCTTCAGCCACGCCGAGACGCGCCGCTTCAGCTGGCGGGCCGCCCGCTCGTCCAGATTGAGACAGGGTTCGTCGAGCAGCAGGAGGTCGGGCCGCTTCGCAAGCGCGGCCTCCAGCAGCTCCCCGGCCGACGCGCCCGTGTAGGCCTGGAGTTCGGGCGACACCATGCCGATCCGCCGCCGAACGGCGGCAAGTTCCGCGCCCGGCGCGCCGCGCTTCATGCCGAAGACCGTCACGGCATTCGCGTAGGCCAGCGGGTTGTCGCCCGTGATCAGCGACAGCAGCGTGGTCTTGCCGCTTCCGTTCGCGCCCCGCAGAACCCAGCGCTCGCCCGCGCGGACGGTCCAGGTGAGATGCGCGAACAGCGTCCGCCCGTCGTAGGCAACGCCGACGTCTTCGAGTTCGACGACCGGCCGCGTCCGCCGGGCCGGCCGCTGGCGGATCTGGACGGGGCGCGCGGACCGCGGCGGGGTTTCGGCCGCGCGCGGCGCGGGCTCCTCCCCGCGGTTCGCGCGGACACTCCGGATGCGGCCGCGCGCAATCGCCATCACGTGCGTCACGCAGGACGGGATCTCGTCCGCATGGCGCACGTTGACCAGCAGGGACAGCCCGCGGTTCGCCAGCGCGTCGCAGATCCGCTTGACCTGTTCCCGCCGCCTGGCGTCCAGCCCCGCGCACGGGTCGTCGAGGATGAGCAGACGCGGATCCGCCAGCAGGGCCCGCGCCAGCAGGACCCGGCGATGCTCGCCGTTGGAAAGCGCCAGGACCTGCCGGTCCGCCAATGCGGACAGGTCGAGCAGCCGGACGCACGTCCCGAACCACGCCCGGTAGCTGCGGCGCTCCGCCCGAAGGGGCCGTCCGATCTCAAAGGGATTGACCTCGTAGACGCGATTGAAGGACAAATAGTCCCGAACCAGCTCGCCGGGTCCCGCCTCGTCGACCTCGGAATGGTAGCGCGACTGGAGATAGCCGCGTTTCCGCGCGTTGGCGCACTGCTGGGCGAAGGAGACGATCTGCACGCGCCCCTCGATCGACGCGTCCCTTTCCACCGCCACGCCCGGCGCCAGGGGACGCGCGAAGGCGATGCCCGCGCAAAGCGCCGCTTTCGTTTCGCCGTCGGACCCCTCAAGCGCCCATTGCTGCCCCGCCTCGAAACGCCAGACGTTGCGCGCGAACAGCCCCGTCCGTCCGCCCGTCAGACGGACAAGCGCCCTGGGCTGTTCGATGGCACCGGTCATGACGTCACTCCGCAGGCGGCGGCTGGGGCGTTCCGGACGCCGCCGGGTCTTCAGACGGGACGTCCGCGGGAGCGGCGGTCTCCGCCTCTTCGTCGGGCGAGGCCGCGACGACCGAGAGCGAGACCAGCGCCGCGCCTTCGGTCAGCTTGACCAGGCGCACGCCCATGCCGCTGCGGCCGACGACCGCGATGTCGACCACGCGCTGGCGCACCATCAGGCCGTCCGAGGTGATCGAGATGATCGACTCGTCGTCGCGGACCGCGTGCGCCGCCACCACGCGGCCGTTGCGGTCCGCGCCCTTGATGGCCGTCACGCCCATGCCGCCGCGGTGCTTCGTCTCGTAGGCCGCGAACTCCGTCCGCTTGCCAAACCCGTTCTCCGTCGCCACGAGCAGCGTCTTCGAATCGTCCACCACGTCGAGCGAGCAGACGGCGTCGCCCGCGCGGAGCGTGATGCCCTTCACCCCGCCCGCGGTCCGGCCCATCCGGCGCACCTCGTCCGAATTGAAGCGCGTGCCGACGCCGTTTCGCGTGATCATCACCACGTCCTCGCCGGGCTTCACGAGGCGGACCTCCACGAGGGCGTCGCCTTCGTCAATCGTAATCGCCTTGATGCCGTTGCGGTTGACGTTCTTGAAATCGCCCAGCAGCGTCTTCTTCACCGTGCCGTTCTGCGTCGCGAACATCACGTCGACGTCGCCCTCGAACGAACGGATGGGCAGCAGGCGCAGCACCTGCTCCCCGGGCTGGAGATTGAGCAGGTTGACCAGCGGCTTGCCGAAACTCGTCCGCGGCGCCTCCGGGATCTCGTAGGCGTCCTTGAGGAAAAGGCGGCCCGTGTTCGTGAAAAACATCAGCGAGTCGTGCGTCTCGGCCACGAAGACGAGGCGCAGGAAGTCCTCTTCCTTCAGCTGCGCGCCCTTGATGCCGCGGCCGCCGCGGTTCTGCTCCTTGTACTCCGTGAGCGGCACGCGCTTCACGTAGCCGCGGTTCGACAGCGTGATGACGCACGGCTCGTCGGCGATCAGGTCCTTCACGGAGACCTCGTTCTCGTCGACGGTGATGTCCGTCCGGCGCTTCCCGTCCTTGCCGCCCGCGAACTTCGCCTTGATCGCCGCCAGGTCGTCCTTGATGATCTGGTAGACGCGGCCGGCGTCGGCGAGAATCGCCTGCAGATCGGCGATTGTCAGGAGAAGCGCGGCCAGTTCGGCCTCCAGCTTCTCGCGTTCAAGCCCCGTCAGCTGGTAGAGGCGCATGTCGAGAATCGCGCCCACCTGCACGTCCGAAAAGCCGTAGGCCGCCTGCAGCTTCGTCTTCGCCTCGTCGCGGTTCTTCGAGGCGCGGATGATCTTCACCACGTCGTCGAGGTTGGCGATGGCAACCAGCAGGCCGTCGAGAACGTGCCGGCGGGCCTCGGCCTTCTTCAGCTCGAAGCGCGTCCGGCGCGTGACGACCTCGAAGCGGTGGTTCACGTAGCAGCGGAAGAAATCCTTCAGCGTGAGAATCTTCGGCCGGCCCTGGTCGATTGCCAGCATGTTCGCGCCGAAGGTCGTCTGAAGCTCCGTGTGCCGGTAGAGCTTGTTGAGCACGATCTGCGCCATCGCGTCGCGCTTGAGCTCCACGACCACGCGGATGTCCGCGCTCGATTCGTCGCGGATGTCGGAAACGCCCTCGATGACCTTCTCCTTCACGAGCTCGGCCATGTGCCGGATCATCTCGGACTTGTTCACCGCATAGGGGATTTCCGTGATGACGATCCGCTGGCGGTCGTTCTTCCACTCCTGGATCTCCGCGCGTCCGCGCACGCACATCTGCCCGCGGCCCAGCTTGTACATCGCGCGAATGCCGTTCAGGCCGCAGATCTGCGCGCCCGTCGGGAAGTCGGGGCCCTTCACGAACATCATCAGGTCGTCAATCGTGCAGTCGCGATGGTCGATGTAGTAGGAAATGCCGTCGCAGAGCTCGCCGAGATTGTGCGGCGGGATGTTCGTCGCCATGCCGACGGCGATGCCGCTGGAGCCGTTGAGCAGCAGATTCGGAAGTTTCGCGGGCAGGACTGTCGGCTCTTCGAGCGTCTCGTCGAAGTTCGGCATCATGTCCACCGTTTCCTTCTCGATGTCGGCGAGCATCTCGTCCGTGATGCGCTGCATGCGGACTTCGGTGTAGCGCATGGCCGCGGCGCCGTCGCCGTCAATCGAACCGAAGTTGCCGTGGCCGTCCACCAGCGGCACGCGAAGCGAGAACGGCTGCGCCATGCGGACGATCGTCTCGTAGACGGCGGAGTCGCCGTGCGGGTGGTATTTGCCGATCACGTCGCCGACGATACGCGCCGACTTCAGGTGCTTCCGGCCGTAGACGTTGTCGTTCATGTACATGGAGTACAGGCACCGGCGGTGGACGGGCTTGAGCCCGTCGCGGACATCGGGCAGCGCGCGCCCGATGATGACCGACATCGAATACTCGATGTAGTCGCGGGACATCTCGTCCTGAATGTCCACGTCTTCGAGGATTCCACCCGGGGCAGGGGCGGGAGCCGGGGATTCAACTTCAGTGTTTTCCGTCTTTTCTTCGTCGCTCATCGGGAACTCGTTTCCGCTGCAAATTTCGTCTGCGATTATAGCATTTTTCCACCGCGGGAAAAAGTGCCGAATGAAAGAAACCGCAGCGGGGCCCGACAGGACGAACCTTTCATCCGGCCGGCCCCGCCCGGCGGAATTTGTGCTAGAATAGGCGTGCGGGGCGGCCTGGCCAAACGGGTCCGCCTTCCCGTTCACAGGTTCCAGGATTTGTCTCCGACATGAAAATCGCAATCATAGGCGCCGGCGGCTGGGGCACGGCGAACGCCATGGTCCTCGACGGCTACGGCCACGAGGTCGTCGTCTGGTGCCGCCGCGCGGAAGCCGCCCGGGAATTCGCCGAAACCCGCGAAAACCGGCGCTATCTGCCGGGCGTGCGGCTTCCCGCCCGCCTGACCTTCACGGCGGACTGCGCGCAGGCCGTCGCCGGCGCCGACGTCGTCGTCTTCGCCGTCCCCTCGGCCCATCTGCGCACCATCTGCCGGCGGTTCAGGGGTCTGCTGCCCGCCGACGCCTGCCGGGTCTCCCTCGTCAAGGGCATCGAGGCCGGCACCCGCCTGCGGATGAGCGAGGTCATCGCCGGCGAACTCGGCGACGCGCCCCTCGTCGTCCTTTCGGGACCCTCGCACGCGGAAGAGGTCGCGCGCCACGTTCCGACGGCGCTGGTCGCGGCGAGCGCCGACATCCGCTCGGCCCGGCTCGTCCAGGCGCTGTGGAGCGGTCCGGCCCTGCGCGTCTACACCTCCCGCGATCCGATTGGCGTCGAAGTCGCCGGCGCCGTGAAAAACGTCCTGGCCCTGGCGGCGGGCTGTTCGGACGGCCTGGGCTTTGGCGACAACACCCGCGCGGCCCTCGTGACGCGCGGGCTTGCCGAGATGGGACGCCTCGCGACGGCCTGCGGCGCCGCCGCCGCCACCATCTCCGGTCTCGCCGGCGTCGGCGATCTCGTCGTCACCTGCAATTCCCGCCACTCGCGCAACCATGCGGTCGGCGAACGCCTGGGGCGCGGCGAGCGCATGGCGGACATCCTCGCCTCCATGACGATGGTGGCCGAGGGCGTCGACAACGCGCGATCCATCCATGAGCTGGCGCAGACCCTCGGCGTCGAGATGCCGATTGCCGAAATCGTCAACCGGATCTGCCACGCCGACTATCCCGTCCGCGACGCGATTGTCGCCCTGATGACGCGGACGATGAAAGACGAATAGCGGAACACGCCGTTCCCGGGCCGGCGGAGCGCCCGGGCCGTCAGCGCCTCTCGGACAGTTCCAGCCACCGCGTTTCGGCGGCGTCGAGTTCTTCGCGGAGCTGGGGCAGGCGTTTCGTCAGCTCCAGCGCGCGCGCGTTGTCCGTCGCGAAGATCGCCGGGTCGGCCAAGGCGCGCTCGATGGCGGCGATCTCGCGCTCAAGCGCCGCCATCCGGTCCGGCAGCCCATCCAGTTCGCGCGTTTCCCGGTAGGAGAGCTTGCGGGAGCCGGCGGACGGGGCGGGGCGGGCGGGAAGGTCCGGCTCCTGCCGCAGGGGCCGCGTGCGGGTCTGCACGGCCTTCTCCAGCTGCGCGAGGAGCCGCGCCGCGTCGGCGTAGCCGCCCGCGCACGGACGCACGTCGCCATCGCCCGCCAGCACGAACGTCGAGGTGACGACGTTGTCGAGAAACGCGCGATCATGCGAGACGACGAGCAGCGTGCCCCGGTAGTTGAGCAGCTGTTCCTCCAGCAGTTCGAGCGTCTCGACGTCCAGATCGTTCGTCGGCTCGTCCATCACCAGCAGATTGGACGGGCGCAGGAACAGCTTCGCCAGCAGCAGACGGGCCTTTTCGCCGCCCGACAGCGCCTTCACCGGCGTCCGGCAGCGTTCGGGCGTGAAGAGGAAGTCGGCCAGATAGCCGTAGACGTGTTTCGAGACGCCGCCGACCGTCACCTCGTCGCGGTCGGCCGCCACCGTCTCCTTGACCGAAATCTCCGGATCCAGCTGCGCGTGGAGCTGGTCGAAGAACGCCATTTCGACGCGCGTGCCGAGCGTCACCGCGCCCGACGTCGGCGCCAGACGGCCCGTCAGCAGCTTCAGCAGCGTGGTCTTCCCCGTGCCATTTCCGCCGACAATGCCAATCCGCTCGCCCCGGAGGATGTCCGCCGTGAAGGCGGAGACGATTGCCGGTCCCTCCGGATAGCGGAAGGAAAGGTTCTCGATCTTGACCACGCGCTCGCCGGAGGCGGCTGCCGTGTCGATCTTCAGCGCCGTCGTCCCGGCGGCGGCGCGGCGGCGGGCGAATTCAAGGCGCAGCTGGCGCAGGGCCTCGACGCGCCCCTGGTTGCGCGTCCGGCGCGCTTTCACGCCCTGGCGGATCCAGGCCTCTTCCTGCGCCAGTTTCTTCGCCTTCTTTTCCCACAGCGCGGCCTCGTCGGCCTGAAGATCCGCCTTGCGCTGGAGAAACGTCCGGTAGTCGCAGTTCCAGCCCGCCAACTGCCCCCGGTCCAGATCGTAGACGAAGGTCGAGACGGACTTCAGGAACACCCGGTCGTGCGTGACGAAGAGAAAGGCCGCGTCCGATTGGCGCCGGATGAAGGCCTCCAGCCATTCGATCGATTCGACGTCCAGATGGTTCGTCGGCTCGTCCAGCAGAACGAGGTCGGGATCGTCCGCCAGCGCGCGGGCGAGCAGCACCCGGCGGCGCAAACCGCCCGACAGCGTGTTGAAGACGGCGTCGGGGTCAAGCCCCATCTGGGAAATGTACTTGTCCGCCCGGGCGATGTCCTTCACCGTGCCCGGACGGTCGCGCGGGACTTCCTGCTCCAGAAAGGCGACCTTCAGGCCGGGGGCGCGGACGATGTCGCCCGCATCGGGTTCGAGGCGCCCGGCAATCACCTTCAGCAGCGTGGACTTGCCTTCCCCGTTGCGGCCCGTGATGCAGGCGCGCATGCCGCGCTCAAGACTGAGGGAGACGTTCTCCAGAACGGCATCCCCCCCGAAGGCGAGGGTGACATTGCGCAGAGAAAGAAGATGCCCGGCCACGGGTGGCCCTTTTAGGTCTGCGGGCGCGGCGCTTCCTTGTGCCGATAGGTGATCCGGCCTTTGCTCAGGTCGTAGGGCGAGATCTCGACCGTCACCTTGTCGCCAATCGCGATCTTGATGGAGAACTTGCGCATCTTGCCGGAAACGTGGGCCAGCACCTCGTGGCCGTTTTCCAGACGGACGTTGTACATCGTCGCGGGAAGAACCTTGATCACGGTACCCGTCACTTCAATCGCGCTGTCTTCTTCTTTTGCCATATCCTGTTCCGATTTGCTCCTGGATTCGACGCCCCCACAAGGGCATCCGGCGCTATTGTACCATTTCCTGCCGCGCTCTCCTAGGGGGAAAATCAGTCCCGCCGCATTTGCGGCCCCGCTCCCCCCGGAAACGGCGCGCGCCTATTTGTCCAGCCGCAGTTCGCGGGGCGCCAGGGAGGACGTGACCGTCCGGCCCTTCCAGGTGTAGGAGAAGTCCTGCCGGCGGCCGGTCGCGTTGACGAAGAAGAGCGCGTCGGTTCCGTCGGCCGCGCGGAACGCGCCGCAGAAGACGGACGGCATCGTCGTTTCATGGACGTTCCCGCGGAAGACGTCGCGATAGGGCAGGACCTCGCAGACGAGCCGCGGCGGGTGCAGATGGCAGCCGTGCTGCAGCCACTTGGCGTTCGCATGGTAGATCCGCGCCCAGCGTTCGGCGAAATCCAGCTGTTCGCCGGCGCGCCGGCGGAGAATCGGCTCCCAGCCGCCCGCCGGCACGGGCTTGAGCAATTTCACGTCGTCCACCAGGAACGCCGCGCCCGCGCGCGCCCGGAACGCCAGCCGCAGCGCCTTCGGCCCGGCGTCCGCCGGCGCCGTCACGTCCAGCACGACCTCCTGCCAGAGCGCAGCCGGGTCCGGCGGCCGAACGGCCTGGCTGAACGTCCGGGCGTCCGGGGACGGGTCGTACACGCACATCTCCGCCGGCCCCGCCTGGAGCGTCTTCAGCCGCGCCGACACGCGGAAGGTGCCGCCGCTGGCAACGAGTCCCTGCGGAATCGACGTCCACACCTGGACGTTCGAGTGGACGGGCGAAAAGACGCCGAGCGCGTACCGCCCCTGCGTGCAGTCGTTCGTGACGATCGTCTGCTCGTCCTTTCCGCTGAACCATCCCCGGTAGCCGTCGAGCCCGAGCTTCGGCTCCTCGAATCCGCCGTTGTCGAGCACCGGCATCCGGAAGTAGAAATCGGGGGATTCCGGGAAAGCCGGCATCTGCCCGTCCGCCGCCGCATGGGCGACCCAGTGCCATTTCGACCAGAATTCGCTCCCCGGCTGATAGGGCGTCACGTATTCGTGGTGGAGATAGTTGAACACGCTCGCCCATTCGGAGCCGAAGAACCGGCAGTTGCGGTAGTCCTGGAAGCAGAGGATGTCGTTGTAGAACTCGTTCGGCTCCTCGAAACTGAATTGCGCCCACGGATCGATCCGCCGCATCCGCGCGAGCATCGATTCGAACTGGAACCGGAGCGCCTCCGTCATCCAACGGCCGTCGCCGGGCGCATGGCCGTGCGCACGGCTCCAGCACGACCGGATTCGCGCGCCCACGTCCTGGTCGGCCTGGACGAGTCCCACGCCGCGGCGCACGAGTCCGCAGGACACGTAGTCGTTCCACCAGTCGCGGCCGTAGGCCGTGGCCGGACACAGCGTGGCCGAATCGCCGCCGCCCAGCCAGACGAGCGGCTTCAGCGCCGGCGTCCCGTCCGGGTCCACCACGCAATTGGGCTTCACCTCGCGCGTGAACAGATCCGTGTAGTCCAGCCGGTAGGTTCCGTCCTGACGCCGTCCCACGCGGACGTTCCAGTGGTGTCCGCCCGGCCAGGCCCAGACGTGGCCGTCCACTGCCTTCAGGTCGGCGCAGACCCTGGAGAAGGACGCGTCGTCCGGATAGCAGGGGAAGTACTCGGGCGTCACCCAGTCGCCGTGCCGTTCCCAGCCTTCCGTCTGCACCACCAGCGGCACGCCCGGGAACTTCACCCGCCAGTATTCCCCGATCCAGCGCTGGACGAGGCCCGGATGCATGTACCAGGCGCGGTTGAACTTCATCTTGACGGGGCCGTTCTTCGCCCAGGCGGGAACGTCCGGGCGGTCGGCCAACTTCGTCCGGTTCCAGCGCCGGTCCTTCGCCCACGCGCGGTAGATGTCGGCCGCGTCGCGCCAGTCCGCCGGCGCGCCGGCGGTCCCGTGGAACGACCGCATCACGACGTCATACGGCACCTGGTAGGCCGTCGGCGAAAATTCCGTGTGGCGCCATTCGAGCAGCAAGTCGCCTTCGCGAAACGTGCCGTCCTTCAGCGCCGTGCGCCACCAGCGGTCGATCAGCAGCCCCTTGAAACAGCCCGACACGTCTTCCGCCGCCGTGTAGAGTCCGGCCGCCGGATCGTAGAAGCAGCCGAAGGGGCTGGCGAGGTGTCCGGGCGAAGTGCAGTACCGGCGGGTCTTCCAGTATTCGCGCCCGGGCTTCATCGGCCAGCGGGTGACGCCGCCTTTCGCCGAGCCCATGGAAATGCAGTCGTCTTCCGGCGAGGCGCCCAGCGATTCCGCCAATGCCACGCTCGGATAGCAGATCTCGTAGGTCGCCCAGCCGGGTTTTGGCGTGGCGGCGATCCGCCAGCGCAGCATGCCGTCGTCCGCGTCGGCGACAACCGTGCAGACGACTTCGGCCAGACACTCGCCGACATTGCGGTAGGTGAACTGGAGGCCGTGCGCGATCCGGCGGAACGAATAGTCCATCGCCTTGAAGTCGAGGTGGGCGTGCACGACTTTCCTGACCGTGTAGTCGTCCGTCCGGCGGCATTCGATCTGCCACAGGCCGCGTTTCGCGTGCCGGGAGACGAAATCGACGCCCGTGCGCTTGTCGACCAGATGGCAGATCCGGCCCTTCCCCTCCGGGCTTTCGTAGAACGACGCCTTCAGGTTCGCCGTTTCCAGATCGACCGCCCCAACCGTCGCGCCCAGCGCCACCGCCCAGGCCGCTGCAACCAGTTTCATTTTCATGCCCTTGCCCCTTTGAACTTTCCGCGCCCCCTCGGCCGCCGGGCGGAGAACCAACCGGCGGCACGCCCGGCTTCCCGGGAGAGGCGACGGCTCCATTATGCCACATCGCGCGCGCGCCGCAAGGGGGAACCGGAATCCCGGCGGTTCAGGGGGACGGACCGTCCCGCCGTTCCGGACCCGCGCCGGCGTCACGGAACCGCCGGCGGCGGGCCGGCGCCTTCCGGCGGACGCACAAACCCGCTGGCCTTGGCCACGATGTACGTGCACACGTTGTCGCCCGTCACGTTGCAGGCGGTCTCGAACATGTCGAGGATCGGATTGATGCCCAGGCACAGGGCCACGATCAGCGAAACCTGGGCGTCCGGCAGCCCCATGTTCTCCAGAACCATGAACAGCAGAAACACGCTGCCGCCGGGAATGCCGCCCGCGCCAACCGAGGCGAACATGATCGACAGGCAGAGCGTGCCGATTTCAAACCCGTTCAGCGCGTGTCCGAACATGTTGGCGGCCAGGATGACGAACACGGGCAGGTGGACGCACACGCCGTCCATGTTCACCGTGGCGCCCAGCGGCAGCGAGAACGAAGACAGCGCCCGGTCGACGCCCATTTCGTCCATCGTCTTGAAGGAGACGGGAAGCGTTGCGGCCGAAGAGCGCGTCACAAAGGCCGTCACGACCGGTTCGCGCAGACGGAAGAGGATGCGATAGGGATTCTCGCGGCAGAAGAGCGCGAGAACCAGCGGATAGACCACCAGGATCATCGACGCCACGCCGACCGCCACGCACAGGGTGATGCGGCAATAGGGGCCGAAAAGCAAGGTGCCGTTTTCGGCGAAGTTCGTCACCGAAAGGGCGAAGACGCCGACCGGGAAATACAGGATCACGCAGTCGATCAGCTTGAAGGCGACCTTCTGCGCGCCGTCCACGCACAGGAGCATCGTCTGCACGGCCTTGGACGTCGGCCCGTCCGCGTCCGGCCGGTCCAGCAGATGGCGCGCCACGAGGCCGAAGGCGATCGCGAAGACGATGATGGGCAGGAACTGTCCGTTCGCCAGGGCGGCGAACGGATTCTGGAAAAGGCCGACGAGAAAATCCGCCAGCGTCCCCGACGTCGCGCCGCCGGCGATCTTCCGGGCGCCCGCCATATAGCCGGCGGCCACCTGGTCGGCCGCCGTCATCGAGGGATTCAGCAGACAGGCCATCCCCACCCCGAAAACCGTCGCGAAAAGGGACGTCGCCGTGTACCAGGCGAGCACCATGCCGCCGACTTTCCCCGAACGCCGGAGCGGCAGCGAAGCCGCCCCCATGATCAGCGAGAAGAAAATGATCGGGTACACGACCGTCTTCAGCATCGCCACCAGGACATTGCCGAACGGCGACACGAAAGCCAGAATCTTCCGCGTCGTTTCCGGCGGACAGCATTCGCACAAAACAAGTCCCAGCAGCGTACCCAGCGCGAATCCGGCCAGAATGCGGGCGACCAGCGGTATCCTTCCCATGCGAACTTCCTCCCTATTGGGCCTGGTAGAGCGGTTTCGGCGCCACGCAGGCGAGACGGGCGTCGCGTCCCGCCGCCAGCATCGCCTCAAGCCGCCGGCCGTCGGACGCGTCGATGGCCGTCCGGAACGCCGCCAGACGGGCCATCAGCCCGTCCAGGACGTCCAGCAGCGCCACGCGATTCAGCAGGAACAGTTCCGTCCAAATGACGGGATCCAGCCGCGCCACGCGCGTCATGTCGTGGAAGCTCCCCGCCGAAAAGCCGTCGTGCTTCACCGCGAGCGGGTCCTGCATATAGGCCGACGAAACCACATGGGCCAGCTGGCTGGTCAGCGCGATCATCCGGTCGTGGATCTCCGGCGTCGTGAACACGATTTTCGCGAACCCGATTTCCGAGAAGAGCGCTTCGAGCCTGTCCAGCGGGCCGCGCCCGCAACTGGGGTACGGCGTGAAAATCATCGACGCGTTCCGGTAGAGGTCGGCCGTCGCGTTGTCCCAACCGTTGACCTCCCTGCCCGCCATGGGATGTCCGCCCACGAACGTCCAGCGGCTCTGAAACGCGTATTTCGACAGCGCCGCGCACAGTTCCGCCTTCACGCCCGTCGCGTCGACGACAATCGCCCCCTGCCGGAACGATTCCTGGTGGGCGTCGATCCATCCCACCACGTTGACCGGCGGCAGCGCGACGACGACCAGATCGGCGACCGAGAAATCGTCGTCCAGGACGCCAACCGCCTGTCCCTCCGCGACGGCGCGTTCCGCCGTCGCGCGTGTCCGGTTCCAGACGTGGACGGAATGTCCCGCCCGCGTGAAGGCCTTGACGAAACTGCCTCCGATGAGGCCCAATCCTGCGACTGCGATGTTCATGGCAAGCGTGAGAAGTTAATCGGTGGAAGGTGAGGGGTGGAAATCGGACAAGGGGGCGGGCGGAAGACTGGCGGCGACGGCCGCGTCGATCGCGGCGGGAATCGTGATGGGAAGCGCGTGTTCGGACCCGGGGACCATCGTCAGGACCGCCTGCGGGAAAACCGTCTTCAGCCAGGCTGCATTGTCGGGACGGACGATTCCGTCGCGTTCGCTTTGAAAGATGTGCACGGGGAAGCGGGCCGCGGCAGGCACCCCGAACGTCCGCCGCAGGGAATCGCGGATGTCCGTCTCCAGCAGATAGCGGAGGCCCGCCTCCAGATTCTCGCGCGCATCGACTAGATACGGATTGGGCTTCCCTTCCGGCACGCCGAAGAATCCCGCGCCCTGCGTCATCAGGAGGCCGTGGCGCAACGCCTCCAGGCGCCGGGGGCTCATGCCGCGCCACCCGCTCGCCCGGTCCTCCATCATCCGGGGCGTCGCCGCCACCAGAACCAGGCCCGCCACCTTCGCGGGGAATCTCACGGCCAGCCGCAGCGCGGAACTTCCCCCCATCGACCAGCCCACGAGAACGGCCTTCCCGGCCCAGGCCGCCAGCATCGCCTCCGGCCGGCGGGCCAGCTGGTCGACATACGAGAACAGGACGTCGCGGGGGAAGCGGCAGAGGCTCCAGGCCGCGGGCGCGGACGCCCAGCCGTTGAAGACCATCACCCGCGGCGGCCGGGCGGCGGCAAGACGGCGCAGCCGCGCCGCATGGCCGGCGATCTCGCGCGCACGCCCGCGCTCGTAGTCACCGTCCGCCATGGATCTTCCTTTCCGCGAAACGGACGATGCGCCGGGCGACGGCCAGTTTGCCCATCAGGGGCAGACGCTCGCGCGCCCCGTCCGGCGTCACGAACGTCACCTGGTTCGTCTCCGTCCCGAATCCGCACCCCTGCTGCAGAACGTCGTTGCCCACCACGAGCGCAAGCCCCTTTTCCCGGCACTTGCGCGCGGCTTCGGCCGAAGGCTCGCCCGTCTCGGCGGCAAAGCCGATGCGGACCAGGTTCGCCGCCCCGGGCGGACGGGACTTCAGCAGCGTCATGAGGATGTCGGGATTGCGCACCAGCCGCAGCGTGTCCGGCATGTCGCGCTTCTTGATCTTGGCGGCGGCCCGCCGGGCCGGCCGCCAGTCGGCCACGGCCGCCGCCATCACCAGAACCGTCGGTTCGGGCAGCGCCGCGGCCAGGGCCGCCTCCACGGCGGCCAGCATGTCCCGGGCGCTCACGACGTCGACGCGCGCGACGCCCTTCGGCGTGCGCAGGGCGACGGGGCCGGCGACCAGCGTCACCGCGTGGCCGGCGGCGCGCGCCGCGCGCGCCACGGCGAATCCCATCTTGCCCGTGGAGGGGTTCGAGAGGAAACGGACGGGGTCGAGGTATTCGCGCGTCGGCCCCGCGGCAACCACAAACCGCATCGCCGCCTCAGAACAGTTCGCGCGCCTTTTCAAAGACGTCGTCCGCCGTGAAACCGAAATGTTCGGCCAGCGTCCGGTACGGACCCGACGCGCCGAAGCCCTCCATCGTCACGTAGCGCACCGTCGCCGGATTCACCGCAAACGCCTCCCAGCCGAACTTGACGCCCGCCTCGACGATCACGCGCCGCGGACACGTGCCCGGAATCACGCTTTCGCGGTAGGCCAGCGGCTGCCGGTCGAACAGCTCGCGGCACGGCATCGAGACGACGCGGACCTGGCGGCCGAGGTCGACCAGCCGCTTCGCGGCCTCGATGCAGAGGGAGACTTCCGAACCCGTCGCGATCAGGAGGATGTCCGGCAGCGGGCTCGACTCCCAGATCGCGTAGGCGCCCTTCTCGACCTTCTCGGCCGAGACGCCTTCCAGAACCGGCAGATTCTGGCGCGACGTCAGGATGCAGCTCGGTCCCGTCGCGTGTTTGATCATCGCCACCCAGCAGGCCGCCGTCTCGTTCGCGTCCGCCGGACGGAACGTCAGCAGGTTCGGCATGGCGCGCAGCATGGCCAGCTGCTCCACCGGCTCGTGCGTCGGGCCGTCTTCGCCGACGTAGAACGAATCGTGGGAGAAGACCCAGATGGAGGGCAGCCCCATGAGGGCCGCCAGGCGCATCGCCGGCTTGCAGTAGTCGCTGAACACCGCAAACGTGGCGCCGAACGCGCGGAAGCCGCCATGGGCGACAAGGCCGTTCACGACGGCGCTCATGGCGAGCTCGCGCACGCCCCAGTGGAAATTGCGGCCGGAGAAGTCGCCCGGGCCGTTCCAGCCGTACGCTTTCAGGGCCGTCTTGTTGGAGGGTTCCAGGTCCGCCGAACCGCCGACCAGATGCGGCACGGCGTCGGCCAGGGCGTTCATCACCGCGCCGGACGCCGCGCGCGTGGCGACCGGCTTGTCGGGATCGAACGTCGGCAGGCGCGTCGCCAGATTGCACGGCAGACCGTTCGCCATGGCCGTCTCCCGCGCGGCGGCCTTCTCCGGATTCGCCGCCTTCCAGGCCTTGAACAGCTTCTTCCAGCGCAGATTCATGCGATGGCAGGCCAGGGCGCGGTCGTCGAACCATTCATACACGTCCGGCGGGACGAAGAAGCTCTTTTCCGGATCAAAGCCAAGATTCCGCTTGAGGCCGGCGACCTCCTCCGCGCCCAGCGGCGCGCCGTGCGAGGCCGCCGTGTCCTGCTTCGTGGGCGCGCCCCGGCCGATGTGCGTGCGGGCGATGATCAGCGTCGGCCGGCCCGTCACCTTCAGCGCCTTCCGGAAGGCGCGGTCGATCTGGTCGAAGTCGTGGCCGTCGCATTCGAAGACCTTCCAGCCGTAGCTTTCGAAGCGCAGCCGCGCGTCGTCGGCCAGGGCCAGGTCCGCCTTGCCCTCGATCGTGATGTTGTTCGAGTCGTAGACCAGGCACAGCTTGTCCAGCGCCAGACGGCCCGCAAGCGAGCAGGCCTCGTGGGAGATGCCCTCCTCCAGGTCGCCGTCGCCGCAGAGGACCCAGGTGCGGTGGTCGTTCAGCGCCTGGCCGTCCTGCTCGCCGTCTTTCGCGGCCTGCAGGCGTTCGGCGATCGCGAGGCCGACGCCCATCGCGATGCCCTGGCCGAGCGGTCCCGTCGTCACCTCCACGCCGGGCATCACCCCGCGCTCGGGGTGTCCCGCGCAGCGGGAGTCCAGCTGGCGGAACGTCTTCAGCTCGTTCAGCTGCAGGCCGCCCATGCCCGACAGGCCGAACAGCGCGTAGACCAGCGCGGAGGCGTGGCCGCCCGAAAAGACGAGGCGGTCGCGATTCGGCCAGGCCGCGTCCTTCGGATCCACGTTCAGGAATTTCAGCCACAGGGTGGCCGCCACGTCGGCCAGTCCAAGCGCCACGCCGGGATGTCCGCTCTGCGCCTTTTCGACCATGTCCGCCGCCAGACAGCGAATCGTGTCGGCCGCCAGTTTAAGCTGCTCGTTCGTCAATTTCATCTTCTCTCCTTTCCCAAACGGGGAACGCCCCCGCCAGACGGCGGAGGCGTCGCATTTCTCGAAACTCTCCGCGGCATCACACGCGCTGGGACAGCACGTCGCGTTCGTACGTGAGCACGTCCGCCATCCAGCATTCGTTCGCCGGCAGTTTGGCGCGCGCGCAGAACTCCTCCCACACGGCCTGCCACGGATACGCCTTGAGCTCCTCCTGAAGCACCAGCTGTTCCGTGTACTGGCGCGCGTCCTGAAGGGCCTTCAGCGTCGCGTTCGGCTCCAGCATCGCCTGGAGGAGCGCCTTCTGCATGTTGCGCATGCCGAGCACCCACGCCGCGACGCGGTTGATGGAGGCGTCGAAATAGTCCAGCGCGATGATGAAGTTCTTCGGGTCCATGCGGACGATCTCCCGCGCGGCGGCGCAGACGGCGTCGTCGAAGCGGATCACATGGTCGGAGTCCCAGCGGACCGGGCGCGAGATGTGGAACGCCACCTTGCCAAACGTCATGAGGAACGAGCTGATCTTGTCCGCCACGTTCTCGCTGATGTGGAAATGCCCCATGTCGAGGAGGGCGAGAATGCCCTTCTTCTGCGCATAGCCCATCACGAATTCGTGCGAGTTGACCGTGTAGCTTTCCACGCCGATGCCGAAAAGCTTGGACTCGAAGGTCGGGACGACCAGCTTCCTGTCGTACTTGTACTTGAAGATCTTGTCGAGCGAGTCGGCCATGCGCTGGCGCGGGCCGAGACGATCCGACGGTTCGTCCTTGAGGCCGTCCGGCGCCCAGAAGTTGATCGTGCAGGGCGTGCCGAGCTCCTTGCCGAAGGATTCGGCGATCTTGAGGCACTGGATCCCGTGCTTCACCCAGAACGCGCGGACCTTGGCGTCCTCGCTGGCGAGCGTAAGCCCCTCGGCGAGCGGATGGGAGAAGAACGTCGGATTGAAGTCGAGACCAAGCCCGCGCTTCTTGGCGAACGCGACCCACTTCCGGAAATGCCGGGGTTCGATCTTGTCGCGATCGACCTTCTCGCCGTCCTCGAAGATCGCGTAGCAGGCGTGCAGGTTGAGGCGGTGCCGGCCCGGAATGAGCGACAGGGCCTTGTCGATGTCGGCCATCAGCTGCTCGGGCGTGCGGGCCTTGCCCGGATAGTTGCCCGTCGTCTGGATGCCGCCCGTCGCGCCAAGATCGTTTTCGAAACCGCCGACGTCGTCCCCCTGCCAGCAATGCATCGAAATGGAAATCTTCTGGAGCGCCTTGATGGCCTTCTCCGTATCGACGCCCAACGCGGCGTATTTCTTCTGTGCTTCCTTGTAGCTCATGGTTGTTCTCCGCTTTCTAGTTCACGGTCATGCGTGACGCTATTCTACCACAAAAACACCACCGCGTGCAGGATGTTTTCAAACCGGGGCCGCCGGGGGCGGCGCGGCGCGCCCGCGGCTCACCGGGAAAGGACGCCGCAGACCAGGGGGAAGACGAGCGAATAGAGGACGCCGAAGACAAGCAGGACGCCGCCCGAGCCGCGTTCGAGGCCGCGCCAGGGCGGATTGTCCGGACAGGTCCCGTAGGTCCGCGAAGCCGCGCGCAGCGTCCGGACCGTCAGGGGCAGGCAGAGGAACGGCAGGAGAAACGCGAGGGACGCGAACCGCCACGCGCCGGACGACAGGCCCCAGGCCGCCAGCAGGCCGCCCAGGCAGACCGCATACGGCAGGATGTGGCAGATCCGGTAGTAGGCCAGGGCGCGGCGCGGCCCCAGCCACGACGCCAGCGTCACGATGCCCGCCAGACGGTCCGTGCGGATGTCGCGCATGTCGTTCCCGTGCATGACCACGCCCACGAGCGCCGCGTTGGGCAGCGTCAGCAGGACGAATCCGACGAAACACGCGGGCTCGAACAGCCGCGCCGCCTCCTGCGGCAGCAGCAGCGCGAACGCCACGAACGCCTCCAGCGGCCCCATGAGGAAGGAAACGAAGGGAACGCCCAGTCCGCGGTACTTGAACTTGACGCCCGTCGAGTAGTTGAGCGATCCCAAACAGCCGACCAGGCCCGCCCCCAGCAGCAGCCCGTTGAAACGCCAGACGCCGGCGCACGGATAGAAGCAAAGCCCCACGCCGGCAAGGGACGCCACCGCCGCGCATCCCAGAGCCGCGGCGCGGACGGCCCCCAGCGCGACAAGCCCGTCATGGACCTGGGGCGTCGTGCGGATGGCGCCGGGGACGTCGTCCACGCCGCTGCGCTCGTCGCCCCAGGTGTTGAGCAGGTTGACCGTGGCCTGGAAGAGGAAGCCGACGGCCAGCCCCAGCGCCCAGCGTCCCCAGTCCAGCGCGCACCCGCACGCCGCGGTCAGGCCGGCGGCGAGGCCGGCCGCCAGCAGAAACGGAACCAGCGTGGCCACGTAGCTCCAGGGCCGGAGCAGCAGGAACCAGGCCCGAAGGGAGGACGCGTGGGAAACGGCGCGCGGCAAGCGGAAGCCTCCGGGGACGGCTAGCCGACCCGCACCACGTCGAAGCTCGCGCGAACCGACGCCCGCGCCGCGGCGAGGTCCCTGAATTCGCCGCCGGCGATGAACTGGACGATCAGATTGCCGATCGCCGTGCCCTCCGTCGGGCCGGCGAAGACCTCCAGGCCCGTGGCCGCGGCGGTCAGCTGGTTCAGATAGCCGTCCTTGGAGCCGCCACCGACGATGTTGACGGACGTGTAGGTCTTGCCCGTCAGCGCGGCGAGGCGCCGGATGGCGTCCGCGTAGCACGCCGCGAGCGACTGGTAGACGCACTGCATCAGCTCGCCCACCGTCGTCGGCTTCACGGTCGCCGCCGCCAGCACTTCGGCGATCATCGAATCGGGCGCGAGGAAGCGGGCGTCGTTGGCGTCGACCCTGCCGGCGAAGGCGGACGCCGCCTTCGCCGCCGTCTCCAGGTCGTTGAAGGAGTAGCGCCGGCCGGCGACGTGGTCGGCGAGCGTCCACGTGGCGGTCTTCGCCTTGCCCTCGACGTAGTCCACGCCGTTGAGCTCGCGGCGGATGCTCTGGATCATCCAGAGGCCCATGATGTTCTTCAGATAGCGGAACCGGTACCAGGCGCCGCCCTCGTTCGTGAAGTTCGCGGCCCGCGACTCCGGCGTCGTGATCGGCCCGTCGTTTTCGACGCCGAGAAGGGACCACGTGCCCGAAGAGATGTAGACCGCCCGGTCGTCGCGCGCCGGCACGGCCAGGAACGCCGAGCCCGTGTCGTGCGTCGCGGGGAGCACGACTTCGGCGTCGAAGCCGACGGCCGCCTGGACGGCGGACGTCAGACGGCCGAGCGACGTGCCCGGCATTTCGAGCTTGCCGAAGATCCGGCGCGGCAGGCCCAGCCGGTCGATCAGATCGAAGTCCCAGGTCTTCGCCCGGGCGTCGAGGAGGTTCGTCGACGAGGCGTTCGTGTACTCGTTGGCGAGTTTGCCCGTCAGAACGAAGTTGAGGTAGTCGGGCACCATCAGGAGGCGCGCGGCGCGCGCGAGCTGTTCGGGATGCTCGCGCTTCAGCGCCATCAGCTGGTAGATCGTGTTGAACGGCTGCTTCTGGATGCCCGTGCGGGCGTAGACGTCCGCCGGCGGCAGGATGGCGTCCACGACTTCGTCCATCCCCTTCGTGCGCCCGTCGCGGTAGGCCACCATGTCGGAGCAGGGCAGCAGATCGTCCGCAAGGAGGATGAAGTCGACGGCCCACGTGTCAATGCCGATCGTCGCCGGAATCTTGCCCAGATCCCGGCACGCGGCGATGCCCTGCAGCACCGAACGCGCGAGCGCCTGGTGGTCCCAGCAGTCGTGCCCGTCCTTGCGGACCTGCGAGTTGTCGAACCGGAAGACCTCTTCGAGAACCATCTTTCCGTTTTCGACGTGCGCCAGGATGTGACGGCCCGACGAGGCCCCGATGTCGATCGCGAGGTAGTATTTCATAAGTCCGCCGTTCCTATTTGGAGCCGTAGCTGATGATGCAGAAGGAGACGAGCAGGACGAGGATGCCGCACGCAAGGCAGCTCTTCGTCCGGACGCCCGTGCCCTTCCATTCGCCCATGAAAAGGCCCAGCACCGACGAGAAGAAGATCGAACTGCCCATCACGACGGCGAAGCCGATGTACTTGAGTTCGCCCATCTGCGGTTCGCCGATTTTCTGGCAGGCGAACTGGCAGGCCCAGATGACGCCGGCCAGCGACGCCCAGAACGGCGCGGCCGTCCCGACCATCCGGCCGTAGTCCGGGAACGTGCCGTTGCGCAGGTTCTGCCAGAGGCACCAGGCCGCGTTCACGGCGAATCCGCCCCACAGCACGACCACCAGCACCGGCATGCCGCACCAGGCGGCCGGCGTGCCGGCCGCCCGCGCCGCCGCCTCCAGCGTCGCGCCGCTCTGCAGGCCAAAGTTCATGCCGGCCGACGCGATGCCCGAGAAGAGCGCGACCAGCATGCCCTTCCTGAAGTCGAATTCGGCGACGGCCGCCTTCTTCTGCTCGTCGGAAAGCTCGCCTTCCTTGAACTTGCCGGCAAGGCCGACGAACGCGATGCCAAGCAGGGAGCCGATCACGCCGCCGAGCACGATCCGGGCCCCCGCCGTCGCGACCAGCGCGTCCGCATGGCCCGTCACGAGCGGCGGGATCAGCGTCCCCGTCGCCGAACAGAGGCCACAGCCGATGGCCAGCCCCAGCCCGATGCCGAGATAGCGGATCATCAGCCCCCAGGTCAATCCGCCCAGCCCCCACAGCGCGCCGAAACCGGCGCACTGCGCCAGGACCTTCGGATCGGCCGCGCCAATGACCTTGAACGCGGCCGGACAGGTCGCCAGGGCCAGGAGGAACGGGAACGCCAGCAGGCCGCTCACCGCATAGCACAGCCAGTAGCTCTCGTACGCCACGCCCCTGATCTTGCGGAACGGCACGGCGAACACGGCGCCCGCCAGACCGCCAAGGGCGAAAATCAGCGATCCGGCCATCGGATTCGCGGAAACGGCATCAGTCATCGGTCAGCCCCCTTTCAGGCAATCTTGACATGGCCCATCTTCAGGATGTCGCCCGGCGCGATCGCGGCCAGCGCGTCCAGATAGGCGACGTGGAACGAGCCGGGCGCCGTCGTCTTCTTCGCGGCCAGCTCGCCGGCGATCTTCGACACGAGCGAGGCGGCGAGGGCGGATTCCCAGCGCGCCTGGGCCCCCAGCGTGCCGAGAAAGGCCGTCGCGAGGGCGCCCTGCACGCTGCCCGTGCCCGCGACCCGCGCCATCAGCGGCGAACCGTTCTCAATGCCCACGACGGGCGCGCCCTCGGCGGCGACGTAATCCACCGCGCCGGACAGGACGACCGCCGCGCGGGTCACCCCGGCCAGCCGGATCGCGAGCGGCGTGACCTCCTTGCTCGTCAGCGTCGACTCCATGCCGCGGATCGTGGCCTGCTCGTTGCCGCCCAGGAAGGCGATCTCGGACGCGTTGCCGCGGATGATCGCCGGGAACCGGCGCATCAGCTCCTTGGCGACGAACGTCCGCAGCGGCAGCATCCCCACGCCGGCGGGGTCGAGCACCCACGGACGGCCCCCCAGGTTGGACTGCGACACCGCGGCGCGCATGGCGTCGCTCTGCGGCTTCGTCACCGTCCCGAGATTGACGAGCAGGCTGTCCGCGATCTTCGCGAACTGCGACACCTCGCCCACGTCCTCGACCATCGCCGGCGACGCGCCCAGCGCCAGCAGCGCATTGGCCGTGAAATTCGACGCGCCCAGATTGGTCATGCAGTGGATCAGCGGCTTCTTCGCCCGCAACTCGTCGAGCGCGGCGGCCGCCGTCGCCAGAATGCCCCGGGCCGAAACGCCCGTTCGCATCTCGGGCGCCTTTTTCTTGCGGATGACGATCTCGTCCGCCGCATCCATCGCGTCAATGTTGTCTGTCGCCATAACAGGTTCCTTTCGCCGTTCCGGCCGGAGGCCTTCGTTCACGCACCCCGCCGACGGTTGCCATCATACGAAATCGCCGGCCGCCGTTCAAATGAAATATGCGTCATTTCCTCGCCGCCCTCCCGGCGCGTTCCTTCACGAGCGCGCGCAGACGCGCCAGGCCGAGGCCGACGAGGACGACCGCCAGCAGGAGAAGGACGGCGGCGCCGATCGCCGTCACGCCGCCTTCGGCGAATCCCCCGCGCGACCACTTGCCCAGATTGCCGAGGAAGAGCTGGCACACGGCCGTGCCGCTCGTGACCAGCATGAACACCATCGGGAGGAAGGCGATCCAGAAATTCCGGCGGCTCTTGAAGAGCCAGAGCGCGGCCGTAAGCAGCGTGAGCGACGCCAGCATCTGGTTGGCGGACGCGAACATCGTCCACAGGTTCTTCGCCATCTTCGGGTTCCCCACCAGCAGCACGAGCCCCAGCGCCACGACGACCGCCGTCGCCACGTACATGTTCCGCATCGCGCCGGCGAAGCCCGGCGCCGTCCCGCGGGGCGCGGTCGCCGTCCGCCCGGCGGCATCGGCCGTCGACCACAGTTCCTGCCAGCAGAAACGCGCCAGCCGCGTGCACGCGTCGACGCTCGTCATCAGGAAGGCCGCCACGGCGAGCATCATGAAAGTCTCCGCGCCCGCCTGGGGGATGCCCAGCCTGCCGCAGAAGCCGGCCAGGCCGCCCGCGAAGAGCTGCACGGGGTTCACGTTCGCCGCGCCGAGCTTTTCCATCAGCTGCCCGTTCGGCATCCAGGCGACGGCGACGAGCGCCATCAGCGCCACGACGCCCTCCAGGAGCATGCAGCCGTAGCCGACCGGACGGATGTGCGCTTCGCTGTCCAGCTGCTTGGACGTCGTGCCGCTCGCCACCAGCGCGTGGAACCCGGAGCAGGCGCCGCAGGCGACCGTCACGAAGAGCAGCGGGAAGAGCGTCTGCGGCCCCTTGGCGGCATTCGCCACCACGAAGCCGGAGAAGGCGTTGATGTTCACCGCCGGCATCGCGAAGACGATGCCCGCCAGGCCAAGGGCCAGCATGGCGTAGAGGAGATAGGCGTTCAGGTAGTCGCGCGGCTGGAGGAGCAGCCACACGGGCAGCGTCGACGCGACGAAGCAGTAGACCAGCAGCACGACGATCCAGACGTTGCGCGCCGCCAGCGCCGTCAGGCCGAAGAGCCGCGTCAGGTCGCACGGAATCAGGCACCCCGCCCAGACGATGGCGAAGAGCAGCGGCACGAAGACGAGACTCGCGACGGAAACCTTCCACTTCAGGCGGTACACGCACAGCCCGAAGAACGCCGCCTCGAAGATGCCGAGCAGGGACGAGGTGGCGACTTCGGGATGGGCCACGAACGACTCGGCCACGAGGCGCGTGAATTCCGCCATCACGAGAATCAGCGTGGCGAAGCAGAAGAGCAGGAAGATCATCTTGCCGGAGCGGCCCAGCACCGACTCGATGATCGTGCCGATCGACTTGCCCTGGTGGCGGGCCGACAGGAAGAGCGCGACCATGTCGTGCATGGCGCCCACGAACACGCACCCCAGGAGGATCCACGCCATCACGGCCGCCCAGCCGAACTGGGAGGCGAGCACGGGACCGACGATCGGACCGGCGCCGGCGATCGCGGCGAAATGGTGGCCGAACAGAACCGTCGGATGGGCCGGCACGTAGTCGACGCCGTCGCCCATCGTATGGGCCGGCGTCGGCACCTTCGGGTCGACGCCCAGCACGCGGGCCAGGAACTTCGAGTAGAACAGATACCCCAGCAGCAGAAACGCGCCGCCGCCCAGCAGCAGAACAATGCCGTTCATGTCCATTCCCCCGTCATTTGACGCGAACCCTGCGACCCTCGACCGTCAGGCGCCCGGCGGCCAGAAGGCGGAGCGCCTCCGGAAACGCGAGGTGCTCCTGCTCCTGAATCCGGGCATGGAGCGTCTCCGGCGTGTCGTCCTCCAGCACGGGCACGCACCGCTGCACGATGATCGGCCCGGAATCCGTGCCCGCGTCGACGAAGTGGACCGTCACGCCCGCGACCTTGCAGCCGTAGTCGAGCGCCTGCGTCCAGGAATGGACGCCCGGGAACGCCGGCAGCAGCGCCGGATGGACGTTCAGCACGCGCTGGGGGAACGCCGCCAGCAACTTGGCCTTGACGATGCGCATGAAGCCCGCGAGCACGACCGTGTCGCAGCCGGCGTCCGTCAGCAGCCGGATGCAGCGCTCCTCGGCCGGCCCCTCCAGCTTGGTCTTCCAGGGCGCGCAATCCAGATGCTGCGCGGGGATCCCGTGCCGCTTGGCGCGTTCGAGGATCTTCGCGTCCGGCACGTCCGCCAGCACGAGCCGGATCTCCGCATCAAGCCCGCCCGTCTCGATCGCGTCCACGATCGCCTGCATGTTCGAGCCGGAACCCGAACCCAAAACGCCCAATTTGAGTGTCGCCATACTTCTCCTTGCGTGCGGGGATTATACCCTTTTCGCCGGAAGAGGGCAAGCCGCGCAACCGCCCGAACGCCGGAAATCCGCGCCCCTCACGGCAGACGGCCCAGCCAGATGTAGTCGATGCGGACGGTCCCCGTGACCGGCCTGCCGTCCGCCGAGAAGGACAGCTTCAGCCGCTTGGCGCCGCCCAGCGCCGGCATGGGGACCGTGTAGAGCGAATCGTCCCCGTCCCAGGCCGTGACCGCGAAGACGACGCTGTTGCGCGCCGACCATTCGGGGGCGGCGTCCGTCTGCCACCACAGGCGCATCCGCGCCGCGTTCGTGTGGTTCTGCATCCGGATCCGCACCGCATTCGCGCGCGCGGCGCTGAACTCCACGCCCACGTCGCGGTCGCACGGCGAAACCAGCGCCGCCGTGGCGCTGTCCTTCACGGCAATGACGAAGTAGTCGCCGCACACGAGCCGCACGGGGAAGGACTCCGTATCCCAGAACGCGTCCCGGTTGCGGATCAGCCGGTACTCCGTGCCCGGGTCCGCCACCTCCCAGCCCTGCGCATCCAGATTCCGGGCGAAGTCCCAGGCCTTGAACGTGCGCGCGCCCGCGGGCAGGACGTGCACGGCCGTGTGCGCCGCGCGCCACAGCGTTCCGTTGTCGGCCACGACGTTGACGCGGTAGTCGCCCACGCCCGGGAAGAACGCCTGCGTGCGGGCCGAGCCGGCGGCGGCGAACGTCACCCCCGGCGGCCCTTCGATCTGCTCCCAGGAGACCCGCGCCGCCGCGTCGCCGATCCGGGCCGAAAGCGCCGCCTGCGGACGGTCCGTCCACACTTCCCCGCAGACCGCGACGGCCGGCGGGTCGGCATACGGGAAGGCCGCGTCCAGATCCTCGCTGAAATCGAAGGCCCGGTTCGCCGCGAGCGTCCAGTCGTTGGAGGACGGCGACTCGTTCACGTAGAACGGCACGCCCGGCACCAGCACGTAGCCGTTCCCCTCGATGCGGCCGTTCGAGCAGCAGACCTCGCGGGACGTGCCCGGAGAGCCCCACACCTGGATTTCCGCCGGACCGTTCTTGAACGCCCAGTTGTTGCGGTCGAACTTGCAGCCCCGGATCTGCACGTTCCGCGTCTGCGGGCACCGCAGCCCCAGCACCTCGATCGCCGCGCCCGCGTTGTTGCGGAACGTGCAGGCCTCGACCAGGCAGTTCTCCCCCTGCGCTTCGAAGTCGATGCCGCCCTGGTCGGGCGAGCCGGAATCCGGCTGGTTGAGGAAATGGCAGCCGCGGACGATCCAGCCGTCGTTCCCCGCCAGCATGACGCCCATCGTGCCGGCCGCCGCATGCCAGCCGGAGGCGTCGAAGACGCAGTCCGTCATCCACGACCGACTGGCGCAGTTGTAGGGGTGCGGCGAGGTGTTGTGGGCGTAGTTGTCGTGGCAGAACATGCGGGTCACGAACGTGTCCGTCCCGTTGATGCCGAATCCGCTCGAACACTGGTACGTCTCGCAGTCGCGCATGACGACATGCCGGGGGTGCCCGAGCGTCACGGCGATGCCGTACGAACGCGCGCCGCCCGCCGGGCCCGGTTCGTCCCACCATTCGGGAATGCCGTGCGAATTGAACCGGTACATGCCCTCGATGTGGTGGGCCAGGCAGCGCTCGACGAGCACGTGTCCGCTCGCGGGCGAGACGCACCCCACCGTCAGGCCGGAGCCGGCGTTGCAGAAGATCAGATCGCGGATGGCCAGATACGCCGCGTCCGCGATGTACGCGCACCGCTCGTTGAGCTGGCGGTTGCGCCGGATCTGCGGGCGCATGCCCTCCCCGTAGGCGCCGATTTCGGCCCAGTTGTCCGCCGCTCCCGCCGCCTTCACGGACAGTTCCTCGTTGAACGCGCAGCCGCGCTTCAGCAGCAGGCGCTCGCCCGGCCCCAGCGTCAGGCCGGCCGCATTGCGAAACGTCTTCCACGCCGTTTGCGGCGTCAGGCCGTCATGGCCGTCATGGCCCGCGTCCGCATCGACGTGAAAGGTCCTTGCGGGACGAAGCGGCGGACGCCAGGCCCCGGCCGAGTAGTCCGGGATCTTCGCCGGCATGAAGACGATGCGCTTGTCGGCCCGGCAGAAAGGCGCCGGCGCGCGCGCGTCCCCTTGCCGGCCGCCGGCCGGCGGCGCCTGGCAGACCTCGAACTCCAGAAACGCGAAACCGTTCGTCCCGGCATCGACCGTCCATTCCAGCGGCACGTCCCGCCCCTCGGCCAGATCGGGGATGTCCAGCGTCTGCGGCACCACGCTCACGTCCCCGCGCGCACGCGCCCTCACCGTGCAGGCCCCCGCGCCCGCTCCGATGTTGCGCAGCGAACCCACGAGCCGCGCGGGCGTCCCGACGGTCGGCATCAGCTCGCGCGTGCGGAACGGGCCGAAGAAGGCGACGGCCGTCTTCTCGTTGCGGATGCAGACGTCCGAAACGTCGACCACGCCCTTCGTCCCCAGCCTGAGGACCGAATCCGTCGCCTGGCACCGTCCCCTGCGCCGCCTCGGCTCGACCGGCTCGCCATCGACGGCCAGCCGGCTTTCGCGCCCCGTCCAGCCGCCCGCCAGACGGTAGACGCGATTCGTCTCCACCGGCAGGACGAACGACGTGCGCGGCTCCCACTGGCCGTCCAGGAAGAGGAACAGATTGAAGGCCCCCGGCCCCTCCGCCTGCCGGTCATAGCGCAGCCAGTACTCGCGGTCCTTGTGGAGAATCGTCGTTTCGCCCTGCGGCGGCCGGCGGAAAACCGCGTCGCAGGCGATCCGGAAACCGGGACGGATCGACCAATCGCCGCCGGCGGAAACCTCGGGTCCCTCCACCTTCAGGTCGCAGATCGTCCCCTGCAGGGGACCGTACGTGCGGGCGGCCAGCCGCGGATAGACCTTGTGCGCCGCCGCGCGCGGCCGGCGCGCGCGCTGCCCGTTGACGGCCAGCCAGACATTCGTGCCGTCCCACCCGGCGGCAACGTCGTACCACGCGCCGACTTCCGGCCGGACGGGCACGGACACGCGCGGTTCGGGCGATCCGTCGACGTTCGCGAAGAAACTGAACTTCACGCCCTCCTTCGGACCGTCCACGCGCAGAATATACGCGCCCGGCTCGTCCGCCCCGCCCCGACTGACGAGCGTCATCTGCCCCTTCGCCTCCGGCGACGCGTCGAACTGGACGCGGCAGGAAAGTTTCAGCCCCGGCCGCAGGTCGTCCCGCGGATCGTCCGCCTCGACGGCAACCGGCCGCTTCTCCGTCAAATGGACACGGGACGGCGAAGCGCCCGCCAGGCAACTCGCCATGGCGCACATCCCGGCAATCAAAACCGCTTTTTCCATGGCGGCATGATAGCAAAACGAGCCAGGGGAATCAACCTCTTGGATGCCCTTCGGTCCTCCGACCCGCTGCCGTTCCTGTCCACAAGGGGAACTGCCGCGACGACAACCGCGACAATTCCAATTGCGAACGATAGCCAAAGAAATCGACGGAGGCTCATTTTCTTGCGCAATCGGCCCAGAACAACCTGGGATCGTTCCTGCCCCTCGTCACTTCTTTATCCCCCTTCTTGTCCCTGAACGATTCGTTGTCATTGTATTGCAATACGACATCTTCACACCCATTTGTCCCTTGGCGCCAAGATACCAACATATTATGCGATGACACTAGAAAAAGGGGCAGTCCCCTGGGCATTACGACTGGCCGAGAGGATTTCAAAGGATCCCCGCGACATTAAGCCGGGGTGGGTGATGCGCCCCAACTACTGCCCAGACCATTCGGAAACAACTTCAGGAAATTGACCCCTCTGGCTTGCAATTCACCGCCGCGGAAAGTCCGGGGAAGCGCTCCTGGAACACATCGCCTCAATGCGCCGCCTTGCCATTTGCCGGGAGAAAATCGATCTTGCACAGATACACGTCGCTTGGCGTGCCGGCGGCAAACGACGGCATGGCGAATTTCCCGACGACACCCAGTCTGTACTCCTTGGCATGTTCGCGGAAGTGCTGGAGAATGTAGCTGTGCTGCGTGTCGAGCAACGCATACAACGGCGCATCCGGATACCGCTTGCGGATGCGGGACACGACCGGGACGGGATTACTGTTGTCGGCAAACGTAGTCGCAGTTCGGATTGGCAGGCTCATCAACATCTGGTTCGAGCGCTCGCCGATGACGATGGCGTCCGGCGGTAGGATCTCTGCCAATTTCGCCGCAGTCTCAGCGTGGAGCTTCGTTCCGCGTCGCGTCAATTCGATCGCTGCGCGGCTCCAGTTCGGCATCATTGCGTATCCCGAAACCACCGCCGCAGCAATGAACGCCGCGAGAACGCCGCGCTTGCGCAACCACTCCCGGAACGACACCGTCGCAAGCATGATCGCCGCGCAGACGATCAGCGTAAAAGCCATCGGCGCGAAGAACTCCCCCCCCCCCCCTGGGAGACGCTTTCAGATATGGCGCCATTGCCACGGACGGCAGATACGCGATCACCACGCTCGCCAAAGCGGCGATCGGCACGGAATAGGCCAGGCAATGCAACCACCGGCGATGCGCCGACCCGACGGCGACAAGCGCCGTGCCGACCAAGACGAAGGCGGACGCAAAAGGAACAAATTGCGACCACACGATTTGCCGGGGGAAGTTATACACCTGCGAAAACACCGTCTGCGCGACACGCGGATCGAGTTTGAACACGCTGTAATGCAACAGGGTCTGCGCAATGGCGAACGCGGCAACGAGAATAACAATCGTCCTGCGCACAAACGAGCTTCCTTCCTGCGCCACTTCTCCATCCGCGGCGTCCGCCGCTTCTGCAAAAAGCGCCGGCAGCAGCATGATAACCGGAATAAAGTAGTGCGTGTACAAGGTGTTCATGACCGAAACCGCGCCGACGTACGCCGGAATGCCGAGATAAAGCAGCATTTTCCCCCAATTGCGCGAACCGCACGCCTCCCGGGCGAGAAAAGCCAGCGGAACCGGTACGAGCAAGCCGCCGACGAAGCCCAGCATCTGCGCGGAAGGCACTCTCGGGAAGGAGGAAAGACCCCGGAAATGGTCGTGGAACGCCGTGATGGACGGCAGCGGATAATGGGTGGTTGTGCGTTTGACGACCTCGAAAATCGACACGCCTTCGTTGGCGGCGTCGGGCAGCACCATCAACGCGGCAACAAGCTTGTACAGCAAGACGGAGATTGCGAACACTCCCGCGAAAACCGACAGTCCTCGCCAGTCGATCCGGCGGTTCGACGCCGCGCCACCCAGCAGCACGGCCGACACTGCACACGGCAAAAGCGCGAATACGGACGGCTTGACCAGCACGATCAGCCCCAGAACGGCGGCGGATGCGCACAAGCGAATCGCGCCCCTTCCGCAGCCGAGCACGAACGAAATGGCAAGCAGCGAACCAATCAGCACATCGTTGGATGCCGTCCGTTCATACGCAACCATCAGCGGCAGCGAGGAAATCGCCGCGCAAAGAAGAAACGCCTCCAGCGAATTGCGCCGTTTTTGGACGTGTCCGAACATACACATCCACGCAAGGAAGTTGATGCAGCAGAACGGAATCCGCCACGTCCAGCAGGAAAGCCCTCCGATTCGGCAGGCAAGGTAGCAAAGGTAATGCGTGAGCGGGGAAAAACCGTAGGTGAACGCCTCCATGCGGGACAAATCGACAAACGTCCCCCACAACAATTTTTCCTTCCCGCCGCACAGATAGTAGCCCTCGTCGGTGGCGTTATACCCATATTCCCAGCACGACGGCACGCCGGGATCGCAGTCGAGCCAGAATACGCGCAAGCCCATCCACAATCCGGCGAACGCCAACGTCCACACCCACCGCGGCGCCGCCTCCAGCCAACCGGTCGCGCGAAGAACCACAGCTTTGATTACCCGATCCATAGCTTTATGCCATTCCCGTCCGTTCTAATACGCCAAACAACATCAGGACATAAAGGAGGCGCGCCGCACCAAGCCACCTCCCGCTGCCTGACGAATGGGGACAGTATACCACGAGCGATAGGACAAAGCAACCGCTTGAGGGCGTTTTTGGAGGTTCCCCAATTTTTTCTCGGCTGGCGAAGGGTTGCGGAGGCCTGCGCGG